>CAJUPJ010000015.1 GCA_910588655.1 uncultured Lachnospiraceae bacterium | reverse complement strand
GTAAGCACTGCAAAGTGTTCAGCTGGCTGTCACTAATAGACCGCGGGCTTGACCAAAGGTTGTATGTATTCTTGTAATATGTCAGAATATATCTGGTATGTTTTACCAAGGATATATAAACTGTATTAGGATGAGCTTATGGTTTAATAATATTCAGGATGTCTGTAAACGGTATACAGTTTTGAAGATATAAGAAAGAAAAGCTTTTGCAATATGGGTATACCAGCCTGTATTGCAAAGGCTTTTTTTCTCTATAGCAATTTATGGAGGATTATTATAATGGACAGCCTTAATAATGAACAGAAAAAAGCTGTAACACATTTTAAAGGGCCATGCCTGGTAATAGGGACACCAGGTTCAGGAAAAACACGTGTAATAACAGAAAGGGTACGTTATTTAGTACAGGAGTGTAATATAAAACCATCTAATATACTTGTTATAACATTTACTAAAGCGGCTGCTGTTGAAATGCAGAAAAGATATTATAACCTGATGGGAAATAATGCTGGCAGGGTACAGTTTGGTACATTCCATGCAATATTTTTTACAATACTTAAAGTAGCATATAATTATACATCTGAAAATATTATACATGATAATGCCAGAAGAAATATACTGAAAGAAATTGTGGCAGCAACTGATATGGATATACAGGATGAGAATGAATTTATAAGTGATTTGGAGTCAGAGATAAGCCGTGTAAAAGGCGGTGGGATAGATTTACAATATTATTATCCAATGAACTGCCCTAAAGATATATTTAAGAAAATTTTTAACAGCTACCAGAACGAATTAATAAAACAGCGGCTTATAGATTTTGATGATATGCTTGTATACTGTTATGAACTTTTATCACAGCGTCCTGATATTTTAGGGATGTGGCAGAAGCAGTATCCATTTATATTAATAGATGAATTCCAGGATATTAATAAAGTACAGTACGATGTTGTAAAGCTTCTTGCAATGCCGTCCAATAATATATTTATTGTGGGCGATGATGACCAGTCCATATATGGTTTCAGAGGTGCTAAACCTGGTATTATGCAGCAGTTTTTAAAGGATTACAAGGGTGCAGGGAAATATGAATTAAGCACTAATTACCGGTGTAGCCAGCCAATTGTGGAAGCTGCCAGCAGCCTTATAAAATATAATAAAAACAGGATTAATAAAAAACTTAAGGCATCAGGGGATAAACTGGCAGAAAAAAAGACACCAGTATGCATAATGGAATTTAATGGAATAACAGATGAGAATACTTATATTTGTAAGAAAATATTAGAATACAGGAACAAGGGAATTCCATACCAGGAAATGGCAGTCCTTTTCCGCACAAATATCCAGGCAAGGGCTCTTACATCAAAACTTATGGAGTATAATATACCATTCATAATGAAGGAACGTATACCTAATATTTATGAACACTGGATTGCAAAAGATATATTTGCATATATAAGGCTTGCACTTGGAGACAGGGACAGGGCGTCTTTTTTAAGGGTAATAAATAAACCAAAAAGATATGTACATAGAAACGCATTTACAGAACCTTATGTTGATATAGAAGAGCTTAAAGCATTTTATGAGGACAAATTCTGGATGGTGGAAAGAATAGAGCAGTTCCAGTCAGATTTAAAGTTTATATCTTCTTTAAAACCCTATGCAGCAGTTAATTTTATAAGAAAAGGTGCAGGGTATGATGATTATATTAAGGAATATGCAGATTACAGGGGAATACGGAAGGATGACCTGGAAGTGCTGCTTGATGAATTACAGGAAGAAGCAAAAGCCCAGAAAAGTTTTAAGGAATGGTTTGAATATATTGAGCTATATGGTGAAGAATTAAAAGAGCAGGCAGGTAAGAGCAGGGATTTGTTAAATGGCAAAGAACAGGAAGGGGATTATGTTATTGTACTTACAATGCATGGTGCAAAAGGGCTGGAATATGACTGTGTATTTATACCAGATGCAAATGATGGGGTGACGCCGCATAGCAAGGCAGTCCTTGATGATGATATTGAGGAAGAAAGGCGCATGTTTTATGTGGCAATGACAAGAGCAAGAAAATATCTTTATATTTGTTATGTAAAAGAAAGATTTAATAAAGATGCAGAAATATCAGGTTTTGTAAGGGAGATTTTAAGCGGAAGGAAGGTTTAAATGGCTCAGGAGGTTAATGAAGAAAAGTTTATAAATGGCAATCTGAATAAACTTATGTTTAGCATGGCAATACCTACAATAGTGGCGCAGGTAATAAATATTCTTTACAATATTGTTGACAGGGTTTATATAGGGCATATACCAGGAGCAAGTGTAGATGCGCTTACAGGTGTAGGTGTGGCACTGCCAGTAATAGTTTTTATATCTGCATTTTCGGCATTTGTGGGACAGGGAGGTGCTCCATTATCATCAATATGGCTTGGAAAGGGTGATAAAGAACATGCAGAGAAAATACTTGGCAACGGGACATTCCTGCTTATAGTATTTACAATTATCCTTATGTTTGTATTTTATATATGGCAGAAACCATTATTATATGCTTTTGGGGCTAGTGATACGACAATTTCTTATGCAAGTACATATTTATCATGGTATCTTGTGGGGACAATATCAGTAGAAATTGCACTTGGGCTTAATACTTATATTATAGCACAGGGAAATTCAGGCGTGGCAATGGTATCTGTACTTGCAGGAGCTATCTTCAATATAATACTTGACCCATTATTTATATTTGTATTTGAAATGGGGGTAAAAGGAGCTGCAATTGCAACAGTAATATCACAGACATTATCTGCAATATGGGTATTGTATTTCCTGACTGGCAAAAAGGCACTTTTAAAAATTAAATTCCGCTATTTAGTTCCAGATTTTAACATAATAAAATCTATATTTCTTTTAGGAATTTCACCTTTTGTAATGAGGGCAACAGAAAGCCTTATATCAATAGTTATGAATAGCGGGCTGCAAAAATATGGCGGTGATATATATGTTGCAGCACTGACAGTTATGCAAAGCGTAATGCAGCTTTTTTCAGCACCAATTGGCGGATTTACACAAGGGGTACAGCCTCTGGTCAGCTATAATTACGGAGCACAGAATTTTACGCGTGTAAGACAGACGTATAAAAAAATGATAGTAACATGTGGCAGTTTTTCGTTTATTACTACAATAGTAGTAATGGTCTTTCCTCAAGTATTTGCGAGAATTTTCACAGATGATACTACTTTGATAGAACTTGTTTCCAGGAAAATGCCATTATTTATGTGTGGCATGTTATTATTTGGTGTCCAGATGGCAATACAGCCAGTTTTCCTTGCACTTGGGCAGGCAAAAATTTCGTTAATTATAGCAATGTTAAGAAAGGTAATACTGCTTACCCCGCTTGCAATAATATTTCCAGTCTTCTTTGATGTGGATGGCGTGTTCTTTGCAGAGCCAGTATCAGACTTTATATCTGCAATAACAGCAATAATTTTGTTCAGGCTTAATATAAATAAAATCTTATCCAGGGAAAAAGTGGAACAAATCAAATAATTCAAGTGATGCTGGTATAAAACAATGTCATTTAGTTAAGAAAAGATGTTTAAAAATTAAATGTGCTGGGATGCGCTGGCAAATCCAAAGTGCATTCCATGAAAAAAGCACGCTTTCGCTTGGACGTCACACGCAATGGTGCATAAAGCCCTAAAGTACAGGGCTTAAGCACCAGCGGTTCCGTACAGCTTTTTCATGGAAGCACATTTGGAATTTGCCAGCAATCTACACTTTGGTAATTTATAAAAATATTTTCCAGCTAAACTCTGGACTAAATGACATTGTGTTACGCAGTAGCGCCTCTGTTATGGAATAATACTGGAAATTATGTTGTGGGGGAGGGGCGGATGATTTAGACAAACAATAATATTTGCTGTTCCGTTATGTAATAAGTGAATAGCAAAATCATCTCTTCACCACCCAATTTAAAGTTATATTGTTATTTTGTATTTTACTGTAAAGCTGCGGTGACAGGTTTCTTGTGCCAGATGCCAGTAATATTACGTTAAAGGGGTACTTTGAGCCCGCCGGCATTTAAGTCCCTGTATCCCAGGGGAAACGTTAGTTTCCTTTGGGATATGGGGCTTTATGTGCCGTTGCGTGGCTCACCGTTACCAAATCAGCGGAAGCGTACCCCTTTAACGGAATATTCTGGCTCTGGCAACAGAAACCGTCCGTCATCCCATCAGAAACACCACCACAAGAAAACTTTAAATTGACATATTTCCAAAAAATGATATAGTAATTCTTATAGTTTGCGCCTGTTAGATAACCAGACGGGATGCGGAAAGGAATGGTAATGTTATGGCAAAGGCTAAAAGACCAGTCCGTAAAAAGGAAAAACTTTCAAAGGAAGAAAATTTATACCGTTCTGCTGTCAGTCTTATGGAAGCTGTAGATTGTATAAGCAGGTTTGAAAGGGTAGTTTATTCGTTAAATGATGCAGCAAATAAGTTTGATAAGCTGGATGGTTATAAGGATTCAGCGGAGCGTGGGGAGAAGTGCAGGAGAGATGCAGAAGAAGCAGCAAGGAAGGGTGCAGAAGAAGCTTATTTAACTGCTGTGGATAAACTTGGAAAGGCTAAAGATAAGAGCAGTTTTGCAGATGCAATAGAAGATTTTAAACGGGCAAAGAAATTTGGACATAATGCAGAGGAATGTAATAATAATATACAGATATGCAGGAATGGTATTAAAAAGGCTGAAACAAGGGCTATGTTTAAAAGACAGGGAATTATGCTGTGTGTTGTTATTATTTTAGCTGTAATATTTATAAATACTCCTTTTTATCCTTTGGTTAAAGGGATATATTACCAGTCAAAGGGTGAATATAAAACAGCTATAGGGCTTTATAAGAAGTCGGGCGGCGTACTTGTTGGCAATGGGAATATGAAAGAGTGCTACTATTATATTGCGGAAAGATATAATAAAGAAGGTTCTTATAAGAAAGCCCTGGCAAATTATAAAAAGGCACAGAATAAATTTGATGCAGAAAAAAAGGCGTTTGATATTGAAAAGAAGATAATTGCAGAAGCTGTACCAGGTGACACAGCCAGATATGGCAAGGGTAAATGGATTATACTTAGTAAGACAGAAAGACAGGCGTTGCTGTTTGCTAAAGATGATTTGCCTAAAAAGAAATATGATAAGGATGGCAAAAGTGTATGGCATGGCTCATCGCTCTGCAACTGGCTTAATAAGGAGTTTATAAAAGAATTTAGCCCAGAAGAAAGAACAATAATTGCAGGGCAGGGCATGATAAATGAAAAGGACAGGGAAATTATTTCCATTCTTGATAAAGTGCAGTATGAAAAGTATAAGGATATTATAAAGGGCACAGATAAAATTTACTGGCTTAAGGACAGTGGAAACAGTGAAGGGAATGTATGCTATGTAAAAGAAGATGCCTCAATAAGTGAAGCACCTTCTGATGAAGATAATATATCTGTAAGAAGCTCATTCTGGGTCGTATTTGGATAACAGGAATTGTGGTTTTCTTCTATAAAATATTAAGAAAGGAAACCACGTTTTTTAAATAAATCACCAACATAGGCAACAGCAGGACCAAGTGATATTACCATAAGTGCGGTAATAATGCCAGCTTCCCCTTTGGTTGCTACACCAATTAACATTGCACACAGGTCAAAAAGCAGACGTACAAACTTAAATAAGTTTTCTTTATGAAGTGCTTTTTCCAGTTTTGCATTAATAATAAATGACACAGCGTCATAAGGTGCTATCCCGCAACCGCTGTTCATATAACATGCTGCTGCTGTTACAAATAATATAAGAGCTGGTATAAGTATACATATGCGTGTTCCAAGTGGCAGGGAAGCAGGTATATGTAATAAACCATTCCATACATTGTTACTGAAAAAATCAGCAGTATATCCTACAAGTACCATATTGCCTATAGTTCCAGCACCAATAAGTGAACGGTCAAATATAAACACAAATACAAGCAGTACAATATTTAATAGTAGCTGGTAATTGCCAAATGACATTCCAATCTGGGAAGAAACCCCATAGTTCATTGCTGAACATGGGTCAGTACCCATGTCAGTCAGAACAAGCAGCGAAACACAAAACCCCATTATCATTACAGATATAATCATTAGCAGGACTCTTTTTGTCCATTGTTTAGTTATTTTAAAATCCATTATATACCCCTCCTGGCTAAAAGTTATAATATCATAATGGTAATTTCATGTAAACACCTGTATTATAGAAAACCAGGCTAATCCAGCAGAAAATTTATTAACAGGGGTTTATAAAACGGAATACAAGGCATTTACAGGAGGGATTATGGAAGATATTAAGAAAACTGTCTGCCAGGCTGAAGATAATATTTCAGGCTGGGCGGAGGAAATTAGTGATTATTTATTTAAAAATCCAGAGTTAAGTGATGAGGAATTTAATTCATCTGCTTATCTTGCGGATAAACTGCAGGATGCAGGATTCAGGGTTACATACCCGTATATGGGAATTGAAACTGCATTCAGGGCAGATTATGGAAATGGCAGCGGAAGGACTGTTGCATTTCCTGCTGAGTATGATGCATTGCCAGGTTATGGAGTTAACCATGACCAGCCGGCTCATGCCTGCGGGCATAACTGGATTGCAGGAAGTACACTGGCAGCGGCACGTGCACTGGCAGAAACCAGCCATTTATTTAATGGAAATATAGTTGTATTTGGTACACCATCAGAGGAAAAATCAGGAAGTAAAGTGACATTTGCCAGGAAGGGGGCATTTAATGGAATTGATGCGGTTTTACAGATGCATTTAGGAAGGACAGACTGCGTTGATACAACTGCACTGGCAATGACAGATTTTCTATTTGAATTTTTTGGAAAAGAGGCACATGCTGCAAAAGAACCAGAAAACGGGATAAATGCACTTGATGCATGCCATCTTGCCATTGCAGGCATTAATGCAATGCGCCAGCAGTTTGGCGCAGGTGTTAAGATACATGAAATAATAACAAACGGGGGACAGACTCCTAATATTATACCTAGTTATGCTTCAATGTGGATATTTGCAAGGGCAGTGGATAAAGAGCTTCTTGAAAAAGTGGTGGGGCGTATTATAAATATTGGAAAGGGCGCAAGCCTTATGACAGGTGCGGAATTTAAGTATAAAAGGGCAGAAAATACATTTTATGATTTAAAACGGGATGAAATGCTTAATAGTTATATGAAAGCTAATCTTGCAGAACTTGGCATAACCAGCCTTGAAGAAGGAGATAAATACAACTGTGAGAGTACAGATATGGGAAATGTATCATATATATGCCCTACATGTTATACAATATTAAGCACAGCACATTTATCAGATGCAGGACTGCATGAACAGGGCTTCGTTGAAGTGGCAGGCTCACAAGGTGCAAAGGAACTTATGCATATTGCTGCCAAGGCAATGGCAATGACTGCCTTGGATGTGATGGCACATTTTACTTGCAAAACTATATAAATTAGTATATAGTTATATTTACAGTCTGTACTTTGTATAAACATCGTAAATAATTGATAAAATAAAAGTTAAATATAAGTTAAAGCAGACAGCGGACAATAATCCAGTGCCTGCTTTTTTATATTAGTGGAAGTACAGCTGCCAAAAAGCAGAACCAGGAGGAAATTATTATGAAACTGAAAAAAATATTAACTGCCATATTATGCGCAACATTAACTTTAAGCCTTGCAGGATGTGGAAGTGGAAGTGACAGCAATAAGGAAGAAAGTAAAAATGCACTTGAAAAAGTGCAGGATGCAGGGGTGCTTAAAGTAGCAGTTTCACCAGATTTTGCACCTTATGAATTTATGGACCCGTCAAAGAGCGGGCAGGATACTTATGTTGGTGCAGATATTGAAATGATTAAGTATATTGCAGAGAAATTAGGTGTTAAAATGGAAATACTTGCAATGGACTTTGACACATGCCTTGCAGGTGTAACACAGAATAAAGTGGACTGTTCAATTAATGGATATTATCCTTCAGAAGATAGAAAGAAGTCTGTAGATTTTACTGATGCATATTTTGATGATTCAGAACAGGTTGTAGTAATTAATAAAGAGGATGCTGGCAAATATAAAGAAGCAGCAGATTTTGATGGTGAAACAGTTACAGCACAGAATGCTTCTGCACAGGATTCTATTGTTGACCAGTACATGTCCAGTGCTAAGAAGCAGCTTATTAATAAAGTTACAGATGGAATACAGATGGTTAAATCTAAAAAGGCAGCAGGAGTCGTGCTCCAGAAGGTAGTGGCAGATTCAATAGTAGCAAGCGATGATACACTTGCTATTGCAGAACCTGTATTTATTTATGATGAAGCAGAACTTGTAGTTGCAGTAAACAAAGATTCAAAAGAATTAAAAGATAAAATGAATGAAATTATCAAGGATATCAATGATAAAAAGCTGTATGAGGGCTGGCTTGTAGAAGCACAGGAACTTGCAGCTTCCATTGGTGATTAATTGCCAGACTGGAGGTTATAATGGCTGAAAATATATTAAGGGTGCTAAATGAATATAGCGGGCTGTTTATACAGGGTATTGGCTATACATTGCTGCTTGCATTTATAGCAGTTACATGTGGCACAATACTTGGGACATTTGTTGCACTTTTAAAGATGAGCAGCAATGTGGTTTTATCATTTATTGGAACATCATATATAGAATTATTCAGAAATACACCTTTACTTTTACAGTTATATATATTTATGTTCCTGCTTCCAGAAATTGGCATAAACCTTTCGCCTTTTGCTGCTGTATCAGTCGGGCTTGTTTTAAATACAACAGCATATATATCAGAAATAATACGTTCTGGAATACAGTCAGTTGACCACGGGCAGACAGAAGCAGCAAGAAGCCTTGGGCTCAGCCATGTGCAGACTTTGCGCATGGTTGTGCTTCCGCAGGCAATGAGGAATATACTGCCGGCACTTGCTAATGAGTTTGTTACAGATATTAAGGAAACATCGCTTGCATCTACATTTTTTGTAGGTGACCTTATGACTACATACCGTACAGTAAACGGGGCAACATTTTTAACACTTGAACCATTATTTATAGCAGGTGTTATATATTTTGTCTTATCATTTACGCTTAGTAAGCTTGTAGCATATTTAGAAAGGAGGCTGCGTGCATAATGATTAAGTTTGAGCATATTTCAAAGAGATTTGGCAGCCTTGAAGTCCTTAAAGATGTAACACAGCAGGTAAACCAGAATGAAATAGTAAGCCTTATAGGGCCTTCCGGCTCAGGTAAATCTACATTGTTAAGGTGTATGAACCTGCTTGAAGTGCCGTCATCAGGACGTATCCTTTTTAAAGGTGAAGATATTACAGCCAAAGGTGTAAATATAAATATACACCGCCAGAAGATGGGTATGGTATTCCAGCACTTTAATGTATTTCCAAATATGACAGTTGAGAAAAATATTACAATAGCACCAGTTAACCTTAAAAAAATGAATAAAGAGCAGGCACATAACAGGGCTATGGAGCTTTTAGACAGAGTAGGTTTAAGGGATAAAGCAGATGTGAAACCTGTTAAACTTTCAGGCGGGCAGAAGCAAAGGCTTGCAATAGTACGTGCGATGGCAATGGAACCAGAAGTTATGCTTTTTGATGAGCCGACATCTGCACTTGACCCTGAAATGGTAGGGGAAGTTTTAGAAGTAATCAAAGATTTGGCAAAAAGCGGAATGACCATGATGATAGTAACACATGAAATGGGCTTTGCAAGGGAAATATCAGACAGGGTGCTTTTTATGAATAATGGGGTAATTGCAGAATCGGGAACACCAGAAAAGATATTTGAAAATCCAGACAATGAAAGGCTTAAGGAATTTTTAAGTAAGGTGTTGTAGTTTTTTAGTGTTTTTGCATTGCAGAACGCAAGGTTTCCATGTTCCAGCTAAATTATTCCATGACAGGGCACGTTCTCACTACGTCAGCCCACGTAACAGTGCATAGTATCCCTGTCATAGAATAATGATTAGCTGGAACACTGGAAACTTGCTGCTTTATGGCAAAATTACAGAAACAAAAACAAATAACTTAAAATTTCAAAGGAGGTATTGGAATGTGGTGTAATAGAAGATACAGGCTGTTGTTATGTATTGCTGCTCTTGTTCTGGCTGTATATACAATATTTCCATCTGCGCCTTTACAGAATGGCAGTGAGGGTATGTATGCCCAGGCGGCTTCTTCATTTACTGCGGCTAACGGGCAGTTGTCTGTGAAGGGAAGGCAGTTAACTGGAAAGAACGGCAAACCTGTGCAGCTTAAGGGTGTAAGCACACATGGCATTAACTGGGATGTAGGGTATCCATATGTAAATGAGGCATCGTTTAAAACAATACGTGATAAATGGGGAGCTAATACCATACGTCTTGCAATGTATACAGAAGAATATAATGGTTACTGTGTAACTGATGAAGAGAACAGAAAGAAGCTTTTAGAAACAATAGATACAGGGGTACAGGCGGCAACAAAGCTTGGCATGTATGTAATAATTGACTGGCATGTGCTTAATGACCAGAACCCTAAGAAGCACCAGAAAGAAGCAGTTGCATTTTTTAAGAAGGTGAGCAAAAAATACAGTTCATATACCAATGTATTATATGAAATTTGTAACGAGCCAAATGGCGGGACAACATGGGATGATATTAAATCCTATGCTAAAAAAGTAATAAAGGCAATAAGGAAAAACAGCAGCAAAGCAGTTATAATAGTTGGTACACCAACATGGTCGCAGGATGTTGATGTTGCATCAGAAAGCCCGTTAAAAGGTTTTTCAAATATAATGTATTCAGTACATTTTTATGCAGCAACGCACCAGGACAGCTACCGCGAAAAACTTAAAAAAGCCTATGATAACGGGCTTCCAGTAATATGTACAGAGTTTGGCACATGTGAAGCAAGTGGCAATGGTAATTATGATTTTGCAAGTGCGGATAAGTGGATTAAGCTTATGGATAGTTATAAAATGGGTTATGTCTGCTGGAGCCTTTCAAATAAACCAGAAAGTGCATCACTTTTAAATCCTTCATGTACTAAAACATCAGGTTATAAGAAATCTGATTTATCAGAACAGGGAAAATGGCTTGTTAAGAAATATAAGAAATAGCATCTGCTGGAATTGTTGTTTTTGATTACTGTTTTTGCCACCAGCCAAAGGTACAGAAGGGAGTATATTACATAAATTGAGCTTGATGTTGTAGAAGGAAATTCCAGGGCAAGACATCTGTATGGGAAAATGGGCTTCCGGATTACAGGCGTCCGGTCCAATGCTATACGCTTAAAGGATGGCACATTTTTAAATGAGTATATGATGGTTAAGGAAATAAACAGATAAAAAATAATATATAAAGTAAAGTCTTCAGAAATTTTTTGAATTTTTGAAGACTTTTTGTTTTCTGCCCCGTTATATATAATAGAAGGGTGCAAAAGCAGGCAGCAAGTGAGGTGATATGGTTTTGGAGAAAGAGATGCCAGATAAGGATAAAATATTTACAGAAATGTTAAACCAATATGAAAAACTAGCTTTTTCTATTTGTTATAAAATGACTGGAAGTTATTTTGATGCAGAAGACTTGGCACAGGAAACATTTCTTTCTATATATAAATCATTAGACAGCTTTGATGGCAGTAATCCAGGTGGTTTTGTTACAAGGATTGCTGTTAATAAGTGCCTTGATTTCTTAAAAAGGGCAGACAGGCGGACTGTCCCGGCAGAAGAAAGTATACTGCTTGAAAATGCATCCTCTGTACCACCTCCAGAAGAAGGGGTTTTACAGGAAGAGACAAAGCGTGAATTAATGAGAGCATGCAGCACGCTTAAACCGCCATATAACCAGGTTGCAACTGATTATTATTGTAATGGCATGACAGCAGCACAGATTGCAGGATTTACAGGTAAAAAGCTTAAGACAGTGCAGACACAGATACGCAGGGCTAAAGAAATGCTTAGGAAGAAAGCCAGGAAGGAGGGTATAATATAATGATTAAACAACATGTAACAGATGGACAGTTAAAAAGTTATATTTCAAACAGGATGCCAGAAGAGGGAAAGATGGAATTTCTGGAACATATATCTGGATGCAGTTACTGCGCAGGGAAGCTTGCCAGTGCCATACAGGAACAGGAACTTGTTGATACTCCGCCTGGTTTAAAAGAAAGCATACTAGGGCAGACAGTCCTTAATAAGAAAAAAAGGAGGCAGAATGAGTTCTGGATATTTACGGCAAAGGTATCTTTTGCTGTTAGTGTGGCAGTTGTTGTAATTATGACAACTGCATTGCCAGGAAATATACAAAGCGGCAAGGACGGAGGCTTTTCAATTACAAAGGAAATTAAGGCAGAAGACAGGAAGAATAATTCCAGGATACTGGATTTATTCAGGGATACATCCAGCAAGATATCAGATGATGTATCTAAGGCATTAAATATTGATTAGGAATGGAGGATTATTATGCAGCATAAAAGAAACCAGTTCTTTAATTTTTTTATATCATGTGTACCCGGTGCAGGGCAGATGTACCAGGGGTTTTTAAAAAGGGGAACTAGCCTTATGACAATATTTTTTATTGAAATATTCCTGGCAGGAATAGTAAATATTGACTGGCTTTTACTTGGGCTTCCTGTTATATGGTCATATTCGTTTTTTGACTCAATGAATACTAATTCACTTTCCGATGAAGAGTTTAGTAAAATTGAGGACAGATATTTATTTACCAGTGGAAACTCTTCTTTTAAAATACCACAAAGCAAGATGCGTATACCAGCAGCAGTTGTATTAATATTTATGGGAGGTTATGTTTTGCTTGAGAATATTGCTTATTTATTGAAAAGTGCACTGGGTTATTCATACCACTGGTGGTTTATGGATTTAGTATTTGACTATTTCCCAAGGTTTTTATTTGCAGCAGTAGTAATAGCAGCAGGTGTTTATCTTATAAAAGGTAAAAAAGTCCAGATGGATAAAGACGATATGTATAATCCAGGCAATGACGGGATGTAAAATCCAGGAAATGGAAACAGGAAGGAGGGGAAATATGAAGGAGAGACGTGTAGGGACTTTTACATTAGGAATTGTATTGCTGGTTTTTGGTGTATTATTTTTACTCCGTATATTTTTTAATACTATGCAGTATTATTATATATTTATGTTGTGGCCAGTAATATTTATACTGCTTGGCGGTGAAGTGATCTATTATGCACTTCACCAGAAGCAGGTACAATATAAATATGACTTTGCAGCAATCCTTATTATAATGATGCTTGTCGTGTTTGCATTATGTATGGCTGGTGCAGACTGGATATACCAGCATTATCCACAAAAATACTGGTTCAGCATATAAAGTACCATATCTCTTTTTAAAACAGCGGGTTTTTATATAAACCTGCTGTTTTTCTATAGAAAAATTTATTTTAAGTCTTTTCTTTTCTGGATATTTCTAGTAATATATTAAATAGAGAGATACCGCTCCATAACCAGATAGTTAAAGAGTGTAGAAAAGGTTTATGTATTATAAGGAGGTTGGTTTTTATGAGATATGGAGTATTTGGGAAGATAAGAAAAGCAGTTGCTATAACAATAAGCATGGCACTTGTTATTTGTGCAGCACCAGTTATGGCAGTATCTGCTGAAGAAACAGCAACAGGTACAACAGTTATAAAACAGGTTAATTTTGGTATAGTAAATGACGGGCTTGCATCTGGTATAGATAAAGATAAAATTGCATTATCTATATCTTCTGGTTTTTCCGAAGGAATAAATATGGCACAAAGCAAAGTTGAAGCTGAGACTGCTGCTGATGCCACAAGCTGGATACTGGCAGAGATAAATTCAGAAAAAAGTATGGAAGCAAGTGTTAATGGAGATAAAATTATATTAACAGAGGGATATGATAAAGATGAAAACTATTACCTGTCACATACTATAAAAGCAGAGCATAATAAAGCAAGTGATGTACTTGGCAGTACCGCTGAAGTATCTGCAATAATTTCAACAGAGGATAAAGAAATCCTGTATTATGGCAAGATTGACAGTGAAACAACGGCTAATGATACTTCTTCATCTTTTATACTTCCACGTGGTCTGGAAGAAGGTAAGTATAACCTGTATATATTTGCAGAGAGCAGTAATGCCAGTATGCCTAAGACAGTTTATACATCAAAACTTGGTGAGCCTATAGAGATAGAAGTAGTTCCTTCACTGGAGCTGGATATTACGGGGGTTGAAGAACCAGAACCAGGTAATACGCCAGACACAGATGCGCTTCTTAAAGTAAAAAGTTATGGCAAGGTTATACAGGAAGGAAATATAGGTATAACATGGCAGGATGAAAATGGCAGTGAGGTTAGTAGTGTATTTGGTTATAACAGGGCTTATACAGTAAATATATATCTTGAAAACTTTATTACTGGTTATATTTTAGGGGAAGATATTGCAAAGATAAATAATGAAAGTGCAAAATTTGATACTGGTTTGTCACATACATCATATAATGTATATAAAGGATATAGAACAGAGCAGTTAGATGATATTAATATATCAGGTTCAGTTGGAAGTGGTAACAGTATAACTTTAAAAGCATATAAGGGTATAATTCCTCCAGCACCATCAGCATCAGATGATACAGAATATACTTATGAATGGTGGAATTCAAATTTAAACACATCTGTTCCTTCATATACAGGACAGAGCCATGTTTTAACATCTGATGATTTTGATGTAGATATGGTGGTAAGGCTTAATACCAGCAAGCAGAATAATGTGGCATATAAAGAAATAAGTATAAGAGGCGGGCTTTTAGAAACTAGTGTTATAGAAGGGGTAAATAAGACAGATGAAACCATAAAGGGAAAAGGGGATGGCTCACTACAGGGTCTTACAAGTGAAATGTCATATTCCCTGGATGGCGGCAACACTTATAAAACATGTACAACGGATAAAGTAGAAAATATACCAGCAGGGACTACATGCCGTGTGAAGATAGAGAAAGACAATTTAATTCCAGCAGGTGTAACAGGTATATTTGCAGAATATAAAATTGGTGCAGGCAACCCTCTTGCTGTAAGTTTTGACAGCAATGGAGGAAGTGGTGTTAATGCAATAGAAGATGTTACGTATAATTCTGTTATTGAAAAACCAACAGCACCTGTAAAGGCTGGATATACATTTGAGGGATGGTATAAGGATTTAGAATTTAAAGATAAATGGGATTTTAGCAGTGATAAGGTAACACAGAGTATTAACCTTTATGCAAAATGGAGCAAGAACCAGGAGGAAAATCCAGGCTGTGCAACAACGGAGCCGGGAGAGACAGAAGAACCAGGAGAAACAACAGAACCAGGAGAGACAACAGAACCAGGAGAGACAACAGAACCAGGAGAACCAACAAATCCTGGCAATACGGCACAACCTGGCAATACAGCAAATCCAGGTGGTACAACAGAACCAACTAAGAAGCCTTCTGGGAATAATAGTGTTTTATCACCATATGTACCACCAGTAACAGTGCCTTCAACACAAGCCCCGGCATATACAAATGAACCAGCACAGACTGGTGCACCTGCGCAGACAGCAGCACCAGAAAACAAACCATCACAGAAACCTGTAACTAATCCAACAGCAGTACCAGCAGAACCAGAGGCACAGCCATCACAAGTACCGCCAGATGGTAATACAGGAGAGGACAATAAACCAGAGGGCACAAGCCAGCCAGACGGTGTTATGGAAGCAGGAAACAAGTTTGTTGCAGGAAATATTGAATTCCAGAGTACAGGAGATGGGGATTTTACAATATCAGGCATAGATGCAAGTACTAATAAAAACATTGTTATTCCTGATACAATAGAGATTGATGGCAGGGAATTTAAAGTTACAAAGATTGCCAGAAAGGCATTTGCAGGTTCTGATATAGAAAGTGTGCAGTTTGGGAGCAATATTACTGAAATAGGTGAAGAAGCATTTAGGAACTGCACAAAATTGGAGAATGTTGAGTTATGTAATGATACCGGAAGTTTAGGTGACAGGGCATTTAAGGGGTGCAAGAAATTAAAATCAGTTAAAGTGCCAGAAGGTCTGGAGAAGATAGGCAAGGGAACATTCAGGGACTGTGAAAGCCTTAAGAAGATGGAACTTCCTAATTCTGTAAGAACCATTGGAAAGAAGGCATTTAAGAACTGTAAATCAATGAAAAAGTTTACACTTGGTACTGCATCTAAGAAAAATACCAAGAGCAGTAATAAGAAACTGGCATTAAGGTTTGGCACAACTGTTGCTAAAGTAAGTATTGGGGCGAGTGCTTTAGAGAACTGCGTTGACCTGCGCTCAGTAGTTATTAACAGCCAGGTTACTAAAATAGGCAATTCTACATTCAGGTATTGTACACAGTTACGCAAGATGCTTGTTAAATCACTTAAACTCCAGAAAGTTGGCAATAAGGCGCTCCAGGGTGTGCATAACTGTAAGATAACAGTACCGCCAGTTAAAATTAAACCATATACAACATTATTTAAGAATAAGGGACAGGGCAAAAAGGTAGTAGTAGCAAAGAGCTGATATTTTATTATGGCTGGCATGCAGTGGTTAAGTAACGCTGCAAGCCAGCCTGGCTTATAGAAGGGGAATTACATGAGTGAGGATTTACGTATTGTATTAGAAATTGATGAAAAAGAAAATGAAAACATGCAGATAAATGAAGACAGGCTATTTTTAAAAAAATTCCAGGGATATAGTAAAATCTGTATCCAGTGCCATGATAATCCGGATGCAGATGCACTAGCATCCGGATATGCTTTATACAGGTATTTTGAAGAGTGTGGCAAGCAGGTGGAGTTTATATATACCGGGCATAACCAGATAACGAAACCTAACCTTTTACTGATGGTACGGGAACTTGATATTCCTGTTAAATATGTAAAAGAACTTCCAGAGTGTGATATACTGGTTACAACTGACTGCCAGTATGGTGCAGGCAATGTTACAAAATTTGAAGCCAGGGCAGTTGCAATGATAGACCACCACCAGTGTGGTATTATGCAGAATGAGAATTATTATATAAGAAGCAGCCTTGGAAGCTGTGCTACAGTAGTATGGGATTTATTAAGGGCAGTAGGATTTGATACAGATGCAGATATAAAGCTTTCTACAGCATTATATTATGGACTTTATAGTGATACTAACCAGTTTGAAGAGATATACCATCCTCTTGATAAAGATATGAGGGACAGCCTTAATATTAATGACTCCCTTTTATTCAGGCTTATGAATACAAACCTTTCATTAAAAGAACTGGATATTGCCAGTGCAGCACTTACTAAACAGGTGTACTGCAAAGAAAATAAATCTTCAGTAATAGAAGCAAGTGAGTGTGACCCTAATATATTAGGGATAATAAGTGATTTTGTAATACAGGTGGAAGAAGTTGATATATGCGTGGCATTTAATCCAAACCCGGGAGGGTATAAATTGTCAGTCCGGAGCTGTATTAAAGAAGTAAAAGCAAATGAGCTTGCGGGATATTTATGTAAGGATATTGGTAATGGCGGCGGACACCTGACTAAAGCCGGAGGGTTTATCTCTGGAAATCTTTTTGACAAAGCTGGCGGAGGCATGCAGCTTAAAGAATATTTAATCCAGAAGATTAATAAATACCATAATGATTTTGAGGTTATATATGCTAAGACTTATGATATAGACATCCAGAAGATGGAGAAATACCAGAAGAAGGATGTAGTGATAGGAGTAGCAGAAGCATCTGGATTTATAAAAGAGGGGACTCCTGTTCTTGTACGTACACTTGAGGGTGACGTAAACTTAAAAGTAGAAGAAGACCTTTATTTTATGATTGGAATAGAGGGTGAAGTCTACCCTATACGCAAAGAAAAGTTTGACAGGACTTATAAATATGTTGACAGCAGTCCAGATATGGTTATGGAATATGCCCCGACTGTAAGGGATAATATATGTGGCAATGTGTACCAGCTTATGAAATATATGAAAACCTGTGTTGCAACAGGAAAGAGCCTGGTTTATGCAAAAGAGCTGGAAACTAATGTAAAGGTATTTACTTCATGGGATGAAACAAAATATTACTGTGGCATGAAGGGGGACTTCCTGGTTGTGCGCGAAGACGATAAACATGATATATATGTTGTACGCAGGGATATATTTTTTAAAACATATAAGAAAGTAGTGTGAAAATATATCTAAGAACGAATTTATTCGTTTTGCTATTTGCGCCGCCTGGAGGCGTCATGGGGGACTATTATGAAATATACAGCATTTGTAAGCTACCGCCACGGGGGTATAGATGAAAAGGTAGCAATGCAGATACACAAGAATATAGAAAGATACCGCATACCATATAAGTTAGCCAGGACACTTGGCAGAAAAAATATGGGAAAGATATTCAGGGATTCAGAAGAATTAAAAGCGGCAAGCAATTTATCAGAAATAATCCAGAAAGCGCTTGATGAAACAGAGTGGCTTATAGTAATATGCACCAGAAGGTTTAAGGAGTCGCCGTGGTGTATGGAAGAGGTTGAATATTTTATAAAGATACGCGGACGCGAAAGGATTATTGTTATTCTTGTAGAAGGTGAACCAGCAGAAAGTTTCCCAAAGATACTTACTGAGATTGAACAGGATGGCAAAATAATATCTATAGAGCCGCTTGCCGTAGATATAAGAGGAAACTCTGAAAGCCAGATACTTAGAAACCTGAAGCGTGAAAAATTCCGCTTTCTGGCAGGAATGCTGGAAGTTGATTATGATGACCTTAAACAGAGGCAGAAAGAAAGGCAGCGTAAATTTGTTACAGCAGTCACAGCAGTTATTGTGCTTTCTGTAGGAACATTTGCTGTAGTAGTGGCAGGAAAGAACTTCCAGCTTGAGGAAGCTTATTCAGCACTTGACCAGTCTATGCAGCAGACACTGAGAGGACAGTCATATTATCTTGCAGAATATTCCAGTGAGGCTTATAACAATGGTGACAGAAAAACTGCGGCAATGCTGGCACTGGAAGCACTTCCAGATAATTTAGAAAACCCTGGCAGGCCATATGTTGAAAGTGTAATGCGGTATCTTACAACAGCCCTTGGCATATACGATTTTAATACTGGATATAAAACGGACAGGCTGTTTGATATGGAGCAGGAAGCATATGATACAAAAGTGCAGGTTAGCAGTGACCAGAAAGTTATCCTGGTTGAAAGGTATTATTCTGCTGCTAACAATATGCTGCAAAGGCAGGTAGAGATTTATTCACTGGAAAATGGGGATAAGATTTGTTCATATAATGCAGGAACAATAAACAGGTCATTTTATTCGGGTTATACAAGGTGTTCATATATGCTTTCTGACAGCAGCACGCTTCTTTATACAGGAAAGGACGGGCTTGCATCCGTTGATATATATACAGGAAAGGAAAATTTCTGTACAAAAAATGCATCAGAATTAAAAGTGAGCAGTAAGGAGGACTTAATAGTAACAATAGATTATGAAACAGGAACTCTTTATTCTTTTGATATAAAAGGTGAAAATATACTTGAGTGCAGCCTTGGTTCAGATATTGAGTATACCTTATATGACATCAGCCCTGACAGTGGTGCTGCTGCTTTATCTGCCAATACTTCAAAAATAAACGGTATACTGCTTATTGATACAAAATCAGGCGAAAGCATGTTTTTTAACCAGCATGGATTATGTGAAGGAGTGGTTTTTTCATCAGATGCTAAACTTTGCTTTCTAAAAACTGATACAGAAGCGGGGCTGAAACACATAGTTGAATATAATACAGGCAAAGGAAAAGAGAACTATCTTTGTGATGCTGACTGGGACTTAAAGACTATGGAGATAACCGGAAAGCAGACATGTTTCTATTATCATGGTACGGAACTTTATGAGGTGGATAATAAATCAGGAAAAGTAGTATGGGAACATACATTTGCGTCAGAAGTTATTTCAATAAGTACAGGCAATGGTTATCTTGGGGTATCATGCGAAGATGGTTCAATATACTTTTATGAAACAGGCAGTAAAAACCTTGTAAATACACAGGCTGGAAATGAAGAGCCATTTTATTTTATGTATATAGATGATAAATATGCATGTCTCCGTGACTACTGGGGCAATGATATACGTATTTATAGCAGAAGCCAGACTGACAGGGAGGATGTGGAAAGCTGTTCTATTTTTAATAATACAGACCAGCTTCCAGACAAATGGTATACATGTTCAACATCTGGTGACAGCTTTTTGATGGGATTTGCAAGTGGCTCACAAAGAGTATTTGAGATATTCGATGCTGGAAAATTAGAACGCAGGAATACTACATTAATTTCTGATTTAGGTTATTCCTCATTTGAAAACCTTACAATAGACATACCAGACAGCCAGCATTTCAGTATACATGACTATGGGACAAATGAAAACAGGCACTATGATATAGCCAGCAACAAGGTACTTATGGAATATAATGAGAATTCATATTATTATTATAATGAAGATAATTCTGTTATATTTATATCGGATAATAATGATTTAGTAAAATATAATGCTGCCACTGGGGAGATAATGGAAACATTTTACATACCAAAAGGGTATGACAAGGGTGTATGTATTGGAAATTATAAAATATTTAGCAGTAATAACCAGATTTGCATACAGAATGTCCAAGATGGCAAAGAAAAGATTATAAAAGATGCAGAGCTGTATTCTTTCCATGAAGGACGCGGTCTGGTATTTTACAGGAATAAGGACGGCACAGGCTGGTATGTTTATTCACTGGAAGATGGCAAAGTGGTATGCAGCGGCAATTCAGGAAGCTATTCATGTACAATGTTCTTTGGAGGTGGAAGGTACTTCCTGAATGATTACAGTGAAGTCTACGATATGGAAAACTGGAAAAAGGTTCTTGATTTGTCTTTAATAAGCAATGGTGTGTATGGTGTACAGACAACAGACAGCCTTCCATATTTTGTAGTCTGGTACCAGGACAGTGATGCTAAAAGCACAGGCAAAACAAAAGGCTCTAATATAGCATATCTTTATAATAAAGAAGATGCCAGCGAGGTAGTGGCAGAAATACCAAATTATGTTACAACAACAAGTGATGGCAAAATAATAGTGTATGATGGTGCACATACCTTATATAAAGTACCACTATATACAGCAGAGGATATAATTGCCAGTGCAAAAGAATATGTTGGGGACTCAAAGTTTACAGATTACCAGAAGGATAAATACCATTTATTTACAGATTAGCAGGTAAAATAATATAATAATTTATTATAAAATATGGTATATAATTTACATATTTAAAGAATATAGAAAGGTTTGGTTATAATCATGATTACAAAGGATATAGATTATTTTGATTTAGAGCAGATAGCAGAGTCAGGGCAATGTTTCAGATGGAAGAAGCTGGATAATTATAAATACCGCATACCTGCATTTGACAGTTACCTGGATATAGCACAGACTGGCAGCCATTTTGAGCTTTCATGTACAGAAGAGGAATTTGGACAGGTCTGGTATAATTACTTTGACCTTGGCACTGATTATAAAGGCATTGTACAGCGCATAGACAGCAGGGATAAGTTTTTAACAAGCGCGGCAGAATATGGAAAAGGAATAAGAATATTAAACCAGGATGTCTGGGAAACAATTATTTCATTTATTATATCACAGAATAATAATATACCACGTATAAAAAAGGGAATAGAAGCAGTATGCCGCCAGTATATGCGGCAAAGTGAGGCATTAAAAAATACAGATATTTATATGATACCATATTTTGAGGATATAGAACAAAATGGTGGCAGGGAAAGCCTTTCAGGACTTGGGCTTGGTTACCGTGATGAATACATATGGGGAATGTGCAGTTACCAGAGCCAGTCGCCAGGATTTATAGAAGAGCTTCTTAATCTTGATTATGAAGCTTCTATGAAATATCTTATGGACTTTAAGGGTATAGGAAAAAAAGTAGCTAACTGTATTTGCCTGTTCGGGCTTCACCATCTTGATGCCTGCCCTGTAGATGTATGGATGAAAAAAGTAATAGATGAAGAATATGGCGGCTTAATGCCAGCATGGATGACAGACCCATATGCAGGTGTATACCAGCAGTATACATTTTTCTATAAAAGGGAGAAAAAGTAAATAAAAGGCATTTGTGAAAAGTAAATAAGCACCACTTGAAATGACATTCTGGTCATGTTATACTAAACAATGTTGCCAGGGGGTAATGCTGGTAGCATTGATAAGACCTGCAATTAAATATGGGATTGGTATGAAAGGATAAAAAGATGAACCAAAAGATAAGGACTTTATCTGGATATACTGCTATATTGCTTGATATAGGGGTTATTCTTGCTGCATATTCTATTGCAAATGTACTCAGGTTTAATACAGTTCAGATACATATAATGACAAACGCAGATTATGTAGCACTCCGCTGGTTTATTATACTCACATATATAGCAGTACAGCTTTTTTTCAGGACTAATACAGATTTCCTGACAAGGGATAAGTTAAGGGAAGCTTATCTGGTGTTAAAGCAATACATAATTGTATCTGCATGTGTAATGGCATATTTTTATCTTATGAAGCTGGGTGGTGAGTATTCCAGGTTACAGTTAGGGTATTTTTTTGTAATAGCTTTAGCAGGAACATATATAGAACATCTTGTTTTGAAAAAGGTATTGCAACAGAAGTATATGACTACATATGCGGAGAAAATTGTATTAATATCCGACAGCCATAATATAGAAAGTGTTTTAGAAGAGTTAAGAAAGATTGAGTATTTAAGTATAGAGTATATTGCTTTAACAGACAAAGATATGACAGGCAGGGAAATTGGTGGTGTTCCTGTTATAGCTGATATGGATAATATGGAAGAAATAATTAAAAATCTTCCTGTGGATGGGGCATTTATTTATTTACCTTATAAAGATGCTGGCAATACAGAAAAAATAATGGGCTGGCTAAATGCTATGGGAATAAAAATATACTTAAACCTGCGTGAATATGGGTATGATTTTGGACAGAAACAGTTTACATCAATAGGCAAGTATGGCGTTATGGTTTATTCAAACTATGAATATGAAATACGTGATATAGTAATAAAACGTATTATGGATATATGTGGGGGAATTGTGTTATTTATTTTTATGTGTATTGCACTTCCATTTGTAGCCATAGGAATAGCAATACAGTCACCAGGACCAGTAATGTTTAAACAGACGCGCATAGGAAAGAATGGGAGACGTTTTGAGATATATAAATTCCGTTCAATGTATATGGATGCAGAAGAAAGAAAAGCCAGTCTTATGAAAGAAAATGAGATGGACAGTGATTTTATGTTTAAAATAAAAGATGACCCAAGAATATTTCCTGTGGGAAAGATTATAAGAAAGCTTAGTATAGATGAACTTCCACAGGCCATAAATATTATAAAAGGTGATATGAGCCTGGTAGGCACACGTCCTCCTACGGAATCAGAATTCGAGATGTATAAGTCATACCATAGAAGAAGGGTTAGTATAAAACCAGGGCTTACAGGTTTGTGGCAGGTCAGTGGCAGAAGCAGCATAACTGATTTTGATGAAATAGTAAAATTGGACTGTGAGTATATTGATAACTGGAATTTAAGACAGGATATAAAAATTATCTTAAAAACAGTATGGGTAGTGTTGTTTGGAAAAGGGGCAGAATAGAAAATTAAAGGATAGGAGAGAAACAATGGAAAACGATGAAGTTGTAATTGATTTAAGGGTATTAATGTGGGAGATACTTAGAAAATGGCATATTATACTGGTGGTATGCATAATATTTGCTATTGCATCTGCAATGTTTGGAATACACAGGAATAAAGCACAGAGTGTAGAAGTTTCACCAGAAAATTTATATGAACAGTTAAAACCAGCAGAAATTGTTAAGGTTAATAACCTTGTTTCAATTCAAAAAAGAATTGATGAAAAAACAGAATATGAAAAAAATTCTATTTATATGTCATTAAATGCATATGATGTTGATGTGGCAAGAACTGATTTTATATTGTCGGACAACCCTGATAATAAGTATATACGCCAGATGTATACAACATATATGTTTGAAGGAGGGTTATATAATGATATTATAAAAGAGTATTCAGATGATATCAGCTTGGAAAACCTTTCTGAATTAGTTAAGATTACACTTTCAGAACGTAAAGTAAATGTTAATGAAGACAGTGAAGAAAATTATTATAAGGGCAATGATTTAAACAGGGTTATATCTGTAAGGATTTTGGGCAGAGATAAAAAGCAGTGCCAGGAATTACAGTCGCTTGTAATTAAAAATGTAAAACAATATGAGAAAAATGTGCAAAGTAAATACAATAACCATTCAATTAAGGAAGTATCTTCTAATGTATATAAGGCTGTAGATACAGATATAGCATCTGTTAAAAGCACATATGACAGCCAGATGTATTCATTATATAATGAATACCAGTCATTATATAATGCTTTAAGTGATATACAGATTTCATTATTTGATAAGCTTATAAATGAGGAAGAGGATGAAGATGTAACTGAAGAAAAACCAGAAGCTGTACAGCCTGCTTCTGGTGGTATCAGTTTGAAATATGTAATAGTTGGAATTCTGGCAGGCGGATTCCTGTCTGTAGTTGTTGTAGTGTTACTTACTATGTTTAATGGTAAAATATTTGTACAAAGGCAGATAACTGACAGAGGGCTTGCAAGAGTTTTTGGAACATTCGGCAAAAATAAAAACAATATTGCAAGTGTGGTACTTGGAGATGTTGGTACTGATAAAACAAGCCAGCTTGATATAATTGTTGCCAAAGTTGATGTTTTTTGTAAGAAAAATGATATCACTGAACTGGTTATTATAGATAATTGTACAACAGAAACTGGGAAATCACGCATGAAGAGTGTAGTTGATACAATACAGAAAAGTGGCATAGATTGTAAAAAGGTCACATTGTCTGAAGGTGACTCAAAATATACCGAATTATGTGATAAAAATAATATTGTTGTTATTGAAGAGTTAGGAAAAGGTACATTAAAAGCATTAGAATATATGTTTATACAATTAAAGGATTTAGAAAGCAAGGTATGCGGGGTAATATGCGTGCAGTAATCCTGTAGCCTTATCAAAGAAGGAAGACATTTGTGCCAGGACATAAATATAGTTTCAGGGAGGATGTAATACAGTAATATGGCAAAAGAAAAATCACTTGCATATAATATGCTGCTAAATGGGTTACTAAAAGTATCTTCATATATTTTTCCGCTTGTAGCATTTCCATATGTATCAAGAGTACTTCTTCCAGAAGGAGTAGGCAGGGTTTCTTTTGCAACTTCGTTTATCACTTACTTTGTTATGCTGGCGCAAATGGGAATACCGACTTACGGAATACAGGCATGTGCTAAAGTCCGTGATAACAAGATGAAACTAAGCAGGACAGCCCATGAATTGTTTTTTATAAATATTATAATGGCATTGCTTTCATATATAATTTTGGCTGTTTCTTTATTGCTAGTTCCCAAATTACAAGAAGATAAAACATTATTCCTTGTAATGAGTGTAATGATATTGCTGAATGTCATAGGGGTGGAGTGGCTGTACCAGGCAGTAGAGCAGTATGCTTATATTACAGCAAGGGCGTTGGTTTTTAAAATTCTTGCCATTCCTTTGCTGTTTATTTTAGTGAGAAATCCGCAGGACTATATATTTTATGGAATTCTCACAATATTTGCAACAAATGCATCAAGTATACTTAATTTTATACATACCAGAAAGATAATTTATATAAGGCTGCTTGGAAATTACAACCTGAAACGCCATATAAGACAGATAGCTGTATTGTTTGCTGTTTCATGTGCTACCCTTGTGTATACCAACCTGGATATTTTTATGCTTGGAATTATTAAAAATTCGGAAGAAACAGGCTATTATGAGGCAGCAGTTAAAATTAAGGGTCTTCTTGTTACTATAGTTACTGCAGGTGGAATAGTTCTTCTTCCAAGGATGTCATATTATCTTGAAAAAGGGAAAGAAAAAGACTTTTTTGATACATGCAAAAAAGCAATTCATGTAATAGTAATTACTGCGTTGCCAGTATCACTTTATTTTACCTTTTTTGCAAAAGAAAGTATAAGGATTGTATCAGGACCAGCTTATGCAAAAGCAGTTGTTCCTATGCAGATAATTATGCCAACGGTTTTATTAATAGGGATTACTAATATAATTGGAATACAGATGCTTGTTGCCATGGGTAAAGGAAAAAATACCCTGTATTCAGTTATAACAGGTGCAGTAACAGACTTAATATTAAATATGCTTTTAATTCCATTATATGGGGCAGCAGGTGCTGCAATTGGAACCCTTGTTGCAGAAATAGCGGTTTTGTTAGTGCAATATAATTATATAAGGAAAATAGAAGGAAACTTATTTACGGGTTTTAACTGGAAACTATTAATACCTGCATGTCTGTTATCTGTTGTTATATCATTATGGGTGAAATTTTTAAACATTCCTGTACTATTTTCACTTGTTATTTCTTCAGTAATTTTTTTGGGAAGTTATATAGGGATACTTTTATTTGGAAAAGAGCCTTTTGTTATGGAGGTTACATGTAAAGCTAAAAAAGGGTTAGGAAAAATACTGGTTAAAACAAGCCAGCATAAAATAGTTAGCAAACCAGAAATGAGGAGTAATATGAAACATAAAAATTATTATTTTAAAAATATAGCAGATAGTTTTATTATGAACTGGAAGATAATAATACCATTTATAATTTTATGTACATTAGGGTTAAGCGTGCTTGGATACCGGAAGTCAAACCAGGTTAAAAATTTAACTCCTGAACAGCAGGAAGAGATTGATATATATAACGGCCAGATTGCTGCTTATGATAAACAGATAGAAGAGGCTCAGAAAAATATAGAAACAATCCAGGTTGAAATTAGTAATTTACAAAAATATATAGATGAGTCGATATATATGAAATTAGAGCCCTTAAACTTGCAGCTTGCAACTGCACAGTATGCAATTACAGATACATTAAATACATCATATATCATTAGTTCAATGACAAATTACCTTGCTTATGGCAATATCCAGGAAATCTTCGATAAAGAATATGGTACTGAGGAGGCAGGGTATATAAGGGAAATTTTATCATGGCCTGTTAATGGCAATATATTAAATGTCACTATAACACACTATGATAAAGAAAAGGGAAAGGAAATATTAAAATTAATACAGAAAAATCTTGAGAGTTATATTCCGGAAATAAAAAAAGTACAGGGAAAGTTTACCTTTAAAAAACTAGAAACCAGGTTTTATACTAAAAAGGATAATGATGTGACAAATGTACAGAATTCAAAAAGAGATACATTAAAGAATTATAATGTTTCACTTGCAGATTATAATACAAGGATTGCATCTAATGAAAATTCAAAGGCAGATTATATTGAAAAAAACAAGCCCGAAGTTATGGAAGCAGCTGCACCAGGTAAGATGCTGGTTGTAAAGTATGCTGTTTTTGGAATTATACTTGGTGTTATAATCCCATTTGCAGTTATATCATTAAGATATATACTCAGCAACAGAATCCGTTCATCAAGAGAACTGGTAAATGCAGAAGTACCTGTATTTCCATGTATAAGTGGAAGAAATGGTGAGAAACCTGATATATCCCTGGGAATTACAGAATTAAAATTTCTTATACAGAAGTATGATACTGATGGTTTTTTCCTTAATATTCTTTCTGGTGATGATAAAGTAAAAAGTATAGTAGAGGATATAACAACAACATTTAAGAAAAGCGGGATTAACATAGAAACAGGAGTTATTGCCAGTGAAGATGCAAGGTCATTAGAGCATATGGTTAAAAAGCAATATGCAGTAGTAATAGTGAAAACAGGTGAGAATACTTATCCGCAGCTTGCCAGCCAGATTGCAGCTTGCCAGAAATTTGGTGTATCATTGTGGGGATGTATTGTAGTAGAATAAATTCTATGAAGTATTTGGAAATAATATTATACTGTTAATCACATATGAGAGGATAATGACAATGAATTTCCTTAAAGAAAAATATAACTGCTGGACAAAAAATGCCAGAAACGGAGAAAACTTATTTTTCGCTGGATTTATAATTTATCTCTTTTGGGATATTATGAGAACAACAATGTTTCCCCATAGTGGAGCAGTATTTAATATGTGTCTTGCATTTGCAGTATTAATACTAGCTACAAAAATTTTTTTATTTGATATTTATACACTTAAATTATTTGTAAGTGTTGCTGCTATGTTTATATTAAGTATTATAGTGCTTTTAAAGAGTGGTTACTTTTGGCCATTTTTATGGATATTAATAATAGTAGCAGCAAAAGATGTACCTTTTAGAAAGATATTACGTATATACTTGTTAATGAATATAACTATTATGGGACTGGCATTTATTGCTTCACTTATGGGAATAATTGAAAACCTGGCATATACTAACCAGGACTGGGATAATTTGAGATATTCATTTGGATGCGTATATACAACAGATTTTGCAGCACATATATTCTTTATAATTCTTACAGTATTTTATTTATACCAGGACAGGCTCAGATGGTATCATTATATTGGGACATGTGGTGTTGCTGGATTTATTTATTATTATTGTTTTGCAAAACTGGATACTATATGTATTCTTTTAATGGTTTTGTTTTTTGGGATTTACCATATATTACAACTGCAAAGTAGTAAAGAGAGTGTAACAGTACCCGGTATTAAAAAAGATAACCATAAGATATTTGTATTTAAAAGAACAAAGTTATATTTAAAATCAAAAAGATTCTGGATGGGACTTGCACTAGTTAGTATGCCGGTTCTTTCAGCACTTATTTATATATTGTCAAATTCCTACCAGCAGGACAACGAATTTCTAGCAACTATTAATGAAACTATAACAGGAAGGCTTGAATTGGGAAAGAAAGGGCTTGATGATTATGGAATTTCATTATTTGGCCAGGATGTTCCTATGGTTGGGTTTGGAGGGGCAACAACTTTAGAAGAAGAATATTTTTTTATAGATAGTTCATATTTGAATATATTACTTAGATATGGTATTCTGTTTCTGGTAATGGTATTTATTATTTATGGTGTTATATGTTACAGGTATAAAAAGGATACAGTTCTTATGTTATCTGTTGTTTTGCTGGCAATAAGTTGTTTTATAGACCATCATATGATGGAAGCTGCTTATAATCCTTTGACATATGCGCTTTTGGCAAAAACAGGGGATATAATGCTGAAAAATGATAAATGTAGTTTGAAAATATATTTCCAGAATTAAACGGTTATTTGACATATATAATACAAGAGCTTATAATACAAGATGTTTATTCTGTTATATTTAGAAAGGTTTTTGTATGTTAGTATCAATCATAACTCCTATGTATAATTCAGAGGCTACTATTGCAGAAACTATTAAATCTGTACTAGCCCAGACATACTCTGAATGGGAAATGGTTATAGTAGATGATTGTTCAACAGATGCATCAGCATCTATTGTTAAGAAATACCAGAACATAGATAAAAGAATTCATTATTATAAAAGAGAAAAAAAATCAAGTGTTGCAAATGCGAGGAATTATGCAATTAAAATGTCCAAAGGACATTATCTTGCTTTTTTAGATAGTGATGATTTGTGGGAAAAGGATAAATTGCAGAAACAAGTAAGTTTTATGGAAAAAAATAATGTGAGTTTTTGTTATTCAGCATGTGCTACAATTGATGAAAATAGCAGAAAAACAGGTAAAATCCGTTGGATAAAAAGTTATGCAGATTATGCAATATTATTAAAGGGAAATTTTATTCCATGCCTTACTGTTGTTCTTGAAAAGAAATTATTTGATAAAATAGAATTTCCAGAAATAAAACATGAAGATTATGCTGTCTGGCTTTCAATTTTAAAAACAGGAATTAAAGCATATGGAATTAATGAGGTTCTGGCATATTACAGAGTGAATAGCAAGTCTGTAAGTGCTAATAAATTTAAAGCAGCATTGTGGACTTGGAATATTTATTATAACTACGAAAAAATTCCTTTTTATAAGAGTGCTTACTATTTTATTAATTATTTTATTAATGCAATTAGAAAAAGGCTATAAAAATATTTATATATAAAATATATTGGGAGTGGAAGAACGTATGGATAAAATTTTAAGTATAGTTATTCCAGCATATAATGTAGAAAGATATCTCAAAAGGTGTCTTTCTTCTATTGCTTTTATAAAACCAGATTTATTAGAAAAGATTGAGGTATTAGTTATTGATGATGGTTCTACCGATAATACATCAAATATTGCATTAAAATATTGTAATAAATATCCTGGAATTTTTTACTTACATTCAAAAGAAAATGGTGGACATGGTTCAGCAATTAATACAGGCATATTCTATGCAACAGGTAAATATTTTAAGATAGTAGATGGTGATGACTGGTTATCTTCAAAAGCCTTGCAAAAGTTTATTGGGATTTTAGAAAACCAGGATGTTGATATAGTTGCTTCTGATTATCTTTGCATAAAGGATAAAACAAGTGAAATACTAGCAAAGAAAACCTGTACAGATGATAAAACACAATATAATAAAGTATCATATATGTCAAAGGGTGATATTAAAAAGGTTATTAAGATGCATTCCCTTACTATTAAGACAGACTATTTAAAAAATATGCCATATAAAATAGATGAGCATTGTTTTTATGTTGATGTAGAATATATTACTTATCCTGTTTTAAATGTAGAAAGTGTATATTATACAAATATTTGTCTTTATATGTACCGTTTAGGCAGAAATGGGCAAAGTGTAGATATTAGAAGTATGCAAAAGAACAGGTCACAACATATGAGGGTTTACCATAGCCTTACAACTTTTTATAAAATGGCAGTTAAAAAAGGAATTGCACCAAATACCAGGAAGTATATTGAAAGATGTATTGCACAGGTAATGGAAAACCAGTTTCAGATTTATATTAGTTTAGGGCTTCAAAAAGGAATAAAGAAAGAATTGCGGGAATGGGACTGTAAATTAAAAAAGAATTATCCAAGGATATATAAGAGTACAGAGAAAAAGAGTATTGCACTTTTACGCTTTACTAATTATAATTTGTTAAAACCAGCAGCAATTATATATAAATTAGTTAAACATTAATATTATTCTAACTATGGCATACATTCCTGTATGCCATAGTTGTTCTATAAAACAATATTATATATAAAATATCCGTATTTCACCAAATGTTGTTTCCCCATTAATGTATAAAGTTACATTGTCTGTGCCTGATGCCATTCCATTTTCATTAACTGAACCAAATGTGCGTTGCAGGTTTTTTTGTATTTTCCATTCTTTTGGTATATAAAGCTGTGTTTCACCGAAGCTGTTTTCGGTATTTATATATGCAGAAGTTTCCTGTATAACTGCATTGTCAAAGTGTATTACCATAGAACCAAAGCTATTGCTAAGCTCTGCTCCACGGAAGTTACCAGAATTTACATATCTTATAACAGAGCCGAAGCTGTTTTTATAAAATATGTGTTCGTCATTGCACTGTTCACTTGCTGTGCCAGTTGAATTTGTATTAATGCTATCATTCCACATATAAGACCGTTTTTTCTTGCCGAATATCATTGTCAGCCCGATACTTCCAAATAATGCAGCAATAAGTATAGGGAAAGGTGTAATGGCAGTAATTCCTAAATGCCTTGAGTAAAGTATACATATACATGCGATAGAGAACAGTATTTCAAAGAAATCCACATGGCGCAAACCCTCAAGAAGCATTAATACAAAGAAAACTGTTATAAGCAGTTTGAAAATATTTATATGAGGAAAACAGATATATCTGCTTATAATTACATATATAGCAACAATAACAAAGAACAGACCCCATATGATTTTACCGTTTTTATTTTTATCCATATTTACCTCGTTTCTTTTTAATAGTATGTACTATTAGAATTTATGCTGTAACTACAGTATAATAGAATTATACCATAAATAAAGTATACTGTAAAATCTGCAAACAGTAAAATAAATTAATGATAAACTGTTATAAATATGATATTATAAGACTAATGGGAAAATGCATGGTTTGTTTTAATATATGGAGCGGTTTTTGTCCAAAACAAAGAAAGACGGGGTATAGGTATGGAAAAAGATTATCTTACAGGAGCGCTAAACCGGCATGGGCTGTATGAATGGTATTCAAGTCTTCAGAAAGGGACTATTCTCCAGTTTATGTTTCTGGATTTGGATAACTTTAAAATAGTTAATGATACTTATGGGCATAGTACAGGTGATGAACTTTTAATTGCAGTCGCTAAAATACTTGAAACATGTATGGAAGAAGCGACTTGTGTGCGTCTGTCGGGTGATGAGTTTGTGGTTGTTATAAAGGGAAGGACAAGAAGGCAGAAGGTAATTGATGCGGCAGAAATGATTAACAGCAGGATACAGCAGAAAGAGGGGTTTAGTGGTATTGATACAGATGTGTCAGCAAGTATAGGTATTTTGCTTAACCAGAGCAGCAGGGAATCCCTTAATGAAATTTTATTTAAGATTGATAGTGCTATGTACCAGGCAAAAAGTAATGGTAAATCATGCTATGTTGTATTTAATGATATTGCTGATGAAGTGTATGATGAAGTACAGATGGAACAGCAGCAGGCAGATGCCTTGACAAATGGGGAGTTTGAAATATATTTTAAGCCAGTAATTAATTCCCAGACTTCAAAGCTGGTTCTGTCTGAAGCAAAGGTTGTATGGAATATGGCAGATGGAAAAAAGCGGGGACAGGAAGATTTTTTAACACTATTTGAAAGAAATGGTTTTATCCGTGAACTGAATTTATGGTCTTTTGGTATAGTGTGCAGGGATATTGAAAAGTTCCATAACAGGGCGGATGCAAAGGGAAAAGCCGGTATAAGGATTTCAAAGCTCCTTCTTGTTGAAAAGAACCTTCCAGAAACTCTTGAAGCGATGATGGAAGTATATGGAATTGAGAAAGATGAGATATGCTTTGAGGTTGAGGAAAAAGTTTTTTCAAGAGGAAAGGAAAAAATTGTTGCTGGATTACAGAAATTGCAGGAAAGAGGCTTACAGATTGCAGTTATAAATGTAGGGGTTGATTTTTCAAGCCTTAAATACTGGGACAGGTTATGCCTGGATTATATAATGTTTGATGCAGCGTATATTAATAATGCATTAAAGACAGAGAGAGGAAAACTTATACTTAAAGCTTTATTTGCAATAGGTAATGACCTGAATATTAAAGTAGTTGCAGATGGCATATCTACAGAGGAGGATGTTGTATTTCTTTCAGCTTGTGGCTGTACAATAATAAGCGGAGGGTTTTATTCAGATGCTTTGCCTAAAGGGGAGTATGGGGGATATGTACAGGAAAAGATTATATATGGAATACAGAAGACGGAATTCCGCTTTATTGATGGGTTCTCTTCATCAGATGGAAAATATAATTGTTCTGTAACAGGTGATATACGTCTGGAAGAAGGTATTTCAAAAGAGTGGGGCAGTATATATTTTCCAGGTGGCTCTGCTATGAAAAACGTTATAATGCTTCCGCCAGCTATACTTGCAGAGTCATCATATACTATAGGAATGTGGCTTAAACCTGGAATTATTAATAGCTGGACAAGTGTGCTTTATGCCAGGTATATGGGAGGGTTTATGTCTTATGTGCCATATGCTATTGGAGGCAATAGCGTTTTCCGTATTAGTGAAGATTCTGACTTAAATGGCTGGCATGATATACTTACAAGGCAAATCCCTCCAAATAAATGGAGTTTTGTGTGCATGGCTTATAATGCTGGAATTTCAAGGTGTTATATAAATGGAAGGAAGTGTGGTTATAAGGCAAATATTCCGCTGCTTCCAGTGTGTAAGCAGATTATTGCGGGAGGAGACCCGTTCCAGAGCTCGTATAATGGATATTTATCAGCGCTTGTATTTTATGATGGCGCATTATCAGATGATGAAGTACAGGACTTGTACCAGCAGTTTTTACATGAGGATGGGTTTAATGGCGAGGAAGAAACATTCTGGAATGTAACAAATCCTTTCGGGCAGTAATACAGGTGGTAATTATATTTTCCTGTTATATAAAAAGCTTCTTCCGCTTTTGCCACACTGTTCTATTATGCCTATGTACTTAAAAATATTAATTGCAAGCTGCGCATATCTTATTTTGATATGTGCATGTTTTGCATAGTCTTTTACACTAAATATACCAGGCAGGCTGTCAGGCAGAAGCATGGTATATTCTTCTTTGCTGCCTATATAAAGTTCATCTACCAGAGAAACAGGTATGCGGTCATAACGTGATGCCCCTTTTTTCCTGTCTTTGCCATACCCGTTTAAAACCCTGTATTCTTCTGCATTAACAAGCGTAAGGCATATATGGAGGTTTGGATTTGCCAGATATGTTTTTATCTTATATAATTCATAAAATGCGTCATAAAAACTGCCGCGTTTTGGGGATTTTCTTCCTGCTGATACTTCTCCTGTCTTTTCATCAATCCAGTACAGCCACTTTGTATAAATAATAGGGTATACTATTGTTACAGGGTATAGTTCCAGGAATTTGTCAAGTTTTTTCCTCATACTGTTAAAATTTCTTGTCTGTATTTCAATAACTTCCCCGCCACGCTGTATATCCGCAACAAACCTGTCTATTTTAATTTCCTGGCAGGCAGTATCAGGTTCATAAAAGTTTTTAAGCACAGCATGAAGAGTTTTTTCTTTAAGAGTCCCTATTCCATTAGTGCCACACTCTTTATTGGTGGCTTTTTTACATGCAGCAAGAAATAATTTCTGGTCATATTCTGATACAGGCATATTAAACTCCTTCTGGTATATTATGGCATTGTTACAGCCAGTCCACTATCTGTTTATAGAGATTATATATGAATTTTACCTTTAATACAAGGAAATGTGAATATCTGGTTTTAAAATGAGCATACTTAAAAAGAATAGAAATATAAAGTAAAAATATAATCCAGATGCTTTTTTAAGATTACAGGCATTTAGAAATGAGGTATATATGGATATATTCACAGGTAGTATTGATGAACGTAAAAATGCTGTTAATAAACTTTTAAATATGCAGTCTAATTTTGACATTATCCAGAGGGATATAACAATTGGCGGGAGAAGGGCTGTATTATTTGTTATTAATGGATTTTTAAACAGTGATTTGTGTGAGAAAATTATTGAATATTTTTATAGTATCAGTGCCAGTAATTGTCCAGAGGATTTACAAGGGTTTATGAAAGAATGCCTTCCATTTGCTGATACTAAACCTGTTGATACTGAACAAAGTTTTAAGGATGCCGTGCTTGCAGGACTTGCCTGTTTTATAATAGATGGCTACAGCGGGATTTTAACACTTGATATAAGAAAATTTCCATCAAGAAGTGTGGAAGAACCTGATAAGGACAAGGTTTTAAGGGGGTCAAGGGATGGATTTGTAGAAGCGCTTCTTCCTAATACTGCACTGGTAAGAAGACGTATAAGGGATGCCGGGCTTATATTTGAAGTATATAAGGCGGGCAGAAGTTCACGTACTGATATAGCTGTGGGGTATATGAAAGGAAGGGTTAAAGAGGCAGTAATTGAAAAGGTGTTAGACAGGATAAAGAATATAGATGTTGATTCTCTTACAATGAACCAGGAAAGTCTTGCAGAAGCAATTTTCCCAGGACACTGGTTTAATCCATTCCCTAAATTTAAGTATACGGAAAGACCTGATACAGCAGCGGCATGCCTGCTGGAAGGAAGTGTTATTATTCTTGTTGATAATTCACCATCTGCGATGATTATACCTACATCACTTTTTGATATAATAGAGGATGCCAATGACTATTATTTCCCTCCGGTAACTGGCACTTACCTGCGGCTTACAAGAATGGTTACAAACCTGCTTGCACTTTTTATTACACCTGTATTTCTGCTATTTATTGAAAATCCAGACTGGATACCTAAAGGATTTGACTTTATAATGATTAAAGATGATATACATGTAAATCCTTTAATACAGTTTTTAATTCTTGAACTTGCGGTAGACGGGCTTAAAATGGCATCAGTAAATACGCCGTCTATGCTGTCAACACCATTAAGTGTAGTTGCAGCTATTGTATTTGGTGATTATACAGTAGAGTCTGGCTGGTTTAACAGTGAAATAATGCTTTATATGGCATTTGTGGCAGTTGCAAATTATACACAAAGCAATATGGAGCTTGGGTATGCGCTGAAATTTAGCAGGATAATGCTGTTATTACTTACAAGCTTTTTTGGTATATGGGGATTTACAGCAGGAACAATTGTAATAGTATTTGCACTTCTGTTTAACAAGACATTTACAGGCAGGGGATATTTATATCCACTTATACCATTTGATAAAATACAGCTTTTAAAAAGGTTTTTCCGTGTAAGCCTTGGAACAAATGAAAAACTGCGCAGCAGGTAAAAATGCGTATATTTTTGCTTTTTAATTGTAATAATGTTATAATTACACTGCAAGAAGGGCTTTATCCAGCAGATAATATTTCCTGCTGGATAGGGCATAAGATAAAAGGGGAGTGGCAAAATGCAGGATAAAAAATACATACTGGAAATATATGAAATGTTTAAAAGGAATTTACCTTTTATTATAAGAGAAAAAGAAATTGTCCTAAGTATTTTAGGTAACAGGGACAATATTATTATAACAAGGGACGATGGTAATGGCAGGTTAATTGCCGCTGCTGTAGCCAATAATTCCACAATACTTTTATTATGTGTTGATAGGGGATACCAGAACAGGGGGATTGGTTCGGGGCTGCTTTATGAATGTGAAAATATTTTTATAAAAAATGGGTTTAATAAGTTTAATGCCGGTCTGGGCTTTGATTATATTATGCCAGGTGTGCCTGCTGCCAGAAGTTATTACAAGACAGAAAATGAAGGATTAAGCCAGGATATTAATAATATTGCAGCAGATTTTTTCGCTAAAAGGGGATATATACACTCATGTAACTGTGATTTTTTTGATATGAAGATTTCTTTAAGAGATTTTATAAAAGACAGTTACAATATAGGGGATGTTATTGACGGGGTTACATATAAATGGGCAACAGAAGATAATGTAAATGGTATCTATGAATGTACAGACGATGCATATGGGGATTTTACAAAATATTATAAAAATAAGGAATTATACAATAGCAGCAGTAAACAGAAAGTTCTTGTGGCGCTTTGCAACAGCCAGGTAGCAGGGACTCTTATAGTAAATAGTGAAGATACTGGCAATAGCACAGGATGTTTTGGATGTTTAACTGTCAGACATGCATACCAGGGAAAACATATTGCTGTAAATCTTATTACTATTGGCACAAAATATTTAAAAGATATGGGATTTAAAGAAGCCTTTATAGGATATACTTATAGTGGGCTGGAGCATTTATATGGATATGCTGGCTATAAAATATGGGTTTATTATATGATGGCAGCAAAAGAAGTGGAAAACGGGGGGAATCTATGATATTTGATACACATGCACATTACAGTGACCATAGGTTTGATAATGACAGGCACAGCCTGCTTATATCAATGGAAGAAAATGGAATTGGCAATATAGTTGAGGTGGGTGCTGGGTTAAAATCAACAAAAGAGGCAGTAAAACTTTCAGATGAGTATAGTTTTATATATGCTTCTGTGGGAATACACCCATGTGAAACAGCAGATATTAAAGAGGAAGACATGGAATGGATTAAATCACTGGCATTAAATGAAAAGGTGGTTGCTGTAGGTGAGATTGGGCTTGATTACCATTATAATGAACCTTCCAGGCAGATACAGAAAAAGTGGTTTATCCGCCAGCTTGAAATAGCAAAAGAAACAGGGCTGCCAGTAATTATACATAGCAGGGATGCAGCAGAAGACACATTAAATATAATGAAAACATTTTACCCAGCTAATGCAAAGAAAACGAATGGTGTAGTACACTGCTTTTCTTATAGCCCTGAAATTGCAAAGATATATATTGGTATGGGTTTTTATCTTGGCATTGGTGGTGTGCTTACATTTAAGAACAGCAGGAAACTTATAGATGTGGTTTCACAAGTGCCATTAGACAGGCTTGTACTTGAAACAGATGCACCATATCTGGCACCAGAACCACATAGAAATGAGAGAAATAGTTCATTAAACCTGGAGCATGTTGCTAGAAAAATTGCAGAAATTAAAGGTATTACAATGCAAGAGGTTATAAATATAACAGAAAGAAATGCAAGGGAATTATACAGACTGTAAATAAATAAGGCATGTTCTGTAAATCCTGTTTAAAAGGTGTTATAACCGGTTAAACAGGATAGCAGCACATGCCTTTGTTTTAAACTTTATTTACAGGGTATCCATTATTTCTTTTATATAATCTTTAATTATTATTGCTGTTTTATCTATGCCAAGATGGCTGCTGTTAATGCATAAATCATACAGCCTTGAGTCGCCCCATTTACCATCTGAATAATGGTTATGGTACTGTTTTCTATGTTTATCATGCCTTTTAATTTTAGTAGCGGCATCTGTTTCACTTAAATGGTATTTATCCATAATACGTTTGAGTTTAACTTCATAATTTCCAAGTATAAAAACAGAAATCAGGCCTTTTCTGTCTTTTAATACAGTTTCTGCACATCTGCCAACAATAACAAATGACTCACCTGTATCTGCTTTTTCACGTAAGTAATCAAACTGCATTTCTGCAATTATTTCCTCAATGGAATTAGTGTATGCACCCACTCTTCTGGAGCTGAAAAGTTTTTTAGGTTTCTCATCATATTTTTCGAGATATTCAACATGGATATCTTTATCCTTTGAAATATCATCTAACATATTTCTGTCATAGAGTTTAAGCCCTAAGTCCCTGGCGACTTTTTCTGCAATTTCATGCCCGGCACTTCCATATTCACGGCTTATTGCTATAATTACCTGTTTATCCATTAAAATCCTCCTTATTTAACAATATCTTATAAATATTACAATCATTGATATTGTTATTACTATAATAGTTGCAGGTGCGGCTGATTTACAATATTTGCCCCAGCCAATAATGTAACCATTTTTAGCTGCTACGGATGTTCCAACTACATTAGCAGAAGCACCAATTGGTGTAGCACTTCCTCCTATATCCGTTCCCATAGATAAAGCCCATGCAAGTGTTTCAATATTAACGCCTGTTGTAGCTGCAAGGCTTTTTATAATAGGTATCATTGTTGCAGCAAATGGAATATTGTCAACAAATGCGCTAGCTATTGCTGAAATCCATATAATAATTGCTACCATAAGTTTTAAATTGCCACCACTGATATCACCTATAAAATTGGCAACTATTTTAAGTATTCCTGTTTCTTCCAGCCCGCCAACAACTGCAAATAAACCTATAAAGAACATAAGAGTTTTATAGTCGACTTTTTTTAATAATTCAAAAGCACTTGTGCCAGCGGCAATTAGAGTAACAACAGCTACAGCAGTGCCAATAAATGCAACTGTCAGTCCAGTCTGTGCATGTGTTACAAGAAGTACAACAGCACATCCAAATATAATGCTGCTTATTATAAAATCCCTTTTATTAGTAATAGCATCTTTTGGCTCTGGTATTGCTGATAAATCAATATCTTTTGAAGAGTCAGCCGCCATTGTCTTTCCAAATACAAAATAGAAATAAACAATTACAAAAACAAGGCTTATTGCAGCAATAACACCAGTGTTAGTTAAAAAGTCAGCAAAAGAAAGTTCAAGGGATGTCCCTATAATAATATTTGGCGGGTCACCGCACATTGTAGCAGAGCCTCCGAGGTTTGCACAGAAAATTTCTGATAAAATCATCGGAACAGGGTTAAATTTTAATAATTTAGCCAGCTCTATTGTAACTGCTGCAAGGAATAAAATAACAGTAATGCTGTCTATAAACATTGCGAGTATAGAGGACATAACCATAAATGTAATAAATAAAGGTACAGGCTTATAATTTACCATCTTTGCAAGTTTCATACAAAGCCAGCGGAAAAAGCCCGCCTTTGCCATTCCCTCTACCATTACCATCATTCCAAAGATAAATATAATTGTTGCCCAGTTAATTCCAGATGTTTCTTCACTGCTTGCGCCTGAAACATACCAGAAAGATTTAGTAATAATACTGTGCAGGTTTAAAGTTTTAAAGATTGCTGAGGTACTATGCATTGAAAGTCCAAATACCAGTAAGATGGTTAGTAAACCGCATCCTAATGTTACAATATGCCTTTCTATTTTTTCTGATACGATTAATAGAAACATTGCAACAAAAATAACCACGGCCAAGACTTGTGCTATCATGTTCCCTATCCCCTTTCATTTTTTTGTTATAGTAGATTTTATTTTTATCTTGCCAACGCAAATTATAATACTCTTAAAATTCATTGTCAATATTTTATTATTCTAAATGACAATTTAATAGGAAGAAACTGCTCTTGATTATGATAATTTCCAGTTATCTTGTGTTGGTGTGAACTGACTGACGGTTTTTAGTGCCAGAGCCAGAATATTCCGTACAGGGGCACGCTTCCGCTACGTTGCAATGTCATTTAGTTAAGGGAGATGTGGAATTTAACAATGATGGGATGCGCTGGCAAATCCAAAGTGTCTTCCATGAACAAAGCACGCTTCCGCTTGGACTCGCACGCAATGGATGCATAAAGCCCTTATGTTCCTTCGGAACATTTAATACAGGGCTTAAGCACCAGCGGCTTCGTACAGCTTTTTCATGGAAGCACATTTGGAATTTGCCAGCTAGTCTGCTCTTTGGCAATTTATAAAAATATTTTCTATATAAACTCTTAATTAAATGACATTGCGCTACGATAAGCCACCGAGCGGCACATAAAGCCCCTATATCCCAAAGTAAACTAACGTTTCCACTGGAACATAGGGACTTAAATGCCACCGGGCTCAAATTACCCCTTTTACGGAATAATTCTGGCATCTGGCACGCAAAACCTGTCACCAGCTATTTACAATAAACTCCAAAACAAAATGATAACTGGAAATGGGGTGGGATGGATTATTCTGCTAGTCATTTATTATGCAACGAAACCGTTAATATTTATGCTTACGTTCGTCTGAATAATACTTTCCACATCATAATTTCCAGTTATAGTATTTATTCTGTTTTTATACCATGTTTTCTGTGGTTTTGCCAGGGTACAGCAGGTTTCTAGTGTTCCATCTAATATTATTCTATTCCAGGGGCACTTCAGCCCCGTTGGCGTTTAAATCCCGTTTCAAATGCCACAAAAAATGTTTGTTTTTTGTGGCATAGGGATTTTATGCGCCATTACGTGGGCTGTCGTAGCGCAAGCGTGCCCTGGAATAGAATAATATTAGATGGAACACAGAAAATCCTGCGTCCGTCCACCAACACAAGATAACTGGAAATTATCCACCATTTATTTGACTTTGTACTGGAAAGTGTTATACTGTTATGTGATAATTACAGTTGTAATATAAAAACAGCTATATATGGATTTAGCAAACAGGTTTTATAAAGCCAGGGCAGAAGCAGATAAGGAGGAAGCATGGCATCACTTGGAATACCGCAGAATACTATAGAAATTTTAAAAAAATATAATATTAAATTCCAGAAACGGTTTGGACAGAATTTTCTCATAGATACGCATGTTTTGGATAAAATAATAGATGCCGCTGGAGTTTCAAGTGAGGATTTTGTATTAGAGGTTGGCCCAGGAATTGGGACTCTTACACAATACCTTTGTGAAAACGCAAGGGAAGTAATGGCGGTTGAAATTGACAACAGCCTTTTGCCAGTTCTTTCGGAAACCCTTTCAGGTTACAATAATGTTACAGTGGTTAATGATGATATACTAAAAATAGATATTAATAAGATTGCTGAAGAAAGAAATGGCGGCAAGGCTATTAAGGTTGTGGCTAATCTTCCATATTATATAACAACCCCTGTTATTATGGGGATATTAGAAAGCCATGTGCCATTTGACAGTATTACAGTAATGGTGCAGAAAGAAGTTGCGCAGAGGATGCAGGCGGGGCCTGGTACTAAGGATTATGGTGCATTGTCTTTGGCAGTACAGTATTATTCTGAGGCAGAGATTGTTGCCAATGTCCCTGCAAATTGTTTTATGCCGCGTCCAGGTGTAGGTTCTGCGGTTATCAGGCTGTGCTCACATAGCAAACCATGTGTTAATGTAGATAATGAAAAGTTTATGTTTGGAATTATACGTGCATCGTTTAACCAGAGGAGGAAGACGCTGCAGAACGGGCTGGCAAATGACAGCAGGCTTGGTGTGGATAAAGAACAGGTGGCAGAAGCTTTAAGACAGATGGGGCTTAAAGAAACAATAAGGGGTGAAACACTGTCGCTTGCACAGTTTGCGGAATTTAGCAATATACTTGGCAGTTTAAGAGGAGGGCAGGGTATTGGATATAGCACAGAGAGTTGATGCACTCCGTATTTGCATGAAAGAAAACGGAATTAGCATGTATTATATCCCGTCAAATGATTTCCATAATTCTGAATATACAGGGAATTATTTTAAATGCAGGGAGTTTATATCGGGATTTGATGGTTCGGCGGGTACTGTTGTGGTGACGATGGAAGAGGCAGGGCTCTGGACGGACGGAAGGTATTTTATACAGGCAGAAGAACAATTAAAGGGAAGCGGTATTAAGCTTTATAAAGCAGGGACAGAAGGCACAATTAAGATAAAAGATTATATTGTAGAAAACCTGCAGGCTGGTGAAGTGCTTGGTTTTGATGGGAGAACTGTTCCATCGGCATGGGCGGAAGATATTCTGGCAAGCTTTGAGGTAACAGGTGCAAAGATTAACAGCAGCCTTGACCTTGTGGGTGAAATATGGCAGGAAAGGCCACAGATAGCACCACAGCCCGCAATGCTTCTGGATATATGTTATGCTGGTGAGAAAAGAGAGGATAAAATCACAAGGATAAGGGAATACATGCGTAAGCATGGTGCAGATTACCATATTGTTAGTACACTTGATGATATAGCATGGATTTTGAATATAAGAGGAAATGATGTCCATTGTAATCCAGTGGTCTTGTCATATCTTATAATTGGAATTGAGGATATTATACTTTTTGCTGGCAAAGGGGCATTAGACTGGAAGGTGGAAAATGTACTTGCAGATGCAGGAGTCTTAGTAAGGGATTATAATGATATATATAGTTATGTAAAGGACTTTGGGCCTGGAAGCAAGATTATGCTTGATAAGAGTGCTGTAAACTATTCTATAGTAAATAACATTCCAGCAGAAGCAAAAATCCTTGACCTTGTTAATCCTTCAGTATTGTGGAAAGCAGTAAAAAATAATATAGAAACTGCCAATATAAAGGAAGCCCATATTAAAGATGGTGTTGCTGTTACAAGGTTTATATACTGGATTAAAAAGAATATGGGCAGGACGCAGATGTCAGAGTTAAGCCTGATAGAAAAGCTGGAGAAAATAAGAAGCAGGGGCGAAAATTATATAGAACCAAGTTTTGATACTATAGCTGGTTATGGAAGCCACGGGGCTATAGTGCATTATTCTGCAGTTCCTGGAACAGATGTGGCTGTAGAACCAGGTAATCTTTTATTAGTAGATACAGGCGGGCATTACCTGGAAGGTACAACAGATATAACAAGGACTATTCTTATTGGAAACAGGGCAACAGAAGAACAGAAAAAATATTATACTGCTGTACTGCGTGGTAATTTAAACTTATGTGATGCACATTTTCTTTATGGATGTACAGGTGTTTCACTTGATTATATTGCAAGAAAGCCTTTATGGGATATGGGATGTAACTATAACCACGGTACAGGGCACGGTGTTGGGTATCTTTTAAATGTGCATGAGCCTCCTAATGCTTTCAGATACCATATACTTCCGTATCCTGGTGAAAATGCTGTACTTGAAGAAGGAATGGTTACATCAGATGAACCGGGAATATATATTGAAGGCAGATTTGGAATACGTCTTGAGAACCTTATACTATGTGTAAAACGTGAGAAAACAGAGTATGGGCAGTTTATGGGATTTGAACATCTGACATTAGTTCCATTTGACAGGGATTTAATAAATATAGAATTAATGGATGATAAAGAAAAGGAACTGTTAAATAATTACCATAAGAAAGTTTATGAAAATATTTCCCCATATCTTGATGTGGAAGAAACAGAGTGGTTAGAAAGGGCATGTGCACCATTATAGTGTGCATGCCCTTAAATCTGCCAGTAAATAGTTATATACCATAATATTCCATTATAAATGGCAGCAGGTCATCATAAATTTTACCAGATGCTGTTGCTTTTGCCTGTATAACACAAACAATATTTTTATCTGGGATTATTGTTATCTTTTGTCCGCCAAAACCTTTAGCACTGTAACAGTCACTGCCAAGCCACCAGAACATGCCATAATCTTCAAGCCATTTTGTGTTTTTAGAGGGTTTGCTGCCAAGAATTGTACTTGCAGGTGTAATTAACAGCCTGGCAGTTTCTTCTGGTAAAATTTTAATTCCGTTATAAGTTCCCTGGTTTAACATTAGAAATCCGGCTTTTGCCATATCCCTTGCACATAAATCTGATTTTGCCTCTTCTGCATCACCATCTGTACTAGGAAAATTATTGCCAGGAATTGTATAGCATATACCATCTTGTGAAGTAAACCATCTGCCGCTTTGTATTCCAAGTGGCTGGTACAGGTATTTATCACATAAGTCATAAGTATTCATTCCTGATGCTTTATGTATAACCTCTGATGCAAGCATTATATCCCATTCTTTATATACAAGTGAGCTTCCTGGCAGGTCTTTCATATATATATCAGAAATATATTCTGTTATATTGCCAGAGCGCAGGCACTGTACCAGCATAGGACAGTGGTAATGTATGCCGCCATTCCAGTATATGCCTGAAGTCATTGTAAGAAGGTGTTTTATTTTAAGCATCTGGTGGTATGGATGGCGGCTTCCATCAAATAAGGGGATATAATTTGAAACCGGTTCGTCAAAGCTTTTAATAAAGCCTTTACTAAGGCATATACCAGCACATATTGAAATAATGCTTTTCCATACAGATTTGATATTATTTCTGCTTTCTTTTGTGAATTTATTATAATACCGTTCTGCCAGCAGTTCCCCGTCTTTATAAAAAAGTACGCTGTTTACCAGCCTGTAATGTTTTTGGTATATATAGTTGTCTATTGCATCATTTATTCCATTTCCAGTATCCGTTTTCAAAAGAGATATCCTCCAATTATTGAATTTACATTATTTTTAAGTTCTTCTGGTGTTCCAGTGGCAATAATATTTCCTCCGTCAGAGCCGCCGCCTTTTCCAAGTTCAATTATATAATCGCAGTTTGATAATATATAAGGGTCATGTTCTGTTACAATTACAGAATTGCCAGTATCAACAAGTTCCTGCAATAAATCCATTAATCTGCCACTGTCATAAAAGGACAGCCCTGTTGTCGGTTCATCCAGGATATATAAAATATCCCTGGTATTTTTGCCTTTGCCCAGCTCTTTGGCAAGCTTAATACGCTGGCTTTCACCACCAGAAATTGTGGGAGTTTTCTGTCCAAGTGTAATATATCCCATGCCAACACGTTGTAATATGTTTAATATATTGCAAATGGTTTTATCCTTATCCTGGAAAAATATATATGCTTCATCTATGGTCATATCAAGTATTTCTTTTATATTTTTGCCATCTAGTTCTACTTCCATTGTTTCTGGAAGAAAGCCTGCGCCGCCACAGGCTTCGCATATAATTTCTATATGGTTTCCCATTCCTGCGTGCCAGTTAATAGTTCCCTGTCCGTGGCATACACGGCATCCTCCTTCTGAATTAACAGAGAACATTCCTATAGAATACCCATAATCTTTTGAAATCTGTGTTGCTGCAAAAAGTTTACGTATTCTGTCGTAAATTCCTGTATATGTAGCAGGGCAGGAGGTAACAGACCTTCCTATTGGTTTCTGGTCTATTATAATACATTTTTTAATATTTTCTGTTCCAGATAGTTCTGCATTGCAGGAAATATTTTCTGCGGTATATACTTCATCTGAAATACACCGCTCTTTTAGTGCCTCTTTAAGTATTGGGACAAGAGTATCTGAGACCAGGCTGGATTTGCCGCTTCCTGAAACACCTGCTATGCCTGTTATTATGCCAAGAGGGATATGGGCAGTAATATTTTTAAGATTATGTGTATCTGCGCCTTTCAGGACAAGCTCTTTGCCTGTAAGCTGCCTTGTCTTGCCTCTTGTTATAAAATTACTTTTATCTGCAAGGAATGGGGCGGTTTTTGAATTATTGCATTCCAGGAATTTCTTATATTCTCCTTCAAAAATTTTCCAGCCGCCTTTAATACCTGCATCTGGCCCTATATCAATAATATAATCAGCATTATTGATAAAGTTTGCATCATGTTCAACTGCAATTACTGTATTGCCACGTTCTACAAGGTTTTTAATAATTGAGATTAGCTTCTCCTTTTCTAATTCATGAAGCCCTATTGTTGGTTCATCAAATACAAAGATAATACTGTCCATATCTGCAATTACATAGCTTGCCAGGAATAGTCTTTGTATCTCGCCGCCTGATAATGTTGGAAGAGGTCTTGAAAGGGAAAGGTGGTAAAGTCCTGTATCTGCCATGCACTGCAGCTTTGTGCATATCTCCCTTGCAAGGGCATTGTTGTTTTCTAATGCATATTTCTCCATAAAATCCAGTAAATCACTAATATACATATTTTCAAGTTCTGTTATGTTTTTGCCAGATATTGTTGTGTGAAGCCCCTGTATGCCAAGCCCTGTACCCTGGCATTTAGGGCAGGTGGCTTCTTCGGCATATGCCTGTGTAAAAGTAAAAAGTTTCTGGCGTCCAGACATTTTTTCTATATCCTGTACATAGTCCAGTGTACTTTTAGCAGTTGGTGCAAAGGAATTTACCCCCTGGAATTTAGTTTTCGGTGAACCATATTTTAAAGCAAAAAACTGCTCTTCTGACAGGTTTTTTAGCTTTGTATTAAAAGACAGATTAAACGCTTTGAGATAATCATTAATTTTATTACGCCATGTATTGATTTTTTGGAATTTGCCTTCTAAAATATCACCGGTTTTCTGTCCAGCGTCACCATATATTTTATCCTCATAAACAATACGGGTGCTGCCTTTTCCAATGCATTTAGCGCACATTCCCTTTGCAGAATTTCTTTGGAACATTTCCATAGACAGAGGTATTCCATCGTCACATTTTGGATTTCTTACACCATAATTTGTAAAAAGCATTGCAAGAATAGCGCTTAATTTTGTACGAGTGCCCACAGTACTTCTTGGGTTTGACTGGCGTATAGTGCGCTGTTCAACTGCTACAGTTGGTGAAAGCCCTGTTATTGTATCAAAAGACGGTACACTTTCCATTCCAAACTGTGTATCAGAAAACATAAGATACCTGCGTTTGCCCTCTTCATATAAAGTATCAAAAGCAGGGCTTGACTTGCCACTACCAGAAACACCTGTTATTACAGTAAGTTTTTCCTTGGGAATAGAAACATCTATATTTTTTAAATTGTGTATATGTGCATTTTTAATGCGGATGTGTGTATTTTTCATAGCTCCCCTTTACATTGTAATATTATAGACACAAATAAGAAAGCAACCGCCTACAAGGGGCTGGCCATTAAAATAGGATAGCAATACCACCCTGCAACACGATTGCTCTTTTGGGATTATAACACATCTTTTGATACTTCACAATAATATTTTTCATTACGTATAATTTTGTTATTTGTTGTTTTCGCTGTAATGGATTGTCCGTCCGTCTAAATCACCTTCCCCCACCAATATAATTTCCGGTTACAATATTTATTTTATTTTTATGTCTTGTTTTTTGGAATTGTGCCAGTAAACAGCAGGCTTTATGTGCCGCTGCGTGGGCTAACGTAGCGGAATGCGTGCAAAAGCCATGTCTGCGGCATGCTTTTCTGTTGTGGGATAATTTAGTGGAACACATTAAGAACCCTGCGTTCCTGCACCATATCACAAAACACAAAATAACTGGAAATATATATACGGAAATGATATAATCAAACCATTATATTTTGGCTTTTTAGACGGGAGGCATGTTTTATGCCAGTAATAAAGGCATGTTTTATAGCATTTGGGACTTATTCAAAACTTCCAGTTCCTTATTTTGAATGGAAGGAGAAGGATATGGAGTATTCCATTTGTTTTTTCCCATTTGTGGGTCTGTTTCTGGGGGCTGCTTCCTGGGGCTGGCTCTGGATTTGTGCTAAACTGGGTATTGGAAACATGGCAAGGGCAGCAGCAGTAATTGTTTTAAATATTCTTATTACTGGTGGTATACATATTGACGGGTATATGGATACAATGGATGCGCTGCATTCGTACCAGCCAAGGGATAAGAAGTTAGAGATATTAAAAGATGCACATATTGGTGCATTTGCAGTTATTATGTTTCTGGTATACATTCTGGTCTATGCAGGTGCATTGCCAGAAATTAATTATAATATAAGCCCTTTGTTTGCATGTACATTTGTATTTTCAAGAATTCTTAGTGGTTTTTCTGTTGTGATGTTTAAAGGTGCAAAAAAGGAAGGGATGCTTTATTCATTTTCTAAAGTTGCTAATAGAAATATAGTATGTGCCGCGCTTGTTGCGGAATTTTTAGTAATGGCAGTGGTTATGTTTTGTTTTTATGGGTTTAAGGCTGTTATTTTAATTTGCAGCATGCTTGCTGTATTTTTATATTACAGGTATAAGTCTTATAAAGAGTTTGGGGGTATTACAGGCGACCTGGCAGGGTGGTTTTTATGCCTGTGTGAAATGGCAGGGGCAGTAACTTGTGCAGGAATGTGTATTATACTATAAATGGAGGCTTGAAATGGAAGTATATACAGGAGGGGCTTTCCAGGGTAAGCTTGAGTATGTCCTGGCAAAGAAGGGCTATGGTAAAGAAAATGTACTGGAAGGGGCAGTCCTTAATCCAGCTGCCAGCATGGGCGGGTATAAGGTTATTAACCATTTCCATGAGTTTGTAAGGAATTATGCAGATAAACCAGAGGAGGTTAATAGTTTTGCAGAAATACTAATTAGAACAAGGGACGATATAATTATAATAACTGACCAGGTGGGATGTGGAATAGTACCATTGGACAGGGAAGAAAGGAAATGGCGTGAGCTGCATGGAAGGGTTATGTGCAGGCTTGCCAGTAATGCAAAGCATGTTGAAAGGATAATATGCGGAATGGGACAGGTTATTAAGTAATGGAGTTTGTTTTTATAAGGCATGGCAGGACGGGTGGAAACTTGCAGTCCCGTTATATTGGTTCTACTGATGAAGAGCTGTGCAAGGAAGGAATTAACGGGCTTAAGGATAATTTATACAGGAATATTTATCCAAAAGCTGGTATTGTTTTTGCCAGCCCGATGAAAAGGTGTATACAGACAGCAGATATAATTTATCCAGATAAAAGGCTGTATATAATTGACGGGTTCAGGGAGATAGATTTTGGAAGGTTTGAGGGAAAAAACTATATTGAACTTAATGGGGATATTGAATACCAGAAATGGATTGACAGTGGCGGCAGGGGAAAGTTTCCAGGCGGTGAGGACAGGCAGGTATTTTCGGAAAGGTGTATTTCAGGTTTTAAGGAAGCTTTATTAATATGCCAGGGGCTTGTACAGGATGGTGTATTAAATGAAAATGCGGCTGTTCCGTTTGTAGTACATGGTGGTACTATAATGTCTATAATGGAAGCATATGCAGGAGAAGGCAGGGGGAGTTATTTTAATTACCAGTGCAGCAATGGACATGGCTATATATGCAGCCTGGATATATGTTATCGGGAAGGTGTGGAAAATACCAGGAATGGGTTTGTTTTTAATTCATATAAAAATTTCTGATATTAAAGAGGTATATTTATGGAGTTTATGTGTATTGCTGGATTGATAAGTATTATTGCCGGCTATATAATTGATTTAATTTTTGGAGACCCGCGCACTGTACCGCATCCAGTAGTTGCAATAGGAAAGCTGGTATCTTTTTGTACGGACAGGCTGCTTTGCCAGGATAGTGGTGCAAAGGAAAAAAGAAGAAATGGCATTTTTATGGTTGTTATTGTGGAGTGTGCATGTATAGCTGTCCCGTTCTGTATACTGTATCTGGCGTACAGGCTGCATTTGGTGGCAGGAATTGTGATTGAGGGTATTATGTGCTGGCAGATACTTGCGGCAAAGTCGCTTAAAACAGAAAGCACAAAGGTTGAAACTGCACTGTATAACAATAATATTGAAGAGGCAAGGTTTAATGTTTCCATGATTGTAGGGAGGGACACAGCAAACCTTGATGCAGAGGGCATTACAAAAGCTGCTGTTGAAACAGTTGCAGAAAATTCTTCTGATGGTGTAATTGCACCATTGTTTTATATGTTATTTGGCGGTGCTGTGGCAGGTTTTTTATATAAAGGCATTAATACTATGGACAGTATGGCAGGATATAAGAATGAAAAGTATATTGACTTTGGAAGGGCAGCAGCAAAGCTTGATGATATTGCAAATTTTATTCCTGCAAGGATATCGGCGCTTTTAATGGTTGTATCAGCTTTTATTCTGGGGTATGATGCAGCAAATGCATGGAAGATTTTTTTACGTGACAGGTATAAAAGCACAAGCCCTAATGCCGGGCAGACAGAGGCGGCATGTGCGGGGGCTCTTGGCATAGAACTTCTTGGTGATGCTTATTATTTTGGAAAACTTGTTAAAAAGCCATCTATAGGTGATGCTTTACGGGATATAGAGCCTTGCGGTATACATAAGGCAAATAAGCTTATGTATTGTATGGAGTTTTTAATGGTAGTTTTTATAATTGTGTTAAGACTGGGCGTATATTTTGCTATTAATTGAATTACTGGAGGTAAGCATGGGCAGGAATAATGGTAATAAAAGTAGTGGAAAATATGATAAAACAAGTAAATTTATCAGCTTAATATTAAGGCACAATCCTGGTGCTATAGGTATTAAGCTGGACCAGCATGGGTGGGCAGATGTACAGGAGTTAATTGCGGGAATGGGCAAGGCTGGCAGCCAGATAAACATGGAAATTTTAGAAGAGATTGTACGCACTGATAAAAAGGGACGTTATAGTTTTAATAATGATAAAACGCAGATACGTGCAAACCAGGGGCATAGTATTAATGTTGATGTGGAGCTTCTGGAAAAAGAACCGCCAGAAGTTTTATACCATGGTACTGCTGGCAGGTTTCTTCCAGGTATTAGTAAAGAAGGTTTAAAACCTATGGGCAGGTTATATGTGCATTTATCCAGTGATGCAAAGACTGCAGAAATAGTTGGAAAAAGGCATGGCAAACCTGTTATTTTAAAGGTACATAGTGGTGAAATGTACAGAAATGGCATTAAGTTTTACTTATCAGAGAATAATGTCTGGCTTGTAAAGAGTGTAGAAAGCAAGTATTTAGAGGAACTTTAAAAACTGTGCACAATATATAGTAAAGAGAGGAGCTGAAGTATTATTATGACATACAGTGAATTTAAGGATGAACTGATGGAACAGATTGTACGTAAGAGTGAATGGGGATTGTCATCTGATAATGTCCGGTTTTATGATGATGGCTTTACTGCATCAGATAATAAGGAAGACCAGGAGTTTATAAGGAATACCAATATCAGATACCATAAAACAGAATCTGATGCTTTAATTGGTGATTTTATGACACTGGATATAGGGCGTGAGGGTGGTACTGCCAGCCAGTGCCGTTTTGAGCTTAAGAGTTTATATAATGATTTTAATATAAAGGGCTGGGAAACTGTATGGAATTATGTAAAAACTAATATTGATGTATGTAACCAGATAACCGGGGCAGGTGTCCTGCAGCTTATGGAAAATTATGAAGCTGTTAAAGAGAAACTGATTATACGCCCGTTGAATTTTACAAACCATAAATATAATTTAAAAGAAGCAGTATATAAGAAAATTGGGGATATTGCCCTTGTATTATATATAGTTATTTATGAGAATGAAGAACAGGGGCTTGGTACAAGTAAGGTTAATAAGGGGATTTTTGAAAAATGGAACAGGGATATTGATGAGGTGTGGGAAGCAGCGCTTACTAATACTTATGTCCTTGCCCCGCCAAGAATGTATATATCACCATTTGACCGCCTAAATCCGCCTTATGAAAAAGGTGCATTTATGGCACTGGGAAGTAAAATGAAGTCTTTTGGAAAGCTTAGTGTGCCTTCTGTAACAACGGTTAAGCAGGTAAATGGTGCTATTGCAATGTTCTATCCTGGTGTTAAGGAAAAAATTGCAAGCATGGCAGGCGGCAGTTATTATGTTGCATTTACAAGCATACATGAAGCAGAGATACATTGTGAAGGTACTGTTCCGCCAAGGAATATTTTGCGTAATTTAAAGAGTGTGGACAAAGCCTTCGGACCAGAAGAAACATTGACTAAAAAAGTATATTTTTATAATGCAGTAAAAGGGACTTTTGATGTAATTGAACTTTAAGAATAAGGGAAATATGTGAGGCAGGAGGAATAGAGAGTGAGCCAGATGAAGGAAAAAATGCATACAGGGGAATTATATCTTCCAGGAGATGAGGATATTATAAAAGAACAGGTAATTTACCAGGATAAATTATGTGAATATAATCTTACAAAACCATCAGAAACAGAAAAACGTGCAGCAATGCTTAAAGAAATGCTTGGAAGCTGTGGCAAGGGTGTATATATTGAAGCGCCTTTTTATGCAAATTTTGGAGGACACCATTGTCATTTCGGGGATATGGTTTATGCAAACTACCATTTAACCTGTGTGGATGACACGCATATTTATATTGGCAGTTATACGATGATTGGCCCGAATGTAACAATAGCTACAGCAGGACATCCTGTATTGCCAGAATTGCGTGAAAAGCTTTACCAGTACAATATGCCAGTCCATATTGGAAGGAACTGCTGGATTGGTGCAGGTGTAATTATTGTGCCAGGTATTACTATTGGTGATAATGCAGTTATAGGCGCTGGAAGCGTAGTAACAAAGGATATACCACCAAATGTTGTTGCTGTAGGTAATCCATGCAGGGTTATGCGTGAAGTTAATGAAAATGACAGAAAGTATTATTATAAGGACAGGGCTATAAGTCCAGAAGATTTAACCTCATTAAGTAAGCTCCCCGCTTCTTAAGTGGCGGGTTTAGGACTTGCTTAATGAGGTTATGGGCAATCTGTATGCCTGGCAGGTATCTATAATATATGCGTCTTTTCCGTCTGATATTAGTACTTTGTCCTGGTTTGTTGTGGGATAAATGCCAGCAGTATTGCCCATTCCTTCTAAAGCATCAATTTTTATATAAGTTTTTTCAAGCATATTGCAAAGGTAATATGGGTCATTTGCATTTTCAAGATTTCCAAGCAGTATATAGTTACCTTTAACATCAAGTGCATGTGGAGAACCTTGTACATTATTAATTGTAATTGCTGTATTTTCATCTATATTTTTGATTTCAAGATTGTTTTTTTTCTGTATATATATCCATTCAGGATTGCAGTTTCCATATTTTTTATAGGATGCAAGTCTTTTTCCTGTGTTTAAATCAATCTGGTGTTTGTGTTTTTGTAAGGGTTGGTTGCTGGACGGTTCTGTGCCAGAGCCAGAATATTCCGTACAGGGGTACGCTTCCGCTACGGTAAGCCACGCAGCGGCACATAAAGCCAGGTATTTAATGTTCCAAAATAAACTGACGTTTATTCCGGAACATTAAATATCTGGCTTAAATGCCGGCGGGCTTAAAGTACCCCTTTAACGGAATATTGCTGGCATCATGGCACACGAAACCTGCCATTATAAACCAACAAATTTATACTAAAACCCAGAACAATAAGATAACTGCAAATTATTGGGAGAAGCAAGGATTATTCTGCAAGCCACTTATTAAACAGTGGAATAGTTACCATTTGTATGTATATAATGCCAGGAAATTTCCGTATGTCTGAATCATCTTACGTCCCTCCATAATTTCAAGTTATCCTCCTGTTTTTCTGTAATTCTGACAGGGAACACTGGAAACCCTGCGTCCGTTACAAACAAAAGATAACTGTAAATTATCCTGCATCAAGCAAAGGACGATAAATCTTGTCCTTTTAATGCCTTTTCAAGAAGTTCTGGCAGAAGCTGCGGGCTGCACGCAAAGCATGGTATTCCAAGGTTTGCAATTTTTTGTGCCATCTGTTCATCACAGTATGGCTTGCCGCCGTCCGCCAGTGCAAGCAGGCTTATTATTGTTACGCCTGATTCTTTCATGTCTTCAATGCGCCTTAAAAGGGCAGCCCTGTTTCCTCCTTCTTCAAGGTCAGATATTAAAAAGAATAATGTTTTTGAGGGGTTTTCTATAAACTGCCCGCAATATGCTACAGACTTGTTAATATCAGTACCTCCGCCAAGCTGGAAACCAAAAAGCAGGTCAACAGGGTCATTGCTTTTTTCTGTTAAGTCTACGATATTTGTATCAAAGGCAACTATATGCGTTTTAATGCTTGGCATGCTTGCAAGTATGCAGCTTATAATTGATGAGTAAATAACAGATTCACCCATTGAGCCGCTCTGGTCAATATCAAGAATTATTGTCCATTTATTAGCTGCTGTAGTGCTGGTTCTGTCAAAAAAGTAAAAATGTTCTGGTATAACAGTTTTTAGTTCCGGGTTGTAATGCTTTAAATTGCGTGTTATAGTCATTTTAAAGTCAAGTGCTGCCGCGGAGGGGACAGGGGAGTGTTTTCTTTTATTTATAGCAGCAGTTACTGCCCGCCTGATATCCTGTTCAAGAAGTTTGTTAATCTGTTCTACTATTTTTTTAATAAATTCCCTTACACTGTCTTTGGAGCGTGCTGGTATCTGTTCTTTAAGCATTAGTATAGTAGCAGCAAGGTTTGTGTCAGGTTCAGTATTTTCCAGAAGTTCAGGTTCTAGCACTAACTGTTTTAAGCCACAGCGGTTTACTGCATCATTTTGTATCACTTTGACCAGCTCTTTATCAAAAAGTGTCCTTACATCACCGAGCCAGCGGGTTATCTGCGGGTCAGAAGGTCCATGTCCTGCCCCTTTGCCAGAAAAATCCTGCCATTGGTGGTTATAGTTATATATTGCGGCGAGTGCCTGGTCCATTAAATCCTGTTCAGGACTCAGGGCAGCATCTGCCATTCCAGAAAAACGTTCTTCGCTTTCCCGTCCTAAAATAAGCCGCCACCTGCGGATTTGTTCATTTATTTCCATATGCTATCCTTTCTTGTATAATCCCAGGATTACTTAATGGGGTCAAAAATCAAAGTCGAAATCCCCAAGGCTGTCTATTATTTCCTGTGAACTTTCGTCAAGCACAGTATTAACTGCCTCACTGGTTTCCCTGCCATCGAGTCCTAATATTTCTCCAAGGTTTTCTGCAATCTCATCTTTTTCTGCTGCCGAAAATCCAGAAAACGCCCTTCTTAGAAATACCAGAGCCCTTTTAAATTCTTCATCTTCCAGTGTTGTAAGGTATATATTCAGGCTTTCCCATAAAGACAGCCTCGCTATTAGTGCATATTTATTTTTCATGGCAAGTCCTTCAAACCATCCAGCGCCAAGGTCTGCAGGAGTACCAGCAGACAGGCGTCTTGAAACTTCTGTACGCAGGCTGTCTGTATCCAGGCTGCCGCGTTCTAAAAGAATTGCAGCCGCAAATCCTGACAGCTTTGTATTCAGGTTGTCATGCCTGGCAATGTTGCTAAGGGTTTTAAGCCATTCTTCTGTATCAAGGAAATCATGTGCAAGTTCTGTACTGTCCAGCTTACCTATTGCACTAATTATTATCTGGCTTGCTGTATCATCACATATACATGCGCCTTCAAGTACAAGGCATGCCCTGTAAAAAATCTGTGAAAGCATAGGCTGGAAAGGCTCCGGGTCTGCTTTCCTTATATTGCCATATTGTATTATTACTGAAAGCCTTTGTGCTGTTTCTGCCAGGTCTTCTACAGATATAGTATCTACTGTCATTCTCTGTAATGCTTTTGTTGCATAAACTGCGGCTGTTTCCATTCCACAGTAACATGCATCTTCTATAACAAGTGCAATCTGCCCCATGCTGGTGGCATTTTCTACACGTTCTTTCATTTCAAATGATGCTGCACCTGCTACAGTGTCACCCTTTAAAGCAGACTCTACAAGTGCAATTTCTGCTTCAGGAGTCCATTGCAGCATCCAGTGTTCCTGCCATGTTGCATTATCCTGGTTTGTTTTTTGCTGTGCAGCGAAGCTGGTATTTAGTATTCTTAGCTGGTGCAGGAAAAATGACCTGTGTAAATCAATAAATGCTGCTGCTTCTGATTTTACACGCCTGTTTTCCCTAAGGTCTAACATAATGTCCTGGCATACAGGGCTGCGGTACTTTTCAAGTTTTAATTTATTTAACTGCCTGTAAAAATCATCCTGTATACTGGTGCGGATTACACCATCCGGGAGTGTGCCAATGGCTGTACCAATTTCAGTATCGGCTGTGCCAAGGCTTATTGCTGTAAAGCTGCCTTCACCGATACATGTTATTGCTGCATCACGTAAATCGCAGAGTGCAGGCCTGCTGCCATCCCTTAACATTGCAAGTGCTTCCGCAAGCCGTACAGCTTCAATAACTGATGCAGCAGAAACAGGATTGCCAGTTTTACGCATATATGCTGCCAGCTTTACAAGATAACTGTAAGAAGAATATCCTGGTTCATTTCTTTTAAAGCCTTCCCATAAAAGAGAATAGTAAGCTGGTGCTTTATTGCCTGCCCCGTAACCTGACCTTGTAGAAAGCCTGTAATAAGAATATGGCATTAGTGTATGTACAGCTTCAGTTTCTGGCATTCCTTTGAAATCTTCATTACTGTCCTGCCAGTTTTTTAAACCTTCCACATGGTAAGAACCGGTTACTACTACAATATTTTCCGGTTTAATGCCAGAATTTACAGCATCTTTAATCTGCTGGCGCATATATGCTTCACGCAGTACAGTTTCAGCCCAGTTATCCTCCCTGCCTTCTGTAAGGCTTCTTAAATTAGCACCGAAATTTTTAGCACCTTTATGGTAAGCTTCAAGGCTTTCTGCCTGCTCCAGGGTGCGTTCCCAGAATGTTTCATGCCCGCCGCTGCCGCATATTTTATCAAGTTCCATATATACACTGGTTCTGCCTTCTTCACCTTCTGCGTATAAAGGACAGCGTTCTGGCAATGCCAGGAATGTACTGGAAGGCAGGTCTATAAAGCGGAGTCTGGTATTATTTTCTTCACACCATAATATTGCCTGGTATTCAGGTGAATATTCTGCAAATGGATATAATATAGTTCTGACAGGTACTTCTTTTGTATATGCAAGCACTGCTATAGGAGGCTTTGTTTCTTTTCTTGTAATGTCTTTTAAAATATCATTAAAATCGGAAGGTCCTTCAACAAGTACAAGTTCTGGCTGTTTAATATCCAGAAAACAGCGGAGGTAGTATGCACCTGCTGGGGACAAATGCCTTATTCCAAAAAAATTTGGGTTATCCATTAATTTATTCTCCACTTAAATCTTTACATGCCATATAAAGCCCGGACCATTCTGAACCACGTTTTTTCATAATGTTTTCCAGATATTCTTTCCATGCCATATTGTCTTTCTCTTCGTCCTTAATAACAGCGCCTTGTAGTGCAGATGCCAGGTCAGTATCTGATACAATGCCATTGCCAAAGCTTCCTGCGAGCGCCATGCTGTTACATAGCAGTGAAATTGCTTCTGCTGTAGATAATACGCCAGATGTACCCTTTACTTTCTGTTTGCGGTCAAGTGTTTCACCGTTTCTTAATTCCCGGAATATTGTACATACTTTTTCTATTACATCTTCTTCTGGCAGTGATGCATTTAAGTCAAGGTTTTCAGAAAGCTGTGATACCCTTGTCTTTACAATTTCCATTTCAGACTCCAGGTTTGCGGGGGCAGGAAGTATAACAATATTAAAACGGCGTTTTAATGCAGCCGACATTTCATTAACGCCTTTATCCCTTGTATTAGCTGTAGCTATAACAGAAAATCCTTTTTTGGCTGGTACTTCAAGCGCAAGTTCAGGTACAGAAATACGTTTTTCGGAAAGCAGTGATATAAGGGCATCCTGCACTTCGGAAGCACATCTTGAAATCTCTTCTACACGTGCGATTGTACCTGTTTCCATAGCATTAAATACAGGGCTTTTAAGCATTGCTTCAACTGACGGGCCTTTTGCCACAAGCATTGCATAGTTCCATGAATACTTAACCTGTTCTTCCGTTGTGCCTGCTGTACCTTGTACTACCTTAGTAGAACAGCCGTTTATTGCGGCAGTTAAATGTTCGGAAAGCCAGCTTTTGGCAGTACCAGGTTCACCAGTTAAAAGCAATGCGCGGTCTGTAACAAGTGTTGATATAGCAATTTCCACAAGGCGTTCATGCCCTATATACTTTGGTGTAATCTTTGTACCGTTAACCTCACCGCCACAGATATATGTTTTAACTGACTGTGGGGACATATTCCATCCTGCTGGCACAGGATGCTTTTCTGCTGCTATTAGTGCATCAATTTCATTCTGGAAAAGCTGCTCTGCTGGCAGCCTTAAAATTTGTTCTTCCATCTTTCCCTCCATGTTTAGTATAACATCCTTACTATGCTGTTTTTAGTGATAATGCTTAATGGCTGTGCCTGTAGCCTGCGTTTTCTATTGTTGTAGTAAAATGCTGCAAGCATTACCTGGTCTTTTAAAAGATAACTTCCAGGAAGCATTTCTATACGTGGTGTTGTCTGTTCCATGTCTGGCATATCCCCAAGCAGGATATTATCACCACTTTCTGAGATAAGTACAAAACCATCATCACACCTGGCAATCTTCTGGTATTTTACCAGTTTAAGTAACATTGGCTGTGCCAGGGTATTTTTTAAGGTATTTTTAATTGCTTTTGCTTCAGAATTTATTGAATCTGATGCAAAACTGGTTATCCTGCTGTAGTCTTCTTCTGTTAAATCACGTATTTGTGCGTTTTCCCATCTGATACGCAGGTTGCCGTCACCAGGATATGTTGCTGCTCTCTGTACCCTTGCAGCACCAAATACAGAGTCATCCTGTTTAATATATTTAATTGCTTTAAGAGGACGGTAATTATAATTTATGTAAATATTCCCGTCTTCCAGGCAAATCCAGCATCCTGTATCTGTATACATTTTTGCAGCCTCGCTGTAATCTGTCCAGAAAGAGAGCTGTACGAAATCCTTATCTTTAATGCCCCTGCCAATTTCTTCAAGTTCCGCCAGTTTCCATACCCCGCCAAGTTCTTCATATAACATATTATCATCAAGTTCAGCGTCATCATTGGCAAGTTTGTTTTCTATATACTGGCGTGACTTTTTACTAAGGGTGTGCAGTCTTTTTAATATATCTATGGCATTGCCATAATGTGCCACATCACTATCTTTCTGGAAATTTGTTATCTCAATAAGAAGCTGGCTGCACAATTTCTGCACTCCTGTAAGGTAATAGTCACCCATTTGTTTTACAATATCCTGGTATGTTTTGAGGGAAGCACTTCCTATAGTGCCAAGCCCTGCCATAACGAGGCTGTCTGTCATTTTATCTGCTAAATCCAGCCCTTTAAGCTGGTTTTTAAGTTTTTTAATCCTTGCATTTTTAACTGTTTTAGCTGCTGAAGCTTTTTTCTTTTCTGCCTTCTTGAGCTCTTCCTCTGTCATTTCACTTTCAGGCTTTGAAGCTTTATTATCCCTTGCCAGCTTTTTTTCACGTTTTCTTTTGATATCTTCTGGTACTTCACAGATGCTAAATTCTTTTCCTGCTATTATTTCATATAACAGTGCAAGACTATGTTTACATGGGTACTGGCGGCTGGGGCAGCTGCAGCGGAAAACGGGGTCTGCCTGGTTTATGTAATCTGCTGATGTAATATAATTATTTTTGCCACTTCCCTTACATCCGCCTATATAAAGTGTATTATCACTGGTACGCATAAGATTTACAAATCCGCCTTTCTGGGAGATTTTCTTTCCGTTAGATGCGGCTGTTGCATTTGGTGCAAATGCTAAAATCTGCTGTTCTGTAATTTCTATCATTTTAATCCTCCATACCGCTGCAAATATAATTAGCAGGGTCTCTCAGGCTGTCAAACCAGTTCTGCGCCCGTTCCGTATCTATATTAAGATTACTTACAACAAGACTGCCTGACTTAATGATTTCTATAACGGCATCAATTTCTTTCTGTATTTTGTGTATTGTTCCGGCATTTCCAGGCAGGTGGTATAAATAATCAGTTAATTCCCACATTTGTATTTTCTTTTTATTCCTGGCAAATCTGGCAGCGAGCCCTTTACATTCTGTCCATTTGCAGTTTAGCATATAGTTAAGGTAATCTGTGTTGTCCTGGACTGAAAGTGCCCTGTTATAAAAATAACTGCCAGCTTTTTCACACTGTTTCTGGTCTGTTGTATTAATCCATCTGTTTAAAATCTCATCAATATACTGTAAATTATATTTTTTACCACTCTTTTTGACACCTGCCTTTGTAAGCAAAAGGCTGCTGTCCTGTGGCTGGCTTGCCTGTTCCATCATCCAGTCCTGTATTCTGCTGGCATCTGGAATTTCTATTTTATTTAAAATAAACTTACGGCTGTCTTCCCATTCCATATCAGAAAAAAGCATATTTGTTACATAGCTGTTTAACCGTACATCCCATTTTATATATGACAATGCCCTTTGTATTTCTGTTATGGCAGAAGCGTCCTGTTTAATTTGTACATCAAACCACCTGGTGCAGTTGTTATTTTCAAGGATTTGTACAAATGCAGCTGCTGTAAGGAAGTTTATGCTGTTTCCGCTGTTTTCAAAGAGTTCCATTGCCATCTGCCTTGACTGGCTGCCTGGAAATATAACAAGTGATTGTGCTATATGGCTGCCAATTATAAGTTCCCAGGTTAATTTTCTTGCTGTCCTTGGTGGGAAGTTCTGGCGGCTGAAGAGCTGGAAGTCTGTATCTCTGGAATGTACCATTGGATAATTGCCTGGAATATAATCCAGTACCTCAAGCGCAGGTTTATAGCTGCACTGGTCAAGGATTTTGCTTTTAGAAAGAAGCTGCCTGTAACAAAGACAGGCTTCATCACCATGTTTGCCAGGCAGGGCTTCAATTAACCTGCAGAACGGGGTAAGTTTTTTTTCTATTGCAGCAGCATTATTTTTTTCTATTGCTTCAATTATCTTAGGAAGCTGTTCCATACATTCTTCTGCAATTATCCTTGAAGCGCAGATGGTTGTAGAAGGCATAAGTGCTATAAGGGCAGAAGAAGGGCTTTTCTTAATAGTCTGTTTAAATAAGTTATATAATTCTCCGCTTTCTGACACACTTTCCATTTTGCCAAGAATATTTAAAACACATTGTTTATTTCTGCCTCTTTCAGTTTTTGCCATAGAAAGCAGCCTGCCAGAATTAGCAGGTTCATTGCATAAAGCATTTATTAAGGCTGTGCGTACATCCCCTGTTGCGGTTTCAAGCATTTCTATGTAGAAATCATTTTCAGATGCCCCTGCAATTCCAGTTATTATATTTATCCTGTGTACCATTTCCTTTTTACCCTTTGGGTCAAAATCCTTCTTTAAAAGAGGGATTATTTCTGTGCCGCATTGGGAAAGGTAATTACGTACCAGGTTAACAAGTTCATAGTATTGAGCGCCTAATGCGCGGACAAGTGCATGTCTTATACGGTAATCCTTAAAAATATCCGGGAATGTGTGTAACAAGTCATTTACAATGGAATAATTGCCGCCTCCAGTTGTAGTAAGTGCATTTATAAGTGTTTTAACTTGTGAATAAGGAACGTTAAAAATATATGGGTTATCTGTTCTGTATTCTTCTGTCTGTGGGTTCAGGGCAAGCTCCACATCAGTTGTTTCCTGTTTGGTTTCCACAGTTCCAAGGGTGCATATTATGGCATCTGCCAGGGATATTGTATCAAGCAGTACGCTTGCAGGTGCACTGCATCCAGGTGATAATAGTAAATCTGTCTGCTGGCATAATTTCGCAAATACAGGTGAAGCAGATGCAAGAGGTTTTATAGCTTCGGCAGCACGCCTCAACCTGAAATCTTCATTAAGAAGATTAGCACCTGCAATAATGGCAGTATGCAGGCGTTCCTGTAATTCATAAACCGGGCTTAAATCCATGTTATTCTCCTTCCGTTAGTTTATTATAATTATAATACGGGTGTCTTTGGTAGTATTATATAACGAATGTGTGTTCTTTACAATAAAATTTATAAAAATTTCCAGTTATCTTGTGTTTTGTGGATGACGGACGGTTTCTGTGTGCCAGAGCCAGAATATTCCATACAGGGGCACGCTTCCGCTACGATAAGCCACGTAGCGGAAGCGTACCCCTTTTATGGAATATTCTGGCTCTGGCATTAAAAACCGTCCGTTACCCACAAAACACAAGATAACTGGAAAAAATTTTTAAAAACCTCTTGACGGAATACAGGTCTTATGGTAGTATACTAGTCGTACGCTCTCATAGTTAAATGGATATAACAGCCCCCTCCTAAGGGGCAGTTGTAGGTTCGATTCCTACTGAGAGTGTTTTTTAAATGTACCTGTATCTGGAACAGGTTTTTGGCTGGACAAGAGTATAGAAATAGGAATTAACATAATTACATATTACAGACAGGACGGTATATTATGAAATTAAAACGCATTGTTTCTGTTTTACTAGCTGGTGTAATTCTTATGACAGATATTGCATGGACAACCTCCAGTGCTGCTGTAAATAATAACAGCCTGGTAATGCCAGCAAGAAAACAGGCTAAGAATGGACAAGGCAGTAAAAGTGTTAAATGGCCTTCTGGTCCAAAACCTAAAAGCCTGTCCTGTGATTCTGCTATCGTCATGGAAGTCTCCACTGGTTCAATATTATATAAAAAGAATATACACAAACAACATTATCCGGCAAGTATTACTAAAATATTAACTGCTTTGCTTCTGCTTGAGAACAGTTCATTAAGTGATACTGTAACATTTTCGGAAGAGGCTGTATTTGGGATTGAGCCAGGAAGCTCAACAATCTATTCAGATGTTGGCGAGAAAATGTCTATGGAACAGTGTTTGTATGCTATTATGCTGGAATCGGCAAATGAGGTATGTCTTGCAGGTGGTGAGCATGTAGCAGGAAGTGTAAAATCATTTGTAGATATGATGAATGACAAGGTTGCAGAATTAGGATTGAAAAATACACATTTTAATAATCCTAACGGGCTTCCTGATACAAAACATTATACAACAGCTTATGATATGGCAGTAATTTCAAGGCAGGCATTACAAAATACTGCTTTTAGGAAGATAGCAGGCACAAGGACATATACATGTGATAAAACTAATACACATAAAACAAAACGTATATGGCGTAACCACCACCAGATGTTAAATGGATATGACCATCCTAAATATGAGTATAAATATTGTATTGGTGGCAAGACAGGTTTTACACAGGCATCACAGTATACACTTGTAACTTTTGCTGAGAAGAATGGCATGCAGCTTTTATCTGTTATTATGAAAGCAAGCAGCCCAAAACTTGGTGAGCCGAATGAATATACAGATACAACAGCACTTCTTAATTTTGGATTTGAAAATTACAGGAAGTATAATGTTAATGAAGAGAAAACAAATATAAATGAGGGGCTTTTTAACAATTATAATAATTTTTTTAATACAGAAAGTTCACCTGTACACCTTTCTAATGAATCAGCAGTTGTGCTTCCAAAAGGGGTTAAACTTTCAAGCGCAACCCAGAAGATAACATACAATAAAAATGCCAGCATTAAAGATGGGAAAAATGTTATTGGAAAGGTGACATATACTTATGGTGGCAGGGTAACAGGCTCTACTGATATAATTTATGAGAAGGCGTCATATAACCATCTTGATGAGGCATCAAGGAAGATAATAGATATTGAGATAGAAGATATTGAAAATAATGTTGCTAAAAATGCCAGTAAGAATAAGCGTATTGCAAAGATAAAAAATGCAATTGCAGGTGTATTTTCACCAGTAATAAATTTTTTTGGAAAGCATATCATTATTCCGGTAATTATAGCAGGTGCTGCAATTGTAATATTTTTAGCAGTATTCCTGTTTAAAAAATTGCGTAACAGAAGAGGAAGGGCACATAGAAGCAGCGGAGGTTACAGGAGCAAGGCAGGACGAAGAAGGCATGCAAGGATGCAGAAACGGGCAAGACGCCAGAATGCACCAGAAAAGGCAAGACGCCGCAACCATAGCAGCCATTACCAGAAAAGGACAGTTCCTGTAAAAAGCACACCAAATAAGCATAAAAGAAGTGCAAGTGTTAGTAAGCGCAAAAGGAATACACGTGAAAGTTTTGGCAAAAATTTCTTTGATTTTTAATATTATTTAAATAATAAAAGGGAGGAATATTATCAGATTTATAATATTTCTCCCTTTAAACAAGTAATTACCAGTTGCTATTAAATTCCCAATGGTTTTTTATACTGTAATTATAATACAAATTAATTAAAAAATCTTTACTTTTTCCTTAATTTTTTCAATGATGCGGGCAATCCAAAATACCTTTTGCCCCTGGTATCATTATATACATTTATTTAATCTCCATTGAGTTTTTGTATCCTGTTTTTAGAGTAAACAGTTTTATATATGATGTTTTTTTATTTTTATTACATTGGATAACAGCTTCTTTTTTAATTCCTGCTATTGCATTTTTGCCAAAGTATTGAGGAAATACAAGAATTAAATGATAAAATGGTATATGATTTTACAATGCATATTAAAGAACTGCGCAAAACCAGGATAGTTTCACACCATATAAGAAAATGTATTGGGTATATTTACAATAACCTGCATGAACCGCTTATGGTAAACAGCATAAGCAGACAGATAGGGCTTAATCCAAGTTATCTGTCTGCTCTTTTTAAAAAAGAAACAGGAAAAACAATACATGCTTTTATACAGGAAACAAGGCTTGATACTGCAACAGAAATGTTAAAAAAACAGAATATCCATATGCCTTGGTTTCAAATACATTGTGTTTTTCCTCACAAAGCCATTTTACAAAGCTTTTTCGTGAGCATACAGGGCTGGCACCAAAAGAGTACCAGACAAAATACAGTTTAAAATAATTTTTTGTGCTGTGCCAGCCTGCACAATAGTGCACCTGTTCATTTATAGTTATCTAAAACGTTGTCTGCCGCCTTATTAGCACTGGTGTTATGTTTTTGTGTACAAGTTCTTTCTGGGGTTCTGGGCGGCGTTTTTTACGTTCATCCATCTGTTTTACAAGAAGTTCTGCTGCTTCATATGCTATTTTATCTATCTGCTGCCCCACAGTGCTTATTGGGATTACAGCTTCACTTGCTATAGGTGAATCATCAAAACCTACAATACAGAAATCATCTGGAAGTGTGCCATATTCATTGAAAATAATATTTAACATAATATTGGCGTGTGTATCATTAGCCATAAACAGTCCCTTTTTCATGCCAGGGTATTTATCTTTAATATAGTTAAATATTTCTAGCAGTATTTTCCTTGATTTATCATAAGAGCTGCCTAAATCCCTTAAAACTAATTCATGTAAAATACCCTGTTCCTGGCAAATATCTTTAAAACCAAGAATACGTTTATAAGAAGGCACTTTCTCTGGCACATCTGAATTTATATGGACAAGAACCTGGCATCCGCTTTTGATAAGCAGGCTTGTGGCTTGTACAGCACCCATATAGTTATCAGTGTTTACACTGTTGATATACTGGTCTTCGCGTTCAATAGCCACTATCGGGATATTGTATGAAGCAAGTTCTCTGGAGGGGATGGTATGGCTTAATATAATCATGCCTTCAATTTTATAAGCCAGAAGTTCCTGTATATATTTGCGTTCTGTTTCTTCGTGTCCTGTCCCTGTAAAAACAAGGAATTTATATCCAAACTTTTCATAAGTGCTTAAAAGCTGGTTTAACATTTCTGCATAATAATGAAGGTAAAGATTAGGAATGATAATACCAATAAATTCACTTTTTCCATTAGCAAGGACTTTGGCAAGTTTGTTTTCCTGGTAATCAAGGTCAATAAGTGCCTGGGCAATGATTTCCTGGTTTTCAAGGGTGAGTGAATCAGGATTGTTAAAATACCTGGATATTGTTGTTTTTGAAAAATTAGTGTATTTGGCAATATCATTAAAAGTTACTTTCTTTTTATTCATTGGATTGTACCTCCCATATTCAAGTATAACAATATTAACAAGTGAAATCAATAAAAAAATAACCGGTCATATAACCGGTTATTTATATAAATTGGTCTTTTCAAGGTAGCCCAACAAAAAATAACTGCAAATTATCCCAAAATCCTATTGACAGGATGTTATAGCTGTGCTACTATTATTGCATAAAGTAACCGGTTACTTAACTAGTTACATAACCGGTTATAAAGTGTATACACTAGTACCGTAGATTTGAGGTTTAAGACAGAACCAGGAAGTTCCTGGATAACTTCCTGGTTACAAGAAAGGGGAAAGGATAATGAAGAAATTATTAATGACAGTCCTGCTTCCAGTTATCCTGGCAGTCCTGCTTCCAGGATGCCAAAGCAAACAGCCAGAACCAGGTGATATTGCTGGTTATGATGAAGGGGAACAGTACCTGTCCATATGGGTACATTCTATTGAAGATACGGATGAAGGCAGATGTTACAGGGAGTCGGTTGAGGCTTTTAATGAAAAGTATAATGGAAAGTACTATGCAGATATTGAATTTATTCCAAGGAACGACAGTGGCGGGGGATATTCTGATAAGATTAACGCTTCTGTAATGTCAGGGGATTTGCCAGATGTACTTACTGTTGACGGACCGAATATTGCAGCGTATGCAGCTAATGGCATTATACAGCCTTTAGCAGAACTTAAGGAAGATGAAAAGGCGGAATATTTACAGTCAATTATTGAACAGGGAACTCATAATAACAAGCTGTACGCTTTAGGTGCAATGGAGTCAAGTGTTGGCTTGTATTATAACAAAGATATTTTAGATGAGGCAGGCATTGAAGTGCCAGATGCAGAGCATCCATGGACACGTACAGAATTTCTTGGTGTTCTGGAGAAATTAAAGCCTGTCCTTGAAGAAAAGAACGGATATGCACTGGATATGACATTTCCAACAGGTGAGGCAACTATTTACTATTATGCGCCGTTTTTCTGGGCGGATGGCGGGGACTTCGTAGATGAAACAGGGCTTGTAGCAGAAGGCATATTTAATTCAGAAGAAAATGCCGGTACTGTAGAATATTTTAAGACATTATTAGATAAGGGGTATATGTCAAAAGTTCCTATAGACCATTTATTTGAAAGCGGGCGTGCTGCTTTTAAATTTGACGGGGCATGGGAAGTAAATACAGTTTATAACAGTTACCCTGATATTAACTTAGGGATTGCACCATATATTACAGGGGATAACTGGAATGGTGAGAGATACACGCCTACTGGTTCATGGGCTTATGCAGCATCTTCCAGGACAGATAATATAGAGGGTGCTACAGAACTTGTAAAATGGATGAGCGGGGTGGAAAGCGGCCTGCTGCTCTGGGAAAAGGCAAAGAACTTCCCATCTACTTATAAGGCATTTGAGGCAATAGATACATTCCAGACAGATGAAAATTACAGCATGTTATATAAACAGCTTAGTGACTATGGGCATCCAAGGCCAAAGACACCTGTTTATCCGCAGGTAAGCACATCTTTCCAGCAGGTACTTGAGAATTGTGTGTTAAGTGGCGCAGAGCCAGAGGCAGAACTGGATAAATCTATAGAAAGGATTAACGCAAAGTTAAAGCGTTATATGGTACAATAAATATGAAGAAAAAACGTGATTCTGTTTTAGGCATGGCATTTTTTGGCCCGGCGCTGGTGCTGTTAATTATATTTTTGTTCCTGCCTATGATACTTACATTAATATTTAGTTTTACTGATTTTTTTGCCTTAAATCCTGGATTAACACATTTTACAGGGCTTGATAACTTTTTCCAGATTTTTAAAGATGAGGATTTTAGGAAGGCATAATAAATTCAATCCTTGCTAATTTGGGTATACCAGCGCAGCCATTTATTAATAGTGCATCACAGGCTTTGCCATCTATTGCAGTTATGAGTGCATGGCAGGGTGTTGGCTACCAGATGATTATATTTTTAGGAGGGTTGCAGGCTATTAACCCTGCTTTATATGAGGCAGCAGATATGGACCATGCAACTGCATGGCAGAAGTTTAAGGATATAACACTTCCAGAATTGAAACCGCTTTGTATATTTGTATTTATAACAATTACTATTGGTGCATTCCGTATGCTTGTACAGCCTATGGTAATGACAGGCGGAGGGCCGTCACATTCAACCTATACAATGGTATATGATATTTATGAAACTGGCACAGTAAACTGGGAAATCGGGCTGGCGTCTACAATGGCAATAGTATTTGCAGTATTTGTTATGATACTTACAGTAATCCAGACGGTTGCAACCAGGGATAAGGAGGAAGAAAATGTTAACAAGAAAACAAAAAAGAAATAACTGGATTTTAACAGCAGTCTTAATTATAGCATCCCTGTTCTTCCTGTTTCCAGTAATATGGATGTTAGCTAATTCTTTTAAGCCAGATGCGGCAATAACAAATGACATGAATTCCATATCTGCATTTGTACCACCAGCACTTAATGGAAGTTTCTTTGAAAATTATATTACAATACTTACAAACACATCTTTTGTGCGTTATATGCTGAATACATTATTCTATGCAGCAGTACTTATTATACTTGGCATTATTGTAAACGGTCTGGCAGGATATGCACTGGCAAAGATAAATTTCCCGTTCAGGGAGCGCTGGCTTATGATTATTATGCTTTTAATGATTGTGCCAATGGAAACAATTATTACAATACACTTTTTATTTATTGCAAAGCTTGGATTGTTAAATACAGTAATAGGATATATATTGCCAATGATTGTAAACCCGTTTAATATATTTTTATTCAGGCAGGTATTTACAAGCCTGCCAGATGATATATATGAGGCGGCACAGCTAGACCATTGCAGCCCGGTTAAATACTTCTTCACTATGGTACTTCCAATGTCTAAAAGTGTGGTTGCAACTGTAAGCGTATTTACTTTTCTAAATGTGTGGAATGATTATTTATGGCCATCACTTGTATTTACATCAGGTGATTTGCTTACAGCGCAGATAGGGTTAAATGCAATTACATCAAACGAAAATACTACAATGGGGCAGACACTTGCAGTAATTACAATGGTTACAATACCAGTTATTATTATTTATTCATTATTTTCTAAACAGATTGTAGAAGGTGTTGTATCAACAGGTTCAAAGGAGGGTTAATATTATGGGATTTATAGAATTAAAGAATGTATATAAAAAATATGATAAAACAGATAAAAATGCAGTTACAGATTTTAATTTGTCTATTAATGAAAAAGAATTTATTGCTTTTGTAGGGCCGTCTGGATGTGGCAAATCAACTACCCTTAGGATGATTGCAGGTTTTGAGGAAATTTCAAGTGGTGAATTATATATTGATGGAAAGAAAATGAATGAAACAGCACCTATGGACAGGGGGATTTCTATGGTGTTCCAGAACTATGCCCTTTATCCTCATATGACTGTTGAGAAAAATATTTCATATGGTCTTAAAAATATGAAGGTGCCAGCAGATGAAATAAAAAGGAAAACAGACTGGGCGGTTAAAATCCTTGGTCTTGAGGAATACCGTTACAGAAAGCCAAAAAACCTGTCTGGAGGACAGAGGCAGAGGGTTGCACTGGGGCGTGCAATTGTTAAGAACCAGAAAGTATTTCTTATGGATGAACCTTTATCTAACCTGGATGCAAAACTGCGTGTCAGCATGAGGAATGAAATAAGCAAGCTGCACCGGGAGCTTGGAAGCACTACAATTTATGTAACACATGACCAGGTAGAAGCAATGACAATGGCTGACCGTATTGTAATTATGAAAGACGGGGTAATACAGCAGACAGGAGCGCCAATGGAACTTTATGAGCATCCGGCTAACAAGTTTGTTGCTGGTTTTATCGGTTCTCCGCAGATGAACTTTTATAATGTAAGGCTGGATGGCAGGACAATTATATTTAAGGATAACAACAAGGCAGATTTGCCAGAAAACATAGCAGACAGATTATCAAAGTATAAGAATGGTTTAGTTATGGGAATACGTGGTGAGGATATTAAATTTGATGCACAAAATCTTGACTTAAACACAGAGAACAGGCAGAAAGCAGTTATTGACAATACTGAAATTATGGGAAATGAAAATAACCTGTATTTTGAATTTGGCGGTGTTACATCTGTTGCAAGGGTTTCAAAATATGAAGTCAGCCATATTGGTGATACTGTTGAATTTGTAATGATGCCACACAGGATGCACTTCTTTGACCCTGAAACAGAGGAAGCAGTTGTTTTGTAAATATAAGACAGAATAACAGGAGGTATAGTATGACTAAGTTGGAAAAGGCAAATAAATACCAGGAAGAAAACCATATTGATAAAAGATGTAAACCTGTTTTCCATATAACACCAGTAACAGGCTGGATGAATGACCCTAATGGATTTTCTGTATATAAAGGGAAAATACATCTTTTTTACCAGTACCATCCATATAATACAGAATGGGGGCCAATGCACTGGGGGCATTATATTTCAGATGACTTTATTAAGTGGGAAGAAATGCAGGTGGCTTTAGCACCAGATGAAAGTTTTGATTATGCAGGATGTTTTTCTGGCAGTGCTATTGAAACAGAAGAAGGCCATATGCTTGTATATACTGGCGTAATTGAAAAAGAAAACAGTGATGGCACAAAAGAAGTAATACAGCACCAGTGTCTTGCAAAGGGTGATGGAGTACATTATGAAAAGATAAAAGATAATCCTGTAATTCCAGCAGATTATCTTCCAGAAGGGTTTTCAAGACAGGATTTCAGGGACCCGAAAATATGGGAAGAAGATGGTGTTTATTATCTTGTTGCTGGCAGCAGGGATAAAAACCATGATGGAAAGGCAGTATTGTTTAAATCAGAAGATTTAAGGAAATGGGAATATCTTTCTGTGCTTGCGGATAATAAGGGCAGATATGGGAAGATGTGGGAATGTCCGGACTTTTTTGGACTGGATGGGAAGCATGTTTTAATTGTTTCACCTATGGATATGCAGGCAGACGGGCAGGAATTCCACAATGGCAACCAGTCAGTAGTAATGACTGGGGAATATAACAGGCATGATTATAAATTTATAGAAGAACAAGTGGTTTCACTGGATTATGGAACAGATTTTTATGCACCACAGACAATGCTGGCAAAGGACGGGCGGCGTATTATGGTTGCATGGATGAAATCATGGGATATGGATATCAGGCCGCGGGAGCAGAAATGGAATGGCATGATGACAGTCCCAAGGCAGCTTGAAATACGGGATGGGTTATTGTACCAGAATCCGGTAAAAGAACTAAAGAATTACTATAAAGACCAGGTTGTTTATAAGGGAAAAGAGATATCAGGGAAATGTACGCTTCCAGGGATTAGCGGGCGTGTGGCAAGCCTGGAAGTGGAATTGCCTTATGGGGACTATAAAACATTTACTATTTATTTTGCAACAAATGAAAAGTATTCCATCTGTTTCCGTTATATCCGTGATAAACAGGTTATTGAGTATGACCGTACATATTCAGGGATAATACGGGATGTTGTATGCAAAAGGACAATGAAAATAAAAAAACCTGGGGATAAATTAAAATTACACTTGATTTTTGACAGGTTTTCTGTAGAATTATTTGTAAACAATGGAATCCAGGCATTTACTTCTGTTTTCTATACACCATTGGAAGCTGATGGAATTGCATTTGAATGTGATGGTACTGTAGCGGTGGATATAGAGAAATATAGTATAGAACTGGATTAAAAATAAAGGATGGTGTTTTGTTTGAATATATTTGATGTGGTGGCACTTGGGGAATTACTGGTTGATTTTACAGGAAATGGAACTAGTTCCCAGGATAACCCTGTGTTTGAAGCAAATCCTGGTGGTGCACCTTGTAATGTCCTGGCAATGTTACAGCACCTTGGCAAGAAAACAGCTTTTATAGGTAAAGTAGGAGATGACTCTTTTGGCAGGATGCTTAAGGATGTAGTGGAAGGACAGGGAATTGACACCCGCAATGTTGTTATGGACAGTAAAGTTCCTACAACACTTGCATTTGTCCACACTGCACCAGATGGGGACAGGAGTTTTTCATTTTACCGTAATCCAGGTGCGGATATGATGCTTAGGAAAGAGGAAATTAATTATTCTTTGTTAAAGAATACAAGGCTTTTCCATTTTGGAAGCCTGTCCATGACAGATACAGGAGCAGAGGAGGCAACAAAAGAAGCAGTAAAAGCTTCAAAGGACTCTGGTGCACTTATTTCATTTGACCCAAACCTGCGCCCTCCTTTATGGGACAGCATGGACAAGGCAAAAGAAAAAATTTCATATGGAATCAGCCAGTGTGACATCCTTAAGATTTCAGATGACGAGATAGCATTTTTTACCGGAACAGAAGATATTGACCAGGGTGTTTCAAAAATACAGGAAGAATATAATGTGCCATTTATATGTGCTACAATGGGCAGGAGAGGAAGCCGGGCTTATTGCAATGGCACAAGGGTAGAATGTGCCCCGTTTTTAAATAAAGATACTATTGAAACAACTGGGGCAGGTGATACATTTATGGCTTGTGTATTAAACTGGGTACTGGACTATGGAATTAATGCTATGGATGCACACAGGATGCATGACATGTTAGGGTTTGCAAATGCTGCTTCCTCAATTATAACTACAAGAAAAGGGGCATTACGGGTAATGCCAGAAGAAAGTGAAGTATGGGCGCTTATACATGAAAGACGTAAATCTGAAAAAGAAATATAATGTATTTATTTAACCTCATTAAGTAAGCCCTTTAAAATACACGCTTTTTAAGCGGTGGGTTTGGTTTGCCAGGGCTTACTTAGTCTGGCAGGAGTTCAAGCTCCTGCCAGACTGCCGCAAAGCGGCAATGAGGTTATAAGCAAGTAGCGAAGCGGATTGCGAATATCCGCTTGACATGAGGGAAAGATAAGATATTATATGGTACGTGCATTTAACACACATGAAGTAAGGAAACAGAAGGAACTGACAGGATGCTTATGGGACTTCTCCCCATGCCAGGGGGAAAATGCAGGAAAAGTCTATAAAGTTGCAACTCCATGCTGCTGGGAAAGCCATCCTGCTTTTGCAGGTTACAGGGGCGAAGGGGAATATTCTGTTACATTCAGGGCAGAGGGGAATATACGCCTGGAATTTAAAGGGGTAAGCCATACAGCAACAGTATTTCTTGATGGAGAGGAAATTGCATCACATTACAATGCATATACAATTTTTGATGCAGTTGTGAAAAACCTGGAAAATAAGGAACATAAACTTATTATAAGGGCAGATAACCGTTTTAGTGAAAAAAGTGCATTACATATTCCGAATGACTATATGTCATATGGTGGTGTAAGCAGGCCGGTTGTGCTTGAAGAATTAAATGATGCATATACCAGGTATATACATATTACACCTTTTTACCAGGATGGCAAATGGAAAGCGGAAGTGGAAGCTTGTATAAAGAATATTACAGATACTGCCATGGAATTAGATGTACAGGCAGAAGTGGCAGGACAGACCGTTTTATGGAAGAAAGCCGCCATAAAGGCAGATGAAGAAATTATATTAAAACATGAACTGGAATTTGACAATGTTAATCCATGGACACCTGCTTCACCAGTATTATATGAAGCCAGGGTGTGCTTATTTAAACCAGGGGAAGAAACGGAATTAGATGATTATATTGACCGCTTTGGTTTCAGGGAGGTTAAAACAGAAGGAAAGCGTATATTATTAAATGGTGAAGCTATTAAAATAAAAGGGCTTTGCCGCCATGAAGACCATCCGCAGTATGGCTGTGCCCTTCCATATGCAGCTATGGCAGCAGATTTGGAGATATTATGTGACCTTGGTGCTAATTCTGTAAGGACGTCACATTATCCAAATGATGAGCTTTTCCTTGATTTATGCGACGAGATTGGAATACTTGTGTGGGAAGAAAACCATGCAAGGGGGTTAAGTGAGCAGGATATGAGAAACCCAAATTTTGAATGGCAGGCAGAGCAGGTTATACACGAGATGATAGCATCACATTATAACCATCCGTCCATTTATATATGGGGAATATTAAATGAATGTGCAAGTGAGACAGAATATGGCAAAGAATGTTATGAAAAACAGTTCAATCTCATTAAAAAACTTGACAGTTCAAGACCGCATTCATTTGCAAGCTGTAAATTTAAAACAGATATATGTTTTGGGCTGCCAGACGTTGTATCTTATAATATTTACCCGTTCTGGTACCATGATACACCACCAGAAGAGTATATAGATGATTTGTACCAGTGGGTGCAGAATGAAACAGAAGGTGCAGGAAAGCCATTCTTAATTACAGAAACAGGCGCAGGCGGGATATATGGATACCATAACCCATATAATTCAAAATGGACAGAAGAATACCAGGCAGAGGCGCTGGAAAAGCAGCTTAAAGCGGTACTTGGGCATGAGGATTGCACAGGAGTGTATATCTGGCAGTTCTGTGATATACGTGTAAGTGATGAATGGTTTGGCGGCAGGCCAAGGACAATGAATAACAAAGGTGTTGTAGACGAATACCGCAGGCGCAAAATGGCCTATAATGTAGTAAAAAGGATTTTTGGGTAGTGTGGGTATTATTGGGGTGTGTGTTTGCGGATGCATACTTAACAGAGCCGGTATATGCCAGCTCTGTTGTGTTATATAGATAAAACCATTAAAAATATGTTATGTTTTATCTTCCCCTGTCTGCTATATTAGTAAATATTTAATTATATAAAAGTATGGTTGATAATCCTGGTATAAGCATATATAATAATTGTAAAAGAAGAAGCAGCAAGGGTATTATGAATTAAATAATAGTATAATTTTAAATAAAAAAGAAGGGCGGGCATATGACAGAATACAGGAGATTAAGTGAAGATGAAATCTGCCAGGAATTATTTAATGGATTTATACGCCGCCAGGAAGTTACAAAATGCTGGAGAAAGATAAATGGTGAATGGATAATTAAAGATGACCCTTTTATTGACGACTGGACAGAGGAGGATTATGCATTTCTGGTTAGCTGTTTAAAGAATACGGTGTCTACAGGCGGGTTTGTATATGCTGCTTTTTATAATGGTGTTTTAAAAGGCTTTGTGTCTGTAGAAGCTGGTTTATCGGGTGGAAAACAGAAATACCTTGATTTATCAAGTATACATGTTAAAATTATATATTTCTGCACATTCTGCTGTTGAAAGCCAGGCATTTTATAAAGCCCTGGGGTGTGTGGAAGCACAAGCATATAATAAAGAGCATGTAGAAAAAGAACCTTATGACTGCCAGATGGAGTGTATATTGTGAAAAGGTTAAATTTATATAGCAAGGAGGGGTTATTATGGATGCAGGAGGTATAATAGGATTTGTTATATGGTGTATTTGCAGTGGCATATTTTTAGTAATTGGGATTTCATGCTTCCGTGCCAGTGAACCAGCAGGTTTCTGGGCAAATGTAAAAATGTGTGAAGTTACTGATACTAAGAAATATAACAAAGCAGTAGGAAAATTATTCTGCTGCTTTGGTGTGGTTTTTGCAATACTGGGACTGCCTATGCTGGCAGGACAAAATTCACCACTGCTGTTTTTATCAATAGCTGGATGTATGGTTCTTATTATAACAACAATGTTAGTGTATGAACTGGTGATTATGAAAAAATACCGCAAAAGGTAAACTTTATTTCCAGGCAGTTACAAATATACGCTTGAATGGGAAAAGTACTATGCCATTTTCCTGTGAAGGGTATGCCTGCTTAATATAATAAAGTACACACTCTTTAAACTGTTTGTGGTATTTTTTCTCTAAAACATCCAGATAGGGTGCAAGGGCAGTTGTACTTATAAAGCTTAAAATATCCATTTGGTTTTTCATCTGGTGGAAGTAGTTTGTTTCCCACATTTCTATATAAGAATAGCATGAAGCAAACATATTGTAATAATCTGATGGGTCATAAGTAAAACAGCTGGTTTCAGGCTCGCGGCTTAATAGTTTTCTGAAACTGGCTGTTGCTTTTTGTACACATTTTGCAACAGGCATATTTTCATAATTTGGAATTTGCATTGCAAGTATTCCGTTATCTGAAAGATTTGATTTAATGTTTTGTATAAATAATTTCTGGTTTGAAGCCCATTGCAGGAATGCATTAGAAAATATAAGGTCATAACTTCCAATAAGGTCTGTTGCCGTACTACAGTCTTTAAGTATAAAATTGATGCCAGGAAGTGTGTTCCTTGCTTTTTCAAGCATATCTATAGATAAATCCATACCTGTAATTTCTGCATTATGCCATAATTTTTTTAATACAGATGTACTGAGCCCTGAGCCACAGCCTATATCTAATATAGAATTAATTTCTGGTTTAATCTGCATAACCCTGGTGGCAAGGTCGATAGATGGCTGTATGCGTTCTGTACTGAATTCTTCATAACCATTTACATTCCACATAAAAATTCCTCCTTTTATCCTGTAATTTTTAAAGTTTAGCTGCTTGTTTTATAAAGTTTATTTGATTATAATGTATAAAATAATATTTGTAAAATGAATAAAAGTGTTATATTTAATTTCTGGATTTTTAGTGCTAGCCATTTATTACATTATACAATATTAATTTTATATGCTTATTAACATATAGAGTTATTGTAGGACTACCGTCTGTCTAAATCACTTTCCCCGCAACATAATTTCCAGTTATAACAGCAAAGTGGTTTTTTGTAATTTTGCCAGGGAACAGCAAGTTTTCAGTGTTCAATGTAATAATTTAGTGGAACACGTAAAAACCCTGTATCCGCCAATCCACAAAATAACTGGAAATTATCCAGTTAAATCCTTGACAAACCGCTTTACAAATATTAAAATAGAAAAAATTATCCAATTAAACTTTTATATAGTTTAAAGGCTGTGAAAAGAAGAGTAAGCAATCCTATGTATATAATTTATTGCAGAGAGCCCCGCTGGTGGAAACGGGCATACAGAATATTGCCGAAGATGGTCTTGGAGCTCCGTACCGAAGTAGTATTTTTACAGATACTGCCAGGCTGCGGCGGGTGCGCCTGTTATAGCGTCACACTGTGATGGCAGTGGCAGAGGCCTGTATTGTGAGATACAGGTAAATTAAAGTGGTAACACGGTATTCCCGTCTTTAAGAGTTTTTCTTAAAGGCGTTTTTTAATTTGAAAGAGAGGTATTATAATGGCAGAGAAAAAGAAATTTTATTTAACAACAGCGATTGCTTATACTTCTGGCAAGCCGCATATTGGAAACACATATGAAGCAGTCCTTGCAGACAGCATTGTAAGGTTTAAAAGGCAGCAGGGCTATGATGTGCGTTTCCAGACAGGTACAGATGAGCATGGGCAGAAAATCGAGATTAAATCACAGGAGGCAGGTATTACACCTAAACAGTTTGTGGATGATGTATCAGGGGAGATTAAAAGCATATGGGATTTAATGAATACATCATATGACAAATTTATACGCACAACAGATGAATACCACGAGGAACAGGTACAGAAAATTTTTAAAAAACTGTACAGCCAGGGAGATATATATAAAGGCTTTTATGAAGGCATGTATTGTACTCCTTGTGAATCTTTCTTCACATCTTCACAGCTTGTAGATGGCAAATGTCCTGACTGTGGCAGGGAGTGCCAGCCAGCAAAGGAAGAGGCGTATTTCCTTAAATTAAGTAAATATGCAGACAGGCTTATAGAGCATATTAATACACATCCGGATTTTATACAGCCGGAATCACGTAAAAATGAAATGATGAACAATTTCCTTCTGCCTGGTTTACAGGATTTATGTGTATCACGTACATCATTTAAGTGGGGAATTCCTGTTGATTTTGATGAAGGGCATGTTGTGTATGTATGGATAGATGCACTTAGCAACTATATTACAGGGCTTGGATATGATGTAGACGGGGATAATACATTAGAAGGAGGAGAAGACCTTTTTACAAAATTCTGGCCTGCTGATTTGCACCTGATAGGAAAGGATATACTGCGTTTCCACACTATTTACTGGCCAGTTATGCTTATGGGGCTTGGTCTTCCGCTGCCAAAGCAGATATTCGGGCATCCATGGCTTTTGCAGAATGATGGCAAGATGAGCAAATCAAAAGGTAATGTAATTTATGCGGATGACCTGGTGGATGTATTTGGAGTGGATGCAGTACGTTATTTTGTGCTTCATGAAATGCCATTTGAAAATGATGGTTTAGTAACATGGGAGATTGTGGCTGAAAGGATAAATTCTGACCTTGCAAATACACTTGGAAACCTTGTAAACAGGACTATTTCCATGACAAATAAATATCTTGGAGGAGTTGCAGAGGATAAAGGCATAGAAGAAGATGTGGATAATGAGCTTAAAGCGCTTGTAACATCTGCATATAGAAAAGTTACAGATAAAATGGAAGCTTTGCGCGTGGCAGATGCAATTACAGAAGTATTTGCAATATTTAAAAGGTGTAATAAATATATAGATGAAACTGGACCATGGATACTTGGAAAGGATGAAAGCAGGAAAGACAGGCTTTCAACAGTGCTTTATAACCTTATTGAAAGCATAGTGACAGGCGCAAGCCTTCTTGAACCGTTTATGCCAGAAACAACAGATAAAATTTTAACACAGTTAAATGCAGTTAAAAAGAGCTTTGATGACCTGGAAAAGTTTGGGCTGTATGCACCAGGAACTAAGGTTACAGATAAGCCGGAAATCCTGTTTGTGAGACATGATATAAAAGAAGTTTTAGAAAAGGCAGAAGAAATCCGTGCTGCACAGGCAGCTGCAAATGGTGGCAGCAAAGAAGATGAAAATGTAATTGATATTGAGGCAAAACCGGAAATTACATTTGAGGATTTTGGAAAGATGCAGTTCCAGGTTGGTGAAATTATTGCATGTGAAGAAGTTAAAAAGTCTAAAAAACTTCTTTGCTCCCAGGTTAAAATCGGAAGCCAGACCAGGCAGATTGTTTCCGGGATAAAGCAGTATTATAAAGCAGAAGAAATGGTTGGAAAGAAAGTAATGGTACTTGTAAATCTTAAGCCTGCAAAACTTGCAGGTGTTTTATCAGAGGGCATGCTGCTTTGTGCAGAAGATGCAGAAGGAAACCTTGCACTTGTAACACCTGAAAAAGATATGCCAGCAGGGGCGGAAATTTGTTAAAGCACCTTTTAACCCTGGTATCTTAATATTAATATAGTAATATTCCAGTAATTCCAGCAGAATTGTAAAGAAATTAACTGTAATTGCCGATAAGTAAAATAAGTATATCCATTTTTGTGGATTTAAGACAGATTTTTTGAAGGTTTTGTGGATAATTATTATATCAGGTGGCTGCCGGGATGAGTAACTGGCGTTCTGGCGGTTGCCATGTATAAGGAAATGGAGTTGCTTATGAATGGATTTATAACCACGGATGGTAATTTTGGAAACCAGGCAGGAAGGACGTATTCTGCTAATGGAAGGGAACGGACAACGGCATCTGCAAGAAGAAATGCTGCAAAAGCATATGCACCAGCATCGCGGAATACAGGTACACAAGGTATTAATAATAATGCTTATGCACTGCCTGACAGGTTTGGAAGGCTTTCTTCTATTGTAACCCAGGAGGATATTGCTAACTGGATGCAGGACAGTACAGCAGGAAGCGGGGCAGAAGTCCAGACAGGGACAGTACCACAGGGAAATGCAAAAGATTTTAATGCTGCACAGGAATCATATAATAGACAGGCGCTAGCAAGTGGCAGCAGCCAGAATCTGGAGAGTGCTATTGCAGCAGAAAAGAATGGTGTAACAGAAGAAAATGTACTTACAGATGAAGAACTTGCTTTACTTGAAGAAGAGGAAAAGAATAAGAAGAGCAGCAAGACATATGGGTTTAGTGATGAGGATATAGACTATATGAACAGGCTGTTAGAAGATATGAAAAAGGCAAGGGAACGGTACAAGGCTAATAATGAGAAAAGAAAGACAGCAAAAAAGACATTAAATTACCAGTTTAAAAAGGTTTCGGCTACGATATCAAAGGCAAAAAATGTTACACAGGCTGGAAATGCTGTATTTAAAGCGAAAAATTCACTTATAAGCTTAAGAAGGAAAGCAGCAAGCGGCAAGTATAACACACAGGAACTTACTATGGCAATAACACATGCAGGTAAAATGGTACGTATAGCCAAAGTAAAACTTGCACATATGAAAGAGGAGGAAGCTGCTGATAAATATGGCAGCCAGGATAAAGCATCTGTTGATTTCAGGGAGCAGCGCAAGAAGGAACGCCGCAGGGATGAGGATTTAGAGCTTCTTAAGGCTGACATGGAATACTTAAAAGCGCAGATTAAGTATATTAAAGGCGGCGGAGGAAAAGCTTCTTCTTCTGGTGTTATGAATGTAAGCATGAATACTGCTATTAATGCAAGCTACAGCATTATGAGGAAAGAGGCAATAAAGGAAAGTATAGAACAATTTATAGAGAATAATGAAATAGGGGCAGCTGCTATGGCAGAAATAGTGGAGAGTGTTAATTCTGCAGTTTCTTCTGCACAGACAGCTGGCAGCCAGACAATAGCAGCATCTTCGGTAGCAGGTGCTTCAGGGGCAGCACCTGTACCATCTGGCGGAGGTTTTACCACTATGATATAGTAAGAATTGTTCAGCCTTTATAAGTGCAGCTTTCGCGTTCAAGAAGCCTGCATGGAAGTTCAATACGTATATTTTCCCTGTGTTTGCCAGCTTTCCTGTCAAGAAGCAGCATAACTGCAAGGTGTGCCATTTCTTTTTTAGGAATGTCTATTGTGGTAAGCATAGGGGTTGTTTTTTGTGAGGGGTAAATGTTATCAATAGAAATTACTGATGGCAGATACCCCCTTTTTTTATTTGCTTTTAAGGCATTTAAAACACCTATGGCAGTAATGTCATTGGCGCAGAATATTGCTGAGGGTTTTTCAGGCTGTTTTATTATTTCAGACATAACCATAAACCCTTCTTTTTCAGTCTGTCCAGTCTGGTGCACATTGGCGTAATTTAGTGGGATTTTATGGTCAAGAAGTGTCTGGTAATAACCTGTATACCTGGATTCAAATGTACAGTCGCCAATATATGCAATATTATTGTGTCCAAGTTTTACAAGATATTCAACAGCTTTTCTGGCAGCAGTTATACCATTGCATATTACCTCGTCATATTCATAATCTGTAGGGTTTCTGTCTATGCCTGATATATAAGCGTATCTTTTCTTTAATACAGGCATAAGCCCCTGCGGGCATTTGCCAAGCAGTATAAGCCCTGTACTGTGCTTTTTGGAAATAAATGCAGGTGAGGCAGCAGGTTTCTCTTCAATTACCTTTGAAGAAGTCTTATAAGGTACAGCTTTCGTGGAAGCAGCTTTTTCCCCAAGTGACATAATATCAGTAAAGTTTAAAATTTCACCAAGTAATGTATTGCTGGCAAGAAGTTCTTCCTTAATATGTATAAAAAGCTCGGCAAAAAACGGGTCCTGGTCTATAGAATTAAATCTTGTAAGCAGGATATCAGCAAAAAACGGGGCTCTGGTTATATTATTTCCAATTCTTAAATTTCGTGCTGCTTCATTTGGGATATATTCAAGTTCCCTGGCAATTTCCCATATTTTTTCAGACAATCCAGGTATATGGCATGTATGCCCTGGTGTGTTAAGCACACGTGAAACAGTTGAAACAGAAGTATTAGCAAGTTCTGCAATTTTTTTTAAAGACATATATTATCTTTCTCCTTGTATAATGTATTTAGGTTATTCAAAGGGAACTCCTATAAACCC
>CAJUPJ010000014.1 GCA_910588655.1 uncultured Lachnospiraceae bacterium | reverse complement strand
ATGGCAAAATGTAACACTTTTGTAACAATTAAAAAAATCTTGGGGAAAACGCACCCTTCAAAGCCTTATAAACAGGGGCTTCCAGAAGGGCAGGGTAGAAATGATGTAAGCCCGTTGAAGGGCATTGACACACCTGGTTCAACAGTTGGTATTGGCTCTGGTGTAGCGTAGAAATGATGTAAGCCCGTTGAAGGGCATTGACACCTTCTTACCAGCATATCTAAAAGTAAGTTTCACTTGTAGAAATGATGTAAGCCCGTTGAAGGGCATTGACACACTTTAATTTGATTAATAAAATCAGTTTTTTTACAGTAGAAATGAAGTAAGCCTGTTAAAGGGCATTGACACACTACCTCCTGTTTAAAATAAAATGTTATTATGGTTGCTAGAAATGGAGTAAACCCGTTAAAGGGCATTGACACACTTTTGAAATTGCCTCAATGATAACTCTATTGGAGTTGTAGAAATGGATGTAGCCCGTTGAAGGGCATTGGCACATTCCATGTAACTCCTAATCCTATAGACATAATTCTTGTAGAAATGGATGTAGTCCGTTTAAGGGCATTGATACATTTTGGAATATCTTTTTATGCTTGGAGTATAGGTATGTAAAAATGGATGTAGCCCGTTAAAGGGCAATAAAATTATATGGACAGAAAGATTAAAAAACAGTAACCTCTATTGCAAGTTACTGTTTTTATTTACTAAAGTGTTATAAGAATATAGTTAAATATAGATAGTTTAAGCAGGATATAATTCCATCTAATGAAAATTAATTAGTTACAAAATAGTTACATCAAAACCTTGTAAAGCATATAAATTAGGGATTTGATATTTTAAAAGTTTAAGAAAAGTTTAATTATTGCCAGCCTGGTTGATTTACATAATTTTATAGTATAAAATTATGATAAGAGGGAGGGAAGCTGGTATGGCAGATATGGATAAATTAAAAAGCAGTTATTACAATTTTATTATAGACCAGAAAGACCAGGGATATATACTTTATAATTCTTTATCAGGTGTAATTATTTCTGTAACAGACCATGAAGAACTGGAAAGGGTAAAAGAAATACTTGCCAGTAAAGAGGTTTTTTATAATAAACAGGATAAGATAATCAAGTTATTATATGAAAAAGGAATTTTAGCCAGGGCAGATACAGATGAGCTTGAATATTTGCAGTTTTTATATGAGCAGGAAGTAGTAAAAAGCCAGGTTCTTTCTATTATGCTAATTACAACAAGGCAATGCAACCTGCGTTGTGTCTATTGTTATGAGAAACATGAAAATCTGGATATGTCTTTAGATGTTTATAACAGCATTGCATTATATATTGAAAAATCCCTTATTGAGAAAAAATATACTAGCGTTAATATTACACTATTTGGAGGAGAGCCTTTTATTGAATATGAAAATGTTGTAAATTTCCTTGAAAATGTAAACAGGATTTGCGGTAAATATAATGTGCCATTTGGCGCAGGTGCAACCAGCAATGGTGTATTAATTACCCCGGGGCGTTTTGACAGGCTGTACAGCCTTGGTGTAACTTATTACCAGATAACAATAGACGGGCTTTCTGATACGCACAATTTATACAGGCAGAGTGCAGATGGAAGTGGAAGCTTTAATAAAATTATAGAGAACCTTAAATATATGGCGTCTACAGATTATGATTTTGAAGTTACAATAAGGACAAATTTTAATAAAGAAGTTTTTAAAAGAGCAAAGGAATTTTACCAGTTTATTGCCACAAATTTTGACCAGAGGTTTCATGTATACTATGAAGGAATTAAAAAACTAGGAGGCAGTAATGACAGTGAACTAAATGTATTAGATAAGAATGAGGTATCAGAAAGTTCAGTAGATATTGCAGAATATATAAGGGAGCTTGGGCTTAAGAATGATGTAATTGATGAAATGACATTGCCTTTTAACAGGATATGTTATGCCACGAAGCATAATGATTTTATAATAGATTATGATGGAAGTGTCTTAAAGTGTACATTATCACTTGATGACGGATTAAATAAAATTGGCAGGATATATAAAGATGGTACTATGGAAATAGATGATTATAAACATGCGAAATGGGTTGGCAAAAAGAGCCAGTTACAGGAACAGTGCAAAAAATGCAAGGTGCTTCCGCTTTGTTATGGCGGCAGGTGCGTAAATGGCATGGTACATGGCGGAAGTTTTGAGTGTGACAGAAACATGCAGGAGCAGGAGCTTGCCAGTTTAATTACATATAATGTATAGGGTGGCAGTATGACTAAATCCATAAAGAATGATATCTATTTCCTGAAATATGTATTTGAATTCAGTCCGTCTTATGTTATAGGAGAAGCCATAGTTGCAATAGTAAACGGGCTTATGCCGCTGCCAGGAATTATTATATCAAAACTTCTGGTAGACGGGCTTGTTTATGAAGTTTCTTTCCAGAAAATTGTTTTCTATATACTTGTTTATGCAGCATTGCAGTTTGCAGGCTCTTTTATAACAGAATTTATAACAGAACGTTATATTAATATAAACGGGCATCTTTATGCAATGCATTTCCTGCTTATGGTGAACCGCAAAAAGACAGAACTTGACCTTGCACAGCTTGATGACCCGGAGGTACACCAGCAGGCGGCAATGGCAGAAGATTTAGTATATAAAGGTATTGGAATTGATATGATTGACAACTTTTTTACTGCCATTACCAGCATAGTTTCTATTATTGCAACTGCCATAGTCCTTGTATATGCGGATATTTTACTGCTTTTTATTATATTGCTGTTTAGCTTTTTTTCTGTTATCCTGGATATGGGAATAGAGAACTGGGAACTTGGGCAGAGGGAAGAAAATATCTATCTTACAAGGGTTTTAAATTATTATATTGAGATTATGGGGGATAAGGCATGTGCAAAGGAAACAAGGCTATATGGTTTTGTTTCATGGCTTATGGAAAAATATTACCAGACATTAAAGGCTTTGCGTAAAAGACTTAATAAATTATATAATAAAATCCTGAAGATTAATTTGACCAGCATTATACTTGAAAACCTGAAAAATAACGGGATTTATTTATACCTGGCATGGCTTGCCTTCCAAAAGAAAATTTCCATAGGCGGGTTTTCACAGTATTTTAATGCAGCACACCAGTTTTCAGAAAGTATTTCAGACTTTGCAAATTTTCTGGTTAATCTTAATATTAATGGAAAATATATTGCCTCATTTAAGGATTTTATGGATTTAAAGCCAGAAATACAAAAAGAATACAGCAGTTTATGCAAAGAAAAGTTTGATAAAGTCATAGAAGAGCCGTTAACTATTTCAATGTCACATGTAAATTTCAGGTATAAAGGTATGGATAAACTTGCAATAGAAGATTTTAGCTATAAATTTGAACAGGGAAAAGTATATGTAATTGCTGGTGAAAATGGTGCGGGAAAATCCACACTTGTAAATCTTTTAAGCAATTTATATAAACCATGCAGTGGTGGTATATATTTAAACGGGATTGCTGTAGACAGTTTTAATGATAAAGATTATAAAAGCCTTTTTAGTGTAGTGTTCCAGGACTTTAAGTATTTTGCATTTACAATAGGTGAAAACGTAGCTCTGGATAAATATAAAAAAGAAAATACAAACAGCCAGGACACAATGGATAATGAAACAGACAGGGAAATTAAAAATGCACTACAGGCAGCAGGGCTTTGGAAAAAGGTAAAATCCCTTGATAAAGGGATTGCTGCTAACCTTGGAAAAATATTTTATAAAGATGGCGTTGTACTTTCAGGGGGAGAGAACCAGAAACTTGCATTTGCAAGGGCAATCTTCCATAAACCCAGAATATTGGTATTAGATGAGCCATCTTCAGCACTTGACCCTGTAGCAGAAGATGAACTTTTAAAATCATTCCAGCAAATATCCAGGGATAAAATTGTAATTTATATTTCCCACAGGCTTAGTTCATCAGTGCTGGCAGATGAAATATTATTTATAAAAGATGGAAAGCTGTGCGAAAGTGGTACACACTATCAACTTATAAAACAGCAAGGTGAATATGCCAGATACTACAATACACAGGCAAAATACTATAACTAAATTATATATATCAGACAGGAGATGGATTACGCCTTTACATGTGGTGGGCGGCTTGCCCATAAACAGGCAGAAAATTATGTATATGGGCAGGATATCATGCTTTTTATAAAAAGTATAATAACAGGAAAGGAGGGGAGAAATTATGAAAATCATCAGGGATACAGCCAGAATAAAGAAGAAACATAATAAAAATGGCGCAGGGTGTGGATGTGGATGTAAAAACGGTGCAGGATGCCAGTGTGGCACATCCTTAACAGGAAAAAAGAAACATAACCGCAAAAATGGCGTAGGATGCGGCTGTAATTGTTAGAGGGATAATTTACAGCTATTTTGTATTGTTGTGTGGACGCAGGGTTTCTGGTGTTCCACTAAATTATTACATGGAACACTGGAAACATGCTATTCCCTGGCAAAACCACAAAAAACAAAATAAATATTATAACTGTAAATTATGCTGGGAGGAGAGCTGATTTAGACAAATGGAAGTATAATGCTAAATTTTGAAATAATATATGTATAAACAATTTAAGAAGCGTACCATTTACAGTTATCTTATACAAGATAACTGTAAACTACATACCAGACTATAGACTACTGTATATGGTTATGCTATAATTTAATGCGTGTCTGAGATCCAGCAGTACATATGATATTAAGTTTACAGGAGGCATATAATGAAAAAGATAAGTGAGAGAAAACGTATAGTAGTCAAAGTGGGTACATCTACGCTTACACATAAGACAGGGATGTTAAATATAAGGCGTGTCGGCCAGCTTGTAAGGACGCTTGCTGACCTGCATAATGCAGGGCATGAGGTTGTGCTTGTTTCAAGTGGTGCTATGGGACTTGGCATGGGGAAGCTTGGGCTTTGGGAAAAACCCAAAGACACACCTGGCAAGCAGGCATGTGCCGCTGTAGGACAATGCGAGCTTATGTATATGTATGACAATTTATTTGCAGATTACAGTGTAACAGTGGCGCAGATGCTGCTTACCAAATATATATTACTTGAAGACCGCAGGCTTAATGTTGAAAATGCTATGGAACGTCTGATTGCGCAGCGTGTAATACCTGTTATAAACGAAAATGATACAGTGGCTATTGATGAGCTGGAGCTTGAAGTTGGTGAAAATGATTCACTTGCTGCTGTAGTTGCAACAATTGCTAAGGCAGACCTGCTTATAATAATGTCTGATATAGATGGCCTTTATGATAAAGACCCGCATAAAGAAAAAGATGCAAAGTTTATACATGTTGTACATGAAATAACAGAAGATATAAAGGCGCTTGCGGGTGGTGTTACTACTAAATTTGGTACAGGCGGAATGGTAACAAAGATTAATGCAGTTGAAATTGCATATGAAGCTGGCATAGATGTTGTATTAATGAATGGGAAACAGCCAGAGAAATTATATGACCTGTTTGATAACAAAGATGTCGGGACATTATTCTGTTGCAGTGATTAACCAGCAAGAAGACCTACTGGTTGATTTCACGTATTACACGGCATGGGTTGCCAGCTGCCAGTGAATTATCTGGTATATCTTTTGTAACAACACTTCCAGCACCTATAACAGAGCCGTTGCCTATTGACACCCCAGGAAGTATTATAACACCTCCGCCAATCCAGCAGCCATTGCCTATTGTTATTGGAAGTGCATAAGTACGGCAGAAGTATTCACCGCTTTCAGGAGTCCAGCCAGGTACGAGCCTTTCGGACAATTCTACAGGATGTGTGGAAGTATAGAGCTGTACATTTGATGCAATAAGTACATTATTACCAATTATAATTTTATTGCAGTCTACAAATGTGCAGTTCATATTTATTGACACATTATCACCTATGTAAATATTCCGTCCATAATCACATATAAAAGGAAGGCCTACAGATGTGTTGTTTCCAATACTGCCAAACATCTGCTTTAAAATATCTGTTTTTTCCGTTTTCTGGCCATATTCTAATGAATTGTACTGTTTTAATAATTTTCTTGTTTTTTCTTTAAAATCCAGGAAAACTTTGTCATGGCAGTTATAATATTCACCAGCCATACACTTTTCAAGTTCTGTCATAATAATCCTCCTTGCTTAATATAGCAGCTAAAAATTTCTGGATAAATATCATATTAATTGATTGTAACCATTAATTATATTTGATTATACAACAAATTCCACTATGTTACAATGTCATTAAGTCAGGGGAATATACTGGAATTTGCCAGCTAAATCTAATCTTTGGCAATTTCCAAAAACATTTCTGCCAGAACCCTTAAATAAATGACATTGCGTTACATCAGTCCACACAACAGTGCATAGGGATACAAACACTGGCGGTGCTGAAGTGCACCTGTCATGGAATAATATTAGCTGGAAATTATGGTGTGGGGAAGGTGGTTTAGACGGACGGAAATACAGTGGTATCATTTTTATATTAATCCTTATATAACAGTAATTATTGCACTGTATAATAAGTGACTGGCAGAATAATTCCCACCACCCATTTCCAATTATCTTTTTATTTTGTGTTTTATTGCAGGCTGCTGGTGGCAGGTTTTGCGTGCCAGATGCCATGAATTATTCCGTAAAAGGGGCACTTTAACCCCGCCGGCATTTAAGCCCATATATTATATATTCCAGGGAAACGTAAGTTTTATCTGGAATATATAATATATGGGCTTTATGTGCCGCTGCGTGGGTTAACGTAGTGAGAACGTGCCCCTGTACGGAATATTCTGGCTCTGGCACAGAAACCGTCCGCCAATCCATAAAAACACAAAAACAAGATAACTGGAACTTTTATTTTTCAAAAAAAGTATAAGGTTGCAATTGTTGTCTGTGTAATATAATTTATATTGTATAGAATTAGGGAGGATTTGATATGCTTATTGGAAATAATAATTACATATATTCAACAGAAGTAAGGGATAATGATGTACAGCGTGCTTCGTTTAACCAGCTTGTAAGAAATACATTTGGATTTGATTTTACAGAATGGTACAGGGCAGGGTACTGGGGAGAGATGTATATTCCACATGTGCTGCTGGATGGAAACCAGGTGGTTTCTAATGTTTCTGTAAACATTATGCATTTTGAAGTATGTGGTGTACAAAAAAATTATATACAGCTAGGGACGGTTATGACAGATAGCAGGTATTGTGGCAGGGGCTTAAACAGGTATATAATGGAGAATATTTTAGAAGAATATGCAGGCAGGGCGGATGGTATATATTTATTTGCAAATGATACGGTGCTGGATTATTATCCTAAGTTTGGGTTTGTGCCTGCAAAAGAATATGAATACTTTATGGTTTGTGGTGATATGGATAATATAGAGCCTTATATTATAGAAAAAACTGATATGTCACAAAACCAGCAGTACAGGAGGTTTTACAGTGCAATAGAAAGTTATCATTATAATACAGGCTTTTTAAACCAGAATGATGGAATGTATATGGATAAAAACATTGGACTTTACTATTTCTGGATGTCAGCAGGTTTTGGGGATTGCGTTTATTATATATCTGAAAGTAATGTTTATATTGCTGCATCCATTGAAGGGGAAGTATTGTATATCCACCAGGTTTTTGGAAAAGAACATATAGAAATAAAACGTCTTGCAAAATCATTTGGCGGCAGGGTGAAGGAAGTAGTAACTGGATATACCCCTGCCTGTAAGGAAGAGTTCCAGGCAAGGGAACATAAAGAAGAGGACTGCACTTTATTTATAATGGGAGAAAATTTGCAGCGCATGGAAAAGGAGAAAATGATGTTTCCTGTTTTTTCACATGCATGATTTCATGTACAGTTAAATAAAATACTTGTATATATGTAATATTAATTGAAGGGAAACATTTATTGTAAACAATTATTGTTTATTTTTAATTAATATTCCTGTTATATCTGCCAGTATCCAGCCAATAGGGATTGACCACCATATTGCTGTTACCCCTAAAGGTGTATTTGGTGCAAGGATATAAGAAAGCAGTACCCTTGTCCCAAGGGATATAATTGTTAATATAAGTGATATTCCAGATTTTTGTATTCCCCTGAAATATCCATATAACAGAAACAGAAGCCCAATTCCAAAATAAAATGTACCTTCTATTTTTAAATATTGTATTCCTGCTGAGATAATTTCTGTTTCATCTGCCTCTACAAACATACACATAAACTGCCTGGCAAATATCCATATTATGGCGGATACAGCCAGACAGAATGTGACGGATACAATAGCCGCAGTTTTTGTTCCTTTCTGTATGCGTTCATTCTTTTTTGCACCATAATTTTGTGAAATAAATAAGGAATATGCATTTCCAAATTCCTGCGCAGGCATATACGCAAGTGTATCAATTTTTACTGCTGCTGCAAATGCTGCCATAATGGCAGTGCCAAAACTATTTACAAGGCCTTGTACCATTAAAATACCAAAATTCATAACAGACTGCTGCATACTTGTAAACACATCAGTTTTTATAATTATTTTTAGTCTTGTCCATTGCAGCCTGCCCTGGAATTTAATAAACTGAGGGTATTTCCATATGGTATAAAATGTAATCCCAAGACCTGCAAAGCCTTGTGAAATTACTGTTGCTGCTGCCGTTCCTGGAATTCCCTTTTTTAAGGAAATAACAAAATATAAATCAAGCGCAATATTCATTATAGAAGATATTGCAAGAAAGTACAGCGGGACAACTGAGTTGCCAGTAGAGCGCAGCAGGTATGCAAAAAAGTTATACAGGAATGTAAAACCAATTCCAATAAAAACTATTTTTATATATGTACGCATTAAATTATATATATTGTCTGGTACTGAAACCAGATGCAGTATTATATCTGTGCCAGGAAATACAATTAAGTATATTAACAGGGTTGCTGTACCAATAAAATAAAAGGATAATTGTACATCCTGCTGCATTTCTTTTATCTTTCCAGCCCCATACCATTTGGAAAATAAAGCGCCGCTGCCCATGCACAGCCCAATAATAATAGAAGTTATAAATGTCATAAGGGTATAAGCTGAACCTGCGGCAGCTAAAGCATCTGTACCAATATAACGTCCAGCTATAAGGGTATCAGCTATATTATAGATTTGCTGTAATAAATTTCCTGCCATCATAGGCAGGGCAAATAATAAAAGGTTTTTTAAAATATTTCCTTCTGTAAGTTTTGTATTTTTATTAATTATATTAGCAGACATAAGATAATTACCATTTTTTCTTTTTTGTTATATTGTACCATATCATGGGTTAAACCATATAGGTATAAAAATCGATATGTATACAGGAGCATTTTTTCGTGTTGTGCCTGTTTGGTAATGTTTTTACCATGCCTGGCAAATTTATTGTTTTGCCATATTATCCACTTTTTGTTCTGGCAATTTAAACAAGAGTATAATTGCACCTATAAGAAGCATACACATACCAATAATTCCTGTTGGCATTGGGCCAAGTAAAGAGCTTTGTGTGGATAAGGATACCCAGATACTTGCTTCCCCGGTTATATCAACAGCACCATGGATGATTGCTGCGTACATACAATTGTTATATTTTAATGTTACATAGGACGACCAGGTACCCAATACTATGCAGGTAAGCACCATCAGGGCAATACCAGAAAAAGGAGCGCCTGCGTAATCATTGCCATAGTTCATACCAAAGTAAACTAGTGGGGCGTGTGCCATTCCCCATAATGCGCCGTTTAAGATAACGGCATATCTGGCAGGAAGTTTTCTGCATAACAGTGGAAGCAGGTAGCCCTGCCAGCCGATGTCTTCGCCTAGTGCAATAAACCAGACAGGAAAGCATACTGCTGATATTATATATAAAATTATGCCCATCATCAACATAGAAAAGATTGTAAAATTGATTTCTGAGGGTGCGCCGAAAGCTCCATAGGTCTGTGAAATGTATTGGCCACTGAAATCTAAATCATCCGGAAAGATAAAAAAGAAAACAATTATTCCACATAAAATAGCGGCTGTTGGAACTAATGCCGAGAAAAGCAGGGCTTTTTTGTTTTGCCAAAACTTAATGCTGAATTTTAACGGTGATTTGTCTTTTGTAATTTTTCTTGTAATAAATACTGCCAAGGCAGGCGTTCCCATAAATATAGCTGGAAAACTTAAAAAAGCATAAACATTTTTTCCAGCAGGTCCAGGCAAAAGAACAGCTATTAGCCACAAGCAATAATAAATTCCAAAAACGGTTGTTAAATATATGAAAATTCTTTTTGTTCCAAGAGTGGAAATAGTTTTATTTGTTTTCATAATTTTCCTCCAAATCTGCTTTTGTACCTGCTTGTGATAAGAAAGTAAGTGCAGCCTGGTTAACCATTTTGATAATTTCTTCTTTTGAAGATGTAATAACTCCCGAAGCGGCAAAGCAGGCAAGTCCGTGAGTATAAATCATTGTATTCTGGAAAAAATTGTTTACATTCTCTTTTGGTATTTTTAAATAATCGGCAATCTGTCCGGCAATAGCTGAATTCTCACTGGCATTTACCAAAACATCAAGACCACCTGCCTGGAACCCGCTCTCCCCGCTCATGTAAAGATATTTAAAGAGATTTGGCTCATCAAATGCAAGGTTTATGTAGGCGGTTCCAACACTTGCAAAGGCATCCATTCCGTTCTGGGTGCAGGGACGCATTTTATTATTAGCATAATTCAAGGCATATACAGCTAAAGCCTTACGAAGTCCTGCCATGTTTTCAAAATGCCATACAAGTGGCTGTGTAGAGCAGCCAATTTCTTTTGATAATGTCTTAATATTAATAGCAGAATATCCATCACGTATAATCATTTTTAATGCCGTCTGTAAAATCATTTCCTTTGAAACCTGTGTTTTTCTTGCCATTTTACCACCTTTAAATTTTATAAATTGATTTATATAATCCTGTTTATATTATAACCAGTAATTGCGTTTTGTCAATCCCCATCTGGATTTTCCTAAGTGTTTTTTGCATAAATATTTTTTCTCTTCATATACATTGTGTAAAGGCATCTTTATTAATGTGCATACAGAGAGGAGGCTGTTTATGGACAAGGACAATACCATGCAGGTTATGCAGATACTTCCGGTGGTAATAAGAAAAAGGTTTTCAGAGGTTTTTAAGGATTTATCTGATGTGCAGGAGATACGTTTAAGGGCAGGAAGGCCAGTTATAATTTTATATGGCAAATCTGAATATTTTTTAGGTATAAACGGCGGCCTTACGCATAATATAAAAAAGGCATATTATGTTTCTGCTGCTGAACTAAGGGAAGCAATGGATTATATAAGCAGCTATTCAAGATATGCGTTTGAAGAGGAACTAAGGCAGGGATATATTACTATACAAGGAGGACACAGAATAGGCGTGGCAGGGAAAATAATATGGGAGAATGGAAGAGTAAAAAATATGGGTAATATATCGTTTATGAATATAAGGGTGGCACACCAGATACCAGGATGTGGTGAAAAACTTATGCAATATATAAGGCATGGGGACAGTATTTACAATACACTTGTTATTTCACCGCCAAGATGTGGCAAGACCACTCTTTTAAGGGATATGATACGCATACTTTCTAATGGTGATGGCTGTAACAGGGGATTTACAGTTGGTGTTGTAGATGAGCGTTCGGAACTTGGGGCATGTTACAGGGGATGCCCGCAGAATGACCTTGGATGCCGTTCTGATGTGCTGGATGGCTGCCCTAAGGCAGAGGGGATGATGATGCTTGTCCGTTCGATGTCACCAGAAATTATTGCGGTTGATGAGATTGGCTCTAACCAGGACGCAAATGCCGTCGATTATGTAATGAACTGCGGAATACGTGTAATTGCTACAGTACATGGGCTTGATATGAGTGAAATCAGGAACAAGCCTGTGCTTGGAAGCCTTGTAAAAGAACAGGCTTTTAAGCGGTACATACTGCTTGAGGCAGGCAAAATAGGAAAAGTGGGCAAGGTATTTGATGAAAGGGGTTCAGTTATATATAACCAGGAATACAGGCTGGAAAATGATTATATGCTGGCAAAAAACGCAGGCTGAAATTATTACAATCCAGCTTTTTACTGCCTGGAAGCGGTATGGGACACAGGAAGGGTGAAAAGTGCGTGGTAAAGTTTATAGGCGTAGTTTTTATAATATCAGGCGGTCTGCTTGCAGGGCATTATTTTGCAGAGAAAAGCCTTATACGTATACATATTTTAGAAGAACTTGAGCAGGCGCTGCAGTTTATGTATGGTGAGATAGAATATGCAGCATCTGATATTACAGGGATATTTGGAAGCCTTGCAGCAAGAAGCAGGTACTGTAAGGAATTCTGGCTTTATATGCATGACAGGCTTTTAGAAAATGAGGGTGGTGCTTTGTACAGTATATGGGAGGACGGGCTGGATAAAAGTGTATGGTCTAAGTATCTTTTATATGAAGACAGGCTTTTTATGGGTGAAACGGGAAAGAATATTGGCAACCTGGACAGGCAGAGCCAGCTCCATACCCTTGAAATATTTAAGAAAAGGCTTGCAAATATAATACTTGCAGCAAGAAGCGAATATAAAGCAAGGGCAAAGGTATGCCACGCAGCGGGGGCAGCGGCAGGGATTTTTTTAAGCATACTGTTAGTTTAGTTTATGGAAGGACAGGGTGTATAAATGACGATTAATCTTATTTTTAAAATTGCTGCCGTAGGAATACTTGTATCAGTGCTTGGACAGGTTCTTAAACACTCAGGAAGGGACGAACAGGCGTTTCTTGTAAGCCTTGCGGGGCTGATACTTGTGCTGTTATGGGTAGTGCCATATATAGAGGATTTATTTGAAACAATACAGAGGCTGTTTGCGATGGGTTGAAAGGCAGGTTTTTTATATGGTAAAAGTTGCTGTTATCGGGGTTATAGCTATTTTTCTTGCAATGTCTGTTAAGAATGACAAACAGGAATTTGCTATGCTTGTCATTCTGGCGGCAAGCCTTATTATACTTGGACTTGCCTTGTCAAAGATAGATGATGTGCTGGAAGTAATACATATGGTGGAGAGGTATCTTGGCAATAACTCATTATATATAAATATCCTGCTTAAAATGGTCGGGATTACATATGTTGCAGAGTTTTCCTCTAATTTGTGCAGGGATGCAGGATTTGGAGCAGTTGGAAACCAGATTGAATTTTTTGGTAAGGTTATGATAATTGCTGTCAGTATGCCTGTTATCAAGTCGCTTATACAGACCATTTCAGCCTTCTGAACATGCAGGAAAGTTTTTATTAGAAAGACGGGTGTGTTTATGGATGATATTACTGGCAGCATTATGCAGGAGATATCGGGTGATGAAATACAAAAGGTTATGGATGAAACACTTCAAGGCGGGCACTTTGATTTTTCAGATTATGTAGGAAGCATTATAAACGGACAGAGCCCTTTTTCATTTGAAGAGGCAGCAAAGTATATATTAGACGGGATTTATAATAATATCGTGCAGGAAAAAAATATTTATATATACCTTGTTGTAATAGCAGTTATGGGTGCGCTTGTATCTAATTTTTCCAAACTGCTGCAAGGGAAAAAGGTTGCTGAAACGGCATTTTATATGGTGTACATGCTGTTTTTTTCAGTTCTGGCAGTTTCATTTACACAGGTGTGCAGCATTGCTTCAGAAACACTTGTAAATGTATCTGATTTTTTAAAGGTATTTTCAACAGCTTATTTTACATGTATTGCATTTACAAACGGTAGTGTAGCAGGCAGCGTATTTTATGAATTTACGCTTGTTATGATGAATGTAACAAGTTATGTTGTAGTAAAATTCGCGCTTCCTGCCATACAGTTTTATTTTTTCCTGCGTATTGCCAGCCAGATTTCAGAGGAGGATATATTTTCAAGGCTGGCAAAACTTGTTAAAGATATTGTAAGTACAGGGCTTAAAACGATGTTTGGCATTATTATGGGGGTAAATGTTGTACAGGGGCTTGTAGTTCCTGTTGCTGCCGAGGCAAAGAATTCGCTTGTTGTTAAAATGGGAAGTGCAATACCTGGCATTGGAAATACAGTGGGGAGTGTGGCAAGTACAGTTTTATCTGCTGGCAAGCTTGTAAAAAATGCTGTAGGGATAACAGGAATAATTGTTGTTGTGTTTATCTGCCTTATACCTTTAACAAGGATACTTATAAGCAAATTTATGTACCAGTTAATTTCTGCATTTATCCAGCCAGTATCAGACAAAAGGATTACAAGCTGCCTTGATGCTGTAGTGGAATCGCTTAAAATGCAGCTTTATGCAACAGGAACTGGCTGTATTATGTTTGTTATTTCGATTGCACTTACAAGCGCCATGACAACGTAGGTGTTCCAGGGGTAATAACACCAGAAGGAGGGGTTATGGCAGATTTTATAAAAAGTGTGTTAATATTTACATTGCTTGTAACAGTAATGAAAGGGTTAATAAACAGTGAAAGTTTCCGGATGTATTTTAAATTTTTCAGTGGTCTTGTGCTTATCCTGTTAATGATTACACCACTGGTAAATTTCCTGTCAGGTGATAATGGCTGGTACAGCCTGCTTGAACAGGAGATTTTTAATTTTAACCTTGAAGGGATAAATGATGAGCTGGAAGTGGCTGATGGAAAATTTGAAGAGATTATAAGGGAACAATGTAAAAAAGATATTAAAGAACAGGTTATAAAGCTTGCGGATAACAGGGGCATTAATATTAAAAATATAGATATATCACTTGGAGAGCAGGATAATTCTATACAAATCAGTTCAATTGATATAAACATTAATAAAGAAAATAAAACAAATTACAATGATATAAATACTATACAAAACATAGAGGATATAGAAATTGCAGATATTACTGGCAATATGGAAGCAGTTGATGCCATGTCAGATGAGGCAGGCAAGAAAAAGGCGTCAGGGAAAAATGTCCGTAAATTAAAGGAGGATATAAGCACATATTTTATTATAAAGGAGGCGGCAGTAAATATATGGGAATAAAGTGGGACAGCGGGCGTCTGGGGAAATTTATGGAAGACAGGGGGCAGGTTATCCAGAAAATAGGGCTGTGGCGTATTGCACTTATAATAATTGCGGGAATTGTACTTGTTATAGCGTCTGTTACGGATAAAAAAGGGAATAATGGATTGTATGGGGATGATAATGCAGATACACTTTACAGTAACAGTGAAGATGGAGGTTATGGCAATTCTTCTGGCAGCCTGGACGAGTCTGTTGCCCTGGGGGCAATGGCAGAGTATGCGGCAAGGGAGGAGGGCAAGCTTGAGAAAATCCTGGGGCAGGCGGAGGGAATTGGCAGGACTAAGGTAATGATTACACTTGCCTCTTCAGAAGAACATATGGTATTACAGGATACTGATAACAAGGAAAATAGTGTAGAAGAACATGACCGTAACGGTGGCACAAGGCAGCAGGAGGAATATAGTTTAAAAAGTGAAAATGTAATAATTTCATCAGATGGCAGTGAGCATCCTTATGTTGTGCAGGTAAATTCACCTAAAATAGAGGGAGTAGTTGTTGTTGCGGAGGGTGCAGGCAATGGAAAAAAAGATAGTGAAATAATTGATGCAGTTGTGGCATTATTTTCGGTTGAACCTCATAAAATCAAAGTAATGAAGATGGAATAATGCAAAGAAAGGATTTTAATGAAATGAAGAAAACGTCACACAAAAACCAGATTATTATTACTGCACTTGCTGTAATGATAGTAGTAGCAGGGTATCTTAATTTTACTGGCCAGGAAATAAGCACAAGCGGCATTACAAAAAGCAATAAGGAAACAGCCAGCAATAATACCAGCAAAACTACAGAGGATAATAGCAGCTCTGATGTACAGACAGCAGACAACAGCAAAGAAGATGGTGATATTACAAAAGATATATCAGCAGAAGACATTGGCAATGATGATTATGTAGTAGCTGATACAGGTGAGGTTGTAGCATCAGAAGAAAACCCTGGTGAAGCAGTAATGGTTTCAAACACAATAGGGGCAGATTATTTTGCATCTGCAAAACTTGCAAGGGAACAGACACGTGCAAAGAACAAAGAAACTCTTATGAATATAGTTAATAATAAAGCCATTGCTTCAGCAGACAAGAAATCTGCAATAAGACAGGTAGCCAATATTACAAAAAATTCTGAAAAAGAAAATGCTGCTGAACTTATGCTCCAGGCAAAAGGTTTCCAGAATGCAGTAGTAAGCATAAATGATGGCAATGCAGATGTTGTAGTCGATGCAAACGGGCTTACAGAACAGCAGATAGCACAGATAGAAGATATTGTCAGAAGAAAAACGGGGATAGAAGCAGATAAAATTGTAATAACACCTGTAAAAGTTACAGATAATAATGAGTAGGGGATTTACGTCTGCTTTAGTTTGCATGAGTGGGCTGGTAATTTCAAATGTACTTCCATGAACAGAACGCTCCCGCTTGGACTCGCACGCAATGGTGCATAATATCCTAGTTGTTCTTTCAGAACAACAAATACAGGATATAAGCACCAGCGGCTTCGTACATCTGTTCATTGGAATACATTTGAAAATTACCAGCTAATCTACATTTTGGTAATTTATAAAAATATTTTCTGTCCCAGCTTCTGGCAAAATTACAGAAAAACAGGCTGGCAGATGACTGTAAATTATGGGGAATGGCAGGAGATTCAGACGTACGGCAATTTTCAGGTATCTTTCTAGTATTCATATTGTTGTAAGTGGCAACTATTCCGCTAGTTAATAAGTGGCTGGCAGAATAACCTCCGTCCCCATTTATAGTTATCTTTTGGAAAATATTTTTATAAATTACCAAAGTGTAGATTGCTGGCAAATTCCAAATGTGCTTACATGAAAAAGCTGTACAGCGCCGCTGGTGCTTAAGCCCTGTACTTTAGGGCTTTATGCATCCATTGCGTGAGCTGTCCAAGCGGAAGCGTGCTTTTTTCATGTAAGACACTTTGGATTTGCCAGCTAAATCCAGTATATGTGATTTTTAAAACAAGATAACTTAAAGTAAAGATTGCAAATCCTTGCCATTTTGGTATAATGAATTAGACGTAGGTGTATAACTTGTGTATATACAGAACCAAGGAGGGGACTGGCATGTCAAAGGAACAAGAACCAAAGGAGTATGTTATGGAGAAAAAAGGAACAGGAGAAGTCAAAATTGCATCAGATGTTGTTGCTATTATAGCGGCGATTGCGGCTACAGAAACTGACGGTGTAAGCTCAATGGCAGGAAATATTACTAATGAGCTGATAGGCAAGTTTGGCATGAAGAAACTGTCAAAAGGCGTTAAGGTAACAATGGAAGAGGGTCTTGTACATGTAGATATTATGCTTAATGTAAAATATGGTTACAGCATTAAAAGCGTATCAGAACAGGTACAGAACAGGGTAAGCCAGCAGATTGAAACAATGACAGGTCTTGTAGTTCCTGAAGTAAATGTCAGGGTTGCAGGAGTGAATTTAAGTGAATAATAATGTATAAACAGCAGCACAGGAAGGCAGGAAAGTAAGGTACGGTAGAGATTATGACAAGAAAAAAAATAAGGGAAAATTTATACATTATGCTGTTCCGTCTGGATTTTTACAATAAAGAAGATGTTAAAAACCAGGCAGAAAACTATCTTGAAGAAGAGATAGAGAATGCATCTGAAAAGGATAAAGAGGAACTTCGTAATAAGTTTAACATTGTATTGGAACATCTTGAAGAAATTGATGCACAGATTGAAGCAAAGTCTAAAGGATGGACAGTAAACAGGATAGCTAAGGCAGAGCTTACAGTGCTGCGTCTGGCTGTCTTTGAACTGCTTTATTCAGATGATGTACCAGACGGCGTAGCTATTAATGAGGCAGTAGAGCTTTCAAAGCTGTACTGTGCTGATAAGGCAAAAGGGTTTATTAACGGAATTCTTGCATCAGTTGTAAAAAGTAAAGAGAAAGATAATAAGGAAAATAAAGAAAGCCAGGAGAATAACAGCCTGGAGGAGTGATGTTATGGGGGAAGCCAGGTCAGTTTCACAGGTAAATTTATATATTAAAAATATGTTTGCCAGGGAATATGCACTAAATAATATTTCTGTAAGGGGAGAGGTGTCCAACTGTAAATATCATTCATCAGGGCATATTTATTTTACAATTAAAGACAGTTCATCACAGCTTTCCTGCGTTATGTTTGCTTCAATGCGCCAGGGTTTAGGGTTTAAGATGGAAGAAGGCAGCGGTGTTATAGTGCAGGGAAGCATAAGTGTTTATGAACGTGATGGCAAATACCAGCTTTATGCCAGGAAGATTATAAGGGATGGCGGCGGCAGGTTATATGAAGAATATGAGAAGATGAAAAAGCGCCTTTTAGAAGAGGGGCTTTTTGATGCAGACAGAAAAAAGAAGATACCAGCATATGCAAAAAGCATTGGTGTTGTAACCGCACCAGAAGGTGCAGTTATCCATGATATATGCAATGTGGCAGCAAGGCGTAACCCATATGTGCAGATATATCTTTATCCTGCAAGGGTACAGGGTGAGGGTGCAGAAGATACAGTTATTGAAGGTATCAGGTATTTTGAAAAGACAGATGTTGATACAATTATAATAGGCAGGGGCGGAGGCTCTATAGAGGATTTATGGGCATTTAATTCGGAAAAGCTTGCAAGGGCAGTATATGCATGTACAAAGCCTGTAGTTTCTGCTGTGGGGCATGAAACAGATACAACAATAGCAGATTTTGTGGCAGATTTAAGAGCGCCTACACCTTCTGCGGCAGCAGAACTTGCAGTATTTCCATACAAGGAAGCAGAAACCGCATTAAGGGAAGCAGCTTATTCGCTTAAATGGCAGGTAAATAATATTTTAAAGATTAAGAAGTTAAAGCTTGCACAATATGAAACAATGTTAGACAGCTTAAGCCCAGGGGACATGGTGCGCCAGAGGAGGCTTTATGCGGCGGACTGCCAGGACAGGCTTTCACTTCTTATGGAACAGAAAGTTACAGCAGCAAAGCACCAGCTTGAACTGTATATAGAAGAGCTTAAGGGGCTGTCGCCGTTGTATAAGCTTAAAGGCGGCTATTCTTATGTAGCTAAAGAAGACGGGAGTAGTGTAAAATCAGTGGGTGAAATCAGCCCGGGACAGGAACTGGTACTGCACATGCAGGACGGACAGGCGGTTGTTAATGTAAAGAATGTAAAGAATGAAGTTCCACTAAGGCGGTAAAGGACACCGCCTTAGTAAAACTAAGCCATTCTTAGAAAAATGCAAAAGCGGCATTTTTCATTTATTGTGAAAGAGAGAGGCAAAGGGATATGGCAGCAAAGAAAATGACACTTGAACAGTCATTTGAAAATCTTGATAATATTATAGGACAGCTCCAGGGCGGAGAACTTACGCTGGAGGAGTCTTTTAAAATGTATGAAGAAGGCATGAAACTGGTAAAAAACTGTAATGATGCACTGGACAAGGTTGAGAAAAAGTTAATTACTATTGGGAAATGTGAAGATTAAAGATTGTTTGTTATACTGCACAGGAAGGGTGGCTGTGGATATAAACATAAGATTTGCTGGAAAGGTATGGTTTATTTTATATGGATAAAGAGGCTTTTAACAGGCAGCTTAAGGAAGAAACGGAGTGGATTGGAAAAATAACCAGGGAATTCCTGCCAAAGGACATTGTATACCAGAAGACAATAGCTGATGCAATGGAATACAGCCTTATGGCAGGCGGCAAGAGGCTGCGTCCTATGATTATGTGGGAAACATACAAGATGGCGGGAGGGAGCGGGGAAAGCCTTGTGCTTCCATTTATGGCGGCTATAGAGATGATACACACGTATTCGCTTGTGCATGATGACCTGCCAGCAATGGATAATGATGAGTACAGGCGCGGCAGGAAAACAACGCATATAGTATTTGGTGAGGATATGGGAATACTTGCAGGGGATGTGCTGCTTAATTACGCGTTTGAAACTGCAATGTCAGACTTTGAGGACGGGCATAAGATTTTATTAAAGGCAAAAGCACTGAAAATCCTTGCACACAAGGCAGGGATTTATGGCATGGCTGGCGGCCAGGTTGTGGATGTTGAAAAGACAGGGGAGGCTCTTAATGAAGAGGAGCTTTCTTTTATATATAGTTTAAAGACAGGTGCACTTATTGAAGCTGCATTTATGGCAGGTGCAGTCCTTGCAGGTGCAGATAACGGGACTGTAGCAGAGCTTGAAAAGGCAGGGCATTATACCGGGATGGCGTTCCAGATACAGGATGATATACTTGATATTACAAGCACACCAGAAGAACTTGGCAAACCAGTCCACAGTGATGAAAGAAATGCAAAGTCAACGTATGTATCTGTTTACGGTATGGAACAGGCGGAACAGGCAGTCAGGGATTATTCGGAAAAGGCACTGGGAATACTTGGCAATATGCCAGTACAGAATGAGTTCCTGTATACATTAGTTGAAATGCTTATCAATCGCAAAAAGTGAGGAGAAATTAATAGTGTATGGATTACTTGAAAGGATAAACCAGCCAAATGATATAAAAAATATAGATGCATGTGATTATAAGAAGCTTGCATGGGAGATAAGGCGTTTTATTGTAAAAAATGTCAGCCGTACAGGGGGGCATCTGGCTTCAAACCTTGGTGTTGTGGAGCTGTGCATGGCAATACACCTGTGCTGTGAACTGCCATATGACCAGATTATATGGGATGTAGGCCACCAGAGTTATACACATAAGATACTTACAGGCAGGAAAGAGGAATTTGCAAACCTCAGGCAGTATGGCGGGATAAGCGGCTTTCCCAAGAGGGCAGAAAACCCCTGTGATGTATTTGACACAGGACACAGTTCTACATCCATAAGTGCAGCAGTTGGCTTTGCCAAGGCAAGGGATATAAGGGATGGTGTACAGAAGATTTTTGCAGTTATTGGTGACGGTGCGCTTTCTGGCGGCATGGCATATGAAGCTTTAAATAATGCAGCGCGGCTTAAATCAAACCTTATAATTGTATTAAATGATAACCAGATGTCTATTGCCAAAAATGTAGGCGGTATGGCAGGGTATCTTGGAAATATAAGGACAAATACTAATTATATGGGCTTAAAAGAGGATGTGGAGAAAATCCTTAAAAAGATGCCACATATAGGGGAGAGGATTACAACAAGCATAAGAGGGTTTAAGGATGTTTTAAAAAGGGTATTTATTCCTGGTATGCTCTTTGAGGATATGGGCATTAAGTATATCGGGCCTATAGACGGGCATGATGTTAAAAAGATGGTTTCTGCATTTGATGGGGCGTCAAAGGTAAAAGGTGCTGTCCTTGTACATGTCTGTACTAAGAAGGGCAAAGGCTATCCGCCAGCAGAAAAAGACCCTTCTTCATTTCATGGCGTTGCACCGTTTTTTGTGCGTGACGGCTCTGCAAGGAAGAGTGAAGGCTTAAAAGAAACATATACGGATGTATTTAGCAGGAAGATAACAGAACTTGCCAGTAAGGATAAAAGGATTACAGCAGTAACAGCAGCAATGCCCGCTGGTACAGGGCTGTCTGCATTTTCTGAAAAATTCCCGGACAGGTTTTTTGATGTGGGCATAGCAGAAGAACATGCTGTAACATTTGCTGCAGGAATGGCAGCAGGCGGGCTTAAGCCGGTAGTTGCAATATATTCAACATTCTTACAGCGTGCATATGACCAGATACTGCATGATGTATGTATTTGCAGGCTTCCAGTTGTATTTATGGCTGACAGGGCTGGCATAGTTGGCAGCGATGGTGAAACACACCAGGGAATTTTTGATATAGCCCTTATGATGCCTATGCCTGGTTTAACAGTTTTAGCGCCTAAAAATTCATGGGAGCTTGGGGAAATGCTTGAATTTGCATTAAAACAGGACGCTCCTGTTGCAATACGCTATCCAAGAGGGGAGTCATATACAGGGCTTAGTGGATATAAGCAGCCATTAGAACATGGAAAAGGTGAGTGGATTAAAAAAGGGCATGGCATAGTGCTGCTTGCAGCAGGAAGCATGGTACAGGCTGCTATGGAAGTACATGGCATATTAAAGGAAAAAGGGCTTGATATATCTGTTGCCAATATGCGCTTTTTAAAACCATTTGATACAGGGCTTTTAGAAGAGGCATTAAAAGGGCACAGCCTTCTTGTAACTTTAGAAGAAGGCGTTGTTACAGGAGGTTTTGGGCAGGCTGTTGCAGGATGGGTTAATGAAAGGGATAAAAGTTCCAGAACCATTTGCATCGGGCTTCCAGACAGGTTTTTAGAGCATGGCTCTGTAAGTATTTTAAAGAAAAAATACGGAATTAGTGCAGACAGGATTGCTGGAAGGGTGCTAGAAGCATATGAAGAAGAAAAAGGAAAGGCTTGATGTACTTCTTGTCAGAAGATGCCTTGCAGAGTCAAGGGAAAAGGCGAAAGCAGTAATAATGGCAGGAGATGTTTTTGTAAACGGGCAGCGTGAGGACAAGGCAGGCAGTACATTTGAAGAAGATGCAGACATACAGGTAAAAGCAGCAGCAATGAAGTATGTGAGCAGGGGCGGTTTTAAACTTGAAAAGGCAGTTTCCTTATGGGATATTAACCTTGAAGGGCTTGTCTGCCTTGATGCAGGTTCTTCAACGGGCGGTTTTACTGACTGCATGTTACAGAACGGGGCAGCAAAGGTTTATGCTGTAGATGTTGGCACAAACCAGCTTGCATGGAAGCTGCGCCAGGATGCGCGTGTAATATCCCTTGAGAAAACTAATATAAGGTATATAACACATAATGAAATCCCGGATAAAATAAGCTTTGTTTCAGTAGATGTTGCATTTATATCACTTACAAAGGTGCTGCTTCCTATACGCAGCCTTATGGCAGATGGCGGAAGGGCAGTATGCCTTGTAAAACCACAGTTTGAAGCAGGGCGTGAAAAAGTCGGCAAGAAGGGTGTAGTGCGTGATAAGACAGTACACCTTGAAGTTGTGGAAAATATTATGGTATATGTACTGGCAGCAGGCTTTAATATTATAAGTTTAAGCTATTCACCAATAAAAGGGCCAGAAGGGAATATAGAATACCTGCTGTATATTGAAAAAGCAGGTGGTATTACAGGCAGTCTGGAAAATGGTGGCACAGAGGCAGATAAAGCAAAAGAGGAATTTGAAAACAGTTACAGGCAGCTTGCAGAAGATATTGTGGAACAGGCACATACAGACCTGGATAAGTGAGGATTGGCTATAATGGAACAGTTTTGCATAATTACAAACAGTGACAAAAAGGCAAACCATGATATGGTACAGCATATTATGGAGTATATGGGAAAATGTGGGAAAAAATGCATTATACTTGAGAACAAGATGTCAGCCTCAGCAGGCATACGGCATTTTACAGATGTGTCACAGATACCAGATGGTACAGAATGTGCAATAGTCCTGGGTGGTGACGGTACGATGATACAAGCCGCAATAGACCTTGTACATAAGGAACTTCCGGTTATTGGCGTAAATACAGGAAACCTTGGCTTCCTTACAGAAGTAGAACGCAATAATGTTGATGCTGCACTTGAGCGCCTGTTTAATAATGATTTTACAATTGAAAACCGTATAATGCTTAAAGAGATTTTACATTTTAAACAGCCAGACAGCCGTTCTTCATGTTATGCATTAAATGATATTGTTGTAAGCAAAAGAGGCGGGGCAAGGCTTATTACTATAAAAGTATATTTAAATAATGAACTTGCAGATATTTACAGGGCAGATGGGATAATAATATCGACGCCTACAGGTTCAACAGGCTATAACCTTTCAGCAGGCGGGCCTGTTTTAGTACCACATCTTAAGGCTATAATTGTTACCCCGGTCTGTCCCCATGCACTTAATAAGAGAAGCCTTATAGTGGATGCATCTGACAGGATAACACTTGAAATAGGACAGACAAAAGATACAGGTGCAGACCTTGCAGTAGTGGCAGCAGATGGAAGGAATGTAGGGGAACTTTCTACAGGGGACAGGCTTGTAATTGAAGTACCACATGCCGTAACACAGATAATAAAGCTTTCTGGCATAGGTTTTTATGAAAGGATGCGTGAAAAGCTTAACCAGGCATAGAATATGTAAAACGTTATTATCTGCTGCCAGCAAACAGATTTTACCAGGACAGGAACGGGGGAATTATGAAAATAGAAAGACGTGCTAAGATACTTGAACTTATTGGGAAATACCAGATTGAAACACAGGAGGAACTTGGCGAACGTCTTGAGAGGGCTGGTTTTCCAGTTACCCAGGCAACTATATCAAGGGATATACGGGAGCTTAAGCTTACTAAAGTTACTGTAGACGGTGTGCACCAGAAATATACACAGCTCCAGGAGAAAGAAACAAATCTTTACAGCAAATATGTAAGTGTGTTAAGGGATGGTTTTTTATGGATGGAACAGGCAGAAAATATTCTTGTAATAAGGACGCTTTCAGGTATGGCAATGGCAGTAGCAGCAGCTATTGATAATATTGAGATACCAGGAGTGGCAGGGACTATTGCAGGAGATGACACGGTTATGTGTGCTATACGTTCAACAGGGGAAGTTGCCAGTGTTATGGAGAAGATTTCAAAGTTTATGAAAGAAGAAACATAAAATGAGGGATGCGCCTGGTGTTATGGTGCATCCCTCTGGTGCTGTATTGGCTACAGCCTGAATTTATCTGTTGCTTCATTAAGCCTGCCAGCGATTTTATTTGAGCCGTGTAATGCGTTATTAACTGACTCAGATGTGCTGACTATACTGGTAATGCGGTCTGCAATATTTGCAGTACCTGTTGCGCTTTCACTGGCAGCCTGTGAAATCCCATCTATGGATTCTGTAATATTACTAATGGATGCCAGGAGTTCTTCTGAAATTGCACTAAAGTCTGCTACAAGTAAATCAATTTCCCTTGCATCTTCATTGTAATCATTTGAAATAGAGTCAAATAAGCGTACACTGTCCATAACCTGGTCATCAATAAATGACAGCAGTGCTTCTGAGTCTTTTGCAAGGCTTTTAACAGATTCGTTTACCTGTTCAGTTACTTTCTTTATATTTTCAGTGCTTTCCTGTGAGGCTTCTGCAAGCTGCCTTATTTCATCTGCCACTACGGCAAATCCCTTTCCGGCATCACCTGCCCTTGCTGCTTCAATGCTTGCATTAAGTGATAAAAGGTTTGTCTGTGCAGTTATTTGCATAATTGATTCTGCTAATGTGGAAATTTCAGAAACTATTTTTACTTTCCCAAGTGCAGCATTAAGATTATTTTTTATAAATTCTTTTTGCTCCATCAGGCTGTTTTTGGTTTCATTAGTGGAATTTTTGGCATTAGCGGCTTTTTTATAAATATCCTGTGCACGTTCTGCCCCTTCCTGTGCACGCTCTGCCACATTTCTTGCAGCAGACTCTATTTCCCTTGTCATACTGGTAATATCACCAGATGCGGCAGAAGTTTCCTCCATGGAAGCAGAAAGCTGTATTGTTGTTGAAGACACATCATCAATCTCATTATTCAGGTTGTCCATATCAGCCCTTATGCCATCCACGCTTTCTGTAATCATCTTTGTTTCCTTTTTAACACCATTTATAAGCGTTCCAATGTCAGTGCGCATCTTTTCTGTGATATTTAAAAGAATTCCAAAATCATCTTTGCGTTTTAAGAGTGCTTTATCTGCCTGGATTGAAAAATTGCCTTCTGACATATTTTTCATGTCTTTTCCTACTGCTCTAAGAGGTTTTGTAATATTGGCAATCATATATACCAGGAATAATATAATAGCACCTGCGAATACAATACATACAGAAAGAAAAAGCTTTGTTTTTGAATTAGTGAATTTATCAGCTTTTGCTACAGAAACGGCGATTTGCTCATCAATATGGTCTATGTAATTACCTGTCCCTATTACCCAGTCAAATGGTTCATAATACTGTGTATAAGCCCTTTTGGGTTTTGGCTCTGTTTCACCCTCTTTAGGATACTGGTAGTCACAGAAATAGCTTCCGTTCTTAACAGAATTTGTTATAAAATCTTCAACCATCTTATAACCTGTTGCGTCTTTTGTGTCCATACGGTTTGTTCCTTCAGTGCTGCCTCCAAGCAGTACAACATTAGTGCCATCTGACTGGTCTGCCCAGAAATAGCCATCTGTGCCATACCTTAAAGCCCTGATTTTACCAGCAGCAAGCTTCATGCCTTCTTCTTTTGAATATATTCCAGCCTGTATATCTGAATTATAACTGTCAAGAAGTGTTATTACAATCTGGACTTCGTTTTTAATACTGTTGTCATAATCTGTCCTGATACTTTCTTCTTCACCCTTTATAGTCTGCTGTTCAATTGAATTCATGCTGTTGATAGAGAACAGTATGCTAAAAATTGTGAAAGCAAGTACAGTGATGCCTATAAGTGCCATCTTTGTAATTACTTTAAGATTTTTCATAAAACAAGACTCCCTCCATTTGTTTTATATTTTGCTGGTTTATAAGTTTCTACATATTATTTTATCACTTATGGCAGGAATGTACAATGTAGTTTTTTAAATAAGCATTGCTGTTTCGTTACACATATCATGATTTGTATTATTTTATTTGCACTTGTGCCATGTAAAAAGCAGTGGTATAATATTTGACCAGGTATACAATTACAAGATAACATACCTGTACCAGAAAACGTTCTGGCAGGTCTTGCAAATAATAAGGAGGCAGTTATGAGTGATTATAGTTTAAAAACAATGATGGACAAACCTGAGCGCCTTGCGCCGGGACACCGTATGTGTGCCGGCTGTGGTTCTACAATAGCAGTACGTGCAGTACTGCGTTCACTGCATGAGGGCGACAGGGCTGTTATAGGAAATGCAACAGGCTGTCTGGAAGTTTCCTCTTTTATGTATCCATATACATCATGGGAGGACAGCTATATACATAATGCATTTGAAAATGCAGGCGCTACATTAAGTGGTGTGGAAACAGCATATAAGGCATTAAAGAAGCGTGGTAAACTGCCAGCAGATGAAACATTCAAGTTTATAACATTTGGCGGTGACGGCGGCACATATGACATAGGTTTCCAGTCACTTTCTGGTGCAATGGAGCGTGGGCATGACATAGTATATGTGTGTTATGATAACGGCGCATATATGAATACAGGAATACAGCGTTCTTCTGCAACACCTATGTATGCAGATACAACAACTACACCAGTTGGCAAGGAGTCTGATGGCAAAATGCAGAACCGCAAGGATTTAACAAGCATTATTGCAGACCATTACGTTCCTTACGTTGCACAGACTACACTTACTAAGGACTTTAAAGATATACATATGAAATCTGAAAAGGCAATATATACAGAGGGTGCATCATTCCTTAATATAATGACACCATGCCCACGCGGCTGGAGGTATGAAACCTCTGAAATTATGGAAATATGCAGGCTCGCTGTTGAAACATGTTACTGGCCTCTTTTCGAGGTTGACCATGGCAAATGGATATTGTCATACCAGCCAAAGAATAAACTTCCAATAGAAGACTTCTTGAAGGTGCAGGGAAGATTTAAACATTTATTTAAAAAAGGCAATGAAGGGCTTATAGAGCAGTTCCAGGCAGAGGTTGACAGGCGCTGGGAAGACCTGCTTTATAAATGCGCCAGGGCAGCATAAATATGACTTTACTAACATACCAGGTATTTAAAACAGTAGCAGAGCAGGGGAGTTTCAGGAAAGCGGCAGATATACTGGGGCTTACTCCTTCAGCGATAAGCCATGCGGTATCATCTATGGAGAATGAGCTTGGTTTTTCGCTGTTAATAAGAAGCAAGATGGGAGTTACCCTTACTAATTATGGAAGCCACCTGCTGCCCTATGTCAATGCTGTATTAAACAGTGATGAAAGCTTACAGCAGGCAGTTGCAGAGTTTAACGGGCTTAAACAGGGCAAGGTTAAGGTGGGCTGTTTTTCAAGTGTATGTACTAACTGGATGCCAGATATAATGAATTCATTTAAACAGTTATATCCAGATATAACAATAGAAGTATTCCAGGGTACATATGATGATGTAGCATACTGGATAAAAAACGGCGTAACAGAGCTTGGGTTTCTGTCAGTTTCAAGTGCAGCAGATATTCCTATACAGCCATTATATAAAGACAGGCTTCTGTGTGTAATGCCAAAAGGCACAGCCAGGACAGGCAGCAAAGACTATATGGGAATCAGTGAAATGAGAAACCACCAGTTTGTCACACAAAGGGAGTCAACAGATGCAGATATACAGAACTTCCTTAAAGAAAATTCGCTTGATATACAGTCAAATTACCATGTAGTAGATGATTTATCAACAATAGCAATGGTTGCAAATGGATTTGGGATATGTATTATGCCAGAAATGGTTATGAATGATATACCATATGAAACGGACTGTTACCCGGTAGAACCAGAAACATACAGGATAATTGGCATTGCCACACTAAATCCCGGGTTTATGGCTCCTGCTGCAAGGACTCTGTATAAACATATATTAAAAGAATACCAGCAGGAAGAATTTAAGGGAATTATATAGTATTTAACTATATTGCAATACATAGAAGCTTTTTAAAACGCTTCCATGTATTGCATAAATAGTAATAGTTATATCAGAACAGCTTTTTTAATTTATCCAAATCAAGTTCCATTCCAGGGTTAAAACTGTCCGATGACACATAATCTGTAATTGATTTTATAAATTGTTTAATCTCAGGATAAGAGGAGATTTCAGAAAGCCTGCTTGTACATATAAGCAGTTTCCCGTTTCCTGCTTTTCCTTCAAATAAAATGCCAAGTTTATGGTTTCTTTCAAAATTATCAATCATCTGTACTATAGGTGTATATCCTTGTTCTGTCACATCTTCAAGTATTGCACATGAGGCATGTGATACTATTTTATACCACTGTGGTGTTGCATATTTATGTGATGGGAACTGTGCAAGCGCCTTATGTCCGTTTTGTATAAGCAGTCCCATTGTACCAACTGCAACAGGCTTTTTCATCCACTCACATATATCCCGGAACATAGGGTAGCACCAGAAATCGGTACAATAAAAGCCTTCAATGCTTTCCTTTGTTTCTGCTGGAAGAAAAAGCACACGTAATCCTTTATCCAGCATATTGTATGCTTCCTGGAAATTATTTGTAATATAAAATTTATTTGTGCCTGTATCATTTATCCTGCCTGTACTGCCAGTTATGCTAAGTGTTTCTGTATTTTCATTAACAGGATAACAATATACCTCATAACTGTTATGGATATTTGTCCCTGGCACTGAAAGACGGAGTGTATATATTTCCGGCTTTGTAACAGCAGGCAGGTCAAATGAAATATTCCCAAGTTCTGCAAGTCCTTTTATTCCTTCAGGGATTTCTGTTTCTATTGTGCCAATTATATTTACCATGCCAGTTTCATTGTCTTTACATGAAAGCTCTGTTTCCAGTATTTTGCCATCCAGGCTTTCAGGGTTATAATAACGCATTGCAAGCTTTATATTAAATTTCTCACCTGCTGTATATATATATTTGCCAAATTCTGCAAGAAGAATTGCATCTGAACAGTACCCTGCCCATTCTTCTGGGGTTACAAGACCTTTGGAGTCCATAAAGGCATCAAGAATACCAACAAGTGCAGTACCCTGGCCTGTAAAATCCTGGAGGTCAAGTATCTGGTAACCTGCTACCAGGCTGCTTCTTGCAGCGGCTTCCAGCTCTTCTTTATAACACTGTACTGCAAGCTTGCCACTGGCATAGAAGAAGTCATAAGCCTGGGCAAGCATCCCCTTTTCTTCCAGCCTTTCTTTAAATACCTCAAAATTGCGTGCTTTCAGTACGCCAGTGTATTTTTCTATTTCCCGGAAATCAGGATATACCGTAAACTGTCCTATTTCATGTGTTACTACAGGGATTTCAGGGATTAATACACTACTGTTGTCTGCAGCTTTAACTTTCTTTACACCTGTGCCATACTGTATCTCAATTTCTTCTTCACTGCCAGCTAAAGAACTTCCAGTGTCAGAAGGATGTATGGCATCATTATAATTATGGTCTGTAGAAGGCTCATCCCACTGTATATGTCCAAGAGGGGCATCACACATTCCATAAGAACCCCTGATAAGACGGTTTTTGCTTAGGCGTACACCAACAAAGAAATCATCTTCTGGAAGTATAACAGGGGTATGCTGGAAATTATTAGAACCTTGTGTATAAAGATGCCTGTTATCAGTATTTTTATAAGCTGTAATAATTTCTGCCATACGTTCCTTGCTTCCCCATAATTCATTGCCGAGGGACATCATACAATAAGAGGCATGGTTGCCGTAAGCATCAAGCATCCTGAAGCCCTCATTGACAAGGTACTGCTGTTCCTCTTCATTATGTCCTTCATCACCAGGCGCAGTTAAAGTTCCCCAGAACGGAAGCTGTGGTTCTAAATATATACCCAGCAAATCAGCAGCAGTAAATGCAGCAGCAGGAGGACAGCATGTATGGTAGCGGTAGTGGTTTATGCCATAAGATTTTGCAATTCCCATAATACGCAGCCACTCATCTAAATCTGTTGGAAAAGCACCAGTCAGCGGGAATATAAGCCCGTCATGTTTTCCACGCAGGAAAGTTTTTGTCCCATTTATAAGAAAGTCCATATTTTCTGCTGAAAACTTCCTAAGTCCAAATGTAGTTTCTGCTTTTTCGGCAGTCCCTTCTATTGTAAGTACCAGATGGTAAATAACAGGTGTGTACTCACTCCATAATATAGCATTATCTCCCAGTGGATATTCATATTCATAAACAGATGTCCCGGCAGGGGAAGGAATATTTTCTAAATGCCTGTCTGCACTTTGTCCAGTATATCCATTAATATCACAAGGTGATGCTACAGTATTTACCATAAGTGTAGTATTATTTCCTGTATTATTTATAACAGTTACCTTTATCTTTACACTTTTTTTATCTATATCAGGGTAAGTTTTAATATCCTGTATATAAATACTGTCATAAATACTTAATGAAATATCACCAATAATGCCATTCCAGTTAGTCTGTGTATCAGGCGATGTAAGATGTCCTCCCTTTGTAGGGTAATCTGTATTTGAAACAAGCACTGTCAGACGGAAATCTTTATTTTTAACCAGCCCTGATAAATTATATTTATGTGGTGTTGCCAGGCTGTCTGCTTCACCTGCAAATTCATTATCTATCCATACTTTAGTTAACCTTGTCCTTTCAAGGTTTAGAAAGATAGTTTTGTCCAGGTCTTCATTATCCAAAGATATTTCCTTAGAATACCAGGCGTAACCCTCAAAAAGATATGGGTCTGTAAGAAACCCCGTTTCCCTCACATCAGAAGGTGTCCCCTTTTTTGCCAGGGAAGTAGTGCCTGGAAGTGAAATTGTATCTAAAGGAAGTGACTTGTAAAATTCCTTGCTGATACCTTCCTTGGCGGCATCAAGGGTAAAATTCCATTGTCCTGCTAAATCAATTTTTTTAACCATTCCGTTATCTCCATTTCAGTTAATCAATAATAAGTAAAAAATACCATTCCTTATAATTTTACAGGCTATAAAAGAAACTTTCAATCCACTTATTAGTTACAAATAACACTAATATATCTTGATTACCTGTCTGTCCACGAATCAAACCTTTCCTGTGCCTGGGGGTCATATAACGGGCATCCATAATCATGCATAAGAGCAATAATCAGGTTCATATGAGGTCCAAACATGCCATAACAGTCAAACCTGATAATCTGGGAAGTAGTAAAAATCTGGAATGAACCACCCCCGCCTTTTTCATAATTATACTTGTCTATAGAATTCCAGCTGGAAAATGCAGATGAAACTGTCCCAATAATTTCATCTATTGGAAGGTCTTCCAGACCGTCAAATATTTCACCATCACAACAGGCTGTTTTATATACCTGGCTATCATTATGGGTAACTCCTTCTTTATACTTCCAGAAATTCAAATCCACGCTCATACAAACAAATCCTCCTTTAATTTTTATACATTATACAATGGATGGGTGATAATTTCTAGGTCGTTTAGTTAAGAAAAGATTTTTAAAAATTGCATATATTGGTAATTTATAAAAATATTTTCTGCCTGGATTCTTAACTAAATGACATTGCGCCGTAGCGGAAGCGTACTCCTGTACGGAATATTCTGGCTCTGGCATAGAAACCGTCCGTTATAAATACAAAAAAAACTGTACAAACTGTTTTTCTTGTGATATTATCTAACGTAGTTGCTGAGTGGTATCCATATTTGGAACTGCATCAGATGATAAAAACACCACCATTATGGCATTTTACAGCAAAGAGGTGGTTAATTGGTTATTGGCTTTATTGGGGCTGGCAGGACTGGCTGTACCCTTGGGAAATACCTTTCCGGGTATGCCACGGTTGCCGGCTATTATAGCAGGACATGGCAGAGCGCTGACGATGCGGCGACTTTTACACAGTCCAGGGCTTTTTGTGATTTAGAAACCCTTGTAAATAATTGTGATACAATATTTATCACTACACCAGACGGTGTTATTAGTGAAGTGTGGGAGTGTATAAGACATTATAATTTAAAAGATAAAATTGTCTGTCATTTTAGTGGTTCATTATCATCTGGTATTTTTTCAAAGTCTGGCAGTACAGGTGCGTCCTGCTGTTCAGTACATCCTATGTATGCATTCAGCAGTAAATATACATCCTATTTACAATTTAATACAGCATGTCTGTCTGTTGAAGGACAGGAAAGGGCAGTACAGGAAATGAAAAAGCTTTTTGAAGCGCTGCACCATAAGGTATTTGTAATTAATCCATGTGATAAAGCAAAATACCATGCAGCAGCCGCATTTGCAAGCAATTATGTTACAGGTATATTGCATATAGCGTTGCAGCTTCTTAAAGAATGTGGGTTTAATGAAAGTGATGCAATCAAGCTTCTTGCACCCGTAATACTTAATAATGTAAACTCTGTACTGGAAAATGGGACAGCCCAGGCACTTACAGGTCCGGTTGAACGTGGGGACATATCTACTGTAGAAAGGCATATTGGTATTTTAAATGATGAAAATACGTTTAATATATATAAAAGCCTTGGCAAGGTGCTGGTTTCTATTGCAGAAAGCAAAAACCCGGGAAAAGATTATAATGGGATAAAGGACATGTTTGTATAAATAGGAATTATTGCAGCATAGCAGAAAGGGTATGGTTATTAATAATGAAAAATACAGTCAGGACATTCCAGATGGCAAAAGAGGAAGGCAGAAAAATTTCAATGCTGACAGCATATGACTATTCTACTGCAAAACTTATGGACGAAGCAGGAATTGATGCTATTCTTGTTGGTGATTCACTTGGGAATACAATTCTTGGTTATGAAGATACAGTTTCTGTAACAATGGAAGATATGATACATCATGGCGCTGCTGTTGCCAGAGGGGCAAAGACTACAATGGTTGTTGTTGATATGCCATTTATGTCATACCAGACAAATGAGTATGATGCCCTGGTTAATGCAGGAAGGCTTATGAAGGAAGGGCGTGCTGGCGCTGTAAAGCTTGAAGGCGGCAGAAGTGTATGTCCGCAGATTAAGGCAATTACAGATGCGGGAATACCTGTTATGGCACACCTTGGGCTTACCCCGCAGTCTGTTAATGCATTAGGAGGGAACAGGGTACAAGGCAAAAGTGAAGAAGCAGCCAGAAATATTATTGAAGATGCACTGGCAGTACAGGAAGCAGGTGCATTTGCAGTTGTACTTGAATGTATTCCGGCAAAGCTTGCCACTCTTGTTACAGAAAAGCTTGCTATACCAACTATAGGAATAGGCGCTGGGAACGGATGTGATGGCCAGGTACTTGTATACCAGGATATGCTTGGGATGTTTTCTGCTTATATGCCAAAATTTGTTAAGAAATTTGCAGATGTTGGTGCTGTTATGAAAGAAGCATTTGCAGATTATAAAAAAGAAGTGGCAGACGGGACATTTCCATCAGAAGAGCACGTATTTAAGATTGATGATGAAGTGCTTGGAAAATTATATTAAAAAGGACGGAGTAAAGAGATGAAGATTGCAGTAACTGTTAAAGAAGCCAGGGAACAGGTTAATGAATGGAGAAGACAGGGGCTTTCTGTAGGGCTTGTGCCAACTATGGGCTATCTGCATGAAGGGCATAAAAGCCTTATAACCCGTGCAGTTTCTGAGAATGACAGGGTTGTGGTGAGTGTATTTGTAAACCCGATGCAGTTCGGGCCGTCAGAAGACCTTGAAAGTTATCCAAGGGATATGGACAGGGATGCCGCTTTATGTGAAGAAGCAGGAGCAAGCTTAATATTCCATCCAGAACCTTCTGAAATGTACCATAATGGTTTCTCATCATATGTAGATATGGATACTCTTACAGGAGGGCTTTGTGGCAAAAGCAGGCCCATACATTTCAGGGGGGTGTGTACAGTAGTTGCAAAGCTGTTTAATATTGTAATGCCAGACAGGGCATATTTTGGGCAGAAAGATGCACAGCAGCTTGCAGTTATACGCCATATGGCTGATGATTTAAGCTATGGAATAGAGATTAAAGGCTGTCCAATTATAAGGGAAGAGGACGGGCTTGCCAAAAGTTCACGTAATACTTACCTTAACAAAGAGGAGAGGCAGGCAGCACTTGTATTAAACAGGGCGCTTTCAGAAGGCAGGAAGCTTATAGATGCAGGTGAAAGGGATGCTGTCAGGATAAAAGAAAAAGTGTCTTCTATAATTAATGCTGAACCCCTGGCAAGAACCGATTATGTAGAGGTTGTGAACTGGGATTTATTAGAGCCTGTCCAGAACATTGACGGCCCGGTTCTTGTTGCAGTTGCTGTATTTATAGGAAAGACAAGGCTTATAGATAACTTTATTGCATTAGAGGATTAGGGGGAGGATATATGTTAGTTACAATGTTAAAAGGCAAAATCCACCGTGCTGTTGTAAGACAGGCAGAATTAAATTATGTGGGAAGCATTACAGTTGACCCGGAACTTATGCAGGCGGCAGGAATATATGAATATGAACTTGTGCAGATAGTGGATGTTGAGAATGGCAACAGGTTTGAGACATACACAATAGCAGGAGAGCCAGGAAGCGGAATGATTTGCCTGAACGGGGCTGCTGCCAGGCAGGTACAGCCAGGAGACCATATAATTATTATGTGTTACTGCCAGATGGAAGATGCAGAAGTTAAATACCATAAGCCAAAAGTTGTATTTGTTGATGAAAATAATAAAATAAACAGAATTTCTTCTTATGAAAAATATGGAAAATTAACAGAAGAGATGATGAATTGAAAGGTGTTTTATGTTAAAAGGCAAAACAGTATTATTAGGTGTTACAGGAAGTATAGCAGCATATAAAATTGCTAACCTGGCAAGCATGTTATCAAAGCTTAATGCAGATATACATGTGCTTATGACAAAAAATGCCACTAATTTTATTAATCCTGTTACATTTGAAACATTAACAGGCAATAAGTGCCTTATAGATACATTTGACAGGAATTTCCAGTTCAGTGTTGAACATGTTGCAATAGCAAAAAAAGCAGATGTTGTGCTTGTTGCGCCTGCTTCAGCTAATATAATTGGCAAGATGGCAAATGGCATTGCGGATGATATGCTGTCAACAACGCTGCTTGCCTGCAAATGCACAAAGATAGTTTCACCTGCCATGAATACCAATATGTACGAAAACCCAATAGTACAGGAAAACATTGTAAAGCTTAAAAAGCATGGCATAGGTGTAATAGAGCCTGATACCGGGCTTCTTGCATGTAAAGATACTGGTGCTGGCAAAATGCCGTCAGAACAAGTGCTGCTGGGTTATATTTTAAGGGAAATCCGTTTTGAGAAGGACTTTGAAGGGAAAAGAGTGCTTGTTACAGCAGGCCCTACAGTTGAAGCTATTGACCCGGTCAGGTTTATAAGCAATCATTCCACAGGAAGCATGGGTTATGCCATTGCCAGGATTGCAGCGCAGAGGGGGGCTTTAGTTACACTGGTAAGCGGGCCTTGCAGCCTTGAACGCCCTGCTTTTGTGAGCCGTATTAATGTAACAAGTGCAGCAGATATGTTTAATGAAGTGGCAAAATATGCAGAACAAAGTGATATAATAATTAAAGCGGCGGCAGTTGCAGATTATACCCCAGTAAAAGCTGCAGATGAGAAAATAAAGAAAAAGACAGGGGATTTAAGCATACAATTAAAGCGTACTGCTGATATTTTAAAATACCTTGGTGAAAACAAAAGGGAAGGGCAGTTTCTATGTGGTTTTTCAATGGAGACAGAAAACCTGCTTGAAAACTCCAGGAAAAAACTTATAGATAAAAACGCAGATATGATTATTGCCAATAACCTTAAGATGGCAGGTGCAGGTTTTGGCACAGGTACTAATATAGTAACAATTATTACAAAAGATGGTTATAAGGAATTAGGCAGGATGGATAAAGAAGATGTTGCAATATGCATACTTGATGAAATATATAAAGAAAGCATAGGGAAACAGTAAAATGCCTGCCAGTTACAATTCTATAAAAATTGTAGTCTTATAAAAATAACAGGCAACCCGATTGCCTGTTATTTGCCAAGCGGGTTGCCCGTTTACAAACTAGCTTTATTGCTTCTTTTAACTTTCTGTTTCTTTTAGCTTATCATTATAAATCTTCTGGTAAACCTCGTCGATTTTTGCTTCATCAAGTTTGGTTTCAAGGAAAAATTCTACTGCATAAAGTGCCTGTGCAACAAGCATTTCAAGCCCGTTTACACCTGTCATTCCAAGTTCTTTAGCCTGGTTTACAAGCCTGGTTTCAAGCGGGTTATAAATAACGTCTGCTACAGCCTGGCATTTTGGAAATTCCTGTAAATCAACAGGGCTTGCGTCACATTTTGGATACATCCCTACAGGGCTTGTATTAACAATTATATCTGCATCTGTGTGTTTTGCAAAACATTCATCATATGTTATTGCTGTTTCTGTCTTTATAATATCCACAATAACAACACTTTCCGCACCCATCTTCTTAAGGACTGCTACAACAGCTTTGGAAGCGCCGCCGTCACCAAGCACAACGCATTTTTTTCCATAAGGGTTAATTCCATGCTTGTTTAGCATATACATAAATCCTGGAAAATCTGTGTTATGCCCATAAAGTTTCCCGTCTTTATTAACAATAGTATTAACTGCGCCTATAGCCCTTGCATTATCATCCATTTCATAAAGAAATGGTATAACATCCCTTTTATAAGGAATTGTTACATTAATTGCCTTAAAATCATGCTTTTCCATAAAGCCCTTAAATTCTTCTTTGCTTAAAGGGTGTATATCATATGTGTAATCTGTAAGCATCTCATGTATTTCTTTAGAATAGCTGTGCCCTAATTTCTCACCAATTAAACCGTAATCCATTAATCCATGCCCTTTCTGTTGTTTTATTATTGTAAATATACTATTTTATTTTGCATATCCATTTGGATGTGCCTTGTGCCATTTCCAGGCAGATGCAATAATCTCCTCCAGGCTTGCATGTACAGGGTTCCAGCCAAGGACTTTCTTTGCTTTCTCACTTGATGCAATAAGCTTTGCAGGGTCTCCGCCACGTCTTGGTGACTCCACTGCCGGGATTGGGTGTCCTGTAACTTTGCGGGCTGTTTCTATAACTTCTTTAACAGTAAAGCCTACACCATTTCCAAGGTTAAATACATCACTTGCACCACCATTAACAAGGTATTTTACAGCCAGTATATGTGCCTGGGCAAGGTCTGTAACATGGATGTAATCCCTTACACATGTACCATCTTTTGTATCATAATCAGTACCAAATATACTTACTGACTCCCTCTGGTTATTTGGAACTTGCAGGATAAGAGGGATAAGGTGTGTTTCAGGGTTGTGTGCTTCGCCAATTTCACCACTTTCATCTGCACCACATGCATTAAAGTATCTTAATGCAACATAACGGAGACCATGTGCAACATCTGTCCATTTCATCATTTTTTCCATAGAAAGCTTTGTTTCGCCATATGGGTTAGTTGGTTCTGTCCTGTCTGTTTCAAGAATAGGTATGCTTTCTGGTTCACCATATGTTGCTGCTGTTGATGAGAATACTATTTTATCAACACCATGTGCTACCATGCTTTCAAGCAGCACTTTTGTGCCATAAAGGTTATTATCATAATATTTAAGAGGGTTTGTCATGCTCTCACCTACAAGTGAATTAGCAGCAAAATGTATAACAGCATCTATCTTTTCATTGTCAAAAATACTGTCTACAAACTCCCTGTTGCGTATATCTCCTTCATAAAATACTGCCTTTTTGTTTACTGCCTCAATATGGCCTGTTTCAAGGTTATCAGCAATAACAACTTCTTCACCTGCTTTTACAAGTTCACTTACAGTATGTGAACCAATATAGCCAGCACCGCCTAATACTAAAATCTTCATAACAAATTCCTCCATTTCTTTATTTTAATTGCAAATGCAATTTATTAGCAGATTTAACCTCATTAAGTAAGCCCTTTGGATAGTCCGTTTAATTATTTTACCGGCTTGTAATCCCTTATAAGCTTTAATGCAGGAAGCGCATTGCCATTATAGTCAAATAATGCCTGGTTTGCCCATTCATTGCCACATGGACCAGGGTCTTTTATATATTCAAGGGACTCCTTTGTTGCCCAGCCAGAACCATGTACAGGTATCCATGCCGGTTCCCAGTAAAAGAAGCCTGTGCCAAGCCCTCCTGGCACTTTGCAAATCCTGTCAAGCAAATCCTTCATAAAGCCTGACTGGCCTTCTTTAGTCATAGGGTATTCAATTTTATCAACAAGTTCCTGTCTTGTAGCCATTCCCTTGCGTTCTTCAGAAGACAGTTTTTCATAGTCCTTATAATCTTCCATAGTAAAGCCCATAGAAACCTCAGCTACAATTAATTCCTTGCCATAGCGTCTGGCAATATCTGCCATATTAGCACTTAAATCATCAAGTGTCCCATGCCAGAAAGGATAGTATGAAAGACCTATTATATCAAAATCTTCACCACGTTTTATATAATTATCAAACCAGCGGCGGTATAATTCATTATTGCCGCCATTATCAAGGTGTATCATTGTCTTTATGCCAGCATCTGCTGCCTTAACAGCACGTATCCCTGCACTTACAAACCGTGCAAGGTTATCATATTCTGGAGTGCGTCCAAGGGCAGCAGCAGTATTATCATCAAAAATCTGTCCGTCTGGCCACAACATTCCATTAGAAAGTTCATTACCTGTCTGTACCATATCTGGAAGGCACCCGTTTTCTTTGCAGATGTCCAGGACTTCAGCTGTATAATCGTACACAGCCTGTTCAAGCTGGTTTACATCCAGGTTTTCCCATGCCTTTGGCTTAAACTGTTTGCCAGGGTCAGCCCAGAAATCACTATAATGCAAATCAAGCAGTATATCCATCCCATGTGCCTTTGCCCTTTGGGCAAGCTTGAGCATTGTTGTAATATCGTTGGTGCCCGCACCATAAGGCATGCCCTGTCCGTCATATGGGTTATTCCACAATCTTATACGTACTGCATTAGTGCCATATGACTTAAGTATATCAAATAAGTCCCCTTCTTTTCCATAGTCGTAGTATTTTGCACCACAGTTTTCTAATTCTATAAGAGTGGAAATATCCATTCCTTTAATAAATTTATCCATAAAAATCCCCCATGCTGCCTTATAGCAGCCTAAATATTACAGCCTTTATGCCTGTTTTAATATATTTGCAGATGTCTGTTTACCTTGTAGATTCTTTAAGTTCTACTTTATATCCTAAATAATTAATTTCTTTTACTTTAATGCCATCAAGCATGTCTATAAGCGTTTTGCAGGCAGTCCTCCCGATTTCCCTTACATCAAATGATAGTGATGTAATTGCGGGGACATTATGATTAAGGAGCATACTGTCAAAAAATGATGCTATTTTAATATCAGCAGGAACTTCTATGTGTTCTCTTCTGAGTTTATTTAGCACAACAGAACATATAGCATCATCCATGCAGATTATACAGTCTGCACCATGCATAAATATATTGTCAACAGCCCTTTCAACCATTATGGAATTATCCTGGTCAAGATATACCAGCCCCTGTGGTATTTTTATATTTAACTCTTTATATGCTGCCTTATATCCGTTTATACGGCTTGATGTAACCATATGTGCTTTACTGCCGCCTATAACTGCTATGCGTTTAAGGTTTTTCATAAGCAGCATTGAAGTAAGTTCTTTGCATCCCTCAAAATGGTTATGCTCTATCTGGATAACGTTATTATACCCAGACATTCCAATAACTACAAATGGAAATTCCTGTTTTAACAGCATTTTTACTGCTTCATCTTCTATAAGGGTACGCATAAGTATAACACCATCTACCTTGCTGTTAGATACTATGCGTTCAAGCTGCCCTAAATCACTATTATTGCAGACTGTTAAAATTATATCATATTCATATAATGATGCCATTTCCTGAAGCCCTACAAGGCAGTTCTGGAAATAAGACATGTCTTCAATTCCATAATCAGAAGGCATGGCAACGCCTATATTATAAGTTTTTGATTTTGCAAGCCCCTGTGCTATAACATTTGGCTTGTAGTTGTTTTCTTCCATATAAGCTTTTACACGCTGCCTTGTGGCTTCGCTTATACGTCCTTTTCCTGATATAGCCCTGGAAACTGTAGTCTTGGATATTCCAAGGTTTTCTGCTATATCTGCTATTGTAATGCTTTTATTCACTTTACCATCTCCCGGGACAGCCTTATTGCGCAAACGGTTGCTCTGTAAATAATTTACCAACTTTCAGCCAATAAGTCAAGAGGAAATTTTACAGTTATTTTTTGTTTTTACGGACGTTTTCTGTGTGCCAGAACCAGAATATTCCGCACCAGGGGTACGCTTATGCTACGATACAATGTCATTTAGTCCAGAAAAGATGTTTAAAAATTACATATATTGGGTCTGCTGGCAAATCCAAAGTGCCTTCCATGAACAAAGCACGCTCCTGCTGGTTTGGTAAGGGCTTGCACGCAATGGTGCATAAAGCCCTAAAGTACAGGGCTTAAGCACCAGCGGCTTCGTACAGTTTTTTCATGGAAGCACATTTGGAATTTGCCAGCCATTCTACACTTTGGTAATTTATAAAATATTTTCCGCCTAAATTCTTAACTAAATGACATTGTGCTACGATAATACATGCAGCAGAAGCGTACCCCTGTTACGGAATATTGTGGCATCTGGCACATGAAACCTGTCATCACAACTATACAATAAAACAGAAAAAATAAAATAACTGTAAATGGGGGTGGGAAAATCCATTCTGCTAGTCACGTATTAGCTTGTGTAGTAATATAGTACAAAATTATACTATTGTGCCTTGCGTCCGTCAGAGTCTTATGTGTTCCCTCTAAATATTAATGACAAGGGGCATTTAAGCCTCCGCAATAGTGCAATGCCGTTTAGTTAAGAGTTTGCGCAAAGGTATTTCTATAAATTGTCAAAATGTAGATTAGCTGGCAAATTCCAAATGTGCTTCCAAGGAACAGATGTACAGAGCCGCTGGTGCTTAAGCCCTTATGTTCCGCAGGGACATAAGGGCTTTATGCATCCATTGCGTGCGATGTCCAAGCGGAAGCGTTCTGTTCATTGGAAGGCACTTTGGATTTGCCAGTGCATCCAATATTTAACACTTATAAACATCTTTTCTTAACTTAATAGCATTGCATCATAACGGAAATGCCCCTCATTTTTATTTTATAAATTTTTCAGTTGACGCATAATTTCTATAATGTTAAGATATAAATATGTTGTAAAAGAGAGATAAAAGTCCAGTAAATTTAGTAAAAAGTAACAAAATAAGGAGGAAAATTATGGCAAGATTTACATTACCAAGAGATTTATACCATGGCAAGGGTTCGTTAGAGGCGCTGAAAAGCTTTACTGGAAAGAAAGCTATTGTATGTGTTGGCGGCGGTTCTATGAAGCGCAATGGTTTTCTTGATAAGGCAGTTGGTTATCTTAAAGAAGCAGGTATGGAAGTAGAACTATTTGAAGGGATTGAACCTGACCCGTCAGTAGACACAGTTATGCGTGGTGCAGAGGTTATGCAGAAGTTTGAACCTGACTGGATTGTGGCAATGGGCGGAGGTTCTCCTATTGATGCTGCTAAGGCAATGTGGATTAAATATGAATACCCTGATATTACATTTGAGGATATGTGCAAAGTGTTTGGAATTCCGCCACTCCGTAAGAAAGCACGCTTTTGTGCTATTTCTTCAACATCTGGTACAGCTACAGAAGTAACAGCATTTTCAATTATAACAGATTATGAAAAAGGTATTAAATATCCTATAGCTGATTTTGAGATTACACCAGATGTTGCAATTGTTGACTCAGAACTTGCAGAAACTATGCCAGTACACCTTGTAGCACATACAGGAATGGACGCTATGACACATGCAATAGAAGCATATGTTTCAACTGCTAACTGTAACTACACAGACCCTCTTGCAATATGGGCTATTAAGATGATTGAAGCAGACCTTGTAAAGTCATATAATGGGGATATGGACAGCAGGGACAAGATGCATGACGCACAGTGCCTTGCAGGTATGGCATTTTCTAATGCACTTCTTGGTATTGTACATTCAATGGCACATAAAACAGGTGCTGTATTTAAAAATGGACATATAATACATGGTGCTGCTAATGCTATGTATCTTCCTAAGGTTATAAAGTTTAACAGCAAGGATGAAACTGCTAAGAAACGTTATGGTGAGATAGTAGATTATATGGGGCTTGGCGGCAGTTCTGATGATGAAAAGGTTGATATTCTTATAAATTACCTGCGTAAGATGAATGATGACCTTAATATCCCTCATTGTATAAAGAATTATGGTGATGGTGGTGTACCAGCAGATACAGGTATTGTGCCAGAAGATGAATTCCTGGAGAAACTGCCTGGGATAGCAGCAAATGCACTTTTAGATGCATGTACAGGTTCTAACCCGCGCCAGCCTTCACAGGAGGAAATGGAGAAACTGCTTAAATGCTGTTATTATGATACAGAGGTAGATTTCTAATAAGAAATTATTACATATTCTGCTATTACCAGACATAAAAATTTTATAAAGCAGGGAATAAAATATCCAGTTTGTCCTTGTAATATTTTTAGATGTGTATTATAATGAAAAGACAAAATTAAAAGGAGGTACTTTAGAATGGCATATGTAATTAGTGATGACTGCGTAAGCTGTGGTGCTTGTGCAGGCGGATGTCCAGTAGGTGCTATCTCAGAAGGAGATGCACATTATGTGATTGACCCTGATACATGTATCAGCTGTGGTGCTTGTGCAGGAACATGCCCTTCAGGTGCAATTTCTGAGGAATAATTTCTGCATTGGGGACATAGGGCTGCTGGCTGGCTGGCGTTTTTATACGCCACATGACAGCGGCTTTTTATCTTGTATGAATTAATACTGCACTGGCTGGGAATATTAAAGCCAGTACTGCTGCCATTATAAATTCTGCATAGGCGCGTTGTCTTATGCGGAAGGGCTGGCAGCTGTTTTAAATATATACAACGCAGAAATGGGGATATTATGACTGAAAGAGTATCAGAAGATATGGTAATTGCAGATATGCTTAAATTAGACCCAGGTATCGGCCCTATCCTTATGGCATCAGGAATGCACTGTATAGGATGCCCGGCTTCACAGGGTGAAAGTCTTGCAGAAGCTGCTGTAGTACATGGGCTTGAAGCTGGAAAGCTTGTTGAAACAGTTAATGAATATCTGGCTAATAAATAATTAACAGAAGAATTTTACAGGCTGGATATATTTTTATGGAAATCAAATGGCATGTTTTATAAAACATGCCATTTTTATTATGTCTGTAATCAGAAGCAAGGTAAGGCGCAGGAAATCCTGTCAGATTTTAGCCAGTTTCTGTATAGCATCCAGCTTTACCAGTGGTTCAAAATGCTCTTCAAAATATGAAGGGCTTGCATAAGTATTTTTTAAAGGAGTTCCATATTCACCTGTAATATTGCAGATTTGGTTAAATTCATCTGGCGAATGTCCGGATTTATGCAATATAAGGTAATAATTTCCTTTAGCATTATCTTTATATACGGTGTTATGGCCGTTATATACGTTGTCCAGCCTGTATGCCAGTGCAGCTATGTCTTCAAGTTTCTTAAATAAAAATACTTTAATGGTATCTGTACTAATTTTGGTATCAGGTGTTTTAGGCCTTGGTTCCATGCCAAGCGCTTCAGACAATGATATAAAATCAGTTTCCCTTTCTTCCTGTATATCTGGCACAAAAGATAATGTGTCACCATCATCTGTAATATAACCGTCATCCATGCTGGAATTTAAAGAGTCTTCTATTTCATAATCATAATCATTGTCATCATATAATTCATCAGGGTTATCTGAAAAGCTTGAGAAACGCGTATCAAGCTCATCAGGGTCTTCAACTTTAGTAATAACCAGTACAAGGGTGTCAGGATACATAGGTATAGCTTCTATCATTAAAGGAATATCTTCTGTTTCAAATCCGAATTCATATGAAGCCTGCTGCATCATGTCGCGGAAAAGTGCTTTTGCCTTATCAGTTCCATATGCCAGCTCGCTAATACGGAGTTCGCGGTCGGATAAATCCTGTTTGTTTAAAGTACAGCGGATTTGTTTGTCGCTAATTTTTTCTATTCGCACAGGCTCACTTCCCTTCTTTTTAATGTTGCAATAATCGTCAAAATAGTACATATATCCATATTCAAATTATAATTTAAACTACTATATAAGTCAACGTAAAAGATAATTTTCCCGTAGTAAATAGGGTTTGTAAATTGTGATAAGAAATACTAGGAGTTTTTTCAAGTTTATTGTTTATTAATTTCAAATGTGAGAAAAATGTGAGTTTTTATACAAAATCCTGGAATTTTACTACAAAAAAAATTATTATTATTGTAATATATACCGTAGTTAAAAGTCTCCATGATATAATATAATACACACCAGAGAAACGGGTTCTAAAAAGAAAGGAGGACAAACAGGCACTTGGCATTATGCCAGCCATATTTTACTTATACCATAGATATCAGGAATCCGGAACTCTTTTATATATAAAGTATTTAGGAAAAACATAGAGCGTATCACAAAAATGCATAGCTGTTAATTTATGGGAGGCAGGTAAAATTGGACAATAAACCAGAAGAACTAAAGGATATCATGTATTCATGGCTCATATCCGAAATTAAACAAGCTGAATATGCTGGTGTTGAAGTTAAGGTTGATGGCAGGCATTACTCCCTTGGTGATGCAGAGCAGCTTAAACAGGTAATGGAGAACAGCTACTATATGAAAAGCTATACAGGTGATGAGCATGGCAGGATAGTCCAGATAGACTTTGAGCGCATTACAAGTGTCTGAAAAACCAATTTATTAAAACATGGAAGGTCTGGCAGCCCTTTAAATCCAGGAACTGGATGTAATTCCTGGTGCAATGTTGTAAGCTGGGACTAGCAGGGGAATCATGCCCGGGATTGCCCCTGCTGTTCTGTTAAAACAAAAAATTTATGGGCCACACGTTTTTTTCATAATAAGACTTCTTGTTTATCAGCATGTAAAGTGTTATACTTATCATATTATAACTATATGAGAAGAAAAGGAAGCTGACATATGAAAAAGAAACAAATTTTAATTCCAGCCGCAGCGTTAGTATTAGTTATTATAATAATTTCTATTATCATAATTTTAAGGAAAAATATGCCAAGCAAAGAACATATGGCACTTACAGATTATTTTAATGTGGAGGAAGGAAAGATACAGCTTATATTACAGGATGAAATTAGTGATGAAATGGGATTATATGAGGATGGCAATGTTTATATCAGCATGGATATAATAAAAGAACTGATTAATCCAAGGTTTTACTGGGATTCTGTAGAGAATAAGCTTTTATATAGTACATCTTCGGCAGTGGTTTCAACAGAAATAAACAGTAATATATGTTATACAAATAAAAGAAAAGAAACTAAAGATTATACGGTTGTTAAAATCCAGGATGATATTGTTTATGTTGCAATAGATTATATAAAGCAGTATACAGCGCTTGATTATAAAAAGTATGACAATCCGGACAGGGTTGTTATAGAGTATATATATGGCCAGAAAGAAAAATATAGTAAAGTAAAGAAAGAAACGGGCCTGCGTGTTAACCCGGATAATAAAAGTTTTATTCTTGCTGATATAAAATCTGGCACAAAGCTGCGCATATTAGAGGAGGAGAACGGGGAAGGGTTCTGCAAGGCAATTACAGAAGATGGCATTACAGGATATATTATGGAAGACAGGCTTGGGGAATTTACAGAGGAGATGCGGACAACAGATTTCAAAGAAGAAGAATATACACATAATCTTTTAGGTGAAAAAGTCAATCTTGTATGGCACCAGGTTACAAACAGGACTGCTAATAATACATTACAGGATTTGATATCTGTTACAAAAGGTGTTAATGTAGTAGCACCAACATGGTTTAAAACAATAGATAATGCAGGTAATATCTCTTCTATAGCAGATTATACATATATGGAACGTGCCCATGCAGCAGGACTGCAGGTATGGGGGCTGTGTGATGATTTTGACCCTGGCATGAAGATAGGGAAGGTTTTAAGTGCGACTTCAAGAAGGCAGAGGCTTGCTAAAAATCTTATGGCAGAAGCTATAAAATACAACCTTGACGGGATAAATATAGATTTTGAAAATGTAAGACAGGAAAATGGGGAAGATTTTGTACAGTTTATAAGGGAATTAGGTATTATGTGCCGTAATAATGGCATAATCCTTTCTATAGATAATTATCCGCCTGCAAGTTATTCACAATATTATAACAGGACTGAACAGGCAAATGTGGCAGATTATATTATAACAATGGCATATGATGAATATTATTCTGGTTCAGAAGAGGCAGGGCCAGTATCTTCACTCCAGTATGTCAAAGATGCTGTAAAGAATACTATAGACCAAGTGCCAGCAGAACAGGTTATAATAGCACTTCCATTTTATTCAAGGCTATGGAAGGAAACAACGAAAAACGGAAGTGTAGAACTTTCATCTGAAGCATGTTCAATGAAGTATGCTTCGGAGATTGCTTCAGGACAGGGTACAGGAACAGTATGGGATGAAGAAGCAGGGCTTGATTATATAGAATATAAATCTGGCAGCTCTTTATATAAAATGTGGGTAGAAACACCTAAGTCACTTGACTTAAAGATGAAAGCAGTTACAAACGGGCAGGCAGCAGGCATGGCTTTCTGGAAACTTGGACTGGAAATACCAGAAGTCTGGGATACAGTTGCAAAATATTGTGGCTGAAATATTGCCCCTGTTAGATAAAATGAAAGCCAGCAGACGTTCTTTAAACAGTATTACTTACATATATATTATATGATACTAGGGTCAAAAGTATATAAATATGTTGAAAGGATGGTCTGGTATAGTGGCAGGAAAACAAGGTAAATCACTGGTAATGCTTATAACTGTATGTGTTCTTTTTATTGCGGGTATAATAACATATATTACCGCAAAGGATGTGTTTGAAGAGGTGTCAGTTAAAAGTGGCAAAAAATATAAAATAGTAATTGACAGCGGACATGGCGGCATAGACCCAGGGAAAGTAGGGGTAAATGGTGCATATGAAAAGGATATAAACCTTGCCATTGCGTTATACCTGAAAAAAGAACTTGAGGATAAAGACTGTGAAGTTGTTATGACAAGGGAAACAGATACAGGATTATACAATGAAAATGACAGCAGTAAAAAAGCTGCTGATTTAAAAAGGCGTGTAGAACTTATGAACAGTGGAAATCCTGACGCTATTGTAAGTATACACCAGAACAGCTTTACACAGGAAAGTTCCAAAGGAGCACAGGTTTTTTACCAGACGGTGTCCACAGAGGGAAAGAAATTTGCAGAAATAATGCAGAAGCAGCTTGCAGAAAGCCTTGATAAAAGTAATAAAAGAGTTGCAAAACCTAATTCCGATTATTACATATTAAAGAATTCCAAAAGTGTTGCAATAATTGTGGAATGTGGTTTTTTATCAAACCCACAGGAAGCACAGATGCTTGTAAGCAGTGATTACCAGAAGAAAATTGCAGAAGCTGTTGCAGCAGGGATTTTGGATTATCTTAAAACGGCAGGAACACAAAATGAGACAGCTTCTGCCGCAGGTATGGAATGGAGAGATATATGGTAACAAGAGTACAAAAAATAAATCCAGATAATTTTATGGCAAAGGAACTTGAAGATGCATGTAATATATTAAGAAATGGGGGTCTTGTTGCATTTCCAACAGAAACGGTTTATGGTCTTGGTGGGGATGCTTTTAATCCCCTTGCTTCATCAAAGATATATGAGGCTAAGGGACGCCCGTCTGATAATCCTCTTATTGTGCATATTGCTGATATGGAGGATTTATACAAGGTAGCGGATGATATTACAGATAACGGGCTTAAACTTGCAGAAACATTCTGGCCAGGTCCGCTTACAATAATTTTTAAGAAAAAAGAGGAAGTACCATTATCTACTACAGGCGGGCTTGGTACAGTTGCTGTAAGGATGCCGTCACATGCAGTTGCAAGGGAACTTATCAGGCAGTCTGGTGTATGTATTGCAGCACCAAGTGCTAATAAATCAGGAAGACCAAGCCCTGTAAGGGCAGAACACGTTATAGAAGACCTGGATGGCAGGATTGGGCTGGTAATTGATGGTGGCAGTACAGGCATAGGCATAGAATCTTCAATAGTTGATGCCAGTGGAAGTGAAGTTGTAATTTTAAGGCCTGGATATATAACAAAGGACATGCTTCTAAATGTTATAGGCAAGGTATCTACAGACCCTGCCATAGAAAGCAGGATGCCTGGGGAGGGAATAATTGCAAAAGCTCCTGGTATGAAATACCGCCACTATGCACCAGAAGGTGAACTGCTGATTGTGGAAGGCAGCCAGTCTGCTGTAGCTGGAAGAATTAACCTGTTAACAGAAGAAAAAGAAAAAGAAGGCTATAAAACAGCAGTTATAGCTACAGATGAGACAAAAAAACTTTACAAATGTAAAATTATAAAAAGTATAGGCTCAAGAAAAAACGAGGCTTCTATTGCTGCTGGATTATATGATATATTAAGGGAGATGGATAATCTGGGGGTACAGTATATATATTCAGAAAGTTTTGATAATGATATTCTTGGGGGAGCTGTGATGAACAGAATGATAAAAGCCGCCGCATATCATATAGTGCAGGCATAATGCACAGACAATAACAGAGAAAGGAGGAGGACATGAAAAGTTATGATAAGGTAATCTTTATATGTACTACTAATACTTTTTGTAGTCCAATAGCAGAGGCTGTTTATAAAGAAATAGCCCCGGCATGGCTTCCAGAGGCTGTTTCGCGGGGGATAGTTGTTCTTTTTTCAGAGCCTATAAGCCCTAAAGTAAATGTTATACTTAGCAGCCATGATATAGGGGTAAGCAACCATAAACATTCAATACAGCTGGAAAAAGAAGATATAACGCAGGATACGCTTCTGCTTGTTATGGCATTCAGTGAAAAAGTGAAGCTTATGGAGGATTTTGGCATAGACAGCAATGTGTATACAATAGGCGAATTTATAGGTGAAGATACTGATATGGTAAACCCATATGGTGCAGATGATGAACAGTATAAAAGTTTTTTTGAGGAAGTGCAGAAAAGGGTTGAAAGAGTAATCCTTAGAATAGAAGCAATTTATCATGAAGAAGGAGGAGAAGACAATGATAGCATTGGGCAGTGACCAGGGAGGTTTTGGACTTAAACAGGAGGTTATAAAGCATTTACAGGAGAAAGGCTTAGAGTATAAGGACTATGGAAGCTATGATGAAAAATCATGTGATTATCCGGTTTATGCAAAAAAAGTAGCTAATGCAATTGTTTCAGGAGAATGTGACAAAGGTATACTTATATGTGGTACAGGAATAGGCATATCTATTGCCGCCAATAAGGTAAAGGGGATACGTGCTGCATTGTGCCATGATGTATTTAGTGCACAGGCTACAAGGGAACATAATGATGCTAATATCCTTGCAATGGGTGCAAGGGTAATCGGGCCAGGACATGCTTTAAAGATAGTTGACACATTTCTTGAAACAGAGTTTTCAAATGAAGAACGCCATGTTAGAAGGGTCGGCATGATTGAAAATGATTTAACTTAAACATGAATAAAGTTAAATATAGTAACTTGACACCCTAAAAGACAAGTTGTACAATTTAGTAAGCACCAGGCAGCATAACTGCTGGCAGAATGGCGGTGCTAAGACAGCATGGTGTAAGGCGCGCACTATGTACAGGTTATAATTTGTGTCACAGCGCCAGTGGCGGAATGGAGACTAATATGGCAAAGAAAGACATAGACTGGGGTAATATTGGATTTGGTTATATGAAGACAGACAAGAGGTATGTATCAAACTATAAGAATGGTGCATGGGATGACGGCGCTCTTATAGAAGATGATACTGTGACAATTAGTGAATGTGCATGTGTCCTTCAGTATGCACAGACAATCTTTGAGGGACTGAAAGCATATACAACTGAAGATGGTAAAGTAGTCTGTTTCCGGCCAGACCTGAATGCAGAAAGAATGATGGATTCTGCAGCACGGTTAGAGATGCCGCAATTTCCAAAAGAAAGATTTATTGATGCAGTAGTTAAGGTTGTTGAAGCGAATATTGGTTATGTACCTCCATTTGGTTCAGGTGCAACATTATATATAAGGCCTTATATGTTTGGAAGTGATGCAATAATAGGGGTAAAACCTGCTAATGAATACCAGTTCAGGGTATTTACCACACCAGTAGGCCCATACTTTAAAGGTGGTGCAAAGCCTATTACAATACGTGTCAGTGATTTTGACAGGGCAGCACCTCATGGGACAGGACATATTAAAGCAGGGCTTAATTATGCTATGAGCCTTCATGCAATAGTAGATGCACATAATAAAGGTTTTGACGAAAATATGTACCTTGATGCAGGAACACGTACAAAGGTTGAAGAAACAGGTGGTGCAAACTTTATTTTTGTTACAAAGGATAATAAGGTAGTTACACCAAAATCAGACAGTATACTTCCTTCAATAACACGCCGTTCCCTTATGGCAGTTGCCAAGGATTACCTTGGCCTGGAGGTTGAGGAAAGGGAAGTATATTTAGATGAAGTTAAAGACTTTGCAGAGTGTGGACTGTGTGGTACTGCAGCAGTAATTTCCCCTGTAGGAAAGGTTGTATGTAAAGATGGTGAAATCTGTTTCCCTAGCGGAATGGATGCTATGGGGGATGTTACAAAGAAGCTGTATGACACCCTTACAGGTATACAGATGGGAAGAATAGAAGCACCAGAAGGATGGATTAAGGTTATTAAATAATATTACAATGGCAGTATGTGATATCATACCATGTATTATATAGCGGCAATGCCGCCTGGCAGGGGTTTTAAGCTCCTTCCAGGCTGCCGCAAAGTGGTGGCAGGGTGGTCTGTGAGTGTGCAAGCATATAATGCCTGCAGGCAATGCGGATTGTTAATATCCGCCTGGCTTATACGCCATCAACTATTTTCATAAGAAGCAGGCGGTCGCCTTTATGTATCTGGCTGCTTGTTAAACCATTTAACTCCATAATGCTTTCAGGCGTTGTGTTATATTCTTTGGCAATATCCCATAAAGTATCATTTTCATTAGCAATAAAACCTGCAAGCCCTGGCATATCGTTAAATTTTTCTAAATCAAGCGGGTTTTCGGTTATTCCTGTTATAGCATCCTGGCTTTTGCTGGTAAATACTAGTGCACATATTGAAATAGTAATTTTAGCTTCTACTTCTTCTTTATCAATCATTATTAAGTTTATCTGGTTAATATCTGACTGCAGCTCATAGGAATCATCATCAGAAATACCTTTGATTTCTACAAGGTGGCTGAATGGTATAATGCCTTTTGCCATGCTTAAAGGCCTGTCGTCGTTGTCAGTTATATAAAGTATATCAAGGGTTACAGCACCTTCTATCTGTATTCCGTCTTCAGTTATTTCCTGTTCATCAATCTGGATTGTACCACTGCTGCTGCATATCTGTAATATATTATCACTGTTATTAATGTTAATATGGTCAGAAATCCTGACACTGCTCTGGTTTTTCATTAAAAGCTTTTCATAATTAATGTTTTCCTTGGCAAGCTGTAAACTGCATGAGGTAGAGTAGGCATCATCAAGTATCTGCAGTTCATCATCTTCATAGAATTTCATCTGTAGTTTTAATATAAGTTCAATATCAAGAATTCTGTTTTCACCGTCTTCATCAGGTTTAGCTGAGGCTTCCCTGGAAGAAACAGTAATTTCTATATCAGGAATCATATTTTCATTGCAGCCATTACAATTAACAACCCCGTCAAATGGTATTTCAGTTTCTAAGTATTCAAGGCGGCGTTCCTCTATTTCAGGGGTATAGAGAGCAAAAAGAAGCATATCCCCTATAATGCGTATGCCATCTTCCACAATCCTTGTCTGTACATTCTGGGGAGTTATTTCATAATACAGAAGTGTGTCAATAGCAGGTTTTCCTTTAGGAAGTACAGCTTCATCACTTATCCTGAAAATATCGTTTTTCTGTAAAGCAAGCTGTGTATATGAAATTGTATTAAACTTTTTATTAAGCCCTTCAGGTGGTACAGATTCTTCCATCCCTGCCCTTGCTGCATCTTCTGATATAATATCTGTACCTATGGTAATGTTTTTCTGTTCATTCTGGCAGCAGTCCAGGCTTAAAATTGCACGTATGCTTACTTTCCTTGAATTAATCAGGCTTGCCTGGCAGTCTTCCAGTTCAAAATGGCAGAATACATCATCAGCTGCAGTTACATTATCCATATTAATGGACTCGTTAAAAGGAATTTGTCCTTTCATATTATGTATAGGGCGTATATCATCATTACTGGAATATAGAAGTGAAAATGAAAGGTTGCCACGTACAGTTACTTTTCCCTCAGACGGGCTTATATCAGTAATTTGTATTTTTCCCTGTGTCTTGACAAGCTTTTCAATATCGGGTTTAGTATCAGGGACATTCATATCATCTTCAAGTGTAGCCTGTATATTGCTTCTGCATTTTAATTCATTAGTTTGTATAGTATGCGTTACAAGTTCCATTAAAAACCTCCGTTTCTATAGCTGTGTATTAATAGGCTGGATAATAAACTGCCAGGGTAATATTATAAACGTAAAAAAATACGAAAATAATAGATTTTACAGCGCATCAATGATATAATAAATATATGCGCCTATGCTGGATTTATGCAATATTCTAATAATTGGAGGAGAATTCATGAATGGAATGGGGAAAAATAATGGAAACGGACAAGACAGGAAGAGAAGGTTCAGGTTATCCCTGGCTGGAAAGATACTAGGGATATCTATACTTCCAACCCTGGTTATGGGGATTGTCCTTACTGTTGTTGGAATCAAGGGTATAAGAGAAGGGATGCAGGAGGAAGTTTTTGCTTCACTGGAGGCTATAGCGGTAAGTGTTGACGCTGCATATACAGCTATAGACGCAGGAGATTATTCATTATCTGGGGATAAGCTTATGAAAGGTTCGCTGGATGTTACAGGTAATGAAAAACTTATTGACAGTTTTACAGATGGCAACGATAAAGAGGTTACATTATTTTATGGGGATGTAAGATATGCCACAACGCTTGCAAGTGATGAAACAGGGGAAAGAATTCTGGGGACAACTGCTGACCCTGATGTGTACAGAAGAGTTACAGAGGACGGGGAGAGCGTGCACCTGACAGGCATTGTTGTAAACCATGTAAACTATTATGCATGTTATATGCCAATGCATAATTCTGATGGGAGCATAGCAGGCATGTATTTTGTTGGACAGCCTGCTGAAAGTGTTGACTCATTTGTGGCTTCAAAAACCAGGTCAGTTATTGTTTCATGGATTTTAATATTGGTATTATCTATATTTCTAATATCTTTTATAACAATAAAGATAAAGAAAGGAATTATGGCAGCAGAAAATGCTGTTTCCAGGATTGCCAGAGGAGTTCTTAATGAACCTGTTGATAAAATAGGGCTTAAAAGAAGTGATGAGCTTGGGGATATGATGCGTGGTGTAAACAGGATGCAGCAGGAGCTTACAGATGTAGTATCAAATATTAAAAATTCTATTGGAGTTTTAAAGAATGAAGGAAATGAGCTTAACAATATGGCGTCACAGACAAGTATAACAGCAAATGAACTTGAACTGGCTGTAGATGGCATTGCTAAAAGTGTTGTATCACAGGCAGATGATGTGGAAAATGCCTCGGAGAAAATAGATGCCATTGGTGAAATGATTGGCGGCATAGTGGATTCAGTCCATAACCTTGACAAGATTTCAGGTGAAATGAAGATTAATGGTGATGATGCAATGGTTATTATTGACGGTCTGGCTGACTCTAATAATGCTACGATGGATGCGATTGGGAAAATCGGAAGCATGGTAAATGCTACTAATGAATCAGCAGCAAGGATTAGTGATGCAATACAGCTGATTACTTCTATAGCAGAGGAAACTAATCTTTTATCACTTAATGCGTCAATTGAAGCAGCAAGGGCTGGTGAGCAGGGCAGAGGTTTTGCTGTTGTTGCATCACAGATACAGAAACTTGCAGAACAGTCAAATGAGTCAGCAGGAAGCATAGCAGAAACAATTAATGAACTTCTTGAAGATTCTAAAAATACAGTGGCTGTTATGGAAGAGGTATACAATATTGTTAATAAACAGCAGGAAAAATTTGAACAGACAAGGCAGCAGTTTGCTAATGTGCATACAGGCATAGACCAGTCACGTGAGGAAGCGGCGGAAATAAGAGTTAAAACAGATGCATGTGACCAGGAAAAAGCGGGCGTAGTACAGATTATTGCCAATCTGTCATCAGTTTCAGAGGAAAATGCTTCTGCTGCTGAGGAAACAGCAAATTCTGTACAGGAACTTAATTCTACAATTAGTACACTTGCCGCTTCAGCAGGCAGTTTGCAGAATTTATCAGAAGAGCTCCAGAAGAGTGTGGAGATATTCAAATTATAGGAGGAAAAGAATATGGAAGGCATGCCGCCAGATGAGATAGTATTTACAAACAATATATCAGTAGATGATTATAATGCTTTAAGAAAGGCGGTTAGCTGGATAAAGGTAACAGAGAAAAGGGCAGCCATAGCAATTAATAACTCATTTTATCTGTGTGTTGCCCTTTGTGGAGGAAAACCTGCTGGTATGGCAAGGATAGTTAGTGATGGCGGGTATACATATTTTATTACAGATGTAATAGTACACCCGGATTACCAGGGATACCATATTGGGACAGAGCTTATAAGCAGGGTGCTTGATTATATAAGGAAAGATGTACTTGATGGGGAAACTGTAATGATAAGCCTTATGGCAGCATATGGCAGGGAGAGTTTTTATGAACGTTTTGGTTTCCATACAAGACCATATGGAAACCATGGGCCAGGAATGTCCATGTGGGTATCCAGGGATATAACTGGCAGTGTAGTGACATTATAATATATTGCAGCCGCACAGGTGGAATATTTTTCTTTATTATATAAATTTATTTAGTTCTTTGTTATATTTATATCCAATGGATAAGAGCGGGGCTGTAACCTGTGTTTCATCTATACATAATGATTTGCATAATTCGCCAAGGGATGGATAAAAGTCCCTTAACTGTGTATTTATATAACTTAAAAGTAATACCGGGTCTTTTGGAATTTGCATATCTGCCTCATTTCTATATTGTTGTTTCTATGTTACTTTTAATATCCAGGCAGCACACTAAAACATTATGTAGTGTGCTGCTGGTATTTTGTATTAACGGGTATTATTTACGTTTACGGCTGGCGGCTTCATTTACCAGTCCTGTGATTTTTTCAATTGAATTATTCAGCCTGCTTTGCTTCATGGCTTTAATATATGTTTCTTTATTCCCATATGCTTTCAGTATTGCATCATATAAGTTTCCGCTTGTTACATCTTTCTCCTGTATAACTATACTATACCCCTGTTTTTCAAATGATGCAGCATTAAGTATCTGGTCGCCGCGGCTTGCTTCAGCAGAAAGAGGAATAAGTATATTCGGTTTACGCAGTGCCAGTATTTCACATATTGCATTAGCACCAGCCCTTGAAACCATTATATCAGCAGCAGCCATAAGGTCACTTAATTCTTCATTGATATATTCAAACTGTGCATAACCTTTTGTATTGTCAAGTGAATTGTCAAGCTTGCCTTTGCCACAGAGGTGTATTACCTGGAATTTGTTTAGAAGTTTTGGGAGAAGATTGCGTACTGCATCATTTACAGCAACAGCACCAAGGCTTCCGCCTATTACAAGTATAACAGGTTTTGTATTATCAAATCCGCAGAAAGCAAGTCCCTTACCACTGTCTCCATGAAAAAGTTCTTCCCTTATTGGAGAGCCAGTCAGGACAGCCTTTTCTTGTGGGAGGTATTTTAATGTTTCGGGGAAATTAGTACATACCCTTACGGCACAAGGAATACAGATTTTATTGGCAAGACCTGGTGTCATATCAGATTCATGTATAATACATGGAATTCTTCTTGATTTAGCAGCAAGTACAACAGGGACAGCTACAAAACCTCCTTTTGAAAATACAACATCAGGTTTAATCTTTCCAAGAATATGCCTTGCCTGGGCAAGACCTTTTATTACCTTAAACGGGTCGCTCAGGTTTTTAATATCTATATATCTGCGTAATTTGCCACTTGAAATACCATAATATGGTATATTTAATTCTTCAATCAGTTTTTTTTCAATACCATCATAAGAGCCAATATAATGTATCTCATAGCCTTCTTTTTTTAATGCAGGTATTAATGCGATATTTGGGGTAACATGGCCGGCAGTGCCGCCTCCAGTTAAAACGATTTTTTTCATGTTATGTAGCTCCTTTTAATATACTGCTAAGAATACATAATTAGTGTTTGCGGTTATATTATAATACAAAATATTATATGCTGCAACGATAAGTGTGTAATAAAACATATACATTTTTGGGTTTTGGAAGACGGAGGCAGGATTTTACACCAGCATAAGATAACAGTAAATTATCTAAATTTTAGTTGTTTTTTATTGCCTTGGTATTGTACTATATTAATAGTGGAAGGAGTGTTATATATGGATTATGATATTATTATTACAGGGGCAGGGCCTGGCGGGATTTTTGCCTTGTATGAGCTTGTGAAACTGGATAAAAACCTTAAAATAGCGGTTTTTGAGGCTGGCCATTCCCTTGAAAACCGCAAGTGCCCTATTGGAAGTGGCAAGGTTATATCATGTATACATTGCCAGAGCTGCTCAATTATGAATGGTTTTGGCGGTGCTGGTGCATTTTCAGATGGCAAATATAATATAACAAACCAGTTTGGTGGTACACTTTATGAATATATTGGCAAGGAAAAAGCACTGGAACTTATGAATTATGTTGACAAGCTTAACCTTAAGTTGGGCGGAAAGGGCACAAAGCTTTATTCTACGGCTGATACCAGGATTAAGAAGCTTTGCGTACAGAACGGGCTTCATCTGCTGGATGCATCAGTACGCCATCTTGGTACTGATATAAACTTTATAGTGCTTAAAAACATTTATAATCTATTAAAAGACAGGGCAGATTTTTATTTTGATACGCCTGTAGAACATGTAGTTTATAATGATGGGACATATATTGTAAAAACTGCTGGCAGGAGTTATAGCTGCAAAAAATGTATTATTTCAGCAGGCAGGAGTGGCAGCAAATGGATGCAGAAGGTGTGTAATGAACTTTCACTTCCTGTAAAATCAAACCGCGTTGATATTGGGGTACGGGTTGAACTGCCAGCAGAGGTTTTTGCACATCTTACAGATGAACTTTATGAAAGTAAAATTGTTTACAGAACCGCTAAGTTTGAAGATTTAGTCCGCACATTCTGTATGAACCCATATGGTGTTGTAGTTACAGAAAACACAAACGGAATAGTTACAGTAAACGGGCACAGTTATGAAGACCCTGCAAAACATACAGAAAATACAAATTTTGCGCTGCTTGTTGCAAAGCATTTTTCAGAGCCTTTCAGTGACAGCAATGGTTATGGTGAAAGCATTGCAAGACTTTCAAATATGCTTGGAGGGGGTGTGCTGGTGCAGAGGTTTGGAGACCTGGTAAGAGGCAGGAGGAGTAACCAGTCACGTATAAAAGAAGGGTTTGTTACACCTACTCTTGCGGCTACCCCAGGGGATTTAAGCCTTGTTATGCCCAAAAGGATACTTGATGGCATAATTGAAATGATATACAGGCTTGACAGGATTGCGCCTGGTACTGCTAATGATGATACTCTTTTGTATGGTGTTGAAGTAAAATTTTACAATATGGAGGTAGGAATTGACAGAAATCTTGAAACAGAAAAGAAGGGGCTGTATGTTATTGGTGACTGTAGTGGTGTAACACATTCATTATCACACGCATCAGCAAGTGGTGTACATGTAGCAAGATGTATTCTTGGAGAGGAAAAAATATAATATATGTTTATTAATGCTCTATACTGTTATTAAGCATAATTTTCCATTGTTTCTCATAGAATGTACAAAACTTTTGTGAGGAGCATTTTTCATTGGAAAAGCCAGTATATAGAAAGCAAAGGCATAGCAGTTATCTTGAAAACAGCCTTGAAGAACGTGCAGTACAGCTTGCCAGGTATATGGTTGAGAATAATGCTACAGTAAGGCAGACAGCAACAGTATTCGGTGTTAGTAAAAGTACAGTACATAAAGACTTAACAGAAAGACTGCCTTCAATTAACCACCAGCTTGCAGAGCAGGCCAGACAGGTGCTTGATGTAAATAAAGCAGAACGCCATATACGTGGCGGAATGGCGACACGGGATAAATACCTGTGTAAGCACCAGCAATAAATTAAATATTAATATGGAAAGAATAAAACAGATATTATTTGTTTTATTCTTTTTTAATGGTGCGCCCAGTATGGGCGCAATCTAATCGGTGAAAGTCCGTAACACGCCCTAGCAGCGGGAAGTGTATAGCCAAGAGCAAGGGTTGTCCATCGTGAGGTGGAATCTGAAGAAAGCTGGAGGCAAAGCTCTGGTCTGACGAACAGAAATCACATCAGGCTACAGTTGGGGATAAGGTTGCCATACAAACTAAAGTCCAATAACTACTCGGAACCAATTGTGGTAAATGTGGCAGATGGATGGAGTGAAAGATTGCGTTCTTACCTGGGGAGGTCTTGCCAGCGGATAGAACTGCATCAACAAATGTATAGAAAATCCGTAGTAACAACGAATGGCAAGAAGTCAGCAGAGGTCATAGTACCATCGTGGTTGCAAACAGGATGGGAAGGACTGGACTTTAGGAGATGTGAGTAAATGAATGTAACCAATGACAGATTTAAGGACAGACAACTTCATAATGAGGACTATCTGCAAATGGTATCTGCGGAACAGAAAGAGTATGCGGAAGTGTCCGCCTGGCTGGAGAAGATTTTACAGCCAGCTAATCTAAACAATGCATACAAGAAAGTAAAATCAAACAAAGGAGCAGGCGGTGTTGATGGGATGAGCGTAGATGAACTTCTGCCGTTCCTCAGAGACAACCAAGAGCAACTAATCCAGCAATTAAAGGATGGGAAATACAAACCCAACCCAGTCCGCAGGGTAGAAATACCCAAAGAAACAAAAGGCGGATTTCGGAAACTGGGAGTGCCGGCAGTAGCTGGCAGGGTATTCCAACAGGCAGTTACACAGGTATTGTCCCCGGTTTTTGAGGAACAGTTTCCGGAGAACAGTTTTGGCTTCCGGCCAAAGAGGGGTGCGCATGACGCACTGAAACAATGCCAGAAGAACGTCAATGATGGATATGTGTATGTCGTAGATATGGACTTAGAGAAATTCTTTGATACGGTATGCCAGAGCAAACTGACAGAGGTATTATCAAGAACCATTAAAGACGGGCGGGTAATACCGCTGATACACAAATACCTCAATGCGGGTGTTATCAGCAGAGGGGTATTTGAAAAGACGGAAACAGGAATGCCGCAAGGCGGACCGCTAAGTCCGTTGCTTAGCAACGTCATGCTGAATGGACTGGACAGGGAACTCACACGCAGAAGGCACAGGTTTGTGCGTTCTGCGGATGACTGCATGATATTCTGTAAAAGCAGGAAGAGTGCAGAAAGAACCATAGGAAATACCATTCCGTTTATTGAGGGGAAGCTTTTTCTAAAAGTGAACCAGAAGAAAACAAGCGTGGCACATATCAGCAAGGTAAAATACCTTGGATACGCATTTTACCGTTATAAAGGAAAATGCAGATTTCGGGTACATCAAAAGTCAGTGGCAAAGATGAAAGATAAAATCAGAGAACTGACAAAAAGAAGTAACGGATGGGGAAATGAATACAGAGCCATGAAACTGACGCAGTTTGTCAGAGGATGGGTAAATTATTTCTCACTTGCAGATATGAAAGGACTTTTGAGGGAAACCGATGAATGGCTAAGACATAAGATAAGAACTATCTACTGGAAACAATGGAAGAAAGTTAAGACAAAATTCAGGGAATTAAAGAGGTTAGGTGTGGAAGAAGAAAAGGCATGGATATGTGCCAATATGCGGAACGGAAACTGGTATTGTGGTGGATATTTCGTATTGCAGACTGCATTTAACAACAAGAAACTCCGTGAACTTGGATACCCAACATTCACAGAGTTTTATCTGAAAGTATGTGAAAACTAAGGAACCGCCGTATACGGAACCGTATGTATGGTGGTGTGGGAGGTCGGTAGATAAAATAATTATCTACCTCCTACCTGATTATAACCAGCAGGCGTATATAAAAGCGTGTCAAAAAGTACACCTTTTGACATCAGTTAATAAAAGTTCCATATATCCTTTATATTTTATATAACCAGAATATTTCTTTACATATAATGGGTATTTTTTACTGGTTTTACATAAAAAACCATTGACATATCCTTGTTTTGTGATAGAATAATTGACTATAGAAAGCGTGCCAGAAAGTGTACTATTTGACATTAGTTTTATTTTTTTATTATGACGAGCAAAAAGATTATTATCTGGTGTTCTGTTATAAAAGGTCTTGTATTTTGAAAGTTATACACAGGTTATCCTGGTTATTATATCTGGGAAAAGAAAGGAAAACTTATGCAAGGAACAAACCAGAAACCTTATATCCATACAAAAGAAAGCATATACAATGATAAGTTTTCTTATGGTTTAAATAATAAAATCCTTATAAGTGAACTTGCAGAATTATGGTTTCTTGACATCAAGGATATTATGAGGCCTTCTTCATATGCTCTTTACCAGAGTTATACAGAAAAATATATACTTCCGTATATAGGTGCTATGAGGGCGGACCGTTTTAATGCAGGTGTGCTTTCGGAACTGCTTGGTAGGTTATGTAAGGGCAATGCAGACAGTGAAGGGAAAGAAACAACACTGTCACAGTATACAGTATATCTTTTAGAAAGCATGGTGCGTTCCATGTTTCATTATGGTGCAGAGCATAAGTTAATACCAGAAATACCATTTGGCAAGGCAGAATTTATAACAGTTCAGAAAAAAGAAGCATTGCCACTTCCAGAACTTGAGGTGCAGAAACTCTTATATACAGCAGAAAAACAAGGGGAAGATTTACAGTTACAAATCTTTCTTCCCCTTTATACAGGGGTTACGCTTTCAGAACTGTGTGGGCTAAAATGGGAAGACATTAATATAGAAACGGGGGAAATCCATATACACAGAAACCTGGTGCGTATACAGAACAATATATTATATGAAAACAAAAAAGACACAGGAACAGTTACATCTATGGCAGAGTGTGAACTTCCAGAAAATATGTGCAGAAAATTTGCAATTCCAGAAAAATTGTCCAGCTTACTGAAAAAAGTGGAATATGCTAAAAAACCAGATAAAGAAAGTTATGTAGCAGAACTAGATAAAAAAGCAGGCAGGAAAAGAAGTACTGGCATACCAGAAGATGTACCAGATGGAAGGACATTGCAGTATCGTTTAAAAATGGCAGGAGAAAAAGCGGGGATAAAAGGACTTACTTTTAAAACGTTAAGAGATACATTCGCAGTAATGTGTCTGCAAGCTGGTGGTGATGCATATAGCTTGGCTTATATAATGGGAGCTGGTGTACCTGCGGTATGTGACAGGTATGGGCAATGGATGGTAAAGAATGATAAAATTTTGAAGGGGATTGGATAGTATTTTTATTATAACACTTATTTTATAATTATAATCAAAGTATAAGTGTTAAGCAAGATTTTAATTAATAAAATATTATTCATAATATAGGTGCTTTCGTGGAAGGAGAAATTAAAATAAGAGACAAATTAAAAGTGTGTCTTGTAGGTTCATCTGGTGGACACCTTACCCATTTATATATGTTAAAACCATTTTGGAAGGATAAAGAACGGTTCTGGGTTACATTTGAAAAAGAAGATGCAAAAAGCCTTCTTTATGGTGAAAGAATGATTCCATGTTATTATCCTACAAACAGAAGTATTAAAGGGCTGTTTATAAATACTATTCTAGCATGGAAAGTTATTAGGAGAGAAAGACCAGATTTAATTGTTTCAACAGGAGCTGCTGTTGCAGTACCATTTTTTTATATTGGAAAATTGTTTGGGGCTAAATGTATTTATATAGAAGTGTTTGATAGAATCAACCATTCTACAGTTTCAGGAAAAATGGTATATCCAATAACAGATAAATTTATTGTACAATGGGAAGAAATGAAAAAAGTATATCCAAAAGCAATTAATTTAGGTAGTATTTTTTGAAGAGGTTCATTAAGATGATTTTTGTTACAGTGGGAACACATGAGCAACCTTTTAACAGGTTAGTACAATTTGTTGATATTTTGAAAAAAAATAGATTAATTAAAGAAAATGTAATTATTCAGACGGGTTATAGTACGTATAAGCCAGAATATTGTGAATGGCAGAATTTTTATTCATATCAGGATATGGTTAGATATGTATTTACTGCCCGGATTGTTATAACTCATGGAGGACCATCCAGTTTTATTATGCCTTTGCAAGTTGGTAAAATTCCTATAGTTGTACCAAGACAAAAGGAATTTAATGAGCATATAAATGACCATCAGGTGAATTTTTGTAGAGAAGTTGCTAAACGTCAAAAAAACATTATTGAGGTTGAAGATATAAAACAATTAGGTAAAATTATTGAAAAGTATGAATTGATTATTTCTGAAATGTTAGTTACGCAACATAGTAACAATGAGAATTTTTGTGATGGAATATCTTTGTTAGTAAATGAATTATTTAAAAAGTAAAAGGCATCAATAAAAGTATTAAATTATTTTAAATAAATAAATATAATATTAATATAAAAATTTATTTATAAAAAATAATACTAAAATCATATGAATAATTTAAATATATTGCGATTTAAATGATAGGAACAAAATAATGGATTTTAAGGAGTCAGTAAAGAGAATTCTTAACACAGGTAAGCAAATAAAGCCAGAGGTTCTCTATAGTAAGATTCAGGATTACAATTATATATCTTTTGATATTTTTGATACACTGGTGAAGCGGAATGTTGAGAAACCGATGGATATATTCGTACTTATTGAGCAGTTTGTTGGAAATGCTTTTAAAATTAAAAGAATTGAAGCAGAGAAACGGGCAAGAGCAGAACTTGGTAAGATAGAAGTCACAATAGATGATATTTATTCATTCTATCCTGAAAATGATTACAAAGGCGCTTTAATTAAAAAGGAGATTGAGATTGAAATTAATTCAATTGTACCTAACCAGCCATTAATTGAAGTTTATAACCGTTGCATTCAAAATAACAAAATTGTGTTCATTATTTCTGATATGTATTGGCCAAAAGAAGCAATAAAACAACTTCTTGATAAATGTGGAATAAAACATTACAGGAAGTTATATCTGTCTAGTTCTGAACAGAAAGTAAAGAGTGATGGAAGTTTGTTTATACACTTTCTAAAAAAAGAGGGGATAAAAGCAAACCAGGTGATACACATTGGGGATTCAAAGGAAGGAGATTATAAGCAACCAAGAAGATTGGGAATTAATGCAATTTGGATACCACGTTATGTTAAGAATGTATCTAATTATAGTTATGTCTGTAATAAAAAAATAGAAAAAAACTATCTTGAGAATTTTATCAATAATACAATGTTATATAATTCCGATGCTTTATATCAGTTTGGATATTCTCAATTCGGCAAATTGTTATATGGATATTCACGCTGGATTCATGAAGAAATTAAGAAAAAGGGAATAAAGAAACTGATTTTTTTTGCAAGAGATGGCTATATTATGAAACAGGCATATGACATTTGTTTTAATGATACAGAAACTCATTATTTGGAAGTATCAAGAAGAAGTCTCCGAGTACCAGTTCTTTGGATGGACTGTTCCTTTAATTCCATATTGAAGATGGTGGTAAATGCAAAGCTAGTTACAATAGAGTCTGTTTTTGACGGGTTAGGTTTAGATATAAATGAGTATGATAATGTGTTGGAGAGAAATAATTTAAAAAGAGAAACTATATTTGACAGAACAACTATAGGGAATGACAGGAATTTAAAACAGCTTATTTTAGACATACAAGAAGAAATTATAATCAATTCAAAGAAAGAATATATAATGTTAGAGAAATATCTCAAGCAGGAATCGGTAAACGGTAAGTTTGGTGTTGTTGACATAGGCTATGCAGGGAGTATGCAAAGATATCTTCAACAGACACTTACACAGTTACAGATTCCACATGAAATATCAGGCTTTTATCTTGGTGTAGCTGAATTTTATAAGAAAAATATGTTGCCAGGTGTGACTCTTGATTTGAATGGGTATTTATTTGATTTCCAACATGACAAAGATGCAAATGATGTCAGAAGTTCTTTTGTTGGGTTATTTGAAACACTATTTCTTGAACAAGGTGGTTCAGTTAAGAGATATTTACAAGATGGTAAAAAGGTTCAAGTTGAAAGATATCCTTATGAATATATTAAAAATGGAATGCCAACAAAGGATTATATAAAAATTAAGAAACTTCAACAAGGTGCATTAGAATTTGTGAGCAAAGCTGCATCAGATTGTATACTATCTACAATGAAGTTTTCATCTGTTGATATGTTTGATGGAATTTATAAGACAGGTACGTCTCCGGGTAAGAATGATATCCAGATGTTTGCAGATATTGAGTTCTATGACGAGGGAATGACAGAAAAATTGGCTATGCCAAAGAGTTTACTGGCTTATGTCAGGAATCCAGAGAGCATGAAAAGTGATTTTTTGAGATGCCGTTGGAAAACGGGGTTTTTAAAAAAATTGTTGAAAGTAAGACTCCCATATCAAAAAATATATAAAATGATGCAAAAGATTAAGTAATGAGATTTAGTTCACAATTTATATTTAAATCTATGAACATGGCTAGTTGTATAAATTTGCATAATATAATTATTGTGCCTTATTTAGACTTTTATTATTATTGAGAAATATATAGATATGTGTATAACTTCTATAAGTTGTATATCCATGTAAGTATATGAATCTATTGATAAATGTGTTATAGTATATATTTTATTTATAGTAAGTTTTGCAAAAATATCAAACAAGTTTTTTGGATATGTAAATAAAGGAATGATTTATGAAAAAGAAATTAAGAGTTGCATGCTAAATAATAAAATATCATGGAAAATAAATGAGGGGTATTAGTAATGTATGAAGATTATCATGTATTGTCAGGAATTGTGACATATAATCCGGATATTGGCAGGCTTAAAGAAAATTTAGATGCATTATTTAAACAAGTAAAAAATGTTTTGATAATTGATAATAATTCCAAAAATATAGATGTCATAAAAGGACTTATTCAAGATTACAAAAATTATCAGGTCAAAATTTATTATAATAAAAGAAATCTGGGAATTGCTACAGCATTGCATCAAATAATGGAGTATGCAAAAAAAGAAAATTATAAATGGGTATTAACTTTGGACCAGGATTCTGTTATTAAGCCAGGACTTGTAGAAAATTATATCTATTATTCAGAAAAAGAAAATAATAAAATGACAGCTATGTTTAGTTGTCTTATAACTGACCGGAATTTTAATGATAAAAAGTATGAAACACAAAAAAAAGATATAATTGATATTCCATATTGTATTACTTCTGCAGCATTTACAAATGTAGATAAATACAAAAATACGTCAGGTTATGATAAAAAATTTTTTATTGATTGTGTAGACTTTGACATTTGTTATCAGTTAAGAGAAAAGGGTTATAAGATAAAGAGAATTGCGTTTAATGGTTTATATCATGAAGTGGGACATGGCGAGAACAGGCATTTTTTATGGAAAAATATTGTTGTGTATAACCAGAAACCTTTTCGTGCATATTATCTAGCCCGTAATACTGTATGGATGTGGAAAAAACATAGTCAAAGCTATAGTTTTTGCTATATGTTAAAAAAACTTCTGGCACAAATACTTAGGATTATCTTATATGAAAATCAAAAAATTGAAAGGTGCCATAATTTTGTTAAAGGTATATATGATTCAAAAAAATATTATGCATAAAAAATTAAATATTATTCTTCCAGGACTTGGTGATTCAGGGGGAATCCGGTTTGTTAAACAATATCAAAAACTTTTAATTGAATAAGTTTGGATGAGGGATTATAAATGATAAGTTTTTCGGCTGTGATTGTAGCAATATTGGATTTGTTTAGGAAAAAATCAAAGATTGTTTTTGTGATAACAGTTATTTTTTTATGGTCTATTTTAGCTTTTACATATGGGGATGCAGATGAAAGTGTATATATATCAAGATATACTGACCCTCAGGCATGGATAGGGCATACTGAATTGTTATTTGCTTTATGTATGTCAGTTGCATCAAAAATGGGACTAACTTTTTATCAATATAAAGCAATTATAACAGGAATTGAATTAATATTAATTTGTTCTACAATAAGGAAAATGGCAAAATATCCGAATTTTGTTCTTTTCTGTTATATGATTGTGCCATTTGCATTAAATGTGACACAAATGAGAAATGCTTTATCAACGGCAATATTTATTTATTTCAGCAGATATCTTTTTGAACATGAAAAAATAGGAAAAGCAATAAAACTAGGAAAACATATTCAATTCGATTATACAGACATCATGTATGTTATAGGGATTATGTTGGCAACATTAGTTCATGCTGCTTCATTTATATGGCTTGTGCTATTGGTTGCCAAAAAATATGATGTTAAAACATGTTTAGCTTTCATGGTTTCAGTAAACTTATTGTTGCAGTTTGCTATTACACCTCAGAATATCACAAAGATTATTTCGTTTGTATCCAAAGCAGCAGCATCAAGAATGATACCTTATTTAACAGTAGAATATCAAAATTCGGAATGGAGACATCATAGTCAAATATTATATGTTGCTTTAGTTGGAGCAATAATTTGTGTAATTTTTTATTTAATAATAAAATGGAAAAAAAATTTCAATATATCAAAAGATACTGTTACAGCGCTAAAAATTAATATTTGTATATTGATAATTTTTTCTTTAATGTTTAAATATACACAAGAACTATATAGATTACAAGAGGGATTATTTATTATTAATTATATTACAATAACAAATACAATTAAAAATAATGATATGAATTCCACAAGAATATCAGCAAGAAGTTTTGGTATAATTATGCTGTTAATTGTATATATTGCATTTTCTGCGTGGTTTTTAATTTATCACTATTTAATACCAACAGTAATTAATCCTATATTACAAAATAATTATTTATGGAATATTATCAAATAAAGAGGAAAAAAGAATTGAAACTGCCAGAAAGATTAAAATATCAAATTAGATGCTTTTTATCAATACTGTTAAAACCTATTTATTGTAGAAAAAGAGATACAGTTTTTATTAAAAGAAAACAAAAAGGACTTAATGATATCCCTGTTTTTATTATTAGTTATAACCGATTGTCATATCTTGAACAATTTATACCCCAACTAGAAAAACATGGAATGACAAATATACACATAATTGATAATTGTTCAACTTATCCTCCATTGCTGGATTACTATAAGAAATGTCCATATGATATTATTTATATGAAGAAAAACAAAGGGCATATGGTGTTTTGGAATAGTGAAGAATTTGACAATTATAGATCTGATTTTTATATTGTATCAGATCCAGATTTAGAAATTCTTGAAACATGTCCTAATGACTTTTTGACATTTTTTTTTGAAAAACTTTGGAAATATCCATTTGTGCGAAAAGTAGGCTTTTCGCTTAAAATTGATGATTTGCCTCTAAATGGATGCATATCTATGGATGCAATCAAATGGGAAAAACAATATTATAGAACATATATAAAAAAAGATAATTTATATTATGCTGGGATTGATACTACGTTTGCATTATATGTACCAGATAGCTTGGTAGGTAAACAAAAATTTTTAAGTGCCTTTAGAGCTGGAAATCCATATCAAATGAGACATTTGCCTTGGTATAAGGATAATAATAATATTACAGAGGAAGATTTATATTATTCAAGTCACAAGACAAATGGATGGTTTGATCCAGTTAAAGGATTTAGACCTGATGAGATAGATAATTGATTATGGAGGGTAACATATGAAAATCGCCATTTTAGTTGCAGGAGGAAGCAGATATTTTCCTCTTTTTATTGATAAGCCTAAGTCACTGTACCACTTAAATGGACAAATTCAATTGCAGAAAGTTATAGAAGATGTAAAGCAATTTGTTGATGAAAAGGATATTATCATAGTTGCTGGATATAAGTATAAATATATTAAAAAATTTTTGAGAAAATATCCAGATATTAAATTTAAAGTAAATCATAATTATAATGGACCAGCAATATATACATTTAGAAAGGCAATAGAAGGTGAGAATGATGATATTGTTTTTATGTTTGGAGATGAAAGTATAAGCAGACATAATATAAGTAAAATATGCAAATCAAGCCGGAAGCTTGCGGTTCTTTCACATGATAATTACTGGTATTATTCTCTTGGTATCATGAAATTGCGTGCCGACCAGTTAAATATAATTAATGATAACAAATATCTTTCTATGGAGAAGATGAAAAAGATATTCTGCTTTGCCAATAAGAAAAAAGAATTTGATAATTCTTTTAAAATCAACTCGGGAATATGTATTGGATATATAATGATAGATTTTATAAGAAGAATTGGACAGATAAGAAAAATTGAAAATCCAGCACTGGCTTATAATGGTAAGGATATTGATTTTATTCATTATAATCCAAAAGAAGAATATCTGCCTGACCTTGACCATTTTTATGAAACAGATGAATATAAACATAACATGTTACTCAGGTTTTATTCTGATTATATTTCAGACCCTATAAGACGAATTGGTGGTTTTGTTAAAAGGACTATAAAAAAATGGATGAATTAATAAGTGTAATTATACCTGTTTATAATGTTGAGAAATATTTATTAAATTGTATAAACAGTATAATTGAACAGACATATAAGAAATTGGAAATTTTGTTAATTGATGATGGTTCAACTGATGAATCAGGAAATTTATGTGATGAAATAGAAAAAACAGATGCCCGCATTAAAGTTTACCATAAAGAAAATGGTGGGTTATCAGATGCGAGAAACTATGGGATTAAAAAAGCAAATGGTGCTTTCTATGCTTTTATTGATAGTGATGATGTTTTGCATAAAGATTTTTTCTCTGAATTAATCAAGACACAGCGTAAGTATAATTCTGATATTACAACCTGTGATTTAACACTTTTTAATGATTTGGGACAGTTACCTCAATTACTTAAAATGCACTATCATTCTACTACTAAATTATTCATGAATAAAGAAGCATTGAAAGAATATTTTTTACCATCTGAAGAGAGAATTATTCATCATGGATTATGTATGAAAATATATCGCCGGGAGTTATTTAATAATTTGGCTTTTAAAAGGGGAAAACTCCATGAAGACCTTTATATAACATACCGTTTAATAGATAAATGTAATAAGCTGGTATATGTAGATTGTCCATATTATTTTTATTATCAGGGAAATATGGAAAGTATATGCAAAACTTATGGTGTGAAAAATTTTCTTGATGAAGCAGAGGCATATAATCAAATATACAATTATTTTGCTTGTCAAAACAGGGTAACTGATGAACTTATTCATTTTTTAATTATACAATATCTTTTGATGTTAGAAAAAGGATATAAAATCAGAAAGAATCATGAAATATTAGTTCAAGTAAAACAACTGAAAAAATGGATTGATAATAATGTTGGAAAATGCTCTTCATTAAATCTTATTAAGAAAATGTTAATTCATATTTCAGTCAGAGATATCAGAATATACACCTTCTTAAAAAAAATCCGAGGTAGATAAATGAATAAATATATTAAAAATTATATTCTTAGTACTGCTAATATTATAATGATGCTATTATTTCCAATTATCACATTTCCATATGTATCACGGATTCTTGGACCATCGAATCTTGGAATTATTAACTTTGCCCAGTCATATGGGTATTATTTTACTCATATTGCAAGTTTTGGTATAAGTTCATATGCTATAAGAGAGGTTTCAAAAATAAGAGATGATAAAGAAAAGACTGAGAAGATTAGTAATGAAATTTTTAATTTAAATCTTTTTTTTTCAATTCTTAGTACTATACTGTATTTTTGCGGAGTGTTTTTTGTCCAAAATTTCAGAAATAATTTTTTAATATTTACAATTTACTCAGTTGTTATTTTCTCAAACTTTCTGTCTTTGGACTGGCTGCTCCAATCATTTGATGACTATTACTTTTCAACTATAAGAAATCTAATTATACGGATTTTTTCTGTGGCAGCTGTTTTTATTTTTGTTAAGTATGAAGAAGATTATGTTAAATATATGGTTATTACCTGTGTTACAGAAATGGGTACGAAAGTTTCATCATTAATGTATTGCAGAAGAAACTATGCCATGTTAAGAGTAAGGAAGATGTTTCTTAATTTTAAAAATCATATCAAACCTATGTTTGTGCTTTTTACTTTTAGGCTGGTAAATGGGGTATCGTCAAATCTTGATAAACTGATGATTGGATTTATGATTGAGTATGTTAATGTTGGTATATATTCTGCAGGTGTGAAATTTGTATTGATGATATCCCCGATTGTTGAAACTGTTGGCATTGTTTTGTTTCCAAAGATTAATATTTCTGCAAGAAATTCATCAGATGAATATATAAAGAATCTCAAAATTAATTATGATATGATTCTTTTGATGGGAATTCCTATGACAGTGGGCATGTATCTGGTATCAGGCAGGTTAATTCCATTTATTGCTGGTGGGCAATATGCCGAAGCAGTAACTGTTTCACGGATTATGTCAGGAATTATTTTACTGGGACCAATTGGTGATATGTTTGGTTCTAAAACGCTGCTGGTTTTCAAAAAGGACAGATGGCTGCTGGTTTGCTCTTCAGCTGTTGCTTTGTCTAACGTTGTACTCAATTTTGCATTTATACCATTATGGGGAATAAATGGTGCTGCAATTGCATCAATTTTGAGTTACATTGTTGCAGTTTCAGCCAGATATTATTTTACCAGGAAGCTTGTGAAAATAAATTTATTTAACAAAAGTCTTATTAAGTATGGATTTTTTACTGTGCCTTTTATCATCCTGTATGTGTTATTCCAGAGCCAGATAGACACAAACACTTTATGGATGTTTGGTTTTATAGGTGTATGTGGATTAATTTATGTGTCTGAATTATTATTATCAGGAGACTATTTGGTAAGGATGATGATTGAGAAGACAATTAAAAAAGGGAAAGTGTGAGAATATAATGATACGGAAACTTGTTCTTAATTTACTGTCTATGTTATTCAGGATAGTTCCAAGAAATAAGCATTTATGGGTTACGGGAAAGATATCTGCATGGGAATATGCTAATACTCCGCCAGCTTTCTTTGACAATTCAAAGTACTTTTTCTTATATTTAGTAAATAATACAAATGAAAAAGTGTACTGGCTGTCATCATCAGAAAAAGAAACTAGGATGCTCAAAAATATGAACCTGCCTGTAGTACATTTTCCAAGCTTAAAGGGAATATGTCTTGTTCTAAGGGCTAAGTTCTCTTTTCATCATTATGGTCCAGACCAGCTTGACCATATCCTGCAGAGAGGATCTGTGCAGCTTGACTTCTGGCATGGAACACCACTTAAGAAGATTCGTTATGATGTTGTGGGGAAACCACCAGATAAACATAATTTGTATCTGGATATAATGAATAAAGGTGGAATTGAATATATATTCTCAACCTCAAAGTATTTATCTGAAAAGATACTGGGAGGTGCATTTGCAGCCAGCCAGGACAAAATTTTAAATTTTGGATATCCAAGAATGGATGTTATGGGACTGGATGGTGAGGATAATTTAATTTTCTGTAAAAAGTATTCTTCTGGGCTTCTTAAATATATTAAAATGACAGAAAAATATGACAAAGTATTTATCTATATGCCTACATACCGGGATGATGACCCAGGGTATTTTGACAAAGCTGGTATTAATTTTAACAAAATGAGTAAAGCACTTAAAAAAATTAATGGAATATTTTTTTTAAAGCTTCATCCATTAACTAAACATTCAGCTATACAAAAATATAGCAATATTGTCCAAATAAGTAATGATGTAGATATTTATCCGTTTTTGGTATATACAGATTTTCTTATTACGGATTATTCATCTATATTTTTTGATTATTTGGTACTTGATAAAGAGATTATATTTATTCCATATGATTATGAAAACTATCTAAGTAACCGGGAATTATATTTTGATTACAATGAAATAACACCTGGGGTAAAGTATTATAATTTTGATGAGTTTATAAATGCTTTTGAAAAAATTGATTTTTTGGATTACAGCAAAGACAGGCATAGAATTTATAAAATGATGATTGAAAATTATAATTTTGATGCTTGTGAAAAGACATATCAGTTTATAAAAAAATATTATCAATAACTATTTTATGCGTATTAAGAATACATTAACTTATTGTAAAGAGCAGAATAACCAGGATATGACCTTATAATAATCTAAATATGTTATACAAGGAGAAAAAGGTATATGAACAAACATGAAAGTGATATATTAAATGCGCTTTTGCTGGAACCATTTATTAACCAGCGCATTTTAGCAGAAGTTTCTGGTCACTCGTTAGAGATGGTGAACCATTCTATTAAAGAACTTATAAAAACTGGTTATATAGATGAGGAAGTCCGTCCTACTGTAAAGGCGGTTTCGGAATTTAAATCTAAAGCACCTAAAAATGCGGTTATACTTGCTGCAGGGTTTGGTATGCGTATGGTTCCGATAAATACAGAAGTTCCTAAAGCATTATTAGAGGTTAATGGTGAACCATTAGTTGAGAGAACTATAAAACAGCTGCATGAGGTAGGTATTAATGAAATATATATTGTTACTGGTTTTATGAAAGAAAGGTTTGAATATTTGATTGATGAGTATGGTGTAGAGCTTGTGTTCAATCCAGATTATGCAACAAAGAATAATCTTCATTCTATGAAATTAGTAACTAGCCATCTTTCTAACAGTTATGTTATACCATGTGATATCTGGTGTGACAGAAACCCGTACCATAGGAATGAAATGTATTCATGGTATATGGTCAGTGACTTAGTAGATAATAACAGTTCTGTAAGAATAAACCGTAAAATGGAATTGTTTTCTGTTCCATGTACTGATGCGGGGAATGCTATGGTTGGTATTAGTTACCTGGCAGAAGATGAAGCTGCTTATGTAAGGGAAAGAATCAGTAAATTGTGTTGTGATACAAAGTTTAACCAGGCTTTTTGGGAAGAAGCTTTATATAAAGAAAACCGTATGATTGTAAACGCAAAAGTAGTACATTCATCAGATGTAGCAGAAATCAATACATATGAGCAGTTACGTGAAATTGATAGTGGTTCTTACCAGCTTAAAACAGATGCAATCAAAGTAATTTGTGATGAATTTCATACCAGGCCGGATAAAATAACAGATATTACCATTTTGAAAAAGGGCATGACAAACCGGTCATTTCTTTTTTCATGTAATGGTAAGAAATATATAATGCGGATTCCAGGCGAAGGTACAGGCAGGCTGGTTAATCGTAAGCATGAGGCATCTGTTTACCAGGTAATTGCTGGCAGAAATATCTGTGACAATGTCTGTTATATTAACCCGGAGAATGGTTATAAAATTACAGAATTCGTTGAAGACGCAAGGGTCTGTAACGCACTGGAAGCAGATGATGTTAAAAGATGTATGGAGAAACTTAGGAAATTCCATGAAATGAAGCTGGCTACAGACCATGAATTTGATATTTTTGGACAAATTGAATTTTATGAAAATTTATTGTATGGTGTACCATCTGCTTATAAAGACTACAAGATAACAAAAGAGAAAGTTTTCTCTTTAAAACCATATATTGATGCCCATGCAGGTGAAAAAGTCCTTGCCCATATTGATGCTGTCCCGGATAATTTTCTTTTTGCAGGAGATGATATATTGCTGATTGACTGGGAATATGCAGGTATGCAGGATCCGCATGTTGATATAGCCATGTTTGCTATTTATGCGTTGTATAATAAACAACAGGTTGACAAATTAGTTAAGGCATATTTTCCAGAAGGATGCAGTGATGGAAACCGTATAAAGATATATTGTTATATATCTGCATGTGGTTTGTTGTGGAGTAACTGGTGTGAGTACAAGCATATGCTTGGTGTAGAATTTGGGGAGTATAGTTTGTGCCAGTACCGTTATGCAAAAGATTATTATAGAATTGTGCAGGAAGAATTAAAAAAGGATTGATGGAGTAATATAAATGGTAAACAATGAAAAACATATGGTAAAAAGGGCAATTATTATGGCAGCAGGAATGGGTAACAGGCTTCATCCGGTTACTCTTAAAACACCAAAACCTCTTGTGAAAGTTAATGGTACAAGGATAATTGATACAGTAATTTCTGCTTTGCATGAAAATAGCATAAAAGATATTTATATAGTAACAGGTTATTTAAAAAATCAATTCAATATACTTAAAAAGGAATATCTTGGTGTGAAATTAATTGAAAACCCATGGTACAGCACTTGTAACAATATATCATCTTTATATATGGCACGGGATTATATAGAAGAATCGATTATTATTGATGGCGACCAGATTATATATAATCCAGAGGTACTTTCCCCTGAATTTGTATTATCAGGGTATAACAGTGTCTGGAATAGCGTAGGAACAAATGAATGGCTCCAGACAGTTGAAAATGGCATTGTTACATCATGCAGCAGGACCGGTGGGAAAGGGGGATGGCAGCTTTACAGTATTTCCAGATGGACAGCCGAAGACGGGAGGAAGCTTAAAGCGCACCTTGAACTTGAATTTGAACAAAAACAGAACAGGCAGATTTACTGGGATGATGTAGTTATGTTCTGCCATCCGGAAGATTACCAGTTAGGAATCAGGCCAATGTATGCTGCAGATGTTACTGAGGTGGACAGTCTTAATGAACTTGCAACATTGGATAACTATTACCAGAAATATTTGGAGGAAAAGTAAAATGAAGAAAAAAATTAGCAAGGGACAAAGTAGGATTGACTGGATGGTTACACTGCTTCCTATGTTAATTGTTATTGGGTTATGTATTGTATTTTTTGCAGCACCAGGACAGTCTAATGCCATATTGGGCAGAATACGTTTCTTTTTTGGTGATACATTTGGGACATACTATCTTGTAATAGGGCTTGGAATTTTCCTGCTTTCAGTTTTTATTGCAGGTTCTAAGTATGGGGATATTGTTCTTGGGAAACCAGATGAGAAACCTGAATATTCTTTTTTTTCATGGGGATGTATGATGTTTACTTGTGGACTTGCTGCAGATATACTGTTTTATTCTTTTTCTGAATGGATTCTGTATGCAGCAGACCCGCATATTGCTGAGATGGGCAGCATACAGGAATGGGCAGGGGTCTATCCGTTGTTCCACTGGAGTTTTATCCCATGGGCATTTTATCTTGTACTGGCTGTTGCTTTTGGGTTTATGCTCCATGTACGTAAAAGGGGACGCCAGAAATATTCGGAGGCCTGCCGTCCAGTTTTAGGAAAGTATACAGACAGGTTTCCAGGAAGGGTCATTGATTTGCTTGCTGTTTTTGCATTACTGGCAGGAACAGCAACAACTTTTAGTGTGGCAACCCCGCTTATGGCATCTGTCATTGAAACATTGTTCCATGTGCCATTAAGCCGTACTGCCATTACGGTTATTATTTTAATTGTTACATGTTTTATTTACACATTTTCTTTACTACATGGGTTTAAAGGGATAAGCTTCCTGGCAAAGTTATGTATTTATATGTTTTTTGGATTGGTGTTGTTTGTATTAGTTTTTAGTGGTGATGCAAGGTATATTATAGAAACAGGTATAGCTTCTTTTGGAAAGATGGTACAAAATTTTTTTGAACTTTCTACGTTTACTGACCCTTTAAGGACATCAAATTTTCCACAGAACTGGACGATTTATTACTGGGCATACTGGATGGTATGGTGTGTGGCAGCTCCGTTTTTTATTGGGAACATATCACGTGGAAGGACAATACGGCAGACAATTGCAGGTGGATATGTTTTTGGTGTCGGTTCGACAATATGCAGTTTTATAGTCCTTGGCAACTATTCCATGAAGATGCAGGTTACAGGGGTGGCAGATTTCCTTTTAAAATATAATGAAACAGGAGACATGTATGCATTAATTGTTGATATTATCCAGACAATGCCATGCCCTGCTTTGGTACTGGCTGCAGTCTTGCTTACGATGATGGCATTTTATGCGACCTCTTTTGATTCTATTGCCTTTACAGTTTCATGTTATAGTTATAATTATCTGGAAGGCGGGAAACAGCCTCATAAAGTAATACAGCTGCTTTGGTGTATTTTATTAATTCTTTTGCCAATAGCTTTGATTTTTGCAGAAAGTTCCATGAATAATCTGCAAAGTGTAAGCATTGTATCAGCTTTTCCAATTGCGATAGTTATTGTGCTTATTTCAGTAAGTTTTTTAAAGGATGCAAAGAAATATATGGAAGAGATTAAGTAGTCAATGAAACTTTTTATTCTATCCTATAAAGATATAAATAATATGTAAATTAAAAAGGGGGATTAAAATGGAAAGAAAAGAAAAAGGGGCAGAAGAACCAAGATATAAAATATGGATTATCACTACTTTAGTTTTTTCAACTATAGCATTTATAATATTTGCTTCTATCATAATTTATATTGACCCGTTATTCCATTATCATAAGTCATTAAATAAATATAAATACCCAATTAACAATGAAAGATACCAGAATGATGGGATTACAAAGAATTTTGAATATGAAAGCATTATTACAGGGACTTCAATGACGGAGAATTTTAAAAAATCTGAAGCAGATAGGATATTTGGAAGTAATTTTATAAAAGTTCCATTTTCAGGAGGGCATTATAAAGAAATAAATGAGAATCTTAAGAGGGCCTATGCTTCAGATAAAAATATTAAATATGTAATAAGATGTCTTGATTATAGCTTTTTAATTGAAGATAAAGATACTTACATGGAAGATGTAGAATATCCATCTTATTTGTATAATAATAATTTATTTGATGATGTGAATTATGTGTTGAATAAATCCATATTATTTAGACAGGTACGGGGTGTTATCAGACATACAAAGGCAGGGCTTGAAACTACAAGCTTTGATGATTATGCAAATTGGAACAATTACTATACCTTTGGGGCAGAAACAGTTTTAAGTACATATACCTTGAATGAAACAGCCAGTTCTGCACAGGTATTTTCAGAGGATGACCGCAGGATGGTTATTGGAAACATAAAACAGAATGTAACAAGCCTGGCTGATGGACATCCCGAAACAACTTTTTATTATTTTTTCCCGCCATATAGCATCTGTTACTGGGACGGTTTAAAAAATAACGGACAGATAAACTGGCGTATTGATGCTGAACAGGCAGCTATTGAAGAGATTTTAAAATATCCTAATATTAAGCTTTATTCATTTTGTAATAATTTTGAACTTGTATGTAATCTGGATAATTATAAAGACCAAGCACATTATGGTGAATGGGTAAATTCCTGGATATTAGAATGGATGTATAATGATGAATACTTTCTGACAAAAGACAATTATAAGGATTATATAAAAACAATCAGGAAATTTTATAATTCTTATGATTATGGTTCACTTCATAAATAATCCAAGGGGAAAACTAGCATGTTATTTAATTCATATGTGTTTATATTTCTTTTCCTGCCACTTGCACTGGCAGGGTATTATTTATTAAATTACCTTAAAAAATACAGGGCTGCTGGTATATTTTTAATTGGCATGTCGTTATGGTTTTATGGATATTTTAATAAATCTTACCTACTTATCATATGTGGAAGTATCGCTGCTAATTATTTATTATCAGTATTAATTAACCGGGGGGGGGTATGTGGCAATAAGGGGATCAGGAAGATTATACTTACATTTGGGATACTTGCAAATATAGCAGTCATATTTTGTTTTAAATATTTTAATTTTTTTATAGAAAATGTGAACAGTATATTTGGAAAAACATTTGAACTTAAGAATATAGCCTTGCCATTAGGGATAAGTTTTTTTACGTTCCAGCAGGTTTCATATCTTGTGGATTCATACAAGGGAGAAACAAAAGGTTATACTTTTGATGAATATGCATTGTTTGTATCATTTTTCCCACAGCTGGTTGCAGGCCCTATAGTATTGCATAATGAGGTAATCCCACAATTCAGGAATCATAATAAACGGTTTTTTATTCCAGGGAATTTTTCAAAAGGGATGTATATTTTCGCTGCTGGTCTGTTTAAAAAAGTAATCATTGCGGACACATTTGGATTTGCAGTTACATATGGTTTTGGGACAATCCCCACATTAAGTTCGCTGGAAGCATTGTTGGTTTCACTTTCTTATACTTTCCAGCTTTATTTTGACTTCAGTGGGTATTGTGATATGGCATCTGGAATAGGGTATATGTTTAATATTGAACTGCCACAGAACTTTAATTCCCCTTATAAAGCAACATCTATAACAGATTTCTGGGGCAGGTGGCATATGTCACTTACAAGGTTTTTAAGAACCTATATCTATATCCCTCTTGGTGGAAACCGAAAAGGCAAAATAAGGACATATATTAATATAATGGCAGTTTACCTTATCAGTGGTATATGGCATGGTGCAAACTGGACATTTATATTATGGGGAGTACTGCATGGCTTTTTTAATTGTCTGGACAGGCTGTTTAAAAACCAGTGGAAAAAGCTTGGAAAAGTAACACAGTGGTTTATTACATTTATGCTTGTAGATATGCTCTGGGTTCTTTTCAGGGCCGAAGATATTTCATCAGCAAAACTTTTTATAAAAGAAATGTGCAGTTTATCAAGCTTCACAATTAATGAAAATTTATATAATTGTTTTAATCTTGTGGAACTGTCTTACCTAGAAGAGAAAATACCATTTTTAAATTATCTGGTGTCACATATTACAGGGTTTAATTTGTGGTTATTTATATTTGGTGCATTTTTTATTGTATTAAATACTAAAAACAGTAAGAAGAAGGAATTTAAACCAACAGTTTTAAATTTAATGATTGTTGTGGTATTTTTGGTCTGGTCTGTAGTATCGTTTGCAGGAATATCAACATTTTTGTATTTTGATTTTTAATCTTTTATAATATGGGCATATAATAAAGTAAGCATTTCAAATGATAGTGTATATAAAATGCATCATGGTAATAAATATATTGCACTACGCTTTTTTTATAAACACTCACCAAATAATAGATTACAAGTTTCATTAGTAAACTTATTATACTTTTTTATTAGATTTTGTATATAAGAATAATATAGTGAGCATACGCTTAATATATCATTATAAGTTATTGCAATATAAAATATAAACAGGAGGCATATAATGATAAAATATGACTATAAAACATATAATGACTGGTTACAGGGTTTTCAGTTATGAATTTGTAAAAACATTTCCAATTTTATCTTAAGGGTTTGAAATTGAAACTGAGATGAGTATTCATGCTGTTGATAAAAATATGCTTGTTGAAAATATTATAATTGAATATAGGAACCATCCAGAAGATAGTGTTTCAAAATTTAATACTTATTCCGATAGTATAAAGGTATTGAAAACTATTTTAAAATTCATTGAAACTACAAACATATGGGCTTTTTTGGTATTATAGCACTTGTTATGGCATTAATTTCCATAGGTTTCTTTATACCAGTTTTTATTGAATTTACAAGAACAGGTAAAGTTTCTAATTTTCCTACACTGATAATGTGTGGTTTTACTATGGTTGCTGCAATCCAGTTATTTTTTGCTGGAATGGTATTGCAGACAATTTTACAGAAAAGCAGACAGAATTTTGAAATTAATTTTCAAAGAGCAGCAAAAGACAAGAAAGATATATTTAACTTCATCAAGTAAGTTTCCTGCTTCTTAAGTGGTGGTTTTGGGACTTGCTTTAGTCTGGCAGGAGTCTGAGCTCCTGCCAGAATGCCGCAAAGCTGCAATGAGGTTATGAGCAAGTAGCAAAATATATTGCGAATATCCGTTTGACTGAATTATAGCAATCCAATAAAATACCAATAATATTGACAAGTGGTGTCCCGTAAAAATAGGGGTGATAAAAATGCTGAACAATGAAACAAGAGAATTATTAGTAGAAGCATATAAAAATTATACAGCAAAAGAATTATCCGAAATTTTTAATATACATATAAGCAGTGTTTACAGAATTGTGAAACAAAAAAGAGATACAGGATGTGTAAAACTCCAGACAAACAAAAGAGGAAGAAAATCTGTTTTAACTGAAAAAGATTTAAAAAATATTTTTTTGCTTATTGACTCACAGCCGGGATATAACAATTAATGAAATAATTGAAAAATTAGAGCTTAAAGCCACAAATGAAACTGTGCGGAAAGCAGTTATAAAAATGGGATACAAATATAAGAAAAAGTCATTGCACGCTTCAGAACGTGAGCGTCCCCCGATGTAGTGTTGCAAAGAAAAAAACTGGACTGAAAATTTGTTCGGATATGACAAAAATAATCTTGTTTTTATTGATGAAAGCGGCATAAATACGAACCTGACAAGAATTTATGGACGTGCAGCTGGCGGGGAAAGATGTAATGACAAAGTTCAATTAAATACCCCACAAAATACAACAATTTTATCTTCAATAAGATATAATGGCGAAACTGTGTATACGGTTTACCAGGGAGGGACAACAAGTGATAAATTTGCAGACTATTTAAAAAATATCCTTGCCCCAGCTTTACATAAAAATGATATTGTTGTTATGGATAATATGTGTACCCATCATTCAAAAGAAGCCAAAAAAATTATTGAAGAGCTGGAAACAAATGTAGTATATTTACCACCATACAGTCCTGATTTTAATCTTATTGAAAAAATGTGGTCTAAAATAAAGTCCATCTTGAGAAAGTTAAAAATTAGAACTTTAGAAAACTTGCCGGATGCTGTAAGGTACTCTTTTTCAACGATTTGTGCATCAGATTGTTTGGGATGGTTTAATTCATGCTTTATTTATTAGTAATTTATTAGATTGCTATAAAAATATTTTTTATAAGGATAAAATAAAGTTCAAAAAAAACAATAAATCAAATTCAGGATATCATAATTAAATATTATCATTTTCAGAAAAATACCATAATCTTAAAGTAAGATTATAGTATTTTTTTATTTACAGTTATCTGTTTATTTTGTGTTTTAGAGTAGATTTTTGATGACAGGTTTTGCGTGCCAGATGCCATGGATTATTCCGTAAAAGGGGTACTTTGGCATCGTCGGCGTTTAAATCCCATACTTTGGAATTTTATGCGCCGCTGTGTATGCCACCGTAGCGGAAGCGTACCTCTGTACGGAATATTCTGGCTCTGGCACGCAAAACCGTCCGTTTACCATACACAGGATAACTGGAAATTATCTTATACTTACAAGTTTTAGTTAATATAAAAATTTATGAAACAGCCGTGCAGGATAACCGCATAAAATAAATATTTTATAAAACCAAATAATATATAAAAAATT
>CAJUPJ010000013.1 GCA_910588655.1 uncultured Lachnospiraceae bacterium | reverse complement strand
CCAGCTTTTTAACTGTGTGCCTTATAAATGTGCCTTTATGACTGAATAGTAACTATTTTTTAAAATTAATGGTATTCCAAGGCTGTTTTGTAACAATTTTAGCATTACGCTTTTTCGCATATCATATTTATAATTTTCACATCCTATATTTTGTATAACAGGTATTATATTTTCGCAGATTTCACTTTCTTGAAAAATTTTTTCTGTGGGATATTTTTTTCTAATAAATGATATTATATGTTCCATATCTGGAAATGAAAAAATACAGTCGTTAATTACATTTATTCCTTCTATTAAGTTTCTGTTTAATACTACATACCCTTCTATGCTTGTTGTTACAATAAACCATGCATCAAAGCTGTTAGAGAATTGAACCATTTTGTTTAAAATTTTTTTGTAATCTTGATAATTTATAAAATGGTCTATATTTTCAATTATTATTAATGTTTTACAAGGACATTTTTTTTGTATTTCCTGTAATATCCCTATATATGTAAAAAGGAGTTCCATATTTGACAGGCTTTCAAGTGCTGTTTCGTCTGTTCCAGAAATATCAGATGATTGTATTATTTCCAAGATATTTTTTGTATAATGTCCTATTTCTATACATTTTATTTTGTTTTGTATTTCCTTATTTATTTCTAAATATAATTTATCAAGATTTTCCTGTATCTGGTCTATTATCCACTGATATGGAATTTCGGAATATATACTTGACAAATATTGCATCATTAAGCTAGATTTTGAAATTTTTGCAGATTGTATTAATTGTTCACGTGAAGAGATGTGAAAAGCAGAGAAGTATTTTCTGCCTGTTTTTTCACCATTAATTTTAATATTCTCATGCATATTGTCTTCGTATTGTTCGTATTTACTTGAAGAAAAATATTTATATAGGGATTTAATAATAAAATCCTTTTTTTCAAAACATATACCACATAACTGGGTGACTGGTTCAAGGTTTATTATGTATTCTGTATTCTTGTCTGTAATTTCTATTTTCAAATAATTATCATCCTTTCTGCCCCAATAGATTTTTCTGTTTCACTTTTGCTTCCAACAAAAATTTTCATATCATCATATTGTTTTTCTGTTATAACAATTATACGGACATTACCCTTTTCTGGCATAAATTTTTGCATACGGTTTTCAAGACGTGTACAGTAACCACGGTTAGGGCATGTCCTTATATATACGGAATACTGCATCATTATAAAACCTTCTTTTATTAAATTTTTACGGAATGTCCGGTAAATTCTCTGTTCCTCACTTGTTTCAACTGGTAAATCAAACATACATATCATTCTCATAACTTTATATTTCATCTGTTTCTCCTAAATATTGTTGTACATCTGGAAATTCTGTGTTAAATTGTTTTTTAGAAATACAGGCAGCAATATTTGAAACATATTCTTCCATAGCATTACATAGAAACATTTTCTTTTTATTGTAAATTATTTTATGGTTTAATAAATTTACAAGGCTGTGCCTGTGTACAGACTTAAAATATTCTTCATCTTTAAGAAGGGAATATGCATAATAATCTACAAAAGGCCTGAATGGTTCTATTAAATCATCTACAAGGTTGAAACGGTTATATTCGTTTTTGTGGTGTATTCCAAGCTGGCTGTTTAATCCATATCCTACACATAGTTTTGCAAGATATGAACGGAAAATTGCATATCCATAGTCAAGTCCTGAATTTAAAAGCAGTTCTTCATTTCCCCTGGAGAAACTACATCCCATTAGTTCATTAAAATATACTTTAGCAGCATGTGCTTCCCTGTTGGTAATGTCACCTTCTGTTATTTCTGTGCAGAAATTTTTTAACTGGGTGATGGTGGCTGGATTTTTTCCAAGAATGTCTAATACTTTATACTGGTTAGTAATTTTAGCGTCTACAATTAATTTCCATAGCTGTTTATAATATTCTGTTCCTGCATTTATCTGGTAATTTATTGTTTTGGAAATACGGCTGTGGTTATCATATGAGCAATAAAACCCAATAGGAAGATGTTCATGGTTACAAAATATAACACCAACATTATGGTCTGCCAGCAGGCATAGCATCCGGCTTGTTAATGTAGTTTTCAGGTTATCAACAACTATTACTGATATATCATCAACAGGAATCCAGAGTTTTTTGCCATCTTTTTCTATTATAAGGTTATCAAGCTTTATGCTAATTGCAGCTTCGCTTTCTATCATTAATATCCTAAATCCCATTATACCTCCTTATTAAAAAATGCAAAGAAAAAAGGACATCCGTCGATGTCCTTGATTTCGGCATAAAGCCTTGTTTTAGTAGATTCTGAAAAAATTGAGTTATCGCAAATCCACTAAAATTAGTATAGTACATCTATCAGTTTTTGTCAACTGTTATTTTAAATTTTTCCTGTCCAGAATAGTATTTGTTGCCAAGTATATCAAGGCAGACTTTTTTTATAGAAGTAGTTTTTGAAAGACTGACTCGATTTTGTGGTTTTTTAAAGTTTGGTGCATCTATTGGTTTAGTTTCAATAAGGTTTCTATCTTTTTTGACTCTTGAAAGGAAACGTTCTGTATGATATTCACCATTTTTTTCATATTCTATTATTTCATTTTTATAGAATGAGAGCATAAATTTATATCCCAGTTTTTCTAAATCACTTCTTGATTGCCCTGGTTTAATTAATTTCTCAGATACTAGTGTTTTATTGTAAGCAGTTTCATTAATAATATATGTTCCTTTGTTAAATTTTAAGTCTGAATATTTTACCCCAATTAAATAATATTTTTGGTCTTTTTCGTTGTAGTAAACATCCATACGGTATGGTTTTAAACTTTCGAGTATAACTTTCCTGCTTCCAGTTTCAAATCCATATTTATGTGAGATATCTATACAGCTTCCAACTTCCCCACCAAGATATTTTAATTTTATTATACGTGGGCCATTGTGTTTTTTGGAGTATTTTCTTAAATAATCTCCTGTTTCATTTTCATATTCTGTAAATGGATTTTTGGTTTCCCTGTAGTCCTCCATAATCTGCAACATATTTTCCCATGTCCTTTTGTCATGTTTATACATTAAAAAGCAATCTTGTTTACCGTTGTTAATCATTTTTTTCAGTGTTTCTACACCAGATGGGTCATATATGTTTAATTTGTTTACTTTTTTAATTACACCATTATCATTACGTGTTCCACGTATTGTCTGGTTACATAGTCCCCTGTTAGGTTTGGAATCACGTTTATGCCAGAATTTTACTTTTTTTTCTGCCTTTTGTATATTGGCACGTATTTGTATCATTTTGTTCTGGTATATAAGTTCATTGTAAGTTTTCTCATTTACTTCTTCTTCCCACCTTTTGATATCAAGGATTTCCCCAGTTTCAAAATCTATTATTTCTGAGCGCAGTTTATGGTATTCATCAAATCCCATTTGTGAGTAGCACATAATCATGGCATCTACTGCATGGTGTGAATAACTTTCGTCCCTGTTTTTTTCCAGGTATAAGTTATTGCGGAACTGGTGTGTAAAACTTCCACGTACTACTTTGATTTTTGTTGGTGCTTCTTTTGCCTGGAAGTATCCTTGTAATGTATTTAATACCATTCTTGAGGCATATCGTGTATCATTAATATTTCTTGTTATAAATCCTTTTAATACTTCAATTTTGTTTATATCTTCTGTAAATAATAAGTTTTCCATTTTGCGCTTGTTTATCATATTGTCTTTTCTAAGCCTGCATACATAATCAAAGTATTCTTTATATCCCCAGTTGCCGCTTAAATGCCTTAAATAGTTATATGGGGTGGTATTACCTTTTTTCTGGTTTTCTGTACTATACACAAGCACTTTGTTTGAACGGCTGTCGTCAAATGAAATGGATTTTGGTATTATATGGTCAACCTCAAAAAGTGAAGGGTTGTATAATAAATCCTGTATATTTATTGTCCTGCCTGAATATGGGCATTTTCCGCCTTGTTCATTCCAGAGTTTTAGTTTTAATACAAGTTTTTTATGCTGGTGGAAATCCTGTTCTGTTATTTTAATTCCATATTCAGAAGAAATCTTTTTAATAATGCCGTCTAATTCTTTCTGGTTCTTTTTTTGTCTTTCAGCAATATTTTTTTTCTCTTCTTCTTCGTTTTTGTCACGTGGCATTTCTATAATTATCTGGTCTGGATATCCATATTTTTTTATTAAAGCATTTATTATTTGTATTGTTATGCGTATAGAGCGTGTTACTACAGGGTTGTATATATTTTCAAGTATTGCATTTGCTGGAATACTGCTGTAATTTTTAAATATATCTTTGTTACTTTTGAATATTCCCATGTCTGTAAGCAGTTCCATCTGGTTTTTTGGCTGTTCATAAAGACCTGGAATCAGTTCAAGCATAATATCTAATGAGAATGACTGCCATTTGCTAAATAAAGGGCTTTTTTGTTTGCGCAAGGATATAAGGCAGTTTTCCATTTCTTCTGTAAGTGACAGCCCTTCACGTTTAAAGCCGTTTAATATAGCTTCTTTTTCTGTGTTCAAGGTTAATACATTTCCTATGCTGTCAAGTTCTTCCCTGGAAAGAACGGTTATATCCCATCCATTTTTTTCAAATTCTTTTCTTATTGCGTTATATTGTGCAAATTTATGGAAATCTTCTTTTTCGTTTTTATCAAGCCTTGCCCCTGTTAACGTTTCTATATCTTCACCAATGGCTTTTTTTAATATTTTTCTCATATTAAATGAATTGGCATTTTTTACTTCATTAATTATAACTTCTTTTTCATCCTTTGATAGTTTTCTTCCATTAACAGTTATATTATTAAGGTCATTTAATAAATTAAATTCTTGTGCTGTATATGTTGCACCTGCTGCACGTGTCAGATGCTTGTATACGCTGCATTTTCCTATAAGTTTTTCAAATATATTATCTTCTGTTATATATTTTCCTGTTTCATCAGTCCTGGTAGTATATTTGCCATAATCGGTACGTGATTTTTCATTGCCTGGGCCAGTATAATATTCACGTTTTCTTAAAAATATTTCTATGTATTTTTCACAGAAGCTGTCTGTCAGAAATCCAAGGAATTTTTTCTGCTGCTCCAGTATAGCAAGGATTTCTTTCTTATATGCGCCTGTTGTAAAGACATTGGATAAAATAATTTTTTCTTCTCCATTGCCAACAAAAATATTGCCATGGTATTTGCCATATTTGTCCAGACGTTCTGACTGTATTTCACAAGGAAATTTGCCACTGTCCAGTTCTTTCTGGTTCTGGCTTATTCCTTTTGCATAGTCGCCTTGTGCGGTTTCAGAACCATCTGTTGCATCATCAAGATATGAAATTCCGCGGTGTAGTAACTCATTTTTTAATACGTGGAACATTTCTTCTTCTGATAACCTGCCATTTAATCCTCTGTTACGTAATTCCAGCATATCAGGAATGTTTGTAGCAGGAATTGGAAGCCCTGTATTCAGCCAGAGTTTTTTAAAATCATTAATACGGTTTCCCCGTCTTCTGTGCAGGCGTCTTGTTTGCCGGAATGACCTGCGTTCAACGTTCTGGTTTGCATCTGCTGATGTAAATAAGTTTGAACCTGCTTCTTCAACTTCGTAATTGTCATTTACAACAGCCCATCCCACAGAAGCTACCCCTATGTCTAATCCAAATCTTACCCCCATTTTCATTTCCTCCAAAGTATATTTTGTTTCTGGTTTATCTGTATATAATTTACCACTATAAGGAATGTCCTTAAAGACATATATCTGCATTTAACCTGGTTACGCTTAAATTCTTGTAATAAATTATAATAAAAAATATTATAACATTTTTGCATATATAATACCAGAGTTTTTCTATTTAAAAAAAATAATTATAGGAAATTTATCGTTACATTAGTCTGGGAATGAAAATCAGAAGAAATTTGTCTTTGTTAAATTTCCTTAAGATAATGCCTTACATTTTCAAAACAGCGGTTTAACATATCTGTATCAACTTCCCCGTTTTGGTTAAATGCCGTTGCCTCTATTGTAAATGTATCATTGTATTTTACTTTATGTATAAATGAAAAGAATTTTTTAAAATCAATGTTTCCAGCCCCAAGCGGCAGGGAGCGTAATTTTTCCCATTCCATATATCCTCCTGCATAATCATTTATATGGTAATGTTTTATGTGCCCGTCCTGCCATAACCACTTGTATTCCTCACTATATAGTAATTCAAGCTGCTGGTGGAAAGCAGCCATCTTTGTATCAAATACAAAATTTATTCCAGGATAACATTCTGCAAGTTCAAGCCAGTGTTTCATAGGGTTGCCGGCATTGCACACAACATTTTCTACCAGAAGGCATAAGCCATAGCTGTTTGAAATTTCCTCCAGTTCTTTATATAATCTGAGATTATTCTGGAAATTCTGGTCTGATGTAATGCCATCCCATAAATGTATAACAAGTTTACTGGCATTTATTTCCTGTGCCATATTGCAGTTAATTTTAAAAAGGCATAACGCCTCATCAGTTTCATTTTTGCTTATTGCTTCCCCTATATGTTTTTCACAGTGCATTACTGGTGTATATAATCCAGTATCTTGCAGGAAACCTGTTATTTCATCTGTTTTGTCATACCATGAACTGTACATCATAAACTCAAAGCCATCACATAGAAGTTCTTTGGACAGTGGTTTAAGCAATTTATAATTTCTGTTATTTGGCAGGCCAATTAATGCTCCTGTGGAGCAAAGTATTTTACACATTAAAATCCCCTCCTTGTATAACCAGCATAAAGAAATTATTCCAACCGCATATGTGGAATTTATTTTATGTCCTTGTACATCCAGATATGTGGGCATCCTTCGTCAAAATCTTCTTCACCAAATACCTGGTATCCCTGTTTTTCATAAAATTCTTTTACACGTTTCTGGGAATGAAGGCAGATTTTAATTCCGCCAGCTTCTTTTATAAGCTGGCCAGCTTTTATAAGAAGTGCAGAACCAAAGTCCTTTCCCCTGTGGGTACGCATTACTGCAATACGTCCTATTATGTATGTACCAGGTTCTTTATCTTTAAAAAAGCGGCATGTTGCGGCAGGAGTATTGCCATCAAAAAGGACAAGATGTACCGCATTATTGTCAATGCTGTCAAATTCTTCATTAAAACCTTGTTCCTCAACAAATACCGCCTGCCGTATTAATACAGCTTCTTCAGGCAGTTTGTAATATACCTGTATTTTTATTTTATTTTCCATTACAATCCCCCATACACATAAATATATTTTTTGTGAAATAATAATTATATATGAATTTTGGTAAAGTATAGGATATTATCCTGGTTTTGTCAATTATGGGAAAAGTACAAATTAAACCTTGGACAAAGATGGAAGTAAAAAGGTTGTAATGCCAGAGCCTGGGCTGTATGTAATTTATACAGGTGAAAGAAAAAAGAAAACGGAAGGAATATTGGCATTGAATTAAGGGCAAAAGTAATTTATGATGGGAAAAACAATGATATAATAAAAGATAAGAACCTGCTTAAAGAATACCTTGAAAGCAAAGAGAAGGAGGTTAAAGCCTTGCAAGCAAGGCTTGGATATTATGATAGCATTATTTGACCAGGAAAAAGTATTTGATATTTATGTAAAAAGTGAGGTAAAGGAAGCGGTAGATAAAGCAGTAAAGAAAACAGAAAAAAATACAGCTATGAAAACAGAAAAGAATACAGCTATAAAATTATTAAAGACAGGTAAATTTTCAATAGATGAAATCAGGGACATTTTTCCTGGTTTTGATGATGATGATATTCTTAATAATTTACTATATTATTCCATGCACTTTTAATTTATATTTTTTGGAAAAAACATATGTACTATTACGCTTTATTCCTTGAAATATCAAGGTTTTTATGATAGCATATTAAAAACGCAGGAATAATAAGGAAAGATTTGTGTTGTAATTTAAGAAAGGGGAAATATTTATTAATGATTGATTCTACTTATATTTTAATTATAATTGGTGCAGTCCTTTGTATGGCAGCATCTGCTAATGTAAACGGGACTTACAAACGCTATATGGGAGTTTATAATTCACGCGGGCTCAGGGCAGAAGATGTTGCCCAGATGATTTTAAGCAATGCAGGGATATTTGACGTAAGGATTGAACGTATATCAGGAAACCTTACAGACCATTATTCACCACGTGAAAAAGTGCTGCGTCTTTCAGACTCTGTATATGGTTCGCTTTCAGTAGCTGCAATAGGGGTAGCAGCACATGAATGTGGCCACGCTATCCAGCACCAGAAAGGATATGTGCCAATTACTATACGTAATGCGATAGTACCTCTTGTAAATATTGGTTCAAATGCAGCATGGCCTGTTATTTTGCTTGGGGCAATGATAAATAGCGGGATTCTTGTAAATGTTGGGATAATACTTTTTAGTTTTGCAGTAATTTTCCAGCTTGTAACCCTTCCAGTTGAATTTAATGCTTCGGGCAGGGCTTTAAATATACTGAAAGAGCAGAATATACTCCAGGGCAAGGAATTATCAGGTGCAAGAAAAGTCCTTGGTGCAGCAGCAATGACATATGTAGCTTCAATGGTTGCAATACTTCTGCAATTATTAAGGCTTGTAATGATATTTGGGAGAAGGGACAGGGATTAAAACAGTCCATGTGAGGTGTACAGTTAGTTTATATGGAGGTGTATATGGGGAGAAAAAGCAGAAACATTATTGCAATATTATTATGTTTTATTATGCCAGTGGCTTTTACAGGCTGTGCAAATAATAATAGTAACAACAGTACAGACAAAAGTGCAGTTCCTGCCAGCACAGGCATTTCTTCTGGAAGCGGAGACACCTCATCAGAAGATGAGGTGTCTGGTGAGCCAGGATATAATACAGAAAATAATAATAACAATATACAAAATACAGAACCTGTAGAAGCAGGGATAAATGTTACACGAATTAACGGGCTTTGTGAAGATTTTATATGTGGTGCAGATATATCAAGCATTAAGTCTGAATATGAAAGCGGTGTGCAATATTACGATTTTGAAGGAAACAGCCTGGCATATTCACCTGGGGATGGAGAGAAGGGATTTTTTACATTTTTAAAGGAATGTGGAATTAACTGGGTGCGCATACGTGTATGGAATGACCCATATGATGAAAAGGGTAATAGCTATGGCGGCGGAAATAATGATTTGGAAACGGCTGCTGGTATAGGTAAGCTTGCAACGGCTGCTGGGTTAAGGGTACTTATAGATTTCCATTATTCAGATTTCTGGGCTGACCCAGGCAAGTTCCAGCCGCCAAAGGAATGGCAGGATATGGATATAGACAGCAAGGCACAGGCTCTGGAAGTATACACTGTAGAAAGCCTGACCATGCTTATGGACAGTGGCGTGGATGTTGGAATGGTACAGATTGGCAATGAAACTGTAAACGGCATGGCAGGTGAAACAGACTGGGATAATATCTGCCTGTTAATGAATGAGGGCAGCAGGGCAGTAAGGTATGTTGCTGACACAATGGAAAAAGAAATACTTGTTGCACTGCATTTTACAGATATTTCTGAAAGCAGGTACAGAAGTATTGCCAGTACATTAAAAGACAGGCAGGTGGATTATGACGTTTTTGCAACATCATATTACCCGTTCTGGCATGGTACAGCAGAGAACATGACAGACACAATGAAGATAATTGCAGAAGAATATGGTAAAAAAGTTATGGTTGCAGAAACTTCTTATGTTTATACATTGGAGGATGGGGACGGGCATAGCCAGAGTGTCGGGAAGGACAGCGGCCTTCCGCTGGATTATGATGTTTCTGTACAGGGACAGGCGGATGCAGTTGCAAACGTAATACAGTCAATGGCAGGTATAGGGGAGGCTGGTATTGGCGTATTCTACTGGGAACCAGCATGGATTCCGGTACAATTATATAAAAAAGATTTGAAGAACCATAAAAAAGTATTAAGGGAAAATAAAAAAATATGGGAAGAAAAGGGTTCTGGATGGGCGTCAAGGGCAGCAGGCTCTTATGATGCAAATGATGCGGGAAAATGGTATGGTGGTTCATCATGGGATAACCAGGCATTATTTGATTTTAAGGGACATCCATTAAAATCACTTCTTGTATTTAAGTATGTTTTTACAGGGGCAGTAAAAAAATAGCATCTAAGTATGGTTTTTTTTGTAATATTTTATGGGTTGAAATATTGTGTATAAAGGTGTTAATATCTATTTTAGTGCTATTTTGCAATTTTGGCACAGGCTTGTAAAATAAAGAAAGGCATAGGTGGCGTAATGGCTAAATATTTAAAAAAGAAAAAACTTGCTGCTAAGTTATTTATAATATCATGTTTGTTTATAGCTTTAATTGTATCTGGAAACAGTGCCAGTGCAGCAGCAGAGTATAGTGCTTCGCTTGAAACAGACCGTTCAAATGGTGTTTGTACATATACTGTGAATGGGATTGATACTAATGTTATAAAAGAAATGACACTTAAAGTTACGTATACTGGTGATGCAGTTGATAACGACAACAATAATCCGGACAATAACGGAAACACAGATAATAATAGTCCGGAAAATAATGGAAACACAGATAATAATAATCCAGACAATAACGGAAATACAGATAATCCAGGCAGTATAGATAATAATACTGGTAATCCAGGTAATAATACTGGCGATGCAGATAATAAGCCAGGAGATAATGGAAATAATACAGACAATAATACTGCTGGCAATGCTGGAAGTGCTGCATCAGGTAATAAAGGAAACAGTGCCACAGATGGGAATGCAACAGTTATTACTGCGTTAGAACAGAGAATTACACTTGATGAAACAAACTGTACTGGCGGGACTTATACAGGTACATTTTCGCTGGACAGTCTTGAAAAATATTTATTTAAAGAATATGATGTATCATTTATAATGGGTACAGCAGCAGAAGGTGAAGAGCCGCAGGTTGTAAATGCTGGAAAATGTGATTTTACTATACATACAGATGCATATAAACTTGAGGTTACTGGTAATAAATATGATATAAACAGGACATTTGGTTTTAAGCCTGATATAGCACAAGAAGCAGGCGTTCCAGGTACAGGCAATAAGATAAGGCTTATAATCTGGAAGAACAAGGATAAGATTTCAAATGCAGTACCATGCGGGGTTGAAAGGGAATTAACAAATGTTTCTAAAACATGGGAAACAGATTTATCTACGATATGCAGTTCATATGGAAAATATAGTGCAGCCATAGTGCTTGAAAACCGTAATGTAGATAAGAATAGTGTAATACTTGCTTCCGCAGAATTCCAGGTTGCTATTGTGTATTCCAATGTAGGAACAAAGAAATCAGCGGCACTTGAAAAGAAGAAATCTTTCAGGGTATTTGTTGGTTCACTCAACAGTGCACTTGGCATAGGTAAAGTAAAGTTTAATATTTATGATAAAAATAATAAACTTGTGTGCAGCAAAACAGGTACACGTAAACCTGAAACAGCGTATTATTATGCAGATATAACATTGAAATCAGTAGATTATAAACTCCAGGTTTATACAGTTAAGGCATCCATAACAGACAATGCTGGCAATAAAAGAAATCTCACTAAAACTGGCAAAGCAGATATGAGGATGGTAAAAGGTACTATCGATGTAGAGAAGAAGTCAAATGCCACATGTAAATTTGTATTGTCGGGTGCATATATACCAGGAAATATTAAGAATGTGAAATTTAATGTATATTCTGTAAATGGCGGAAAGAAGAAATTTTATAAAAAGTTTTTTGGTGTGAATACTTCAAGCAAGGATGTTTTTATTGCAGACATGCCATATTCTGAAAAAGGAAAATACACGGTTTATGCTTATGCAACTACACAATGGGGAAAAAGCATACTTCTGAATAAAAAGACATTTAAAATTAAGAAATCAGAATTAGGCAAAAATGGATGGGTTTATGAAACATATGCAGGCAGGGAATACAAGTTTTATTACAAGGATAATAAGATTGTAACAGACCTTACAAATATTCTTGGTTTAAATAAAACAAACAATAATATGTATTTAGAGATAAACAGGGCAGCAGGCTGTGTAACGGCATATGCATATGACAGTGAGAAAAAGGCATACATAATACCAATAAAATCTTTTACTGTTTCGGTAGGCAGGGACACAAGCAGTACAGGCACAGCCGCTTCGCTGAATAAAGAGTCTTCCTTTACACCGCTTGGTTCATATTCAGTATCAAGCAATGGCACATCTGTTAAATATACTTTAAAGCCAATGTACGAGCCTGATGGAAGCATAGTTTATGCAAGATGGGCTACCCATATTGTAGGAAATGTATATTTCCATGCTATCGCAGTAGGAAGCCAGTCACACTATGCATTAAGCCCTTCAACATATAACAGGCTTGGCTCGCCAGCATCCGCCGGTTGTGTCCGCATGACTGTTGCTGATGCAAAATGGATATATGATTATGCTTCAACTGGTACAAAAGTAAATATTGTACAGGGAAGCTCTTCAAAGCCAGGGCCTCTTGGCAAACCTGCAACAATAACAGTTGATTACACAATAAACTATGACCCTACAGACCCGGAAGTACCTGTTTCAAGAAAGAAAGCAGATTATAAGGCAGGGCATATAAGCGGCTATATGACAGCAAATGGTACAAAGGTGGGGTATTAATGCCATGAAACCAGTATTAACGATAAATGGACTTATTGAGTCTGCACGCCATTTTTGTGAAATTGAAAGCTGTGAAAACCATGTTGGACTTATAGGGGTTAAGGGTATTGACCTGCCTGGCACTGGAATCCAAACAGACATAAAGGTTACTTCTATTACACAGCCACAATCAAGTTGTCCGTTTAAGAATGCCCGTCAGAAGATTTTTGGTCTGGGCTATAATCTATTGGTTTTTGTTTATGACAAGCATGATACAAACGGCACATGTACGCTGCATTTTACAAATTGTACATTTATTAGCAAGGAAGATATTATAGGATTTTTGCAAGACAGAAATGTTCCTGGAGATGATATTGTTTATAATGACCTTGCTGAAGAAATTCTTGGTTATCCACCAGAACAAGGCTATCTGACTATTAGCAATGCATTACAATGGCGGCTGCAGTATGCAAGGGTTATCTCATTAGGTAACAGTGTCCAGGGGGTTGTTAATTATGAATGGTAAACGCATATATGGTGATTACCAGACCCCTATTGGATTTGCAGAAAAGATTTGCCATTATCTGAAAGATTACCGCAATATTAGCCCATCTGCAATAGTTGAGCCAACCTGTGGCGTGGGTAATTTCTTAAAAAGCAGTCTTTTATTTGGCGCTAATGAATACTATGGAATTGAAATAAATCCAGAATATTGTGAAAAGTGCAGGAATTTTGTAAATGACAGCAAAGTAACTGTAATCAATTCAGATTTCTTTGCTTTCCAGTCTAAATCTTTAATCAAAGACAAACGTCAAATTCTTGTTATTGGTAATCCTCCATGGGTAACTAATAGTACATTGTCTGCTTCCGGTTCTGGTAATCTGCCCATAAAAGCTAATTTTAAGGGACTAAAAGGCATTGAAGCAATAACAGGGGCAAGCAATTTTGACATTTGTGAATATATTATCCTGCAGCTTGTTCACGAATATAGAAATACAAACACCATAATTTCCATGTTGTGCAAAACGTCTGTTGCAAGAAATGTTTTCAAAGAACTGAAAAGGAATTATATTACGTTTGAATCGTGTGATATTTTAGAATTTGATGCTTCAAAAGTATTTGGGATAAATGCAAGTGCCTGTATTTTACTTATCAAGCTTTCAGATAAACCGCTTTCACCAGATTATAGAAAATTTTGACGGCAGGTGCTGTTTTGAATGGCGTCAGGGAGTAAAACATGATTGTTCAAAGATAATGGAATTAACCTTGCAGAATGGTACATTTCAAAATGGGCAGAAGAAAGAGGTGCAAGTTGAAGATGATATTGTTTTCCCTCTGGTTAAAAGCAGTATGTTCAAAGCACCTGTAATTCATAGTTTTTCAAAATTCGTTATTGTAACACAAAAAAGAGCCCGCGAAGATACAAAACATCTTGAACAAGAGGTGCCAAAAACATGGGAATATCTGAACTGTAATATAGAACTGTTTGAAAGGCGGAAAAGTTCAATTTACCGCGGTGCACCTTTATTTTCTATGTTTGGTGTAGGTGGTTATTCATATTCCAGATATAAAGTCGGGGTTAGCGGCTTTTATAAGAAACCATTGTTTTCTGTGTTGTATTCAAATGATAACAAACCTGTTATGACAGACGACACAAGTTATTTTATTTGTTTTGACAGTTATGATATGGAATATACTGCTATGTTATTATTAAATTCAAAGAAAGTCCAAGGGTTTCTTACAAGTATAGCCTTTTTGGATGCAAAAAGACCATATACAAAGAAAGTTCTTGAACGTATTGATTTTTTTAAAATCGTTAATTCTTTGACATTTGATGAATTAGCAAGAACAGAGCAGGATTTGGACTTGTCCTGTTACGTGTCTTTATCTATGTATGATGATTTTAAATCATTGATTGGTATTGGGCAGATGAGATTTGCTTAAGATGTACAGAAAGCAATAACAAATTTACAACATTCCCTGGTTCTTTTGGTTAATACCAGATAATGATAAAACTTTTGTTTATGTATCTTGTAATTAAAATTTGCATATGCCATAATGCCGATAGGCAAAAAGAAATCATAAGTCCATGTAGACAAAAACCGAATTTCCAAACTGTGCTGTAACACCGTCTGGGAATTCTTCTTTTATTTTATAGTGGTAAAGCATCCACTAGGTTAGTTGTTGCTGTTATCGTCACTGTCTAATCATTTGATGATGTAGTGGCAGGCTGCACCAGCCAAAACAGTAACTAAAAAAGAAATCACAACTTCCATGTAAACACCTCCTCCCTGTTGTGGGTCTTGGTGAGCAACACATAGATTATAACATAATATATGATATTTTTGTACTTTTTTCTCAAGGATTTATTCTTAGGATTGTGGTTATTACAATCCAATGCCTTTTATTTCTTTGGCATTGGTTTTATAGCAATTTTCTTAGGTAATATTACTATTGGGTATTTAAATAATTTTATCAATAAAGTTATAATACAATTTTTTTATAATATCATTATTTTGGAATATAAAAATATCTGCCAGTTACTTATAAGTAACTGGCAGATGATATGTTATAACAGATACAACATATTCGGTATAACAGTGCAAGAAAGAATTTTTTAGGCTTATCAAAGCAATAAATAAAAAGTATTATATTTCTGCTGATAATGAATAGTAATTTTATTATCCAATAAAATTATTTATTATTTGTATGTATAATTTTATTTTAATTACCAGATGATGAAATTATAATAGAATTAATATCTGCTTGGTCAGAAGCTATATATAATCCACCACTAATTAATTTTTCTGCAATTTCTGCTGTTATTTCAAAAGGATATTCTGTCCCTCCTGTTCCTTCTTTTTTTCTGATTTCAATAAAATTACCTTCACCAGAATATTCGTTATTTCCAGCATATACACCTAAATTTGTATAACCTGCCTCACCAATAGTATAAGCAATAGTAATAATCTTTCCTGTTAAAAAATCAATTGAATATTTACTGAAAGTATTTTCACTTACTGCTTTATAAGAATTAAAACTTTTAATCCAGCTGTCTTCAATGATTAAACTTATATCTTCTGATGGATTATTAGGTGTGCCAGGTTCAGGTGACGTATTTTTAGTGTTAATTATAACAGAATTAATATCTGCTTGGTCAGAAGCTATATATAATCCACCACTAATTAATTTTTCTGCAATTTCTGCTGTTATTTCAAAAGGATATTCTGTCCCTCCTGTTCCTTCTTTTTTTCTGATTTCAATAAAATTACCTTCACCAGAATATTCGTTATTTCCAGCATATACACCTAAATTTGTATAACCTGCCTCACCAATAGTATAAGCAATAGTAATAATCTTTCCTGTTAAAAAATCAATTGAATATTTACTGAAAGTATTTTCACTTACTGCTTTATAAGAATTAAAACTTTTAATCCAGCTGTCTTCAATGATTAAACTTATATCTTCTGATGGATTATTAGGTGTGCCAGGTTCAGGTGACGTACCAGGCTCAGGTGATGCATCAGGTTCAGGTGAAGCATCAGGCTCAGGTGACGTACCAGGTTCAGGCGATGCACTAGGTTCAGGCGATGCACTAGGTTCAGGCGATGCACTAGGTTCAGGCGATGCACTAGGTTCAGGTGATACACTAGGTTCAGGCGATGCACTAGGTTCAGGTGTATTGCCTGGTTCAGGTAATGTATCTTTAGTAGTAATTATAACAGAATTAATAACAGCCTTGTCAGCAGCAATATATAAACCGCCACTAATTAATTTTTCTGCAATTTCTTTTGTAATATCAAAAGAATAGCCTGTTGTACTATCTGTACTCCCAGTAGGTTTAATTGTAATAAAATTACCTTCACCAGAATATTCATTACTTCCGGCAAATACCCCTAGATTAGTCCAGCCTTCTTCGCCAACAGTGTAAGCAATACTAATTTTCTTTCCTGTCAGGAAATCAGCAGAATACTGGCTGAAAGCAGTTTCGCTTACTATTTTAGCAGAATTCCAGTCTGCTTTCCATCCGTTTTCAAGTGGTAAAGTTATATCTTCCTCTGGCTTTTCTGTTGGTTTAGTTGTTTCTGTTGCACTATCTTTTACAATGATTTTAACAGAATTAATAGTAGCATGGTCAGCAGCAACATATAAACCGCCGCTAATTAATTTTTCTGCAATTTCTGCTGTAATATCAAAAGAATAGCCTGTTGTACTGTCTGTACTTCCAGTAGGTTTAATTGTAATAAAATTACCTTCACCAGAATATTCATTATTGCCAGCAAATACCCCTAAATTAGTCCAGCCGCCTTCGTCAATAGTATAGGCAATATTAATTTTTTTCCCTTCCAGAAAATCAGCAGAATACTGGCTGAAAGCAGTTTCGCTTACTATTTTAGCAGAATTCCAGCCTGCAGTCCATCCAGTTTCAAGAGACAGGTTAATGTCCTCTGATGGCTTATCTGGTATTAATGTTGCAGATGGAGAAGATGTAGGCTTGGTATTTGGTAAAACAAATGGGGGATAATAGCTAGGTGATATAGTATTTCCTGTTTCTCCGCCAATTGTTTCTGTTTCTCCGTTTGTATTTGTTATATTTATTGTACTGCCAGTATTGTTTTGTATATCGGCGTTAACAGAAGAGTCACCAGGAGTATTAATAGTACTGTTTTCTGCTCCCTTTTCAAGAATCAGTTTTACATCAGCCATTATAGTAATGTTAAGTTTAACAGATGTATTCAGTATGGAATTAGCAGCACTAGGTGAAATTTCTATATTAACAGGTTTAGGTAAATCAGAGTTCCCTGATATTGAAACATCAGCTTTGGTAAATACTTTAATGTTATCAATAGAACTACCTTGTTCCAGGTCTATCTTTGTTTTTGTATTAATTTTCGTTATCTTTATTTTTCTTATTGATACATTTTTATTCACAACAATACGTGCTTTGGGAGAATTAATATTATAAGAATTGTCATTTGCTTTTTCGTAAAATGTATCACTTTTAATTGCGTTAATTGTAATAAACTTAAAAATCCCGCTATTATCAATATCTGCATTTGGAGCATCTACGGTTAATTCAGTATCTGCATAATTGCCTTTAGGAATAATAAATGTTTCTGCTGCATCTGTTTTTAATATTAAAGAATGTATTCCTGTTGTTTTTAGTGCGGTTTCTAAATCTTTTTGTGTTGCAACAGTTATTTCAGAAGGGCTTATACTTGGTTCTGATGATTCTGCCGGAGTAGCTTCTGGTTTTGTAACTGGTGATGCTGCCGGGGTAGCATCAGTTTCAAATGATGGCTGCGTTGTTGGTTCAACAACAGGCTGTGTTGTTGGTTTTGTAACGGATTTCTTTGTAACTGTTACTTTACACTTTAAATTGTATGTCCTGGCTTTTGTTGCCTGGGATTTTTTTGCTTTTACTTTGCAGGTTATCGTGGCTTTGCCGCTTTTTAACCCTTGCACAACCCCCTTTTTTGAAACTTTTGCTACTTTGCTTTTTGAAGACGTCCATTTATAAGATGCTCCTTTTATTTTGTTTTTTACTTTCAAAGTAGTTTTTTGTCCAACTGTAATTTCCAGGTTTTTTTTGTTAAGTGCAGGTTTTTTTGCAGCAGAAGCAGTACCTGACCCCACAGGATTTAAAGCCAGTGCAGCTGACATTATAACTGGAATAATTTTTCGTAGTTTGGATTTCTTCATAAATACCTCCTCTTTTATACTTTTTTATATGTTTCTAAGAATTTTTCTTGTAATTCCACCTCCAGACATCCTTATATTATCCATTACAGCCAGGATAGTTTTAAATATTATAATAATATTTAAAACCAATACCCCAATTTGTATTTTATCATAATGGAATTTTTAAGGAACATTAAAATTTTTACATGTTTTACCCAAAAAAATAATTATAGTTATTTGTATTTATGTAAATGTATATTATTTGTATTTTGTATATTACTGTATATTATGTCAGGGCGTTATTTTACCAGAATTTTATTTTACTGGAATTTTGTCAAGAAAAATACTTGACAACACTCCGCAGGTATAATATAATGCTTTTTGTGCTTGGGCATGTTTGAAAGGAGGTTATTATGGCATTCGACAGCCTTACTGAAAAATTACAAAATGTTTTTAAGAACCTTCGCAGCAAAGGGCGTCTTACAGAAGATGATGTAAAGACAGCTTTAAAAGAAGTTAAGATGGCATTGCTTGAGGCGGATGTAAACTTTAAAGTGGTTAAGAATTTTGTTAAAACTGTGCAGGAAAGGGCAGTAGGACAGGATGTACTTAACAGCCTTACACCTGGGCAGATGGTAGTCAAGCTTGTTAATGAAGAGCTTGTAAACCTTATGGGCAGCGAAACAACAGAACTTAAACTGAAGCCTTCCAGTGAGATTTCAGTTGTACTGATGTGCGGGCTGCAAGGTGCAGGAAAGACAACCACTACAGCAAAGATTGCAGGAAAGCTTAAATCAAAAGGCCGCAAGCCGTTGCTTGTGGCGTGTGATATTTACCGCCCTGCGGCTATAGAGCAGTTACAGGTTAATGGAAACAAACAGGGTGTTGAAGTGTTTTCTATGGGAACAAGCCATAAACCTGCGGATATAGCTAAAGCAGCTATAGAACATGCATCAAAAAACAGCTATAATGTTGTAATCCTTGATACAGCAGGACGCCTTCATATTGATGAGGATATGATGGCAGAGCTTATGGAAATAAAAGACAAGGTTTCCATAGACCAGTCTGTGCTTGTTGTAGATGCAATGACAGGGCAGGATGCAGTTAATGTTGCAACAACATTTAATGATAAAATCGGAATTGATGGTGTTATACTTACAAAGCTTGATGGTGATACCAGAGGCGGTGCTGCCCTTTCAATAAAGGCAGTTACAGGACGTCCTATATTGTATGTGGGCATGGGGGAGAAGCTTTCAGACCTTGAACAGTTTTATCCTGACCGTATGGCATCACGTATACTTGGAATGGGGGATGTGCTTACCCTTATTGAGAAGGCGGAAGCAGAACTTGACCAAGAGAAAGCAAAGGAAATGGAACGCAAGTTCCGCAAAGCAGAATTTGATTTTAATGATTTCCTTGACCAGATGGGGCAGTTAAAGAAAATGGGAGGCATACAAAGCGTTTTAAGCATGCTTCCAGGAATGGGAATTCCAGATGGCATTGAGATAGATGACAGCATGTTTAAAGGGATAGAGGCAATAATATATTCCATGACACTAGAGGAAAGAGGCAACCCTGCAATAATAAACCCTTCAAGAAAAAGGCGCATTGCAAAAGGTGCAGGGGTTGATATATCAGAAGTCAATAAGCTTATGAAACAGTATGAGCAGTCTAAGAAAATGATGAAACAGATGTCTGGCATGATGTCGGGTAAAGGCAAGAAAAAAGGCAAGTTTGGCTTGCCGAAACTGCCATTTGGTTTTTAGTGCAGGGTTTATAGTAAATATCGTTATGCTGTAAAATTATTACAGCATTTAGATATATATAACATTTTTAAGGAGGTGAAAACAGGAATGGTTAAAATCAGGTTAAGAAGAATGGGCAAGAAGAAATCGCCTTTTTATAGAATAATAGTAGCTGATGCAAGGTCTCCAAGAGATGGAAGGTTTATCGAGGAAATCGGCACTTATGACCCAAACCAGAATCCAAGCGTATTTAAGTTTAATGAAGAGAGCGCAAAGAAATGGCTTGCTAATGGTGCAAAACCAACTGAAACAGTAGGCAAACTTTTAAAACAGGCTGGTATTATGTAATCCAGAATAGCTGCTGCCTGTCCTGCAAGCCAGGATAAGGCAGAAAAAAGGGGAGGTTCAATGAAAGAATTAATAGAAGTTCTTGCACAGTCACTTGTTGACCACCCTGAGGAGGTCACTGTAACAGAGACTGAGAAAGATAATGAAATTATTTTTGAACTTAAAGTAGCCCAGGATGATATGGGAAAAGTTATTGGAAAGCAGGGGCGCATAGCTAAGGCAATACGTTCAGTGGTTAAGGCTGCTGCATCCAGGACTGATAAAAAAGTAACTGTTGAAATAGGACAGTAGCCAGGGCGTGCCCTGGTAAAACGCCTGTGCCATATGGTATAGGCGCTTTTTGCTTTTGGAGAAAGGCGGTATAAAGATATGACAGATTTATTCAGGGTTGGCGTTATTGCAAATACGCATGGAATACGTGGTGAGGTAAAAGTATTTCCAACAACAGGCGAGCCGGAGCGGTATAACTACCTGAAAGAAGTAATACTTGATACTGGAAAAGAAAAAAAGACCTTGGAAGTAGCTTCTGCCAGGTTTTTTAAAAACCTTGTAATTGTTAAATTCAAAGGTATTGATAATATAAATGACGTGGAACAGTACAAAGGCTGTGAATTATTTGTAACAAGGGAAAATGCAATCCCTCTTGGAGAGGGTGAGTGCTATATTGCTGATATGTACGGGATGAAGGTAGTTACTGACAAGGGTGAGGATTTTGGCATATTAAAAGATGTAATGGAAACAGGAGCAAACCTTGTATTTGTAGTAACACATAATGGAAAAGAAGTCCTTTTGCCAGATATTCCTGACTGCGTAAAAAAGGTTGATATTGAAAATAAACTGGTTACAGTCCATATAATGAAAGGGTTGTTAGATTAAAATGAATTTCCATGTTATGACATTGTTTCCTGAAATGATAAATAATGCAATGGGGGAGAGTATAACAGGCAGGGCAATAAAAGCAGGGCTGATAAATGTCAATTCAGTAGATATAAGGGACTTTGCCCTGAATAAACACAGCAGGGCTGATGATTACCCATATGGCGGGGGTGCAGGCATGGTTATGCAGGCAGAGCCTGTTTATTTATGTTACAGGCATATTTGCAGCCAGATACAGCAAAAACCATATTTACAGGATGAAGACGGGTCTATTAAAAAAGAACCTGGAATACGTGTTATATATCTTACACCACAAGGGAAAGTTTTTAACCAGAAACTTGCAGAAGAATATGCGGCAGAAAAGGATATAATATTTTTATGTGGCCATTATGAAGGTATAGATGAACGTGTAACAGAGGAAATAGTTACTGATTATGTTTCAGCCGGGGATTATGTACTTACAGGCGGTGAACTTCCCGCCCTTGTAATGATGGATGCAATATCAAGGCTTGTGCCTGGTGTATTAAACAACTGTATTTCAGCCAGTACAGAGTCATTTTCAGATAACCTGCTGGAATACCCGCAGTATACAAGGCCTGCTGTATGGCGTGGCAAGGAAGTGCCGCCAGTCCTTTTGTCTGGCAACCATAAAAAACTTGCAGAATGGTACAGGGAACAGTCAGTAATAAGGACTGCACTGATGAGGCCAGATTTGCTGGAGGGTGCAGAACTTACACAGGCAGAAAGGGAGCTTGCAGATGGGATTGCCAGGAAAAGTGAAATATAGCTGCGTCTGTTTTTTAATTTGTATTTTATTAACAGGATGCAGTACATTTTTACAGCCAGACCAGAAAAAGGAGCTTATTAAAACAGGTTTTGCATTTAACACCACTTATACAATAACCTTATATGAAGGCGGCAGTGAAGATTTGTTAGAAAAATGTGCTGCCAGATGCCAGGAATTTGAAAAGGTTTTCAGCAGGACTTTAAAAGGGAGCGAACTTTATAATATAAACGAAATAGAAAAAGTTTATCTGGAAGTTTTAAATAAAAAAAATGGTATTAAAGACGGAGAAGCAGCAGAAACAGAAATAAAAGCCCTGGCAGACCCTGCTAATAATGCGGTTTTCCACATAAATAATGATGGAAGCATTGAATTTACTGTGTCAGATATTTTATATGAAATATTGGAAAAAGGGCTGTATTATTCAGAAAAATCAAAAGGGGTTTTTGATATTACAATAGAGCCTGAAAGCTCACTGTGGGATTTTACATCAGATAACAGGAAAGTACCAGAAGATACAAAAATAAAGGAAGCAGTAAAACTTACAGGTTATAAGAATGCAGCACTAGAAGATAGGAAGCTGGTATTAGAAAAGCCCGGAATGGGTATAGAACTTGGTGCTATTGCGAAAGGCTTTATTGCAGACAAACTAAAGGAGTACCTTAAGGAAAACGGCGTTACAAGTGGTACTGTAAACCTTGGCGGCAATGTGTTATGTATTGGCAAAAAGCCGGATAACAGCCCGTTCCGTATAGGAATACAACATCCTTTTGAGAACAGGAATGAGGTAATTACAGCCGTAAAAGCGGAGGATATTTCAGTAGTTTCTTCGGGAATTTATGAAAGATATTTTATACAGGACGGGAAAATGTACCACCATATCTTAGACCCGTCAACAGGATATCCGTATAATAACGGGCTTGTGGCAGTTACAATTATTTCTGGGAAGTCAGTTGATGGTGATGCACTTTCTACTACATGTTTTGCAATGGGGCTTGAAAAAGGGCTGGAATTTGCCAGTTCACTTGAAAATGTGTATGCAGTATTTATTACAGAGGATGAAAAACTGCATTATTCAGAAGGCTTTAAAGAAATGGAGACAGGAAATTGAGGGAAAATTATATTAGAAAACATCTTATATTCCATGGGCGTGTACAGGGTGTCGGATTCAGGTACCATGCAAACTATGCTGCCCAGGCATTAGGGGTTTCTGGCTGGGTCAGAAACCTTTATGATGGTACTGTGGAATGTGAAGTACAGGGCACTCCCGGCATGCTGGATGATTTTACCAGCATGTTACAGAATGGAAGATATATAGAGATAGATTTTATAGAACAGAAGGAAATTGCATTAAAGGAGGAAACATGCTTCAGAATAAGGTATTAGAATATAATCTTTACCTTGCCGGGCTTGTGTTTGCGGCTGTTTCTGTTTTAGGGATTGCACTTGTTTTATTTACACCGTTTGAATTTTCATATATAATGCCGCAATGTTCTTTTAAATCTATTACAGGACTTTACTGCCCAGGGTGCGGCGGCTCAAGGGCAGTCGCTGCATTTGTGCAGGGACACTGGATAAAATCATTTATGTACCATCCGTTTGTGCCATACTGTGGAGTGCTTTATATAATATTTATGGCAAGAGGGACAGCAGCATTTTTTTCAAAAGGGAAATATAATTATATGAAATTCAGGAATGGTTACATATACTTTGGAATTGCGGTAATTCTTGTACAATTTGTGGTAAAAGATACATTACTTGTGGTTTATGGAAAAGATTTGTTACAATACATTGATGTAATATAAAGAGCAGTTATATTTTACAAAAATTATATAAAACGGGATTGTAGCATTTGCATTATTTTTAAATAAATGGTAAAATGGGAAGGTGGTAAATTATTAATATAACACAGGAGGATGTTTATGGAAGATAATGGAAATTTTGAAAAAGGGCAAGATGATGGTTTTACACAGGCAAATACCTACCAGAATACACAGCAGAATCTTGCACAGATGCATAGCCAGTCAACTGAAAGCGCATCAGGTTTTGCAATAGCAGGCATGATATGTGGCATTTTATCAATAGTATGTTGCTGCTTCTGGTATATTTCAGGTATTCTTGGAATACTTGGGCTTGTATTTTCTATTATTGTACTTGTAAGAAAACTGCCCGGAAGGGGTCTTGCGACAGCAGGTGTTATATGTGCTTCAATCGGTCTGGTACTGGCAATCGGTTTATTAATTTTTGCTTTCTCAGTAGACAAAGGCATTTCATCAATGAGCCCTGATGAGTGGCGTTCATTAATTGACAGCATCGATAGCATGGAATAACATAATATGTAAAAGCAAGCTACATCTATATTTATTGCGCCACATCTGTGGCGCTGTTTATTTCTTTACGCATTTGTTCAAAGCAGAATTTTATATATGCGTTCTGTACATCTTTAGATTTCCTGCGGCTTATAGGGATTTGGCATCCATTACTCATATGAAAAACGTCTTTGTCATGTATTGTTACTTCATAAAAGTTTGCGATTATGCCTTTAGAACAGCAGCAGAAATATGGGTAACTGCATAATATTTCCTCCATCATGCTATGTGTAATACGCGTTTTGGTATCGATTCCTTTTTTATTATGTAACGTAACAATATGGTTAGAATATTCCGTAAATATAATATTCCTTAAAAGAATTTCCTGTCCGTCTGGAAGTATTACTGATGTCTGGTTACTACCAGTAACAGGTATAATACGTGAAAGCATGTTCTGGATATTTTTTTCTGAAAATGGTTTAAGCAGATAGTATTGTGCATTAACTTCGTAGCTTTCACTTGCAAATGAGTTGCTGTTAGTACAGAAAGCAAGCTGTACATTATTGTCTGTCATACGGATTTTACGGGCAATATCAACACCTGAAATATCCTTCATATATATGTCAAGCAGTATTATATTATACTTCCCAGCCTGGAAAGCGGATAAAAAATCACTTCCATTATAAAATGTATCAATAATATGTTCTGTATATTGGTTGCCAGACAGGTTCTTTTTTAGCAAATGCAGAAGTATATCAAGTTCCATTGGCTCATCGTCTACTAATGCAATTCTCATAATAAATCCTCCTAGTATATGCCCTGGTTAAAGGGCTTTTTCTGGTGCAGGTTAAATCCTGTAAGTTACATTATAAAATCAGGCATAAAGAATTACAAGTATAATTATATTTCCAGTTATCTGGTGCTGGTGGACGGACGCAGCGTTTCTGTGTCCAGCTAAATATTATTACATTCCAGGGCACGCTTCCGCTACGTCAGCCCACGCAGCGGCACATAAAGTCCATATATCCCACAGGAAACTTACGTTTCCTCCGGGACATATGGACTTAAATGCCGGCGGTGCTGAAGTGCCCCTGTCATGTAATAATATTTAGCTGGACACTGGAAACCTGCTGTCAGGTGTTTTGCTGGTTTATGGGTTTGTAATAGTTTACAATGGCAGGTTTTACGTGCCAGATACCAGAAATATTACATACAGGGGTACTTTAAGCCCGCCGGCATTTAAATCTGGTTTTTTCAGATTTTATGTGCCGTTGCGTGGCTTATCGTAGCGCAAGCGTACCCCTGTTATGTAATATTCTGGCTCTGGCACAGTAAACCGTCCGTAAATCCTTGCCAACTGGAAATTCCCAATTAACCACTTGGGTCAATTTTTGTCCGCTTGGGTTATCTGTATTGCTAATATCCTCTTTTAACAATATTATGTAAAGCATGGTATTAAAATATTAATAAATTAAATGGGAGGAATAAACATGGTTAAAAGAGTTTTTAGCATTATTGTTGCTATAGCTTTAGTTTTAAGTACATTGCCAGGTAATGCAATGGCAGCAGAAAATGAAGGTGCAATGACGCCTACACGTGTACAAAGTGAAAAATTAGTGTTTACGAATGAAGCGTCAGGAAATGAGGCTGAGGGATGGAAGTGGACGCCAGACCCGGCAGGGGGAGGTACGCTGGAACTGGAAAACTGTTATATACAGTCAGAAGCAACAGAGATTTTTTATTTTGATAATATAACAGCGCAAAAAGGGGATATAAATATTGTACTGCGTGGCAGGAATATATTAGAAACTACAAGCCAGGTATTTAGTCCTATGATTACTGCTAATGCTGCCAGTGATGGCAATGCCGGGTATGATAAAGTGGACTGGATAATAAGTGAGGATGGTGAAGGAAGCCTTGAAACCAGGACAAGAGAACCAATTACGGAGGATAACTCACCATATGCCTTTAGTGGAAATAGTATTACAATAAAATCTGGTACTATTACTTCATCAGTTTGTTTTTGCATAATTGATGCAGGCTTTATTATGGAGAATGGGTGCTTCAGTCTTAAGATACCAGAAGGTGTAAAGCTTAGTGGCGGAATTTATTCTGATTACGGACCTGTTGAAATAAATGGCGGCAAGATGGATATTGATTCATATATAGGTATTTATGTTCCTGCCTTTACACAGAAGCCTTTATCAGAAGGCGGCAGCCAGGTGGTTAATATTTCAGGTGGTGAGGTAAATATACAGTCGGAATATGTTGGTATATGGATTTCTCAAGATTATCTGGATGAGGCTGAAATGCAGGCTGTTAATATTTCTGGAGGAAAGATAGACTGTAAAGCTGGCACGATAGGGTTTTACTGTAAAAATGTCAATATTTCTAATGGAGAAGGCACAGCTCCACAAGTCAATGTATCAATAGACCAGAATTCAACATATCCAGCAATTTATTCTAGAAGTGAAAAAGTAAATATTTCCGGTGGGATTATTACAGCTTCTGCTGGTAAAGCCCCTGCAATTTTCGGTCTGGATAATGAAAATTCAAAAATAGAGGACAGCATTGTTATTTCTGGCGGTACTGGTAAGGTATATGGCACAGTGGAGCTGGAAGAAGATTTGTCATTGCCGAAAAATGTGGTTTTAACTGTACCACAGGATGCTGTTTTAACAATTCCAGAGGGTGTGTCCCTGAATGTGCCAGACAGTTCATCTGTACAGACAGAGAAAGAGGACTCCATTGTTAATAATGGTATGCTTGTACTGCCAGAGGGCAGTAATGTAAGCTGTACTGGTACAGGATTTATCCAGAAGGGTGAAGATTTATATACAAATAATAATGAAAAACTTTACGCTGTTACAATAAAACAGAATGGCAAGGAAGTTATAGAACATTATAAAGAAAATGATGTTGTAACATTTAGCCCGGAGGCGGACACAGATGAGCTGAGATTTAAGGAATGGCAGGTAGTTTCAGGTGCAGCAGTAATAAAAAATAATGCCTGGTTTACAATGCCAGCAGAGGATATTACTATAGAAGCAATTTTTGAACGTTTTTATAAACTGCTGGTGAAACAGCCTGGAGGCATAGCTCCGCCAGAATATTATAAACAGGACAGTGATGTGGAACTTGTGCCAGAGGATGCAGGTGAAGACAAACTTTTTAAAGAATGGAAGGTAACACCTGACGGTGTGGTACAAGTAATTGATAATAAGTTTAAAATGCCAGCAAGTGCGGTTACAGTAGAATCCATATATGAACAGCTTTATAAGGTTACAGTAAACCAGAATGGCAATGTAACAGAAAAATACTACAGCGAAGGAAGCAATGTGCAGCTTGTAAAAAAGCCTGCTGCAGAAGGCATGGAGTTTAAGGAATGGAGGGTAACACCTGGCATACTGGAATTAACAGGGGACAGTTTTATTATGCCTGGTTATGATGTGTCAATAGAAGCAGTTTATGGCAAGATACCTTCTGTTCCATCAGAACCATCAGAACCGTCAGAACCTTCAGTGCCATCAGGAGGGCCAGTGCAGCCGTCACCTGGCAGTACCCAGAAACCAGTACCGCCTGTTGCATTTCCTCCTTATGCAGTTCCAGTTGCAAATATCTGTAAAATAGCTGTAACAGCAAGCCCGGCAGAGGGTGGCACTGTTACTGGGAATACAGAGGCACAGAAAGGCAGCAGCGTAACAGTGGAAGCAGTTCCTGGCAAAGGATATGTATTTACAGGCTGGACAGAAGGCGGCAAAGCTGTAAGCAAAGATGCAAAGTACATATTTACAGCAGAAAGGGATATAACACTTACTGCTGTATTTAAGAAAACATGGCCAGCGGGTGAAGAAAACACAGAAGATATATTTAAAGGAAAGATAAATGCTGCTAATAATATAAAAACTGTTTACCAGGTTTCCCTTCCAGATGGATGGGAATGGGCAGAAGAAGACAGGCAGAAAGCAATCCCTGCCGGCGGTTCTGTAAATGTTACTGCCAATTATACTGCCACGGATGCAGTGGATTATGCAAGCACATCCTTAAAGATAACAGTTACAAGGGACAAATGTGTGGAAAATCCGGAAGTGCTTTATACTGGTGATTGTGAGCATGCACCTGGATGTGTGCCAGATGGCGTTGGACATACAGAGTGCAGCATATGTGGAGATATTATAAATACAAATATAAAAGTGCCAGCAACAGGGCATACAGAAGAGCAGGTAATTACAAAAGCGGCGTATGGCAAAGACGGAAGTATTGTAACCAGTTGTACAAAGTGTAACAAGGTTTTAAATGAAACGGTAATTAATGCGGTAAAATCTGTTAAATTATCCAGTAATAAAAGCGTATACAATAATAAAAAGCAGCAGCCTGGCATAACCATAAAAGACAGCAGCAAAAAGCTGCTTGCCAATGGCACAGATTATACGGTTTTATGGGCAGATGGAATGAAAGAACCTGGTATTTATAAGATTAAAATTAATTTTACCGGACAATATAGTGGCGGAGTAGAAAAAACATATAAAATAATTCCAGAAGGAATAAAGCGTATAGGTGTAATAAGGCCACGTAAAAATGGTTTTATTGTAAAATGGAAAAGGGCAAAAAAATATGTAACAGGCTACCAGATACAGTATTCAACAGACAAGAAATTTAAAAAGGGAACTGTAAAGAAAGTTAATATAAAAAAGAGAAAAACTACTTCTAGGACGGTAAGTATAAATAAACCAAAAAGGAAATATTATTATGTAAGGATACGTACCTATAAAAATGTCAAATCCAATGGTAAAGAGGTAAAAGTATTTTCTAAATGGTCTTCAACAAAGAAAACCATAATAAAACGATAAGCAGTTCTTTATATGACAGGAATATTAAAAATCCCTGCAAGGTATTATATATTATGCCTTGCAGGGATTTTTTGGGTTTGTTAGTTTGTTACAAAGAAGAATTAACTGTTATAAATACAGTAGTTATTACAAAATCCAAGTCCTTTGCCGTTGCCATAACCTCTGCCATAGCCACAGCTGCCGTTGCCAGTCCCGTTACAGGTTTCCTGGTTTGCTTTTATTGAAGCAAGGATTTTATCTGCTTCTTTTTGTGAAAGATAGCCATTTTCCACATCTTTCTTCAGGACTTTTTCCTTAAGGCCAAGACATTCTTTCTGGAATTCTTTTAATTTGCCATTCTCTTTAGCAATAGTTCCATAAGTTTTTCCAGTTTCCATTTTTTCACGTATTACATCTTCTACAGTCCTTCCAGTAAGGCGTGCTACAATGCTTGCTGGTGTTTCACTGGCAGCCGCCTGGGTAAAAGATGGGAAAGAAAGTGTAATAAGAAGTGCTGCAAGTAAAAATGCAATAAATTTTGGTTTTTTCATAATGTTTACCTCCTTGGTTTGTTTTTATTGTACCTATACAATAATTTCCAGTTATGACGGAATTGTGTTTTTTTGTGAACGCTTTTATGATAAAATAACAGGGTGGAACACTTTTGTTTATGGATTGGGGGATTGGTTATGGGTAAGATTTTAATTGCAGATGATAATTTGCAAATCACTAAAATATTAAGTGAATTTGCCAGGAAAGAAGGGTTTGAGCCTCTAACTGCACATGATGGTGAAGAGGCAGTACAGTATTCCAGGCAGGAACAGTTTGAAATAATTTTACTGGATGTAATGATGCCAAAGAAAGATGGCTTTGAGGTATGCAGGGAGATACGTAAAACATCAAATGTGCCAATTATTATGATAACGGCAAGAGGAGAAGATTTTGAGCGTATTATGGGACTGGATATTGGTGCAGATGATTATATTGTAAAGCCGTTTTCAGGTGGTGAGGTAATGGCACGTGTAAGGGCTGTTTTAAGACGGCTTGAACGTGCACCACAGGACAGGCTTGAAACACTTTCATATGATAATCTTTCTGTATGTCTTGAAAGCGGGTTTGTTTCTGTTGGCGGGACACAGGTAATACTAACTAAAAAGGAACTGGAAATACTGTGGCTTTTATTAGAGAACAAGGAAAGGATATTTTCAAGGGATAACCTGTTAAACAGTATATGGGGATATGATTATTATGGTGATAACCGCACAGTAGACAGCCATATTAAAAGGCTGCGTGCCAAACTGGACGCTGTCCCGCACCCGGAATGGCAGATTAAGACTATATGGGGCATGGGATATAAATTTGAGGGGAAACCAAATGAAGTATAAAATTACTAAAAGGCTGGTTGGATATTTTTCTGCTGTTTTGTTAGTTTTTTCACTTATTGTTGGAATTCTGTTCCAGGCATTGTTTACATGGCATACTGCCAGCCTGCATAAACAGGAACTAAAAGAAAGGGCATTTTCCATTGCTGGCACATTATCAGAGTTCTACCAGGGCGGGAATTATGGACGTGGACGTGGCATGGGTGGCGGTTATGGCGCGTATTTAAGATTTATAGATGAAATTGCTATGAGCAATGTGTGGCTTTTAGATAAAGATTTACAAAATATTGAGACAGGGCATAAAGGCAGTTCATTTTCAGACGGGAAACTGCCAGATGGGGCAGAACAGATAGTATATAAAGTATTCCAGGAAGAAGCAGAGTGTGTGCAGTATTCAAATATAATGCCAGGAATAACTTCTGTAACAACAGGAGTGCCTGTAAGGGACGGGGAAGGGAATATATTTGCTGTACTTCTGCTCCACAGTTCTATAAAAGGCATGGAACAGGCACAGCATGACGGGATTTTTATACTGGTATTCTGCATCCTGGCTGCACTGGTATTTGCTGTCCTGCTTTCTGTACTTCTTGCACGCCGCTTTATAAAACCATTACAGGTAATGTATAATGTGACAGGGCAGATTATAAAAGGTAATTACCAGGCTAAAACTGGTATTTTACAGAATGATGAAACAGGGGTGCTGGCACACAATATTGATGAGCTTTCAGTAAGGCTTTCTGAGGCAGAGGCAGAGAGAAAAGAACTTGACCAGATGCGCCAGGATTTTATTTCAAATATTTCCCATGAATTAAGGACGCCTGTTACTGTTATTAAAGGTTCACTTGAAGTGCTGGATGAAGGGCTTGTAACAGGGCAGGAGGAAATGAAGGAGTATTTCCACCAGATGCTTGCAGATGTATCCCAGCTGCAAAGGCTTGTTAATGATTTACTGGAGCTTTCACGCTTACAGAATACAGGCTTTAAGATAGAAAAAACAAAAATTAACCTGGCAGATGTGCTTTTTGAGGCTGTACGTTCAATGCGCCAGGCGGCAGTAAGCAAAGATATTGTTATAAATGCAGGGGATGGATTTGTATTTCCGTTTTATGGGGATTATGGAAGGCTCAGACAGATGTTTACAATTGTACTGGATAATGCAATAAAGTTTTCAGGACCAGGGCAGGCTGTGGATGTTAAAATGCAGGAAAACCAGGATGGCTGTGAAGTTATAATATCAGACTGCGGGAAAGGCATACCAGAGGAATACCTTCCATATATATTTGACAGGTTTTATAAAGAGCAGTCCGGACAGAACAGGACTGGAAGCGGGCTTGGGCTTTCTATTGCAAAACAGATTGCACAGAGGCATAATGTAGAAATAAAATGTATAAGCAGGGAAGGGGAGGGGACAAGCTTTTTATTCAGGTTCTCTAATATTTAAAATTAATTTGTTCTAATATGCCTGGAAATTTCATATAGATAGATAAACCGGATAAAGGTGTGCATTGAAGACAAATGGGTGGTGCTTTAGGCACTCTTTGTTCAGATGGCAGGATAAAAGATGTCCGGAGATTGGAGGAGCATATGAACGGATTTCAGGTATATAAGGATATTGCAGAGCGTACAAATGGTGAATTTTATCTAGGTGTATGTGGTCCTGTAAGAACCGGCAAATCTACATTTATTAAAAGATTTATGGAACTGCTTGTACTGCCAGAAATTAAGGATGAACATGACAAAGAAAGGGCAGTTGACGAACTGCCGCAGTCAGCCGCTGGCAAGACAATTATGACTACAGAGCCTAAGTTCATACCAAAGGAGGCGGCGTCAATAACCCTTTATGGCGATAACCAGGTAAAAGTGAGGCTTATAGATTGTGTAGGATATATTGTAAAGGGTGCAGGCGGGCTTGAAGAAGGTGATGGGGAGCGGATGGTCATGACACCGTGGTCTGACAAACCTATGCCTTTTACACAGGCAGCAGAACTTGGCACGCGTAAAGTAATACATGACCATTCAACTATAGGTATAGTTGTAACTACAGACGGAAGCTTTGGGGATATACCAAGGGAGGCGTATTATGAGCCAGAAGAAAGGACTATCCAGGAGCTTAAAGCCATAGGCAAGCCATTTATTGTAATAGTAAATTCATCAAAGCCATTTAGTGAGGAAGCACAGGAAACTGTAAAAAGCATTAATAATAAATACCAGGTGCAGGCAACAGCGCTTAACTGTAACCAGCTCCGGATGGAGGACGTACAAAAAATTATGGAAAAACTTCTCGCATCATTCCCTGTAAGCCAGGTAGAATTCCATATGCCAAAATGGGTTGAAATGCTTAAACCTTCCCACTGGCTTAAAAAGGAGCTTATAGACAATGTACGTGGAATTCTGGCTAAAATTTCTGTTATAAATGATATTACATCTGATAATTTTGCTTCTGAAAGTGAATACATAAAAGAATTCAGAATTGAACATATTGGAATGGAAAATGGCAGGGTGAAAATATCAGTTGTCTTCGATGACAGCAGGTATTACCAGGTATTAAGTGAACTTGTAGGTGTGCCAGTGGAAGGGGAGTACCAGCTTATCCACCTGCTGAAAGAATATGCTGCCAAAAAGAATGAAATAGGCAAAATAAGTGATGCATGGAATGAAGTCCACAGGAAAGGCTATGGGGTAATAACGCCTTCAGTGGATGAGATTACAATAGACCAGCCTGAACTTATAAGGCATGGCAGTAAATATGGTGTCAAACTTAAAGCAACAAGCCCGTCAGTCCATCTTATCCAGGCAAATATTGAAACGGAAATTGCACCTATAGTTGGCACACAGCAGCAGGCAGAAGACCTGATAGAATATATTTCAGGACAAAATTCTGAAAGCGGGGACGGGGGGATATGGGATACTAATATATTTGGCAAAACAGTGCGCCAGCTTGTTGAAGAGGGTATGGAAAGCAAGGTAGGCAAACTTACTGATGAGAGCCAGCTCAAACTCCAGGAAACTATACAGAAAGTTATAAATGACAGCAATGGCGGGCTTGTGTGCATAATAATTTAAGATAATAAAAAATAAACACATAAAAATAGATTACATAAAAAATCCCCCGTTTAAAAGCGGGGGATTTTACTGTCCTGGCAAAAGCCAGGTTTTTTAATGTAATGCCTGCAACATATCTGTGTTTTTATTCAACCGTTACTGATTTTGCCAGGTTTCTTGGCTGGTCTACGTTAAGCCCTCTTGCAGTTGCAGTATAATATGCAATATATTGTAACACTATAGCAGCTCCAAATGGGGCAAATAAATCATTTACTGGCGGAAGGGTAATAAGGTGGTCACAAAGTGATGCGTCAACCTGTGCGCCAGTGCCTGCAACCATTATAACTTTTGCACCACGTGAACGTACCTCACGGATATTTGAAATCATTTTAGCAAATACGTTTTCCTGTGTAGCAAGTGCAATTACTGGCACATTATCTGTAATAAGGGAAATAGTGCCATGTTTAAGTTCGCCTGCTGCATAAGCTTCTGAATGTATATAACTTACTTCTTTTAACTTGATTGAGCCTTCACATGAAAGTGCATAGTCAAGCCCGCGCCCAATAAAGAACAGGCTTTTTGTCTTTTTAAGTTTATTGCTTATAGGTTCTATTGCCTTGTCACAAGAAAGCATATTTTCTACAAATGAAGGCATTTCAAGAAGTGTGGCTGCCAGTTTCCTGGTTTCGTCCTCTGTTAGTGTCCCTTTGGCAAGTGCAAACCTGAATGAAACCAGGTATACTGCGGCAAGCTGTACAGTATACGCCTTAGTGCTTGCAACAGCTATTTCCGGGCCAGCATGTGTATAAAGCACATAATCACTTTCACGTGCAATAGAAGAGCCTTTAACATTTACTATTGACAGGGTTTTTGCGCCATTTTCCTTTGCCAGCCTCAAAGCTGCAAGGGTGTCTGCGGTTTCACCTGACTGTGATATAGTAATAACAAGTGTACTGCTGTCAAGTATAGGGTTCTGGTAGCGGAATTCTGATGCAATATCAACAGTAACAGGAATTCTTGAAAACCTTTCTATCATGTTCTTTCCAATAAGCCCTGCATGCATTGCTGTTCCACAGGCTGTAATAACTATCCTGTTAATATCTGTAAAAAGGCTGTCAGGTATGTTATCTGCTGAGAAATCAGGCAGTCCGTCTTTTATTCTTGGGGATATTGTATTGTGCAGTGATTCTGGCTGCTCATGTATTTCTTTAAGCATAAAATACTCATAGCCGCCTTTTCTTGCTGCCGCCATATCCCAGTTTACATGAAGCATATCTGGTTCAATTTCGTTCTGGTCAAGGTCTGTAATATTAATGCTCTTTGCGGTAAGGTGTGCTATATGGTGTTCTGGCAGTACAAAATAATCTTTGGAATATTTTATAAGTGCAACCATGTCTGATGCAATAATAGCACCCTCCTTTGTAGCAGTAGCAACAAGCGGGCTTCCGTTCCTTATTGCATAAATGCTTCCAGGATGGTCTTCAAACATAATACAAAAAGCATATGCACCATGCAGCTTTTTAACAGCTTTTTTAATTGCCCTTACAGGATTGTTCTTATAACATGAGTCAATAACCATAGCAGCAATTTCAGAGTCTGTCTGGGATACTGGCTCTTTGCCTTCCTTTGCAAGTTCATCCTGTAGTTCCTTATAATTTTCAATAATCCCGTTGTGGATAAGGGTTACTTTGCCAAAACGGTGTGGATGGCAGTTAGTTTCAGAAACTCCTCCGTGTGTAGCCCATCTTGTGTGCCCTATACCACACTTTGCTGTATCAGAAGAAGCAGAAGCAACCTTATCTGCAAGACCTGAAACCTTTCCAACAGCTTTAATTGTCCTTATGCCGTTCTCTGTAAAATAAGAAATCCCTGCACTGTCATAACCACGGTATTCAAGTGCTTTAAGTCCCTGCAAAAGCACATCTTTTGCATTGATATTACCTGTAAATCCAATAATTCCACACATAATTTACCTCATTTCTGCATTATTTGCCTATATTATTATATTAAAGTGTTCCTTTGCTGATACAGTATTTGTTCCCTGGTTGCCCAGGTATTTGCCTGTATCTGACGTATGCAAATAATACGAAAAGGCATCCGCCGAAATTTCGATAACCTTTTACCTCGTCACCCTTAAAAACTGCTTCCAGGCAATATCTTAAAATACAGGGTAAGGGACTGGCGCTAATGTTTAAGGACATTTCTGTCCGGAGATATAGCTGGCAGGCTGGACTGCCATTTCCTTGAAAGATTTTAACATGGGAAATAAACAGTGTCAAGATTATAGTTATCTTGTTTTATGTTTTTGCATGGGCTGGCATCCGGCATCAAAACCTGTTGCCATAAATTAAAATAAAGCGCAAAAAACAAGATAACTATAAGGGGAGTGGGAATTATTCTGCTATTCACTTATTACATTGGTTTATATAAGCTGGCAGGGTAGAAATAACGGGCAAGACAAATAATGATTGCAAAGGATGGGGAAAAGGAATTAAGTAAAATAATGGAATTATGTGTGGGCTTGTGGTAAGATTATGGCATAAAACAAGTGGGCAAATTAGATTTCAGGGGGTGAATACAATGAAGAACAAATCAGTTTTTATTGGGAAGTGGTATTATACGAAACCTGATTTAATTCCTAATAAAAATGGAGATATTGTTATAATAAAAAGATTGTCTTTTGGGCCTTTAGAAGCATATGAATGGGGAATAGATGTGAACAATACTCCATATGAGCTGTACAAATGGGCTGAAAATGATTTTTATGAAGACGAAAGTTATAGAAAAAATATTACAAGAGAAGAATTGATTAATCAAATTCTTTCAGTTATTTTGCTTTTTGAAGAAAATGGATTATCTGAATGGGTAAATATATATGGGCAGCTTTTGTTGGACATCTGTTAGCGCAGATGTCCTTCTTTATATTTAACATACCACAATCTCCAGAGTGTTGCAAGCGTTTTTTAGCAGTTATGCAGGACAAACGCATGAATGTTTATTCTCTTTATTATCCTCCGCTGTCAAGTCTTACAGACTTAATATCTCTTCCAAATACTTTCTGGTATTCATGCTGATACAATAACGTTTCTTTTTCAGGGACATTTTCTTCCCCGCATCAAACAGTTTTAATATAGATAAGCACCACTTATTTATGATATTTAGATTCTGCACCGCTGTTTTATCCAGAGTGGCGTTGGCGTCCTCTTGAAAAGCCACATCCAAATGCCAGTGCATAATCTCCACAGACCAGTGTTCTCTTACTGTCCTGGCAAACAGCTCCACATCTGACGGCAGGCTGCTTATATAATACCGTTTTTCTGTTACCTGTTTCCCTGGCTGTCCCGTTGTCTTACATATCATCCCTATACTTTTTATTCCATTCCAGCGGCTTTTTCCATAGTAATTTTATAACCGCCATTGTCCTTTATTTCTTTAAGAAGTTCGTCATCTTCGAAATATTCACTGATTTCCTGGTACAGTTTTTTCTGGTTTTCCTTTACCGCCAGCGTGTAATCTGCATGCTTCTGTTTTATCTTCTCCACCATCTCTGTCTGCGTACCCATGGCGTCAACCGTTATAACGCATCCTTTTACCTGTATAGTGTCCAGCAGTTGTGGGATGGCAGTAATCTCATTTGGTTTCTCTTCCGCTTTTTTCTGCCCAAGACAGAAACCGTCCATGTCACACCATGCAGAAACAATATGGTTTACCTTTTGCTCTTTTGATTTGCTGCCCCTCATGGTTTTTCCGTCAATACAGATGATTCTTTTTAGTGTTTCCACTTCCCTGCTGTTTACAAGTTCATTCTGAGGAAGTCTTCATTTGACTTTGCAAAAATCTCAACTTCCTGCCAGTCATCGGCATTAGCCAGTTTTGCAAACAGCACAATCACCACAACATCAAGCAGTTTATGCCTGGCCTTCTTTTCCTGTCTTTTATCCTCAATTAATTCTATTGTTTTTAATATCTCTGTCATTTCCAAACACCACCTTTATTGTAATAATACCACAAATTTACAGTAAAAGTAGTGTTTGTTCACGATTTATTCACTCATGCGTTTGTCCTGAGCAGTTATGACAGGGTGATTTTATCTGGGGATATGAAAATTTGTGCATATACAATGCAGATTAATAAAAAAGTTAGAATTATTGATTATAACTATTGACTTTTGAATAGTAGTTGCATATAATAAGTGTATAATAAATAGTTGGGGGATGATAATATGAAAGAGAAATATTTGCTTGATATAAAAAATGCTATGTTTTGGCATTTTAGTTCATCAGAGATTAAAGATACACTTGAAGAATTAAATACGCATTTTGAATCTGCATATTATAATGGTTTATCAGAAGAAGAGATTATTAATGATTATGGCAAGCCCAAAATGGTAGCAAAAGAATTAATGAATGAAATTGACCCGGTTGAAAGGAAAAGAAGGAGGTTAGTAATTACAAAAGGAATATTATTTATTGTATGTGTATTTGGAATGTTTGTTACTTTTTCTCTTTTTCCACTAAATACAGCTTTGGATATTTTTGTTATTTTTAGTACGTTTTTAATTTGGTTTTTATCTGGAATTAACTGTGTAGTTGGTATTTTGCCAAAAACAAAAGAAAAATATCATGATTTTATAAAAAGCCAGATTGTTGTTTTTTTATTTGTTGCTTTTTTACATTTGTATTCGGTTGTTATAATGCCATATACAATTAGTAAAGGATATAACTCTTTTCTTGTACAAAATATTAATTTATATATATATTTCATAATAGTTGCTTTATTGTTTATAACGGTTCTTTTCTTTAGAAAAATGTTACAAGGTAATTTATACATGTTTTTTGTTATAGTACAAAATATTTCTGTTATATCAGGATTGTTTATGTATATCAGTTTTTTAAAAAACATTGAAACAGTAGAAAATATACAATTTACATTTACTACATATTTTATTTGTTTACCAGTTTTATTTATTTATTGGTTATATATTTATAAAAATGAAAGAGGTAATAAAATTGGATGCACAGATTAAAAAGGGAATTTTAGAAATGTGTTTATTGTATAAGTTATCGGAAAAAGATTATTATGGATATAGTTTAATGAGGGAGATGAAGATAATATTTCCAGAAGTTAATGATAGTACTTTTTATGCAGTATTAAGGAGGTTAAAAAAGGAGGGAGCTGCAGATGTGTATTATGGAGAGGAATCAAAAGGACCTAAAAGGAAATATTATAAGATAACAGAATGTGGTTTAAAAGTTTTGGAAAAATATATATATGACTGGAATAAGTTAAAGGAGATAGTTATGCAATTGGGAATATAATATTATTTTGGTGATAATATAGTTGAAAATTGAACTTACAACGCAATATATATTTATAAAATTTACAAATTAATATGGAAAAAATAAAAAAGATTAGCAAGTTATTCTTTGTTATAGCATTAATATTTGCAATGAATGTATCAACTAGTACTAAAGCGTCAGAAATTCCAGTTGCTCCAGAGGATTTTGGACAACCAATTGAAGTGAATGTATATGAGGAAGATGATGGAAGTATTGTAACTGAGAAAATATATTTTGTGCCTGATGAAGACTCAGATGGTATTTCATTACATTCTTCAAGCGGTAAAGGTTGGTATAAAAATGAAAAAGAACATACCTGGGGTAGTGGAACTGTTATGAAGTATTATGCACAAGGGTATTTTGTGTGGAAAGATGGAACAGTAAGTGTTAGCAAACCAAGTAGTGGAGTTAGTAATGTTCCTGGTTCAGTTACTATATCAAATAAGAAAACAGAAACTGGTACAGGAAAATATGCTGGAATATAATAATATACAGGCTTAAATGCCGGCGGGGTTAAAGTGCCCCTTTTACGGAATAATTCATGGCATCTGGCACGTAAAACCTGTCACCGGCAGCCTGCAATAAAAAACGGAATAAAGAGATAACTGGAAACGGGGTGGAGGGGAATGATTTTTCTAACCACTTATTATACAGTGTAACATCTGATGTTCTCATATATAGTATATTAATACTAAAATAATATCACTGTACTTCCGTCCGTCTAAGCCACTTCTCCCACACCATAATTTCCAGTTATAGTATTTATTTTACATGTATGTTATATTTTTTGTGTTTGTTGGTGTACAGCAGGTTTCCGGTGTGCCATCTAATATTATTCCATGACAGGCGCACTTCAGCACCGCCGGCATTTAAGCCCATATGTTCCAGAGGAAATGTAAGTTTCCTTTGGGATATATGGGCTTTATGTGCCGTTGCGTGGGCTGACGTAGTGGGAACGTGCCCTGTCATGGAATAATTTAGTGGAACACCTGACCCTGCGTCCGTCCTCCAACAAAAGATAACTGGAAATTATCTTATATCTGTAAGTTTCTTGTATAAGAATTTATGAAACGGACGTAAATTATCCTAATTGTGTCTTGATGTTTTTGTATTTCTAACATATAATATAATTATCCAGATAATGTAATTAATGGAAGTGGGGTGATTTTATGAGTACCAGTATTTCATCAGTAAATAACAATTATAATGCTTCTTTTACGAAGCGTGTAACGGATGACCCTGCTGGTTCTGCCATTGCACAGAAGCATTTGTCACAGGCTAAAGGATATGAGCAGGGTGTAAGGAATGGTGAAGATGGCTTAAGTGCTGTCAAGACAGCAGATGAAGCTCTTTCAAACATTACAGACAGCCTCCAGCGCATAAGGGAATTAAGCGTGCAGGCTTCAAGCACAGCTATTTATTCTGATTCTGACAGGCAGTCCATGCAGAAGGAAATTGACCAGTTAAAGGAACATATAACAAGCATAGCAAGGGATACACAGTTTAATACAAAGCATCTTTTAGACGGCAGTATGGCTGATATGCACCTTGCACTTAATCCGCAGGGCGGAGGGCTGTCAATTAAAATGGAAGATATGACACTTGAGAACCTTGGAATTAAGGATTACAGTGTTACTGGCAAGTTTGATATTTCTACAATTGATGATGCGCTTGAGAAAGTCAGCAGCGCCAGAAGTTCATTAGGTGCACAGAGCAACGCTGTGGAAGTTAGTGTAAATACGGGCAATATTTCTTCTGAAAATATGGTTTCTTCAATGTCAAGTATTGAAGACCTTGATGTAGGACAGTATATGACTGAACAGAAGAAGGGTGAGGTAATGCAGCAGTATGGCTATTTTGTGCAGAGCCAGCAGATGCAGATGCAGCAGGATATGGTATCTAAACTTTTAGGTATGTAATATTATATAAAAGCATATAAAATGCCAGGTACAGTTTTCCCAGTATATATTTATAATATATATACTGGGACTGCTGCCTGGCATTTTCCTGTATAAAGTATTATATTGTATCAAGCATTTCTGCAAGCCTTTTTTCGTATGTGTGGTTTTCACGCACAGCTTTGCAGCCATTTCTTGCAATATCCCTGCGTTCGTCATTATGTTTAAGATAGTACCTGGTTTTATTATATAAATCTTCCCTGCTGGAATAGCTTACAAAGTCCTCACCATCTATAAAATGCCTGTCAAAGTCATTCTGGTAGTTAGTAAGCAGGAAGCCTCCAGCACCCATTATATCCATTGCCCTTAAAGGAATTCCGTTTTTAATGCTCCTCAATGTAATATTTAAGTTTATTTTGCTGTTCTGGAAAACTAGTGGCATTTCATACATATAGTGTATTGTACCCATGTTTTTTACATCTGGCAGGAATGGTGTTTCCCCTGGTGTATAAAGCTTAAGTGGCATTGCAGGTATTCCGCCAGGAAGAGTGGTATCTTTTAACATGTGGCTTATGCCACCCAGTATTTCTGTACGTTCTGTCTGTGTTATTTTCCTGCAAAGGAAATAATTAGCATATGTGTAGCCTGGTGTTTCCATCCCGCCAATATTGGTTTCAAGCGGCATTGCCTCCTGCATTTTTTCCATAATGGCAGGTGTAAGGGCCTCTTCTATAAAATTATAGCCATATACAAGCATCTGTGATGCCATTACACCTTCCAGGTATCCACGTGTATGTGCATCCAGTTTTTCCATCCTGTCATAAAGGGTGTGTTTTTCGGTGTAAAGAGAACCTACAAAAGATACATCAGCTTCAATAATCTTTTTCTGCTCTGGTGTTGCGGACATTTGTGCAAGCCTTCTGGCATTTACTGCCATAGGCATGTAAAATACATTTTTCACGCCCAGGCAGTCCAGGTCATAGACCATCTGTGAGTCAAATATAAATATCCTGTTACATGGGTTAAAAACTGTCCTGGAGTACGTAAGTACAAGGGGACTGTCATAACACCATGATATATAAATGATTTTTGCTTCATTACATGCGTCTGATATTACTGGGAAATAGTTTGAAGTAAATACCAGGTCTATTCCTTCTGCACGTATATATTTCTTTAATTCTGACTTGTATTTCGGGTCAATGCGGTAGTTAGATGGTTCATGTGGATATTGTATAACAGTATGCCCTAGTAATTCAAATGCTTCTGTAATATCTTCCACGCCAAAACTTTTCCATTGTGGATATAAAATATTCATAATTAAACCCCTTTAAAATCCTGTACAAGTTATTTAAGCGTTATTCTGCACATCTGCCTGTAATTTGTTATTTTTTATATCTTTTTTTAACCTGTAATTAATTCCAAGCCCTATACCTATTAATGCAAAGAATATAGGTGATGTAGCCACACATGAATCATTGGTAAGTGCAAGTATCATATACCCGATAGAGCTTGCCAGTATAGCAACCCCGATTTTAGGCAGATAACCTTCATAACTGTGTTTCCAGTAAATTGTAAAGCTGCTCACAATATAAAATATAAAGAATAAAAGCAGTGCAATTAATGAAGGAACGCCTGTCTGTACAGCAGTCTGTAAGTACAGGCAGTGTGGTTTTGTAACTATTTCATTCTGGTGCCATGAATTATACAGACCTACCAGGTCATTATTTGGAAATGCAATTACAAATGTTTCAGGGCCTGAGCCAAGCAGGAAATATTTCTTTAAAAGTGGCAAAGTCCTTGCCCATATATAACCACGCCCGTTGGCAAAATGGTAATGGTTTTCAAGGAAATCAAGGGATTTCTCATGTTCTGTAAGCTTCATTAAAGACATATTGCCGCCAAGTGCATAATAAGTCTTATTATTTGGTTTCATCAGGTTTGAAAAATACCAAGGCTGCCCGTCAATGGTTACTAAGAAACCATAAAATGATTTTGGCACTCTTACTGATGAAAATGTAAAAGGAAAACGGGTATCATCTATTTTATAAGCAGAATTGTCTTCTGTAGCACTGTAACTTACAGGGCTGCCACTTCCATCTTCAAGGTTGAAAATATCATTATTAGCTTCATCCTGTTCAACTTTAAATACAAGGGAATTACCATTATATTTAATAGTTACGTTATCATCGTTAGTAACTATGCTTTCCAGCGGATGTGTTTCTGGTGTAGTAGAAAACATGGATTTCATACGGTCAATAAGTATATTCTGGTTCATTACATTTATGCCAATAAAGGCAACTGCAAATACAGCAATAGCAATAACCGTTATTTTCCAGTTTTTAAGGAATACTTTGCGCATGCAAAGAAGCATAATAACCAGTGAAACTATTATTGTAATAACACCTGCACGTGACTGTGATGCAAAAAGTATAATTACAAGTGAAACTGCAAGAAATGCATAACCAATACGGCACCAGAGCTTTTTAGTTGTAAATATAAGTGCAACAAGTACAGGTACAACCAGGGTTGCATAAAAACCTACGTAGTTAGGGTTATATACTGTAAGGTATGCACGTCCAAGTTCAAATTTAAATTCAAGCCCTGTTTCTGGCGAAATAAGCTTCTGTCCCATTTCTGTACGCAGGAAATCATGTTTAAATGCCTGGCTTAATCCAAGTGCTGCCATTATGGAAATACCTGCTATAAACCATCTCATAGTACGCCGCAGTACCGTTTCTTCCTGGAATACAAAGAAACAGTAGTACACAATTATAAAATATCCTATTAAAACCCATACTGGCTCAAACTGTTCATATATACCATTAAATGAAAAGTATGAGTATTTAGAAGCAATGGCTGATATAAATGAAATTATGGCATATATAAGAAGCGGGATTAGTTTTTTATCCCAGGCAAATTTCCTTTCTTCGCCCAAAACCATATATATAACAGCAAAAACCATATATACTGATACAAGAATCAGGGCAACTGATTTATAATACAAGAAAAAATCAGTTTGTTTTACAGGCCCGCTGTACCACTCAAACTGGTCAAGTTTAGTGTCATATTTGTAATAAAATGTAATAAGCGGGATTATTGCTAAAACTGCTATAACTGGTAATATAAGGAAAAAAGAAAATTTCTTTTCCTCTTTTTCCTTTTTGTTCCTATTGTTTACATTGTAGCTGGCCATGCCTACCTCCTCTGTAACTATGTAATAAAAGAATATCAAACCACAAAGATTATTATACATGAATTATTATAAAAAACAATATTAAATTTTCTGCCTTCCAGGTGCTAAAGAATAATTATAGAAATTTTTAAGCTTTTCCGGGCTTGAATTTATATAGCTGGTATATTAAAATAAGCCCATTACTTGTTGCTTCATGTTATTTCATCACTATTTATGCCGCCGGGGGCGGCATGGGGATTTTTATGAGAGGGAGGTATAAATGGAAATTCTAAAGAAATCATATCCATATTATAAAAGAATTTATGGGATTCTGGCTATATGTATTCTGTTTGGGCTTACACAAGGGCTTATACAGATTGTAGAGCCGCAGATTGTAACATTAATTGTGGACAATGTAATTAATCCTGCACTTGGTGCAGAGCCAGCAGAAAACAGCAGTATATTTGCCTTTCTGGTAAAGGATATACCACCAGGTAATTTATGGCAGATGATGTTTATTCTTACAGGTGTATTTTTATTATTTCTGCTTTTATATTTTGTTACATTTTACCTGCGCTGGAATATGGCGCATTATTTTTCTATAAAATGTGACAACAAGATACGTCTTGATGTATTAAGGAAGATAAATTCATTTGGCATGCCGCTTCTTAAAGAATACAGTACAGGCGATTTAATTACTATTGTAAATTCTGATGCAGAGAATATCCGTAATTTCCATGTTGCAACTATCCCGTTTATAATTGACTGTTTATTCTATATTATAACTGCTTCAATAATGCTTTCACGCATTAGTATATGGCTTATGCTCCTGCCATTCCTGACACTTGTTATTTTTGGGATAATAACCAGGAAATTTTTAAAGCTGTGTGGTGAAATGTATGGCAAGCTCTGGGAGAGAAATTCAGCATTAAATACAGAAACGCAGGAAAGCATTTATGGCATAAGGACAATTAAGGCATATGCAAGGGAAGGCTTAAGGGCTGGAAGGTTTAATGAAAAGAGCAGGGAGTTAAGGGATTTTTCAACAGGTTTCAGTATAAAGCAGTATAAATATTTCGTTGCATTTGATACAACAGACCAGTTTGTAATGCTTGCCAGTATGGTACTAAGCATATGGCTGGCAACAAGATTTAAGATGACAACAGGTGAATATACAGCATTTCTTACATATCTTGTATCAATCTGTGGCAATTTTGTAGATATTATTTTTATGATGGCAGATGCCCAGGAGCAGAGTGTAAGTGCAAAAAGACTGTATGGGCTTCTTGATAAAAAGGATGAAATTTCTGCACTCTATGGTGATAAAAAAGTATCAGAAACACCACACATTGTACTGTCACATATAAGTGCAAAAGCGGATGGCAATGAGCTTTTAGATGATGTTTCGCTTGATATCCCTTATGGAAAGAAAGTGGGGATTATGGGAAAGACAGGGAGCGGCAAGTCAGTGCTTCTGCGTGTAATGCAGGCTTTTGAAGAATTTGAGGACGGTACTATTACAATTGACGGGGCAGATATTAAAGAATACAGCCGCAATGAAATTGCAAAAGCATATGGCTATGCAATGCAGAATGTCTTTTTGTTTTCAAATTCCATTGCTGCAAATATTGCATATTATAACCCTGGCGCACCAGAGGAGGAAGTGCTTGCCTGTGGTGAAATAGCACAGGTCAGCGAATTTGCATATGGTTTTCCAGACGGATATAACACTATTATTGGTGAGAAAGGTTTCGGGCTTTCTGGAGGGCAGAAACAGCGTGTTGCCATTGCAAGGGCACTTTTAAAAAATGCACCAGTCACAATTCTTGATGACTGTACAAGTGCACTTGATATTGAAACAGAAAGCAAAATCTTTAAAAGCCTTGACAGCCATTTCCAGGGCAGGACTCTGGTTATGGCAACTCACAGGGCAGTAGCACTTAAAGATTTTGATGAAATCATTTTCCTGGAAAATGGGAAAGTTGCTGAACGTGGCACTTTTGATGAGCTTATGGAATTAAACGGGAAATATGCAAATATTTACAAGATGCAGATGGATACGGAGGTGTTTGTGCATGGGCAGGAACTTGTATTATGAAGATGAGATATTAGAAGAAAAATTTAATGGTTTTATGTTTAAACGCCTGTTATCATATGCAGCAGAGTATAAGCGGGATTATGTAAAAGCGGCGGTACTGCTTTCGGGTGCAGCATTGCTGTCACTTGTGCCAACTGCAATTAATATGGAAATTATTAATGAGGTACTGCCAGATAACGGGGCAGTACCAGATAATGCGGGGAGCAAAGCAGTAATTTTATTAAGTTTATGGATTACATTAAGCCTTGGTTCAGTAATTGCAGATTATTTTTCTTCAAAAACTGCTACAACAATTGGCAATAATATTGTATGCCGGCTCAGAGAAGATTTATTTGCAAAGCTTATGGAACTAAGCTTTGATTACTATGACAGCAGGCCAACAGGTAAAATACTTGTGCGTATTACAAATTATACGGATGAGATAGCGAATTTCTTTATAAATAACCTGCTGCGTGTAATAGACAGGGTACTTGTAATGGTAATTACTGTAATATGCATATGTTTTGTTGAAATACGCATGGCAGTAATGGGCATTGTTGTAAGCATACCGCTTGCCATGCTGTTATGGGCTGTTGCAAAAGCGCTGCACCGCTATTCACGTATTGACCGTAATAAAATGAGCAACAGGACAGCATTTGTGGCAGAGGATATAAACGGGCTTGAAGTAATAAAGGCATTTAACAGGGAAGCATTAAATGATGAGATATTTATAGAGCTTTCAGAAAAATACCATAAAGCATTTATGAATACAACAAGATACCGCGAACTTTTCTTTCCGCTGTCATTTGCAGGAGTAAGAATTCTTTGCAGCGTTGCAATGTATATAACAGCGTTATTTATTATTACAAATAATATTGGTGCAGGGTTTTCGTTAGGGGCACTTGTAGTAATTACTACTTATATGCAGCGGTTTTCTGATGCAATATATGTAGTGTGCCAGCAGCTCCAGTCAGTAGCCAGCATAACTTCTAATATAGAGCGTATATTTGAAGTTCTTGGTACTGAAAGTGATATCAGGGATAAAGAAGATGCGGCAGAGCTGTGTGTAACAGGCGGTGCAGTAGAATTTAAAGAAGTTACATTCTCATATGTAGAGGGTATGCCAGTCCTACAGAATGTAAACCTGGCTGTAAAACCTGGGCAGATGGTTGCGCTTGTTGGCCCTACAGGTGCAGGAAAAACTACAATAGTGAGCCTTTTAAGCCGTTTCTATGATATTGACAGTGGAAGTGTTTTAATTGATGGTACTGATATAAGGGATGTAACCCTTAATTCATTAAGGGGCAGTGTCGGGGTAATGATGCAGGACACATTTCTTTTCAGTGGTGAAATTATTGAGAATATCCGCTTCTCAAGACCAGATGCAACTGATGAAGAGTGCATGGATGCCGCTAAGAAGGTATTTGCACATGACTTTATTATGAAAAAGAAAGAAGGGTACCATACAGTTATATCAAGTGAAGGTACAGAACTTTCTGCTGGTGAAAAGCAGCTTCTTTCATTTGCAAGGCTTCTGCTTATGGATCCTGATATTATTATACTTGATGAAGCAACAAGTAATATTGATACAGAAACAGAAAGGCTTGTACAGAAACTCTTTACAACAGTGCTTAAAGGAAAAACCTGTTTTATAATAGCCCACAGGCTGTCAACAATACAAAATGCAGACAGGATTTTGTATATTGACAACAAAGGCATAATGGAAGATGGAAGCCATGAAGAACTTATGCAGAAGAAAGGCATGTACTACCAGCTGGCAAATCCAAAGTGCCGTATGTAATTTCCAGTTATTTTGTTTTGGTGTATTAACGCAGGTTTACATGTTCTTCTAAATTATTACATGACAAGGCAGGATTGTGCTATTCAAATATAACGCAATGTCATTTAGTTAAGGGGAATTGTTTAAAAATATCATGTATTGTATGTGCTGGCAAATCCAAAGTGCCTTCCATGAAAAAAGCACGCTTCCGCTTGGACTCGCACGCAATGGTGCATAAAGCCCTTAATGTTCCTGCGGAACATTTTAGTACAGGGCTTAAGCACCAGCGGCTTCGTACAGCTTTTTCATGGAAGCACATTTGGAATTTACCAGCAATCTACACTTTGGTAATTTATAAACAATTTCCACTTAAACTCTTAACTAAATGACATTGCGTTATGCCAGCCCACACAACAGTGTCTCTGTTATATAATAATATTAGCTGGAACACGTAACTCCTGCTGTTTTCTGGCAAAATCACAAAAAAGCCTTTGCTAGTATAACTGGAAATTATGCTGCAGGGAAGATGATTTAGACGTACGGAAAGTAATGGCAAGTTGCTAATGCCTGCTTGCAGGCAATGTGATATGTGACTAGCAGAATGGCTTGCCACCTCCCATAATTTGCAGTTATTTTATTTTTGTGTTTTTGTGCAAATTTGCTGGTTTGTAATGGCAGGTTTTGCGTGCCAGATGCCAGTAATATTCCATAAAAGGGGCACTTTAACCCCGCCGGCATTTAAGCCAGATATATAATGTTACGGAATAAACGTTAGTTTATTCTGGGCATTATATATCTGGCTTTATGTGCCGTTGCGTGGGTTAACGTAGCGGAAGCGTGCCCCTTTTATGGAATATTCTGGCTCTGGCACAGAAACCGTCCGTCCTTGCACAAATATAAAATAATTGTAAATTATCATATAAGCCTTGTTTGTGACGTAACGTCATGTTTTATAATACACTTATGAAAATTTTTTATAAGAGGCAGCAAGGGGGATTTTATGGAAAAATACAAATCAGTACCACAAGGCTATATGACTGTTGGTGAGGTTGCAAAGAAGATGGGGATTACTGTCCGCACATTACAGTATTATGATAAGGAGGGGCTTCTTTCCCCGTCAGCAAAGACTGAGGGCGGGCGCAGGCTTTATAATGACAGGGATTTAGTTGTGTTGCACCAGATTTTGTCTTTGAAGTCTTTAGGGTTTTCATTAGATAATATAAAGGAAGCGCTGGTTTCGCTAGATACACCTGGTGGTGTTGCAGATGCCCTTGCAAAACAGGCTGGAAGCATACGCGAAAAAATAAAGCAGTTATCTGCTTCACTAACTGCAATAGAGCAGCTGCGTGCAGAAGTGTTACAGATGCAGACGGTAGATTTCAGCAAATATGCAGATATAATTATTAATTTGCAGATGGAGAATGAATTTTACTATTTAATTAAACATTTTGATGAGTATACCCTTAACCATATCAGAAACCATTTTGACAAGGAAAGCGGCATGGCATTTATGGATAAATTCCAGTGTCTTACAGACAAAATCCTGGAACTGCAGGGAAGTGGCATACCTGTGGAGAGTGAAGAGTGCCAGAAGCTTGCCAGTGCATATTGGGAAATGGTAATGGAATTTACAGGTGGTGATATGTCATTAATTCCAGGTCTTATAGAAGCTGGAAAGTTTGAAGATATTAAAAATGACTGGGGAGAAAAGCAGAAAGTTGTAAATGCTTATATTGGGCAGGCTTTGGACATCTATTTTGGAAAGCTTGGGACTGTCCCGTTTGGGGAGGTGCAGGATAAGTAATGGGTAATGTTATAGAGGTTAACGGATTAAAGAAAAGTTATGGAAACCATATTGTTTTAAAAGGGATTAGTTTCAATATTAAAGGAGGTGAAATATTTGCCCTCCTTGGGGCAAACGGTGCTGGAAAGACAACTGCACTGGAATGTATACAGGGATTAAGGAAATATGACAGTGGTACAATTATTATAAATGGAAAAGCAGGCATACAGTTACAGTCATCATCACTCCCTGCACATATAAAACCAATGGAAGCATTACAGTTATTTGCCAGATGGAATAAAACTAATGTGCCTGGCTATGTTATTGATACATTTGGAATAAAGGAAATTAAAAATAAGCAGTATGCACAGTTATCAACAGGACAGAAAAGACGTCTTCATCTTGCACTTGCACTTACAGGCAGCCCTGATATTGTTTTTCTTGATGAGCCGTCGGCAGGGCTGGATGCAGAGGGAAGGGTGCTGCTTCACAGGCAGATACACAAGTTAAAGGAAAAAGGGAAAACAATTGTCCTGGCAAGCCATGATATGGCAGAGGTTGAAGCGTTATGTGACAGGATTGCAGTTTTAAATAATGGCAATATTGTTTTTTGTGGGACTGTCCAGGAACTTGCCTGTAAAACAGGTGGAAAATATTATATACATATTACAACGGAACAGGGTATAGATACTTACGAAACAGAAGATATTGGAGGTACATTGTTTCCTGTGCTTGCCAGTTTAAACCAGCAGGGGACTGTAATATCAGGGATAAAGGCTGGGAAAGGCACACTGGAACAGAATTTTATAGAAATAACGGGGAGGGCTGGGAAATGAGTGCTTTTGTATATGGAGTAGCATTGCAGTTAAAATTGGATATAAGAAGCAAAACTATGCTTGTAAGCTGTTATTTTATCCCACTTATATTTTTTCTGTTTATGGGAGGTATTTTTACATCAGTAATGCCTGGAATGAAAAATACTTTAATACAGTCAATGATTGTAATGGGAGTTTCTATGGGGTCATTTACAGGGCTTCCGCTTACACTGGCTGAAACATGCGGGGATGGTATTAAGAGGGTTTATAAAGCAAATGGAGTCCCATTGTATATGGGTCTTGCCACAATGTTTATTTCTGCATTTATACATCTGGCAGTTATGTGCATAGTGCTGCTTCTGCTTGCACCAGTTATATTTGGTGCAGCAATGCCGGCAAACCTGCCAGTGTTTTTTGTGGTACTTGCTGTTTATATTGCTGTATCTTTAAGTATTGGGAGTATTTTAGGGCTTACAGTAAAAAACCAGGCAAAATTGTCAATGGTATCACAGCTTGTGTTTCTGCCATCAATTATGTTATCTGGGATAATGTTTCCGGCAAACCTGCTGCCAGAAGCATTTGAGGCTGCTGGAAAAGTTTTTCCTGCCTGCTGGGGCTACAGGCTTATGCAGGAAGAGGAATTTATACCTGGAGATTTGTGGTATCTTGTACTGTTGTTTTGTGCAGCAGCAGTTGTATGCGGGATAATGTTAAAAAAGCAGGAACTGAAGTAAATGTAAATATTTGTCCTTTTTTGTAATAACTTTTATAATGCAGTATATTTTTGTTGTTATTTATATATTTTTGTGTGTATAATATTTCCAGTATTTATTACAGACAAAAAATAAATTCTAACGGAAGAGGTGTATTTATGAAAGCTATTACAGCTAATCCTGAAACTATACGTGAAGTTTTCTCTAAGAGGTATATTATACCAGATTTCCAGCGCCCGTATTCATGGGATAAGGAAACATGCGGAAAGTTATGGGATGATATTACTGGTTTTTATGGTACAGGTACTACAAAGGATGATAAGTATTTTTTAGGGAATATTGTTATTAATCCTTCTGCTAAGAAGACGGATGCCTCCTGGGAAGTTGTAGACGGGCAGCAGCGGCTTACAACACTTCTGCTGCTTATAAAAGCACTACATTCAAATGCTGGCACGGTTAAGGCACTAGAGAAGTGTTTAAGGATTGAAGACCCGCTTACTTCTGAACTTACAGATGAACTGCGTGTTAATTCATATGTAATAAGTGAAGACCGCGAAAACCTGCAGATGGTTATAATGGACAAGACACAGGATATGCCAGAATGTAATATTTTAAAGAATTATAAGTTTTTCTGTGAAAAGATAGAAGAATGGCGTAAATACAACGGACAGACTTCAGAAGCACTGAACAGCTTTATACTTGCGCTGCTTGACAATATTGTCCTGCTGCCAATACATTGTGGTTCAGAGGATGATGCACTGGTTATTTTTGAAACAATAAATAACCGTGGCATGTCACTATCTGATGCAGACATATTTAAGGCAAAATTATACCATAATACACCAGAAAGCGGACAGGATAAATTTATAACAGACTGGAGTGCTTTATATAACCATGACTGGCTTTTCCGTATACTTATGCATATCCTGCGTGCAAAGGCAGGGGACAGCAGCAAGGAAACAGGTATGCGTGCTTATTTTACTAAGACAGACAGTCCTTTAAAAAATTACAGTGAAATTATGAGAAGCCTTAAAATTATTAATAACATAGAATATGAATGGTATGGAAGTGATGAAATATTTTCGCTGTGGTGCATTATGTATACATATCCTAATTACTACTGGAATTTCCCGCTTTTTGTTTTTCTGCATAAATATGGCCTGTTTGATGAAAATGCAAAGGAGTTTGTACTGCCAGACAGGTATATGGGGCAGTTTACCACGCTTTTAGAAGAAACAGTAAAGTATTTCTTTATAAAAGGTGTTGTTTACAATTCTGTCAATGCTGTAAGGGATACGGTTTACAAAGTCTGTGTTGATATTGAAAAAGAAAAAGATTACTTATCAGATTACAAGACAAATATTTACAAAGAAGACCTGGCAGACTTTAAAGACCTGCTGGCTACAGACAGGCTGAAACGCTACCAGCGCGGCGTTGTGCTGCTTGCGGCATACCTGAACCCAAAGCAGGATAAGAAAGATTTTGCAAATTTTATGGATGGAAAAGTTGAGATTGAACATATACTTCCTAAGAAATGGAATAATTATGATGGCTGGACAGACAAGTTATGGAGTGAAAAGCTTAACATACTTGGCAACCTTGTGCCTCTGTCCAAGAAGTTAAATATTGCAGCAAAGAACGAATTCTTTGATAAAAAGAAGGAATATTACAAAAAGTCAGAAGTACAGGATGTTAAAGATTTGCTTAAAGTTAAAGAGTGGAAGCCAGGGGATGTAATGGCAAAACAGAAAGAGAAAAAAGAACGTCTGTTAAAGTATTTTATATAAAGGCGTCTTAAGAAAAGTGTATATGTATTTAAATTAAATTTAAATAAGGCTTTTGGGTTATAATATACCCAGGAGCCTTTTATAATGCTGGTAAATTTAAAATCATCCAAATTCAATCATATTTGTGCAAAATGCATCAAAAACGTTTAGATTTTTTGTGGATGTTTGTGATTGATTTTGAATGATTTTGGTTATATAATTAGTCTAACAAAAAAAGCTACAGTCCAGAGTAGCAGAAAGGAAGGGAAAGGTATGATTTATACAGTTACTTTTAACCCATCACTGGATTATATTGTTTCTGTACCAGATTTTAAGCTTGGGCTTACAAACCGTACAGATTCGGAATTAATTCTGCCTGGCGGCAAAGGAATTAATGTTTCTATTGTTTTAAAAAATCTTGGTATGGAAAGTACAGCGCTTGGATTTATAGCAGGATTTACAGGGGATGAAATTAACAGGAAAATTGAAAGCATGGGAGTTAAGGCAGATTTCATCAAAACCAGCCAGGGGATTTCCAGAATTAATTTAAAGTTAAAGTCAATTGATGGCACAGAAATTAACGGACGTGGCCCTGATACCGGGCAGGAACAAGTGGAACTTCTTTTGCAGAAATTAGACAGGTTACATGAAGGGGATGTTCTTGTACTTGCAGGAAGCATACCAGCATCCCTGCCAGATGGTATTTACAGGGATATCATGAAACGGCTGGAGGGCAGGGGGATTATGATAGTTGTTGATGCTACAAAAGATTTGCTTCTCAATGTCTTAGAATACCATCCGTTTCTTGTCAAACCAAACAATCATGAACTTGGGGAAATTTTTGATGTAATACTGGGAACAAGAGAAGAAGTAATACCATATGCCAGAAAATTACAGGAAAAGGGAGCAAGGAATGTACTAGTATCTATGGCAGGCGAGGGGGCTGTGCTGGTAGCAGAAGATGGTGCAGTTTATAAAGCCCCTGCTCCAGAGGGTGAACTGAAAAATGCTGTAGGTGCAGGGGATTCAATGGTTGCTGGTTTTTTAGCCGGCTGGCTGTATAAAAAAGATTACAAACATGCGTTCTGTATGGGGGTTGCAACAGGAAGTGCCAGTGCATTTTCTGAAAATCTTGCAACAAAAGAGGAAGCAGAAAAAGTATACCAGCAGGTTATCCTTGCTTGAAAACAGGGCAGACAGGAAAATATTTTGGAAAGGGGAAGTCTTTATGAGGATTACTGATTTATTAGACAAAAGAAGCATACTTCTGGATGCATCGCCAAAAAGCAAACCAGAAACATTAGATACAGCAGTAGAGTTAATGGCAAAAAGTGGGAAAATAAAGGATATTGAAGCATACAGGAAACAGGTGTATGCAAGGGAAGAAGAAAGTACAACTGGCATTGGTGAAGGAATTGCTATCCCGCATGGGAAATGTGATGCAGTAATAAAGCCTGGGCTGGCTGCAATGGTAATTAAGGATGGTGTGGATTTTGATTCACTGGACGGAGAACCTGTCAGGCTTCTGTTCCTGATTGCAGCACCGGATACCAAGGATAATGTACACCTTGATGTATTAAGTAAATTATCAGTATTAATGATGGATGAGGACTTTTCAGCAGCACTTTGTAATGCACGCTCAATAGATGAGTTTCTGGAAATAATTGACAAAGCGGATGATGAAAAGCCTGATATAGATGAGCAGTTAGAAAATACAGGGGCAGCAGGAGCGGGCCTGACAAAAATCCTTGCTGTTACATCATGCCCGACAGGGATTGCCCATACTTATATGGCAGCAGAGGGTATTGAAAAAGCAGCTAAAGCAAAAGGATGCTCTGTAAAAATTGAAACAAGAGGGTCTGGCGGTGCTAAGAACGTACTTACAGCAGCGGATATTGATGCGGCAGACTGTATAATTGTAGCAGCAGATGCGCAAGTTCCAATGGAACGTTTTAATGGGAAAAAAGTAATTGAATGTCCTGTATCTGATGGCATACACAAAGCAGATGAACTGCTGGAACGGGCAATGGCAGGTGATGCACCTGTTTACCATAGCACCAGTACCTCACAGCCTGCACAGGCAGCAAAAGGCGGCAGTGCAGGGCATCAGATTTATACACAGCTTATGAATGGTGTTTCACATATGTTGCCATTTGTAGTTGGCGGTGGTATACTTATTGCACTGGCATTTTTAATTGACGGAATTGGTGTAGACATGAATTCACTTTCTGTAGAGGAAAGAGGGAATTTTGGTTCAATTACAGCAGCAGCAGCTACTTTAAAAGGAATTGGTGATATTGCATTTGGCTTTATGCTTCCTGTACTGGCTGGCTTTATCGCAATGGCAATTGGCGACCGTCCGGCACTTGCTGTAGGTTTTGTTGGGGGAATGATTGCTGCACAAGGCAAATCAGGATTTTTAGGAGCATTAGCTGCTGGCTTTATTGCAGGATATATTATTGTTTTATTGAAAAAAGGATGCGATGCACTGCCAGAAGCAATTGAAAAATTAGCACCTGTACTGATATTTCCGGTTATAGGTATTTTAGTAATGGGGCTTTTAATGGATTTTGCAATTGAACCAGTAATGGGTGCAATCAACACAGGCCTGAATAACGGGCTTAAATCTATGGGTGGTTCTAGTAAAATTATATTAGGTATGGTTTTAGGGGCTATGATGGCAATTGATATGGGTGGTCCGTTCAATAAAGCTGCTTATGTGTTTGGCACAGCATCCATAGCGGCTGGAAATTATAGCATTATGGCAGCAGTTATGATTGGAGGCATGACACCTCCATGTGCAATCGCTCTTGCAAGCTTATTATTTAAAAATAAATTTACAAAAGAGGAAAGGGACGCAGGACCAACTAATTTTATTATGGGGCTTGCGTTTATTACAGAAGGGGCAATCCCATATGCAGCATCTGACCCGCTCCATGTACTTCCGGCATGTATTGCAGGTTCTGGTGTTGCAGGGGCACTCAGCATGGCATTTAATTGTACACTGATGGCACCACATGGAGGGATTTTTGTCTTTCCGGTTGTTGGAAATGCTATATTCTACCTGGTAGCTTTAGTTGCTGGTACAGCAGTTTCAACTCTTCTTCTTGGTGTATTAAAAAAGAAAATAGCATAAAAAGCCAGGTGTAAAAATATTATTTTGAAACAGTTAAATATATTAAACAATATAAAATCAAACAATTAAAAGGAGGACTATTATTATGAAGGAATTTACTTATACTATTACAGACCCAGAAGGAATACATGCACGCCCAGCAGGGGAACTGGTGAAAGTGGCAAAGGAATTTTCATGCAAAATCACTTTAACAAAGGATGGTAAATCTGGCGACTGCAAAAAAATCTTTGGAATTATGGGGCTTGCAGTAAAAAGCGGCAATGAAATAGTAATAAATTTCGATGGGGAAGATGAGGATGCCGCATATGATAAAATCAGTGCTTTTATGAAAGAAAATTTGTAAGCGCCAGAAAGCGGGGTGACAGCTATGAAGACTTATTATGGCAAAAGTGTATTTAATGGTGTTGCCATTGGTAAAACGAGTATTTACCAGAAGAGGGAGCAGCAGGTAAAACGTGTTAAAACTGAAGATACTGAAAAAGAGAAGAAACGTTATTATGCTGCAACAGAACAGGCAACAGAAGAGCTGCAGGTTTTATATGAAAAAGCGTTAAAGGAAGCCGGGGAAGTTAATGCTGCTATTTTTGAAGTACACCAGATGATGCTCCAGGATGACGATTATAAAGAGTCTGTAGAGAATATTATTGAAAGCCAGCAGGTAAACGCAGAATATGCAGTTGCTGCGACAGGGGATAATTTTTCAAATATGTTTGCTGCAATGGATGATGAGTATATGCGTGGCAGGGCAGCAGATGTAAAAGATATTTCGGAAAGGCTTCTTGGTATATTAAATGGAAACACCAGAGCTGGAATGGATACAGAAGAGCCTGTTATTATCCTTGCAGACGACCTTGCTCCTTCTGAAACTGTCCAGATGAATAAAGATATGGTATTGTCATTTGTAACAGTACATGGTTCTGTAAATTCACATACAGCCATACTGGCAAGGACAATGGGTATTCCTGCACTTATAAGCACTGATATTACATTAGATGATACAGTCAACGGGAAACTTGCAATTGTAGATGGAAGCAAGGGTGTAGTCTATATAGACCCAGATGAAGATACCCTTGTAATGATGAAGGAAAAGCAGAAGAAGGAACAGGAACAGAAAGAACTGTTACAGGCACTTAAGGGAAAAGCAGATATTACTCTTGACGGAAAAGAAATAAAGCTTTATGCTAATATTGGAAACAATAAAGATTTAGCGGCCGTTATCCAGAATGATGCCGGAGGTATTGGATTGTTCCGCAGTGAGTTCCTTTATCTGGAAAAGGACAATTATCCAACAGAAGAGGAACAGTTTGCCGTATATAAGACAGTAGCAGAAACAATGGCGGGAAAACAGGTAATTATCCGTACTCTGGATATTGGTGCTGATAAACAATGCGGTTATTTCCAGATTGAAAAGGAAGATAATCCTGCAATGGGCTACCGGGCTATCCGTATCTGTCTTGACCGTCCGGAAATTTTTAAGACACAATTACGTGCATTGTTCCGTGCCAGCGCATATGGAAACCTGGCTATTATGTACCCTATGATTACAAGCGTGTGGGAAGTAAAGAAAATTAAAGAAATTGTGGAAGAGGTAAAGAAAGAACTGGAAGAACAGGGAATTGACTTTGGAAGCCCGTCACAGGGTATTATGATTGAAACACCTGCTGCTGTAATGATAAGCCAGGAACTTGCCAGGGAAGTTGATTTTTTCAGTATCGGGACAAACGACCTGACACAGTATACTCTGGCTATTGACAGGCAGAATACAAAACTGGACAGTTTCTATGACGCACATCATCCAGCTGTTCTTTCTATGATACGCATGGTTATTGAAAATGCCCATAAAGAGGGTATCTGGGCTGGCATCTGTGGGGAACTGGGTGCTGACCTGGATTTAACACAGGAGTTTCTTGCTATGGGAATAGATGAATTATCTGTTTCACCTGGAAGAATTCTTCCAATCCGCAAAATCATTCTGGAAACAAACGTAGGAGAACTTAAAAGTTAGAGGGAAGGGAAACTATGTTGACAGAAAAGCGCCATGAAATTATTTTGCAGATGTTAAAAGAAAAAAACAGCATTTCTGTATCAGAAATCAAAGAGATGACAGGCGGGTCTGACTCTACGGTACGCAGGGACCTGGCAACATTAGATAAGGCTGGTAAATTAAGCAAAGTCTTTGGCGGTGCAGTAGCAATTGAAAATCCATATACAATAACAGAACTTTCTGTTGCACAGAAACAAGAGGTAAAACCGGCAGAGAAACGGCAGATTGCCAGGTATGCTGCCGGTTTAATCCAGGAAAATGATTTTGTTTATCTGGATGCAGGTACAACTACTGGTTACATGATTGAATATTTATCAGAAAAAAATGTTACATTCGTGACAAATGCAGTAGACCATGCAAGAAGGCTGGCAATTGAAGGGTTCAAAGTGCTTTTGACAGGAGGGGAGCTCAAAGGCACGACAGAAGCTGTTATAGGAAGCCAGGCTGTTTTAAGTTTACAGAAATACCATTTTACAAAAGGTTTTTTTGGCACGAACGGAATTAGCAGGCGGTTTGGATATACTACACCAGACAGCAGCGAATCAATAGTTAAGCAAATAGCTATGGAACATTGCCACCAGAAGTATATTCTGGCAGATTCATCAAAATTCGGTAAAATTACTGCTATAAGCTTTGCCAAGCTTGAGGACGCACAAATAATAACAGAAAGAAAACCTTCAAAAGATTACAATGGATGTTGTAATATTATAGTTGCAGGCTGAAGTGCCCTCGTCATGTAATAATACTAGATGGGACATTAGAAACTTGCTGTCTGCTGGCAAAATTCCAGAAAAAACATAAACCGGCAGATTTAGCAGGATAACTGGAAATTATCCCACATACATTTTATTGTACAGGAATTTATAAAACAGATGTGAAGTTCTGGTAAAAAGTAGTTGACTAATATAGATAATATGGTATAATATTCTTTGTGCAAGCAGAACGGAGGGTTGTTTTACTAGCTATGCGGTTCTGCGTAAAATATTACCCTATACAGTTGTGTATTGGAAGCATAATTTACAACTGGAGGGAGGTTAGGTGTGAGACAATGTCAAATGTAATCGTAAAAGAGAACGAGACACTGGATAACGCTTTGCGCCGTTTTAAAAGAAATTGTGCTAAAGCAGGTATCCAGCAGGAAATCCGTAAAAGAGAGCATTATGAGAAGCCAAGCGTACGTCGTAAGAAGAAGTCTGAGGCTGCCCGTAAGCGCAAATATTAATTAATAGTGTTTTCCATTATTACGGCCACTTTGTATTAAGTGGTCTTTTTACCAGCCTGGATAATGTATACCCTGGGGTTATGCCAGGCAGGCTGGCATTTTGCAGATGCCTGCTTTTAACATTTTTAAAAAAAAATTAGAAAAAAAGCTTGCATTTTTATAAACCATATAATATAATAAGCAAGTGCTTTGGTTAAGGAAAAGCATTTATAGTTATTGATGGGCTATCGCCAAACGGTAAGGCACTGGACTCTGACTCCAGCATTTCAAGGTTCGAATCCTTGTAGCCCAGTTTGTTTTTAAAAACAGGGAGCAGTATTTACTGTTTTCCTTATAATCTGATTGATGGGCTATCGCCAAACGGTAAGGCACTGGACTCTGACTCCAGCATTTCAAGGTTCGAATCCTTGTAGCCCAGTTAAGGTTTAAATTAATGTAAAGGCTATATGGGATATATAGTCTTTTTGTTTGCCAGAAAAAGTTCTATAATGCCGTAAAATGTCAGAAAATGCTATATAAAAGGTGAAAATGTACCAATTTCTATATTAATTGGAAAGCTTTTATATATATTATTGCTAAAATATGTACAAATTGTTAAAAATATCTTGTGAAATTGTTGTAGGTTTGTTATACTGTTATTGTTGTAAAAATAGTTTGCGCGTGGGACGCAGAATGGAGGAAATTATCAAAATGAATAGTATTTTTAAGAAAACAGGAGCTGTATTAGTAGCAGCTGCTTTGACAATAAGCGGTATTGCATACAATCCTGTTACAACTAAAGCAGAGGAAGTTCCTCTTTTATATGAAGAAGGAACAGCAACAGCAAATACTGAGGTTACATATAATTTTCAAGTAAGTGATTCAGGGAAAGTTTATATTGATTTATTAGTTCCACAGATGGTTGGCGGGATGTTGTCATTTTACCAGAATGATACATTTGTTAATACAGCTACATTAACAGAGGATGCTACATCATGGCAGTATGCTGAGACACTTAATGCATATATCTATTCTTTACAGATGGCTGAACCTTTACCTGCTGACTGGAAAGTAGTATTAAACTTTAATACAGATACACAATATGCTATTTCAGTATCACAGGAAAAAGCTTCTGCAGTGCTTAGCCAGAATTCTATTACACTTACAAAGGGCTTTACAGAAAAACTTTCTGTTTCAGGTGCTACAGGTGAAGTTGTATGGGCAAGCAGTGATAACAGTGTTGCAACAGTAAACTCTGCTGGAAAGGTTACAGCTAAAAAGGCAGGAGGGGCAAAGATTACAGCTTCAACAGCAGATGGACAGGTTATCGGCACATGTACAGTTACAGTATATAAGAATGAATATAATGAAACAAGAAGATATGCTTCATCAGTTGAATATGGCAATTCACAGGTACAGGTTTATAAAATGTCTTATGATGGCAAAGGAAACCTTGTCCTTAAAGCAAGTGTTTTAAATAACAGGGGCTACAGGGCTACAAAGATTAAGAAATTAACTATTAAAGTAAATGATGCTGCTGGAAAGGCAGTTGGTACATTTAAAGTTAAGAACAAGAAAATGTCTTTAAATTCTGGCAGTTCAAAGGACTTTAAGTTTGTTATTAAGAAATCTGCTTTAAAGAATAAGAAAGCTGATTTACGTACAGCATCATATAAGCCTTCAGGAACAATTATTTATGAAGTACGTTAGAAGGCAGACCAAGAATAAGATTTAGTAAAATAAGGCGTGCCCCTGGAACTTTATTGTGGTGTTCCATAGGCACGCCTGTAAATTTATAATAATATCCAGGGCAGCCCTGCCGCCTGGGGATATTTTTATACTAAAAGGATATAATATAAAAGGAGGATTTTATAATGGGCAAGATTGATTTAGTACGCAGTGAAATGATGGCAGCTATGAAAGCAAAGGACAAAGAGCGTAAAAATGTCCTTTCAGGCCTTCTTACAGAACTTAAAAATTTCCAGATAAACAAAATGGCAGAACTTACTGAAGAAGATGAGAACCATGTTGTTTTAAAGCTGATTAAGCAGTCTAAGGAAACACTTGAAATGACACCTGCAGACAGGCAGGATATTATTGATGAATGTAATTACACTATTAAAGTGCTTGAGGAATATGCACCTAAGATGATGGATGAAGCTGAGATAACAGAAGTTATAAATTCTGTACTTGGTGAACTTTCTATTGAAACACCTGCCGCTTCTGATAAAGGAAAGATAATGAAAGTGCTTATGCCAAGGGTTAAAGGCAAAGCTGACGGAAGCCTTGTAAACCAGGTTCTTGGAAGCATGTTTAAATAGGCAAATATATCAGAGAGGTAATTTTATACTAATATGAAATCTAATACTGTATGGCTAGTTATACCATGTTATAATGAACAGGAGGTGCTTCCTGAAACTTCTAAGCAGCTAAGGGACATTATGCATGGACTGATGGCAGAAGGAAAGATAAGCAGCCAGAGCCGGATTGCATTTGTAAATGATGGTTCTAAAGATATGACATGGAATATTATATCCCAGTTACATGAGGAAGACCATATTTTTACAGGCATAAACCTTGCACATAACAGAGGACACCAGAATGCACTTCTTGCGGGGCTTATGACTGCGAAGGATTATGCAGATGCAGCAATTTCACTTGATGCTGATTTGCAGGATGATGTGGGTGCAATCGGACAGTTTATTGATAAATTCCTTGAAGGAAAAGATATTGTATATGGTGTGCGTTCCACAAGGGCAACGGATACTGTGTTTAAGCGTGGCACAGCACATGCATTTTATAAGGTTATGAAGTTTATGGGTGCTGATACGCTGGAAGACCATGCGGATTACAGGCTTATGAGCAAGAGGGCTTTAGAGGGGCTTGCACAGTTTAAGGAAGTAAATCTTTTCTTAAGGGGCATAGTCCCTATGATTGGTTATGAAACAGATATAGTATATTATGAACGCCATGAACGTTTTGCAGGGGAATCAAAATACCCGCTTAAAAAGATGGTATCATTTGCAGTGGATGGAATTACATCATGCAGTGTAAAACCTATAAGAATGATTACAACTATTGGTATGCTGGTTTTTTCAATAAGTATACTTATGTTAATATATTTCATTGTGGTATGGGCTATGGGAAGAGTAGTTGCAGGATGGACAAGCATTGTTATATCCCTTTGGGGAATAGGTGGCATTATTCTTTTGTCACTTGGGATTATAGGTGAATATATAGGCAAAATATATATGGAAGTAAAAGAAAGGCCAAGATTTATAATAGAGAAAGTCCTTTATGAAGCTTCCCCATGCCAAAACAAGCAATAAATAGAAATTAAAAAGCAATAATTGATTAGAATACCTTTAACGGATATTATACTCTTAAAGAGTGTAATAACAGTTAAAGGTATTTTTATATTTATAGGAAATTAGTGTGAAAATATTCGTTTTTCTATTTGTGCCGCCTAAAGGTGGCATTGGGTTTCTTATATATTTAAAAAGAATGGGGGATAAAGGATGGTTAGGATTGCAAAAACTGAAAACGGGCTTGTCAGGGGGCTTCCAGCGGCAGACCCACGTATTACTGCGTTTAAGGGAATTCCATTTGCTGCACCGCCTGTTTATGAAAACAGGTGGAGAGCACCAATGCCTTGTAAAGACTGGGATGGAATATTGGATGCTTATAAATTTAAGCCAATACCAGTACAAGACACGCCAGGGGTTGGTGATGATATTTACTGCCGTGAATGGCATGTGGAACCGGATATTGAAATGGATGAGGACTGCCTGTACCTGAATATCTGGACTAATGCAAAATCAGATGAAAGCCGCCTGCCTGTGCTTGTATGGTTTTTTGGCGGCGCTTTGCAGTGGGGTTATACATCAGAAATGGAGATGGATGGTGAACGTATAGCAAGGCGTGGTATTGTGGTTGTTACTGTAAGTTACAGGCTGAATGTATTTGGGTTTATGACACATCCAGAACTTATGATGGAACAGCCAGAAGCACCTGCCAATTTTGGAAGTTTGGACCAGCAGGCAGGGCTTAAGTGGGTTAAAAGGAATATACAGGCGTTTGGCGGAGACCCTGGAAATATTACAATAGCGGGCCAGTCAGCAGGCGGTGGCAGTGTTTTGTCACAAATGGTCTGCATGGAAAACAAGGGGCTGTTCCAGAAGGCTGTTATAATGAGTGGAATGATTAGGAATCCATATGAAAGGGAATTTGTTTTTTCACCTGAAAGCATGGAAAGTGCACAGAAAAACGGAAAAAGGTTTATTGAATTTGCAGGTGCAGAAAATATCAGCCAGGCAAGAATGATGGATGCACACTATTTAAGCATGAAATATGCGGAATATGTAAAAGAGAACCCTAGAATGTTTACAGTACGTGACCAGAGATTTTTATATGGAAACCCTCTGGAACTTATTGACAAGAACCAGTACATTAGTGTGCCATTAATGGCAGGGAATACAATGGATGAATTTTTAAGCACAATTAATGCTGGAAATGAAGAAGAATTAAAAGAAAAAGCAGAAGTAATATTTGGCAGCAATGCAGAAGAATTTCTTGGGTTTGAAGAAAGCCATGTATGCAGCAATGGAGGGTATGCGCCTGTAAATGGCATAGAGTGTGCAATTAAAGGTACATTCCTTAGAAACAGGGAAAATGGCAATAACGGGGACTGCTATTACTATTGTTTTGATGAAAACCTGCCTGGATGGGATAATCCTGGAAGTTTCCATTCATCAGATTTATGGTTCTTTTTTGAAACACTTGCCAAGTGCTGGAGGCCGTTTGTTGGAAAGCATTATGACCTTGCAAGAAAAATGTGTGATTATTTATGCAATTTTATTAAGAATGGAAATCCAAATGGCACTGGTACTGACGGGGAAGAACTTCCAGAGTGGAAGCCATATACAAAGGACTGTGCATGCAGCATGGTTTTTAGTTCAGATGGCATTAAAACAAGTGGCAGTACAGAAAAGCCATTTATAGATTTTATGATAGAACATACTGGAAACAGCGGGACTTATGAAAAGAGAGAAGCACTTAACCCATACCTGCCTTCATGGGAATATGTGCCAGATGGTGAACCATATGTTTTTGATGGCAGGGTGTATGTGTATGGTTCACATGACCATTTTAATGGTGTTGTATTCTGCCAGGGTGATTATATATGCTGGTCAGCGCCAGAAGATAACTTAGGGGACTGGAGGTATGAGGGGGTAATTTATAAGAAAACAGATGACCCTGCAAACCCAGACGGCAGTATGTGCCTGTATGCGCCGGATATTACAAAAGGCCCGGATGGCAGGTATTATTTATACTATGTACTGGATAAATTACAGACTGTTTCAGTAGCAGTATGTGATACACCAGCAGGCCATTATAAATTTTATGGAAATGTCCATTATAAAGATGGTGTGTTATTAGGCGGAAGGGAAGGAGACCAGCCGCAGTTTGACCCAGGTGTCTTATTTGAAGATGGCAAGGTTTACCTGTATACAGGTTTTTGCGGAAAAGGTGATAAGTCCAGGAAGGGTGCATCTGTAATAGTTTTAGGGGATGATATGCTTACAGTAATACAAGACCCTGTGATAATCCTGCCAGGAAGTGAATACAGCAGTGGGACAGAATTTGAAGGCCATGCGTTCTTTGAAGCACCTTCCATACGCAAAATTAATAATAAATATTACTTTATATATTCATCAGAAGTAATGCATGAATTATGCTATGCAGTTAGTGAAAAGCCAGACAGCGGGTTTAAATATTCAGGTGTGCTGGTTAGTAACTGTGACATACATATAGATACATACAAACCAGCAGGTATGGTGGCAGCATTTGGTGGTAATAACCACGGGAGCATTGTGCAGATAAAGGATGTATGGTATATATTCTACCACCGCCAGACCAATGGCACATGGTACAGCAGGCAGGGGTGTGCAGAGCGCCTGGAAATGGACAGCAACGGCATGTTCGGGCAGGCAGAACTTACTTCATGTGGTTTAAATGGCGGCCCGCTTAATGGCAAGGGAGTCCATCCAGCATATATTGCATGTAATTTATTCAACAGGGATGTACACAAGACATATACTGATGCTTATAAACCTGGAGACAAGCTGCCTATGTATTCAGGTGATGACAGTACAAGCCCTGTAATTAAGCAGGATGGCAAAGATGGTGATATGGATGACGGTTATATTGCCAATATACACAATACGGCAACAGCAGGTTTTAAGTATTTTGACTGCCAGGGCATTAGTGGAATTAGAATCTGGACACGTGGTTATTTTAAGGGTGTATTTGAAATGCGTACAACATGGGATGGTGAGTGTCTTGCAGAAGTACCTGTAGAATTTTCTAATACATGGACAGAATTTAGTGCAGAGGCAGGAATTCCAGATGGCAAATGGGCTGTTTACCTTACATTCAGGGGAGAAGGAAGTGGCTGCCTGAAAGCATTTGAACTTTATTAAACAGAAGTACTGCAAATAGAAAGGCATGGTATTTATATGGTTGAAAATCCAGTTATATGGTCAGATTATCCTGATATAGATGTAATATGTGTAGAAGATACATATTATATGGTTAGCACAACAATGCATTTTATGCCAGGGGCAGTAATCCTGCGTTCTTATGATTTATGCCACTGGGAAATATTGTCATATGTGTTTGATACACTTGACAGCACGGAGGGACAGACTCTTTCTGATGGCATGGGAGTATATGGGAAAGGCATGTGGGCAGCTTCCCTCAGGTATTATAAAGGGGTTTTTTATGTATGTTTTGTTGCAAATGATACAGGCAGGACATATTTATACCAGGCAGAAAACATCTGTGGCCCTTGGAAGAAACAGTATATAGAAGGGTTTTACCATGACTGCTCACTGTTATTTGATGATGATGGCAGGGTTTATATAATGTATGGAAACCGCCAGATTTATATTACAGAGTTAAAACCAGACCTCTCAGCACCGCTGGAAGGCGGGTTAAACCGTATGGTTCTTGAAGATACAGATAATTATAAGCTTGGTTTTGAGGGGACACATTTATATAAGATTAATGGAAAATACTATGCCTTTTTTATACACTGGGCAAAAGGCGGACGGCGTACTGAAGCATGTTATATGGCAGAGTCACTGGAAGGGGAATTTACAGGTGGTGATATACTGGATGACGCATTTAATTACAAAGACTGTGGTGTTGCACAAGGAGGGATTGTGCAGGCACACAATGGTAAGTGGTATGGCATGTTTTTCCAGGACAGGGGGGCTGTTGGCAGATGTCCTGTTTTAGTGCCGATGCATTTTGAAAACGGATTTCCAGTGCCAGACAACGGGAAAGTCCCATTAAGCGTAGATATCAGACCTGTAAAACCTGGACATGTGTACAAACCATTAAATGAAAGTGACAATTTCAGTTATATGCCAGATATTAATGGAAAAGTTAGTTTAAAAAAAGTGTGGCAGTGGAACCATGAACCAGATAATAAATTGTGGTCGGTTACAAAAAAGCCTGGATACTTAACACTGGAAACGGACAGGACATGTATTAATGTTACAAAGGCAAAAAATACACTAACACAACGTATGCATGGCCCTGCATGTATGGCAGAAGTACAGGTAGATGGAAGCAGTTTAAATAATGGCGATTATGCAGGCATATGTGCGTTACAAGGGTTTTATGGATTTCTGGCATTAACAAAAAGGGACGGTTTTTATGAAATAGTGCTCCAGAAAAAGGGCCTGTCTGAGGACAGTACCGGAACAGGCATGGGAAGTTATGATAACAGTCCTCCTTATGAATGTGCAAGAGTCCAGGCAGAAGGCAGCCATGCCCGTTTAAAGATTGAATGTGATTTTACAGGAGGGAAGGATGAAGCAGTTTTTTTCTATATGGAAAACGGACAGTGGAAATGTATTGGGAAGCCTTTAAAAATGGTTTTTACACTTGACCACTTTACAGGTTACAGGTTTGCACTGGCATATTATTCCTCATGTACGGCTGGCGGGGTGGCAGGTTTTTCATGTTATAAACAACAGGGGGCAGGAGGCGTTTTAAATGAAAAAGAAACATAGTAAAGAAAAGCGTACTTTAGAAATACCATTTTACAGAAGTATTTCACTGCGCCTTATTGCTTGCTTTTTAATTCCTGTAATCGGCATACTTGTACTTGGCATTGTTTCTTATAACAGTGCCTCAAAGGCGGTTATTAACAGTTATAAAAAGTCTATAAGCCATACAGCAGATATGCAGCAGAAATATATAAACCTTGCTGTTTCAAGTGAAATAGATGAATTTAAGAATTACTTTACAGACAGCAGTTTAACGATGTTTTTTGGCGGCAAAATGGATTTAATTGAGGCGAAAACATTACAGAGAAAATATAATGGCAGGCTTGTAAGCAAACTGTCTGTAGATTCTAAGGTGGACGGGGCGTATTTTATTGCGGATGGCGGAAGAAGCTTACAGGGAGTTGAAGCTTTACTGCCTTATGATGCCTATAGTGCATATATTGGAACTAAACAGGGCAGCAAGGTTAATGAAAACCCTAATGAATGGTTTATATTCGGGCAGGACAAAGAAGCAGACGGGGTACTAGGAATAGAAACAAATTCTTATGGTGTCAGGATTGCAAGGAAGTTCCAGGGGCAGCAGGTATGCATTATAGTGGATATTGGTGCAGAATTTATCCGCAGTGCATTACAGTCAATAGATACAGGCAAGGACGGATATGTAGCGTTAATAACAAGCGATGGCAAGGAGTTTTATTCAGAACCTGGCAAGGAAGACAATGGCAGTTTAATATATGGCACTGATGTTTATAACAAGGCGGCCAGTTCAGAAGAACCAACAGGAAACCAGATAATAAAATTTGGCGGCAGGGAGAATTTATTTGTCTATGGGAAAATGGAAACGGGAGGTGCGGTTGTCGCTGCCATTATCCCGTCAAAGCGCCTGCTTGATGAGGCAGCAGACATAAAAATGGTATCTGCTGTGGTTTCAGGTATATTTGCTGTATTAGCATTAATATTAGGGCTTTTGATTTCTAAAAAAATATCTGGAATAATAAATTATATTTTACAAAAACTCCGTAAAATTGCAAGTGGTGATTTAACAGTACAGCTTGAAATAAAAAGCAAAGATGAGTTTGGTCTTTTATGTGGTGGTGTAAACCAGACAGCAAGCCAGATGAAGGCTATTCTTGAGGATGTAAAAGGGGTAAGCAGTGAATTGAATGATACTATTTCTTATGTTACAAAATCGGCAGGACTGTTTATGGAAACTGCAAAGAATATTAAAGAGGCTGTTTCTGAAATTGAAACAGGTGTAAGCAGGCTGGATACTGGTTCAGCAGACTGTCTTGGCAATATGGAAATGCTTTCTGGCATAATTACAAGTGTAAGCACCAATACAGAAGAAATAGGAAAACTGGCAGAAGAAGCAGGTGAAACTATAAGCCTTGGAATAGAGCTGGTAAATGGGCTTGGCGGAAGTGCTGGCAAAACTACAGATATAACCAAAGATGTTATAGCTTCAATACAGGAACTGGAAAAGAAATCAAAGTCAATAAGTACAATAGTTTCTGCTATTAATTCCATATCAGAACAGACAAACCTGCTTTCAATTAATGCTTCTATTGAGGCAGCACGTGCTGGTGATGCAGGCAGGGGGTTTGCAGTTGTAGCAGAGGAGATAAGGAAGCTTTCTGACCAGTGCCTGGAGTCAGCAGGGCAGATTTCTGAGATTGTCAATGAAATTGTAAAACAGACTAGTGAAGTAGTTTCAACTGCAAAAGAAGCTGAAGAAGCTGTATCTTCACAGACTGGTGTAGTTTCAGGTACTACAAATTCATTTATGCAGATTAGAAAGCAGATTGCCAGACTGTCAGATGCACTGGAAGTAATAACAAACAATGTATACAATATGGACACATCAAGAAATAAAACACTTGGCACTATGGAAGATATATCTGCTGTATCTGCTGAAACAGCAGCATGTTCAGATAATGTAAGCGTTACAGTGCAGAAACAGGAAAGTGCAGTTAAGGATTTAGATGAATCAGCTAAACAGCTTAGGACAAAGGCAGATTTCCTTGTCGAAATACTGGGCTCATTCCAGTTATAGAATTAAAAAAAGTAAAATGATATCTGCAATACATATTCCTGTAAACAGATATTTATGGATTGTGCAGGATATTGCAGGATAATGCATAAAACGCAGAAAAGAGGTGGGTTATGAATATTCCAGCAGCACCAAAAGACCCAGAAAAAAGAAGGGATTTTTTCTATATTATAAAAAATAAAGATATATTTGGCACAAAAATGGAGGATGGAAGAGGAATACAATATCTATACCAGAGTGATGGCAGGCTTGCCAATAGTGCCCAGATTACAGGAGGGATTACTAGTGAAGAAGAACTTTCCCTTTTAAACAGTGTGGAAGGTTTCAGGAAACTGGTACACAGCATAGGCGTTTCAGTGGAAACTAAAGAACCTTCAGAAAATGTACTGTTTGCTTTCCAGATGTATGGCAAAAATGATATTTATGGCGGTGGTACAATATTAAATCTATCTTTAAATGGTGATGGTATAGAAAAAAGGATTTATCTGTCTGGTATTACATGGAAAGAAGATGATTTTATTCCAGGGCAGATTAAGGTTATTATGGAAAAACCAGAACAGCTTGCCAGACTAAGTGTAAGGCTATATCTTAACGATGGGTTTTATGCGCCAGAAGCAGATGAGGAAAGTGAGACCGACTTTAATTCGCAGGAATATAAAGATATGTTAGCAAATTCCATTGTGTCTTATGGTGATACAGAAAGACTGGTAAAGGCTATAAACCGTGCAAAAAGCGGTAAGGAAACATGTGTTGCATATATAGGCGGTTCAATTACACAAGGTGCAGGTGCAGCACCAATAAATACAGAATGTTATGCCTACAAATCATATAGCCTGTTTAAGGATAAATTTGGTTCTGGTAATAATGTACATTTTATTAAAGCTGGTGTTGGCGGCACTCCTTCAGAACTTGGGATAATACGTTTTGAACGTGATGTATTAAGGGATAATACAGTAGAACCAGATATAATTATAATTGAATTTGCAGTAAACGACGAAGGTGATGAAACAAAAGGTGATTTTTATGAAAGCCTTGTCAAAAAGGCATTAAACCAGCGTAACAAGCCAGCCGTAATATTATTATTTTCCGTATTTGCCAATGATGAAAATTTACAGGAACGCATGATTCCTATTGGCAGGAATTATAACCTGCCAATGGTTAGTATAAAAAATGCAGTAACAGGCCAGTTTTATAAAAAAGATGGCGAAGGCAGGGTATTAACAAAAAGCCAGTATTTTTATGATATTTACCATCCTTCTAATACAGGGCATAAAATTATGGCAGAATGTCTGTTTTATCTTATAGAACAAGCAGAAGCAAATGTAAATGGGGCAGACGGAGAAAACAGCACAGAAAAATTATTATTAAAAGAGCCAGTTGTAGGAAATACATTTGAGAAAATTAAGCTTTTAGATAAGAGAAATACATATAAGAAAGCAGAAATAAAGCCAGGAGGTTTTACGGCTACAGATAAAATACTGCAATGTGTTGAAATGGATACAAACCTGGAACTAGTGCCAGAATTCCCATATAACTGGCACTATGACGGGACTAATACAGGCCAGCCTTATTTTGAAATGACAATTACATGTAAATCACTTGTACTTGTGTTTAAAGATTCAGGGGAAAAAGACGCAGCCAAAGCAGATATTTATGTGGATGGCAAATATACCAGGACGGCTGACCCATATGTAAATGGCTGGCTGCATTGTAACCCAATGCTAATAATTAATGAAAGTACAAGTGGCAGCCATCTTGTCCATATAGAAATTGACAAGGCAGACTTGGAAAAGAAGTGTACAATATTAGGTTTTGGGTATGTAGAATAAAACATATAACAATAAGGAGGAAAAAACAATGGTAACAGCATTAAACCCGGTTTTAAGCGGTTTTTACCCTGACCCGTCTATATGCAGGGCAGGAGAAGATTATTATATAGTTAACTCAAGTTTTGCATATTTTCCAGGAGTTCCAATATTCCACAGCAAAGATTTAGCACACTGGGAGCAGGTTGGAAATATACTGGACAGGGAGGAGCAGCTTCCGTTATCTGGAAGTGAAATATCTGAAGGAATATATGCACCGTCTATACGTTATAATAATGGTACATATTATATGATTACAACAAATGTAAGCTATGGCGGCAACTTTATAGTAACAGCAGAAAAGCCAGAAGGCCCTTGGTCAAAGCCATATTATCTTGGGGAAGAAGCAAAAGGCATTGACCCTGACCTTTTCTTTGATACAGATGGCAGATGCTATTATGTAGGGACAAGGCCAAACCCGGAAGGTGTCCGTTATAACGGCGACTGGGAAATATGGGTACAGGAGCTTGACCTTTCCCAGATGAAGCTTACAGGTGAAAGCATGGCAATATGGAAAGGTGCGGTAAAAGATGTAATATGGCCAGAAGGCCCGCATATTTATAAAATTGATGGATATTATTACCTGCTTCATGCAGAAGGAGGTACTGGCCCTGAACACAGCATAAGTGTGGCAAGAAGCAAAGAATTGTTCAGATGGTTTGAAGGATGCCCAAGAAACCCGGTATTTACACACAGAAACCTTGGAATGGATTATCCTGTAATTTATGCAGGACATGGTGACCTTGTTGATGATGGCAATGGCAACTGGTATATAATAATGCTTGCTTCACGTCCATGCAAACGCCATAGCAGCATGGGCAGGGAATCATTCCTTGCCAGGGTAACATGGGAAAATGGCTGGCCTGTAATTAATGCAGGCATTGGAAAACTTTGTGAAAGTATGGAACTTCCATTTGATGAATACAGGTTTGCCAATGAAATCTCACACCATGACCACCTGCATTTTTATGATAACAAGCTGGATGACAGGCTGCTTGGAATACACACAAGAAATGAAAGCCAGTATTCATTAAATGCAAGAAAAGGCTTTTTAAGGTTATTTGCAGGAAAAGGGAAGATAGAAGATAAAACAAATGCTTCTTATCTTGGAATACGCCAGAAAGATTATTGCTTTGAAGCAAGTACAGGACTGGAATTCACTCCTTCTGCCAATGAATGTGCAGGGCTTGTTTATTACCAGAACCATGAAAACCATCTGCGTATGGAGATAAAGAAGAAAGATGATAACAAGGCTTTCTATGTTGTGGAACATATACATGGCAAAGACAATGTTTTAGCTGTAACAGAAATTGGACAGGAAGGCCTTGCAGAAATTGTATTAAGGGCAGAAAACCAGACAGCATCAGTATGGATAAAAACAGGCAGTGAAAAAGTGCTGGCAGCAGGAAACATAAACCTGCTTCCTTATACAACAGAAGAAGCAGGCGGGTTTGTAGGATGCACAATAGGAATGTATGCATCTGCAAATGGTGAGGATGGAAATAATTATGCAGACTTTGCATGGCTTTCATACGATGCAATGTAAACTTATTTGATAATTTCCAGTTATCTTTTGTTTGTGTTGGACTGACGGACGGTTTTTAGTGCCAGAGCCACAATATTCCGTACAGGGGCACGCTTCCGCTACGATAACCCACACAACGGCACATAAACCCCATATGTCCCAAAAGAAACTGACGTTTCTTCTGTTACATATGGGCCTAAATGCCGGCGGGGTTAAAGTGCCCCTGTACGGAATAATTGATGGCATCTGGCACGCAAAACCTGTCACCAGCAACCTGTAATAAAACACAAAATAAAAAGATAACTGGAAATAGGGGGGTGGGAATTATTCTGCCAGCCACTTATTACCTGTTACAAGATTTACTGTTATCCAGAAATTAAAAGAAAAAATACCAAAATGTTTCCGTCCGTCTAAATCACTTTCCCCACACCATAATTTCCAGTTATTATCTATTCTGTTTTTTGTAATTCTGATGGATACAGCAGGTTTTGCGTGTTCCAGCTTAAACATATTCCATGACAGGGACACTTCAGCACCGCCAGTGCTTGTATCCCGTATTCAATGCCACAAAAAATGTTACTTTTTTTGTGGCATAGGGATACTATGCACTGCTGCGTGGGCTGACGTAGCGGGAGCGTGCCCTGTCATGGAATATGTTTAAGCTGGACACAGAAACCCTGCGTCCGTCTTCCAACAAAAAAATAACTGGAAATTATAATATCAATCCCCGCTTTGTGTGACATTTATAAACATATTCCTGTATTCTGTCGGGGTGCACTGGTTAATTAACTTAAACATCCGTATAAATGCAGAGAGGCTTGAAAAGCCAGAACCAAGTGCCACTTCTGTTACTGGGATGCCAGGGTCTGCCAGCAGTTTCTGGGCATGTTCTATTCTTTTAAGGTTTAAGTATTTATAGAAGGTTGTTGTTGTTACCTGTTTAAACAGCCTTGTAAAATGATATTTGCTAAATCCAGCTAATTTAGCAATTTTATCAAGGCTTAAATCCTCTGTACAGTGTTCATTAATATATTTACAAATAAAAAGGAATTTTTCTGTATACTCTTTATTATTAGGGTTTTTGCTGTTAAAAAGCAAAGGGTTGTTAGTGTAGTTGCGTCCTATAATTACAAAGATACTTAATAGTTTAGAGTAAATTACTGTTTCTAATAAAATATTACTGCTGTTGTATTCTTCATTTATCTGTAATAGCAGGCTGTGCACATGACTGTGTATATCTGGTGAGCTTTCTGCTGTAATTTTAAGCACTGGTGACATAAGGCTTAAAATAGATTCAAATTCCCTTATTGCAGTAAACATTGTAATTTCAGCCTGGAATATTATTCTCATGCCATTATTTGGAGCATTTAAAGAGTGTATTACACCAGGGCAGATAAATATAATATCGCCAGGGTTTAATATAACAGTCTGGCTGCCAACAGCAACAGAATATATATTTTCTACTGGCATTATTATTTCGATGGGTGTATGCCAGTGGGGCGGGTAGTTTTCTGTCTCCACATTATTGTACAGGCGCAGGTTTGTATTTGTTTTATAATTAACTGTTTCATGTATTCCATTCAGGTTTTCTATCATATATAAAGCCCCTTATGTAAAAATTTATAACATAGTTTATTTTAATCCTCTTTAATGTTTTAGGCAAGATATAAATAGCAATAATTGATAATACTGGGGCAACAATTAACTAGATAGCAGTTTAAGTGTCTGTTATAGTAATAGATAACAAAATAATACAAATGCCGCATAATTTAATAAAAGGAGAGCAAATATGAGCCAGAAAACAAGAGAATACGCAAAAGAACTTGTATCCAAAATGACTATTGAAGAAAAGATGGGACAGATGCTTTACCAGTCACCTGCTATTGAAAGGCTTGGAATTCCTGCTTATAACTGGTGGAATGAAGCACTGCATGGCGTTGCAAGGGCTGGTGTTGCAACAGTTTTTCCACAGGCAATTGGGATGGCGGCAGCTTTTGACCCGGATTTCCTTTATAAAGTTGCAGATACTGTATCAACTGAAGGAAGGGCGAAGTTTAATGAATTTTCAAGACGTGGTGACAGAGGGATTTATAAGGGCCTGACATTCTGGGCGCCTAATATTAACATATTCAGAGACCCAAGATGGGGGCGCGGGCATGAAACTTTCGGTGAAGACCCATATCTTTCATCAGAACTTGGAATAGCATATATAAAAGGACTCCAGGGTGATGACAGTGAGCACCTTAAATCTGCTGCATGTGCAAAGCATTTTGCAGTACATAGCGGGCCGGAAGAACTGCGCCACCAGTTTGATGCGCAGGTATCTGAACATGATTTATATGACACATACCTTTATGCATTTAGCAGATGTGTGAAGGAAGCAGGCGTTGAGGCTGTTATGGGAGCTTACAACAGGGTAAACGGAGAACCTGCATGTGGAAGCAAAAGGCTTCTTAAGGATATATTAAGAGGTGAGTGGAAATTTAAAGGCCATATAGTATCCGACTGCTGGGCAATAAATGATTTCCATGAGAACCACCATGTAACAGATACAGTGGAACAGTCTGCTGCACTGGCAGTAGAAAATGGATGTGATTTAAACTGTGGTACTGCTTACCTGCACCTAGGTGAAGCATATAAACAGGGGCTGGTTACAGAGGAGGCCATAACAGAGGCGGCAGAACGCCTTATTGAAGTAAGGATACGTCTTGGAATGATGGAGGATTACCCATCACCATATAAGGATATTCCATATAGCAAAGTGGAATGTAAAGAACACACAGAACTTTCTGTTGAAGCAGCAAAAAGAAGCATGGTTTTATTAAAGAATAAAGATAATATACTTCCGCTGGATAAAGGAAGTATTAAAACAATTGCTGTAATAGGGCCAGACGCAGACTCAAGGGACGCACTTGTTGGAAATTATACTGGTACTTCATCAAGATATATTACACCACTTGAAGGCATACAGCAGTATTTAGGGGACGGTGCAGAAGTAGTATATGCAGAAGGATGCCATTTATATAAAGATAAGGTTGAGTTCCTGGCAGAAGAAAAAGACCGCTTTGCAGAAGCTGTTATAGCTGCTGAAAGGGCAGACGTTGTTGTAATGTGCCTTGGTCTTGATGCTACAATTGAGGGCGAAGAAGGCGATGCTGGCAATGAATATGCGAGCGGGGACAAACCAGGCTTAAAACTGCCAGGACTCCAGCAGGAACTGCTTGAAACAGTTACAGCAACAGGCAAACCAGTAATACTTGTACTGCTTGCAGGAAGCGCAATAGACCTTTCATGGGCAGATACACATGTCAATGCAATTATAGATGCCTGGTATCCAGGTGCACGTGGAGGCAGGGCAATAGCAGAAACAATATTTGGTGAAAACTCACCATCAGGCAAGCTTCCTGTTACATTTTATGCAGATACAGAAGAACTTCCAGACTTTTGTGATTACAGTATGGCAGACCGTACATACCGTTATACAGGATGCAATGTATTATATCCATTCGGTTACGGGCTTTCATATTCAGACATATGTTATACAGGACAGGCGGCCAGCCTGGCAGAATGTGGTGTGTCAGACAGTGTAACAGTGAAGACACAAGTAACTAATAATGGAAAATACCAGGTTAATGAAAGTGTACAGGTTTATATAAAACACACTGGCGGGGAAGAATATGAGCCAGGTTTCCAGCTTAAAGGAATTAAAAATATTTTATTAATGCCAGGTGAAACAAAAGAAGCAGAAATTATATTAAACGCAAGGGATTTTGCAATTATTACAGAAAATGGTGAATGTGTAGTACGTCCAGGCAGCTATGTTATAAGCATAGGAGGACAGCAGCCAGATAAAAGGAGTGAAGAACTGTCAGGGAAAAAGACAGTATTATTTACAATAAACAGAACAGGCGGGGAAGAGAAGATAGAATATTAATTTATTAATTAATAGAAGCATATAAAGACCTTTTGGATAATACAAAAGGTCTTTGTGTGCATGTAGGAGGAATGGTATGGAATATAATAAAAATATGGTTTCTGGAAAAAGTAAATGTATTCCAATAGTAGTTGAGGATACTGCATTTGAAGGTGTTAAAAAGGTTGCTTTAAAGTCAGCAGGGGACATGGAAATGGTTTGCGGGATACGCCCGCAGGTTATAGATAATTACATAGGAAATGATGAAATAATATTATATGCAACAATTGGAAAAAGCCAGCTTCTTACAGAGTTAGAACAAAATGGCAAAATAAATTTAAGCAGTATAAATGGACATAGAGAGGTTTATGGTATATACTTTATTAATAATCCCTTTGAAGGGGTAAAAAAAGCACTTGTTGTAGCTGGAAGTGATAAACGTGGTACAATATACGGGATTTTTACACTGTCAGAAAAAATTGGCGTAAGCCCTCTTGTTTACTGGGGTGATGCATATGTAAAATGTACTGGCAGCATTGTATTTAATAAAGAAATGGAAGAAATATCCAAAGAACCTTCAGTACGTTACAGGGGCTTTTTTATAAATGATGAATGGCCATGTTTTGGTAACTGGGCAGGAAAACATTTTGGCGGTTTCTGTGCAGATATGTATGACAAGGTTTTTGAATTATTATTAAGGCTTAAAGGAAATTACCTGTGGCCTGCTATGTGGTCAGCTTCATTTGCAATTGACGGGCCAGGCAGTTTAAATGAAAAACTGGCAGATGAGTATGGGGTTATTATGGGAAATTCACACCATGAACCATGCCTGCGTGCGGGTGAAGAGTGGGATATATATAAAAATGATGTATCTGGTTATGGTACAGAATGGAATTATGCATCTAATAAAGACGGGCTGCTTAAGTTCTGGAAAGATGGTTTAATACGCAGCGGGAAATATGAAAATATTATAACTATGGGCATGAGAGGTGAACGTGACAGTGTAATGCAGGGTGCAAAAAACCTTGAAGAAAGCATAAAACTTTGGAAAGAAATAATTACAGAGCAGGATAAATTAATCTGTACTTATGCTGATACAGAAGAATACAGGCATCCAAGGCTTTTAGTAATATATAAAGAAACAGAAGAATATTTCTATGGAACAGGGCAGGTACAAGGATTAAAAGGCTGGGAAGGCCTTGAAGATAAAATATTAATGTTTTGTGAGGACAATTATGGGTATATGCGCAGGCTGCCAGACGAAACAGTACAAAAACATAAAGGCGGGCTTGGTATGTACTACCATCTGGATTACCACGGTTCTCCAGTATCTTATGAATGGGTAAATACTACACAGCTGTCCAAAATATGGGAGCAGATGTCAGAGGCATATAATCATGGCATACATGAAGCCTGGATTGTAAATGCAGGTGATATAAAAGGGAATGAATTTCCGTTATCATATTTTATGGCACTTGCTTATAACTTTGAAAAGTGGGGGGATGCAAATATAAACAGTCCCGCCAGCTTTACAGAGGAATGGGCCAGGGCACAGTTTGGAGGTTTTATAGAAGACCAGCTTATTTTAAGGATTAGGGATATTATAATTGAAAATATTAATATTATTTCAATGCGTAAGCCGGAATCATTAAACAGCAGTGTTTACCATCCTTGTAATTATGGTGAGTCAGATATGATGGTAATGCGTATTAACAGCCTTTTAAAGGAAGTGGCTGATATAAAAAAAGAACTGCCAGATGTATGCCACAATACATTTTATAGTATAATAGAATATCCTCTGGTTACAGGCATGAACACAGTCCTTATGAATTTATATGCAGGCAAGAATGAATTTTATGCAAAACAAGGGAAATTATATGCCAATAAATACCGTAACCTTGTTGTGAAAACGTTTTATAAGGATAAAAAATATAAAGAAGAATTTGCAAAGTTTATGGATGGCAAATGGCAGGGAATGGAGTATGGGCAGCACACAGGTTTTATAAAATGGAATGATGATGGATGCAGGCTTCCAGTACGCTGCACAGTTGAGCCATTACAGCGTGCACAGCTTATTGTGTCATTGCCAGACAGTATTTTTACTGCGGTTAAAAATTATGGAACGCCAGACCGCATAGAAATAAGGGATTTCTTATATCCAGGGGTTAAAAGCGTTAAGGTTCTAATATCTAATGGAGGCATGGAAAGTTTTGAGTGCAGCATAAGGCATGAAAAACCTTGCAGGTGGATTAAAACTAATTGGGATAAAAAACATGTTAATGTCCAGAAAGACCTGGTAATATCATGCAGTCCTGCACGGCTGCCTGATATTCCAGAGAAACATACAATATATATAAGCGGGGCAGATGCGGAAGTTGCTGTAGATATATGGGGACAAAAGATTAACCTGTCAGGCTTTCCAAAAGGGACATTTTTTGAAAGAGATGGTTATGTGTCAATGCCTGCCCCGCATGTGTCATATATAACAGAGGGAAAAGGCAGGAAATGGGAGCTTTTAAGCAATTATGGAAAACTTGGCAGTGCTTATAAGGCATTTCCATCAAACAATACTAAAAGCAAAAAGCCAGCAGTTTTAGGGTACAAATTTGTTGTTATGGAAGCAGGATGGTATTATCTGGATGTATGGTCTGCCCCATCGAACCCGGTTTCACAGGAAAGCAGGATATCTTTTGGATTATCTTTAAATAATAAAGACTATGGCGAACTTCCTTCAATAAGTGAAAATTTCCAAGCAGGAAACCCGGATAATAAAGAGTGGGCAGATGTAGTATTAAACCAGTGCCGCAGGACAGAGATTAAAATTAATTTAAACCAGGGCATAAATAAAATAGAAATTTATGCTTCCAGTAACGAATTTGTATTAGAAGGGCTGTTTATTTCAAAAGAACATTTAAAAGAGTCATATACTGGTCCTGAGGCAAGTTACTGCAGGCAATAAGAAATTTTAAGGATGGTGGCTGCAAATGAAAAATATACTGGATAAACTAGAAAACAGAATTGATGATTATAACATTAAGAAGAAGTTTTATTGCCTGTATATTGCATGTATACTGCTACCATTGGTAATCACAGACAGTATTATAGTTTATATTGTTATCCGTTCAGAGAAGATATCGCAGTACAGTGCAATGGAAAATGCTGCCAATGCAGTAAAATATGGTTTAAGCAATGCTGTTGAACAGGCAGCAGGTTTTGCTAAGAAGATATATATGAATAAGCATATTAACGAATTTCTGGATAAAGAATATAAAGATGCTTATGATTATGTAACAAGTTATTATAATTTTTTTAAAGGCATAAATATAAAAGACACTTCAGGGCAGGACTATGTAAAAATTACAATGTACAGTGATAATGAAACTATAATTAATGGAGGGGAATTTGCCAGGATTAGCCGGGATTATGGTTCTGGCTGGTATAAATATTTTAAAGAAACAGGGCTTCCGCAGATAGTGCTTTTTGATTATGATATTACAAAAAGCCCTGCTGTAGAGCCAAAACGGAAACTTATGTTTATCAAGAAGCTGGATTTTTTTGACAAGAAAAGGGAAAAATTACTTGTAATAGAAATGGATTATTCCAGCCTTGCAAGGTATTTGAAAAGAATGAATTATCCAATGGATATTTTTATCTGCTGCAATGGCAAAATTGTATTGTCTAATGGCAAATATGCAAGTACGGGTAAAGCTTTTGAAGAAGAAGGGATTTTAAACCAGACAGCTTATAAAACAGAAATGGAAACATTTGGTGCAAAGCTGGTTCTGCATGTTTCAAACAGGGAGAATACAGCATTAAAAGAAATAAGGAAAAACCTTCCTATAGTTATTTTTCTGGTTATGGTTAATGCGGTCTTTCCTATTATAATGATGAAGTTTTTGCACAGGTCGTTTACAGAAAGGCTTGGCATATTAAGTGATACATTAAGGAACATTGATGATGAGGAAGACCTGGTTAAGATAGAAAATATACATGGCAATGACGAGATAGGAAGCCTTATGTCAAGTTACAATAAAATGGCAGAAAAGATAAACACACTTATACAGATTGTATATAAAAACAAAATAAAAGAACAGGAAATGACTGTTGCAAGGCAGCGTGCAGAACTGCTTGCACTACGCAGCCAGATAAACCCGCACTTTCTTTTTAATACGCTTGAAAGCATAAGGATGCACAGTATACTTAAAAAAGAATATGTTACGGCTGGCATGATAGAGAAGCTGGCAGTATTAGAGAGGCAGTATGTAGACTGGGGAGCAGATTTTGCCAGCGTGGAAGAGGAAACAGAACTTGTAAAGGCATATTTAGGCATACAGAAATACAGGTTTGGTGACAGGATTGCATATGAAATAGATATAGAAGACAAATGCAAAAACATGATAATCCCAAAACTTTCTGTAGTCACATTTGTAGAAAATGCATGTGTGCATGGCATTGAAAGCAAAACAGTAACAGGCTGGATTTTTGTACGTATATATCTTAAAGACGGGTTTATGTATATTGAAGTTGAAGATACAGGAAAAGGCATGGATGAAGAAGCAATGGAACAGCTTTTATGGAAAATGCGCAATGCAAGCATACGGCTTTTACAGGGAAAGGAGCGGGCTGGCATTATTAATGCATGTCTGCGGCTGAAAATGCAAACAAACGATGAAGCTGTATTTGAACTGGATGGGGAAGAAGGGGCAGGGCTTATTGTGCAGATTAAAATTCCATGCAGATATTTAAGAGTGGAGGCAGGAGAATGTTAAAGGTACTTCTTGTAGATGATGAACATTTTATTTTACAGGGGCTTCAGGTATTAATTAACTGGGAAAATGAAGGGTTTGTTATTGCAGGCACGGCATCAGATGGCAATGAAGCACTGGAATTTCTTAGAAAGAACAGTGTGGACTTGATTTTAGCAGATGTAAATATGCCAGTAATTTCAGGGCTGGAACTTCTTAGAAAAATACGTAAAGAAAACCTTTCTGATGCCTATTTTGTAATACTTAGTGGTTATGCAGAATTTTCTTATGCACAGGAGGCAATACGCTATAAATGTACTGATTATATTTTAAAACCTGTAGAAAGAGAACAGCTTTTAGAAACATTACATAAAGTAAGCGGGCTTGCAGCAAACAAAGAAGAAGAGAACAAGACAAGCCAGAAGATGGAAAGGGCATATCTTGCAAGGAATTTTATTGCTGTTATCTGTGGCAAATATGATGATATTAATATAGAATTTATTGAAAAGCATATGCGTTTTGATGGCAGTATACGTTATATAGAAATAGAGCTGGCAGTAGATATGCTGGATGAAGAATTTTCTGATGAAGAAAAAAGGTCATGCCAGAGGAAACTGGCTGATATGTGTATAGAATATCTGGCTGACAATGCAGACCACTGTATTTTTGATGTTTCGGGCAAGGAGAAAATATATGATATTGGGTTTGTATACTGTGACTTTATGGCAGAAGAGAGTTTAAAAACTGAAAAAGAATATCTGGAAAGTTTTCTTATGTATTTAAGGGAAGAAGCGCAAATTCCTGTAATAATGCTGGCAGGTAAAAAAGTTGATAATATAAGAAGCATTGCAAAATCATACAGCACCGCGTGTATATTAAGGTCATGCCAGGGATTTAAAAACAGAAAAGATATATATTACTATGACGAAGAAGTCCAGGTACAAGGCAACGGGGCAGTTCTTTGCAAAAATGAAATAGATGCATTGTTACTGGCAGTTGAGCATAATGAGCCCGTAGAGATAATGAAAGCTGTAGACAGCTTTTTTGGGGAAATCCAGAAAATGGGCGGAATGTACCCCGGGGGTGGTATTAAGAATTTGAACATTAACTACCTGCTCTTCCAGCTTGTGCACCTTGCAACAAGGCAGGATGATAATGTAAACCAGGAAGAAATTTTAAGGATAATAAGTGAACAATCCTTTAAAGAAGGGATTACCCGTGGAAGCAAAGCGCATATGTTAAGGTTTGCACGTGAGTATGCAGAATACCTTGCACAACTGCGCAAGAATGTTTCAAGGGGAGTCCTGGCTGAAGTTGAACGTGAAGTTAAAAGCCGCTTTTCGGAGAACCTTACATTAAAGGGGCTAAGTGAAAAATACTATGTAAACAGTGCATACCTTGGGCAGTTATTCAGAAAGCAGTATGGATGTTCATTTAAAGATTACCTTAACCAGACCAGGCTTGATGAGGCAGCCAGGCTTCTGGTACATACAGATAAGAAAATATACCAGGTTGCAGAAGAAACGGGATATCATAACCTTGATTATTTTGTAAACAGGTTTATAAGTGCAAAAGGGTGCACACCTGCAAAATACAGGCGCAAGGCAAGGTCATAGTTGAAAAATATTTTAGGACAGAAGTAATATTTGTTTATCTTAATGAAATTAAACGATGCCGAGGGCAGATTTGGAAGTAGACGGGGAGTGATAAGGTAAAGCCACAGAAAGTACAGAAAATGGACATAAAAAAGCGGCACGCTGTTTACGTGAGGTGCCGCTTCTGCAATCAGAACTGTTTTAAAATATCGTGATGGCCTACGTCCACTAGGATAATCATCTTGTCGCCTTCATAATACCAGATAATGCGGATGTCCATGTTGACGCTGCACTCGAACAGGTCTGTGGTGCCCTGAATCCGCTTGGTGCGCAGCGACGGGTGGGAAGGATTCTGCGCCAGGAGTTCCAGCTTATTTTTTAGCTGTTTCTTTTCCAGGGCGGTCAGCCCTTTAAAATGCTTCTGGAAACGTGGCGTAAAGGTAAATTCGTATGCCATCAGTCTGCCTCCAATTTATCAAACAGAGCGTCCACGCTGTCAAAAACGGGCTGCTCCCCGGAGGCAAGCCTTGCCTTTACACCGTTGATTTCCTCTTTCAGCTCATTCAGATATTTTTTTGGATAGACGGCAACCGGCATAAGGCAGATGGAGCCGTCCTTTTCAAAGATGTCCAGTTTGTCGCCTTC
>CAJUPJ010000012.1 GCA_910588655.1 uncultured Lachnospiraceae bacterium | reverse complement strand
CCAGCTTTTTAACTGTGTGCCTTATAAATGTGCCTTTATGACTGAATAGTAACTAATATTTATAAATATTTAGCACACTGTCCCATCAGACATTCCAAAAGCACAAAGTCCCTTTGAAATAAGCTTCGTTGAAATCTGTATCACAATTTCTAATGGAACTTTCCTGCCATCAGTTACCCATTGTGTATAAATAGATATAAAGCTTCCACTTAAATATGCATCAACAATATTTGTCTGGTATTTATTTAAATTCAAAGAATTGTTATCCAGATAATGGTAATGGAACATTTTTTTCCTTGCATAATCTCCAGGACTTTTTCCAATTGGAAAATTTCCCTGGCTTAATAATATTTTTTCATTTATGCCAGACACAGACTGTATTATATCTGTGTACAATTCAAGCTGCATCTTTCCTAATAATTCATCCAGGGAATTATAATGAAGATAAAACGTTTTCCTGTTAATCATTGCACGCTCTGATAGTTCTTTTATATTAATCTGTGTATAATCCATTTCCAAAAGCAATTTTAACTTTATCTGTTCCTACAGTTTTATCTACAATAGCATCCCTGGTCTATAACCTTACAGATACATATTTTACCGGGCTTATGGATGACCCTGTGCAATTAGGGGCTGTTTCACTGGCATTTCCCGTTTTTATGGTAATCCAGGCTATTGGCAATATTTTTGGAAATAGCGCTCCATCTTATATTTCACGCTGCCTTGGTGCAGGAAAAGAAGATGAAGCAAGAAGAACAAGTTCTGTTTCAGTGTATGTATCTGTTGGACTTACATTAATTATGACAGCTTTATGCTTTCTGTTTATGAACCCAATCCTTCACGTACTGGGGGCAGGTGCAGATACAGCAGCACCTACAAAAGCATATCTCCGTGTAATTATTGGATTTTGTTTTATAATGGCTTTACAGATTATACTTCCTTCCCTGCTGCGTGCAGAGGGGCAGGGAAAAGAAGCAGTTACCGGAATGATAATTGGAACAGTACTGAATATTGCATTAGACCCTTTATTTATACTGGTACTGCACCAGGGTGCTGCTGGTGCAGCATGGGCAACAGTTACCGGAAACTTTTTTGCTGTAGTTTATTATCTTATGGTATCTATTAAAGGAAAAACTACATTATCAATAAAACCCTGTGACTTCCGTCCAAGCTCCAGGATATTTAAAGAAGTATTAAAAATAGGAATGCCAAACTCCATATCCCAGGTTATCATGAGTTTCTCTAATATTATTTTAAATAACCTGGCAGCAGGTTATGGTGATTATGTAATTTCAGCATATGGTGTCGCTGGAAAACTAATAAGCATGGTATATATGATTACAGTAGGTTATGTTTCAGGATATATGCCTTTTGCCGGATATAACTATGGTGCAAGAAATATTAAAAGAATGGTTTCCGCACTGAAATTTACTATAATATCCGGCACTATACTGTGCCTGGTACAGGTATATCCTTTTTACGGGCGTATGCATGGGTAGTCCCATTTATGGCAATGCTAATAAACCTTGGACGCCAATGCCTGTTTAATATCCCATTTTTATACTTATTTAACCATTTATGGGGGCTTACTGGTCTTTTATATGCACAGACCGGGGCAGATATATGCACTACCCTGCTTGCCTTAATAATAGGAATGCCTGTATTACATGGGCTTTATGCAACACAGGAACAAATATATAGTCCATATTAATTTGTGTAAAAACGGACGGTTTCTGTGCCAGATGCAGGAAATTATTCTGCCAGCCACTTACTGCATGGTAAAAAAGTTGCAGTTACATAAACATCACATTATTACAAAAAAACTGCTAATAATATTCCGTTCGTCTAAATCACCACCATAATTTCCAGTTGTAATACTTATTTTGTTTTTGTAATTCTTGTGGTAACAGCAGGGGTTCAAATATCCAGGCTAAATATTATTCCATGCCAGGGGCACTCCAGTCCACACAGCACAATGTCATTTAGTTAAGAGTTTAGGCGGAAAATATTTTATAAATTACCAAAGTGTAAGCTGGCTGGCAAATTCCAAACGTGCTTCCATGAAAAAGCTGTACGAAGCCGCTGGTGCTTAAGCCCCGTATTAAATGTTCCGTAGGAACATAGGGGCTTTATGCACCATTGCGTGCGAGTTCAAGCGGAAGCGTGCTTTTTTCATGGAAGGCACTTTGGATTTGCCAGCAGACCCAATATACATAATTTTTAAACATCTTTTCTTAACTAAATGACATTACATCACAGCGCAAGCGTGCCCCATCATATAATAATATTCAGCCTGGACATAGAAACCCTGCGTCCGTCATCCAACAAAGAATAACTGGAAAGAATACTGCCATAAGCTTGACATATTCGCATAAAAAGTATAGAATTGATGTGTTGTACTATGTGCAATGAATAAAAATAAGGAGGTGCTCCTGTTCGATGCCAATGGTTGTTAAAGTAATTATAGCCATTGTGGTTCTATTAGCTGCGGTTATTGCAACTGCGCTTATTACCAAGTCAGTTTCTATAAAGCAATATAAAGAAGTGGAAGAAGCTAAAATTGGCAATGCAGACGAAAAGGCAAGAAACATAATTGATGAAGCCTTAAGGACTGCTGAAACAAAAAAGCGTGAAGCACTGCTCGAAGCCAAGGAGGAAGCAATCCGTACTAAAAACGAGATTGAACACGAATCCAAGGAACGGCGGGCAGAAATACAGCGGTATGAAAAGAGAGTATTATCGAAAGAGGAAATCCTGGATAAAAAGTCAGATGCATTAGAGAAGAAAGAAGCTAAGTTAAATGTAAAAATTGCTGAATTAGATAAGCAGATGCAGGAAGTCGAAACTATAAAAAGCAGTCATTTACAGGAACTTGAAAAAATCTCTGGCCTGACCACCGAACAAGCAAAGGAATATCTATTAAAATCTGTTGAAGAAGACGTAAAACATGAAACTGCTGTTCTTATAAAAGAACTTGACAGAAAAGCCAAAGAAGAAGCTGACAAGAGAGCAAAGGACTATGTTGTCAACGCAATCCAGCGCTGTGCTGCTGACCATGTTGCAGAGACTACAATTTCTGTTGTACAGCTTCCTAATGATGAAATGAAAGGTAGAATTATCGGAAGAGAAGGACGTAATATCAGGACTTTAGAAACTCTTACAGGTGTAAACCTTATTATTGATGACACACCAGAAGCGGTAGTTTTATCAGGTTTTGACGGAGTCAGAAGAGAAATAGCAAGGATTGCTCTTGAGAAACTTATTGTTGATGGAAGAATTCATCCAGCTAGAATTGAGGAAATGGTTGAAAAGGCTCAGAGAGAAGTTGAGTCAATGATTCGTGAGGAGGGGGAGGCTGCTACTCTTGAAGTAGGAGTTCACGGTATAAATCCAGAACTTATTCGTTTGTTAGGAAGAATGAAATTTAGAACCAGCTATGGCCAGAATGCCCTTAAACACTCTATTGAAGTAGCCCATCTGGCAGGGCTTATTGCAGGGGAGATAGGTGTTGACACAAGAATGGCTAAAAGAGCTGGTCTGTTGCATGATATTGGCAAGTCAGTTGACCAGGAGATGGAAGGTACACATGTCCAGATTGGAGCTGAATTATGCCGCAAATATAAAGAGTCCGCGGTTGTTATAAATTCTGTGGAATCACATCATGGTGATACTGAACCAGAGACTCTTATTGCCTGCATTGTACAAGCTGCTGATACTATTTCCGCAGCACGCCCTGGTGCACGCAGGGAAACTTTAGAAACATATACAAACAGATTAAAACAATTAGAAGATATTTCCAACAGCTTTAAAGGAGTTGATAAATCATTTGCCATCCAGGCAGGACGTGAAGTAAGGGTTATGGTTGTTCCCGATAAGGTAACAGATGACGACATGGTTCTGCTTGCAAGGGATATTTCTAAACAAATTGAGGATGAATTGAAATACCCAGGACAGATTAAGGTTAATGTTATCAGAGAATCCAGGGTTACAGATTATGCTAAATAGACACAATAGCCTGTAAACATGAGCAGAAAAGAACCATCGGAGGATGGTTCTTTTTAATTTATAAAAGAAAGGCAAGGGGTTTTATATGGTAATAATACGCAGTAACCCATACAATCCAGAAAAAGAAGCCATAATTACAAACCAGGATAATAATGTATGCCTGGAATACAGCGGGTATTATGGCGTAGCAATGGACATTGGCACTACTACTATTGCTGCCAGCCTTTTTTCCCTTGGTAATAAGAAATACTGTGGAAATATCACTGAAACTAACAGACAAACAAAATATGGCGCAGATGTTATGATGCGTATTATGAATTCTAACATGGGAAAAGCATGCCTCCTGCATAATATTATAACCACCCAGGCAGAAGATATTATAGAACGGTTAATCAATGGCATATGTACCAGTGATAAGATTACAGAGATGGTGGTTACAGGTAATACAACAATGTGCCATTTATTCCTTGGCAAAGATTTAAGTGGCATGGCAGGTACACCATTTAAAACTGCATACACTGGAAGCGCCAGTTTAAAAGGAGAAAAAAATGGGTTTAAAAGATTTCCAGATATAAATATATACGTAATGCCAGGAATAGCAGCACATACAGGAGCAGATGCTGTATCAGTTATATGTAACCAGAAGCTTTACCAGGCAGATAAAATACAGCTTGCCATTGATATAGGTACTAATGCAGAAATAATACTAAATAACAGGGGAAATATATATGCCTGTTCTGCTGCCGCAGGCCCTGCCTTTGAAGGAAAAGGCGTAAAGTGCGGGATAAGGGCTGGCAATGGTGCAATAAATGGAATTAAAATAAACAAGCTGGCTGGCAATATAATTATTGATGTTATAGATATTAATAGTAATACCAGCAGTAATACTTTACAGGACAGCCTTATTCCAAAGGGCATATGCGGCTCCGGGCTTGTAGATGCCATAGCAGAACTATTAAAAGCTGGTATATTAAAACCAGACGGCTACCTTATGTGCAAGGAAGAAGCCCTGGAAAACGGTGTTAAACCAGGTATTGCAGAAAGAATTCATAAAAACAGCGAAGGAAACTACTTTGTATTTTATGGAAAAAACGATTTGTATAATAAACAGCAATGCAACAGCTGCCACCAGGATATAATAATCACACAAAAAGATATAAGAAATATACAGCTTGCAAAAGCCGCTATACAGGCAGCAGCCGGAGTCCTGCTTGAAACTGCCGGCATTACACTTTATGATATTGATGAAGTAAAAATTGCAGGAGTATTTGGCAAATTTATACATCCAAAACAGGCTGTCCTTATAGGGCTCTATCCTGGTACAGATAATATAGAATTTATAGGAAACGCTGCTGGAAATGGTGCTGCACAGGCTTTGCTTGCCCAAAGTTCCAGGGAACTTGCATTAAAATATGCCACAGAAACAAAACATATAGAACTTGCTAACGAAAAATCATTCCAGGATAAATTTTTAAATGCAATGGAACTAAAAAAGTGGTAAAATAGAACTTATAAGGTATATAGATTAAAAACATCACAGAAAAGAGGATTAATATGAAGATTGGATTTATTGGTGCAGGCAATATGGCACAGGCAATGATAGGTGGCATACTCCGTAATGGCATTGCCAAAAAAGAAGAAATAATTGCTTCTGCTGCAACTAATAAAACTATTACAAAAGTGGCAGCAGAATTTGGCATTAAAACCACATTAGACAACAGGGAAACTGCCCTGGCAGACTTTCTTTTCCTGGCTGTCAAGCCAGTTTACTACCAACAGGTTATTGATGAAATAAAAGATGTAGAAGCAAAGGAAAGCCAGATAATTATAACTATTGCAGCAGGCAAATCTATAGAATGGGTTGAAAACGCATTTGGCAGCTGCCGTAAAATTATAAGGACAATGCCAAATACACCTGCACTTGTAGGTGAAGGCATTACAGCAGTCTGCCCTGGCAGCAATATAAAAGACAAAGAGCTTGAAAGTGTCCTGGAACTGCTTAATTCATTTGGCAAGGCAGAAGTTATAAAAGAAAGCCTGATGGATGCAGTAATTGCTACAAGCGGCAGTTCACCAGCATATGTATTTATGTTTATAGAAGCTATGGCAGATGCAGCAGTTGCAGAAGGCATGCCAAGGGCACAGGCATACCAGTTTGCCGCCCAGTCAGTGCTTGGAAGTGCCAAAATGGTACTTGAAACAGGAAAACACCCTGGCGAATTAAAAGACATGGTATGCTCACCAGCAGGCACAACAATAGAAGCTGTAAGAATACTTGAAAAAACAGGTTTTAGAAGCAGTATTATGGAATGTATGAAAGCATGTGCAGACAAGTCACGTAATTTATAAAATACTATTGTTCTTTTTATATATCTGGTACATATACCTGTTATATGAAGAATAATAGAATCCAGAGAGTAAAAATTGTCATTTATGCAATATTGGTTTTTATCACAATTTCATGTATATTCTATTGTGTACAATGGAAAGAAGAAATGAATTGCAAAACCAATATACGCACACAGCTTGAAAAGGAAAATGCCGGGGAGTATGCCACAGACCTTATAAATGAAATGGAATATTTCCCAGTATGTCCTGGCAAAACAGAATATTATTTTGAAGATGGTTATGGCACAGGAAGGACATACGGAGGTGACAGGAAACACGAAGGTATAGATATAATGTCCTCATTAAACCAGCCAGGCTGCCTTAAAATAAGGTCTGTTTCTGATGGAATTATAGAAAAGAAAGGATGGCTTGAACTGGGCGGATACCGTCTTGGCATAAGAAGCAGTTCAGGGATTTATTACTATTATGCGCATCTTGACCATTACGAAGATGGCATAGAAGAAGGCAAACATGTCCATGCAGGTGATATTATAGGATATATGGGAAATACCGGATATGGGCCTGAAGGGACAAAAGGACAGTTTGATGTACATTTACACTTTGGAATATATATTAACCAGGCAGAAAAAGAAACCAGTTTAAACCCTTATTGCCTGCTGGAATATTTATCTGCAAAGAACAAGTAATTTGTGCCCTTGCGCTATATGGCACAAATACACAGATTTCGTAAACATAGCGCAGAAACGGGGTAAACATGGAAACACAACTTTGGAGGGAAATGTTAGACCCTTACCGTCTTGCGGTAGATGAACTTGTGGTAAAATTTACACATGTAAAGCAGGAATACCAGGATGCAAGAATGTATTCCCCTATAGAATCCGTTTCGGGAAGGGTTAAAAGAATTTCAAGTATTCTTGATAAAGCACACCGTAAAGGTATAGATATTGAAGACATAGAAGCAAAGATAGAAGACATTGCCGGGGTACGCATAATCTGCCAGTTTGTTGAAGATATTGATACAGTTGTTGATATTATACACAAACGCAGTGACATGATAGTAAAAAGGGAAAAGGATTATATAACACAAAGCAAACCCAGCGGTTACAGAAGTTACCATATAATAGTCTATTACACAGTCCAGACTATAAAAGGTCCTAAAAACATTGAAGCTGAAATACAGATACGTACACTTGCAATGAACTTCTGGTCAACAATAGAACATTCACTTCAATATAAATATAAAGAAAATATGCCTGATGAATTAAAAGACCGCCTTTTAAGGGCATCGGATGCAGTTGAGGCACTTGACCATGAAATGGCTTCGGTCAGGGATGAAATTATGGACGCACAGAATTCCAACAGGCAGAAAGCAAATATTATAACCAATATTTTAAATAATATCGAAAACCTTTACCATATAGCTAATGAACGTGAAGTAACCAAAATACAAAATGAATTTTTTGATATATACAAAAAAGATGATATGGCACTTTTAAAAAGATTTAACAAACAGCTTGACATGCTGTCTGAAACATACCATGCACAAAGCATACAGTCAGTTGCAGGCAGGTTTATGGATTTATAAGATAGGAGTTTTATAATGTTTCCACTTCCAGAAAAATACTGTATCAAAATGAAAGCACTATTGGGGGAAAATGGTTATAAAAAGTATCTTGAAAGCTTTTCAGGAAAACCTTTAACAGCAATTAAAATTAATACAGCAAAAATTAACTTGCATGACTGGGAGAAAATATGCCCGTTTGACACAGAAAAAATTCCATGGTGTGATACAGGTTTTATTATAAACAACTCCAGTAAAACAGAAATATCAAAGCACCCATATTATTTTGCAGGGCTGTATTATATACAAGAACCAAGTGCAATGCTCCCTGCTTCCATACTTCCAATAAATAAAGGTGACAAAGTGCTTGATTTATGCGCAGCACCTGGAGGAAAGTCTGTTGCAATAGCATCAAAACTTAATGGAAGCGGCGTGCTTGTTGCCAATGATATAAGCGTTTCAAGAACAGCGGCACTTGTTAAAAACTTACAGGCAGCAGGAGCTTTTAATACCATAGTTACAGCAGAAACACCTGCACGCCTTTCACTTCATTTTAAAGAATATTTTGATAAAATACTGTTAGATGTGCCATGTTCAGGTGAAGGCATGTTTAGGCGCAAACCTGATATGGTTAAAGACTGGCTTGCCAAAGGCCCGTTGTATTATGCAGAAATACAAAAAGATATATTACATAAAGCTTATAACATGCTTAAACCAGGCGGAAGCCTTGTATATTCAACATGCACATTTTCCATTGAAGAAGATGAGGGCATGATACAATGGTTTATGGATACCTATAAAGATATGAAAACCTGCAGCGTGCCATTTAATGAAGGTTTCTCTCCTGGCAGGCAGGACATGCTTACTAACGGCAGTGACGGGCTTAAGAACTGTATAAGGATATTCCCGCATACTGCAAAAGGTGAGGGGCATTTTGCAGCACTTCTTAAAAAGAAAAGCAGGCAGGACATGCCATATATTAATACCTCCCAGACAGGCAGGCAATATTTTAAGCAGGCAAAAAAGAAACACAATAAAAAAGAAAGCACAAACAACAACTGGCAGGAAGAAATAAAAGAATTTGTACCAGAACAGTATTTTAAGAATTACTATCCAGTAAAACATAATGACACAATACAGCTTGTACATGCGGAAATGCCAGAAACCAGCTCTTTAAGGGTAATGCAGAACGGGCTTCTGGCAGGTTATGCCAAAAAGCATTTTGAACCTTCATGCCAGCTTGCACTTGCAGCATTGCCTTATTCATATAAAAACAGCTTAAACCTTACATCCCAGGATATTAATATTGTAAAATACCTTAAAGGTGAAACTATAAATATTGATATTTCTTACAATGGATGGGTACTAGTGAATGTTGACGGCTTTCCGCTTGGGTGGGGCAAAGCAGACGGACATGGAAGGCTTAAGAATAAATATAATGCCGGGTGGCGTATGTTATAAAAAGAAAGACGGGGTACAAATATGAAAATACAAAAGGGTGATTTTGGATATATAAATAACAGGAAAAAGAAGGCATTAACAGGCGTAATATTAATGGCAGCTGCCGGGCTTGCAGTTTTTATAGCCGGGCTTTTATTAAATAAAATGTCAAACAGGAATATTTTCTCCGTTATTGCAGTCCTGTTTGTCCTTCCAGGCGCAAAATACCTTGTCAGGTTTATTATAACATTTCCATACCATTCAGCAGACAGGGAAACATATAACAGAATAAAAGAGCACACAGATGGCAAAATGCAGCTTTATACAGATATGCTTGTTACATCTTCTGAAAAGGTCATGTTACTTGATTTTATTACTGTAGGAAATAAATATGTTATTGCACTTGCCAGCAGTAAAAACCAGGAAATCCAGTATATAAAAAAATATTTAAGCGATGGTGTCCATAACTGGGGTGACAGTTACAAAGTCAAAGTATTAGATAATGAAAAAAATTTCCTTAGGGAAATAGACAATGTTACACCCCAGGAAACAGATGAAGAAGAGGAAGCTAATGTTAAATCATATCTTACATCGCTTGTTGTCTAAAGGGGATTAAAAATGCAGGTATTAAAAATTACATCACAGGATGAAGGCCAGAGGCTTGATAAATTCCTTTGCAAATTTATGGCAGAAGCACCAAAAAGCTTTTTTTACAAAATGCTGCGTAAGAAAAATATTGTCCTCAATGGCAAAAAAGCAGAAGGCATGGAACGGCTTGTAAAAGGTGACGAAATAAAGCTTTTCCTTTCTGATGAAACCATAGCAGGATTTAGAAAAAAACTACCCGGAACAGATACCCTGCTGCCTGGCAGCTACAATATTACAGATATCACAAATATTACAAATATCCTGGATATTATATATGAAGACAATGATATACTTATTATAAACAAACCTGCAGGGGTACTATCACAGAAGGCAGATAAAAATGATATTTCTGTTGTTGAATATATCAATGCTTATTTAAAAAAACAGACAGCAAATGAAGATAATTATACTGTATTCAATGCAGGTATATGCAACAGGCTAGACAGAAACACAAGCGGGCTTATAGTAGCAGGAAAAACTATAAAAGGGCTTCAGTCCATGAATAGCATTTTTAAGAACAGGGAATTAAAGAAATATTACCTTTGCATAGTTAAAGGGAAAATAGACTCTGCAGAAAGGCTTGACGGCTATCTTGTTAAAAACAGCCGCCATAACAATGTTACTATAACACAGCATGAAACAGAGGGTTCTTCAAGGGTTATAACAGAATATACACCGCTGCAGTATGGAAAAATTGGCTCTAATATATATACACTGCTTAAAGTACATCTTGTAACGGGCAAAGCCCACCAGATACGGGCACATTTAAAAAGCACAGGACATCCGCTTGCAGGTGATGCCAAATATGGCCATAAAGATATATACCAGATATTTAAACGGGAATTTGGCTTAAAACACCAGCTTCTACATGCATGGAGGCTTGAATTCGGAACATCTGGCAATATACCAGAAAAATACCAGGGCATGGTTTTTGAAGCACCGCTTCCAGAAAAATTTACCAATATAATGGAAGGTATTGGCATGGATGTAACTGCTTTAAGGAGGTAACACAATGCCATCATGGAATTCAAGAGGATTAAGGGGTTCAATGCTTGAAGAAGCATTAAACTATACCAACAATAAATACCGCCAGGAAAAGCTTGCCTTAGTCCAGAAAATACCAACCCCGATAACCCCGATAGAAATAGATAAAAATAAACACCATATCACACTTGCATACTTTGAACAAAAAAGTACAGTTGACTATATAGGCAACGTCCAGGGAATACCAGTATGCTTTGACGCAAAAGAATGTGCAACTGGTACATTCCCATTACAAAACATACATAAGCACCAGATTAGGTTTATGGAAGAATTTGAGAACCAGAGGGGAATTTCATTTTTAATAATCTATTTTAGCAATGTAGATATCTGCTATTATGTTCCATGCAGGGATGTGTTAAAATTCTGGAACAGGGCACTGGAAGGGGGCAGGAAAAGTTTTCGGCGTGAAGAACTTGACAGCAGTTATATAATAAAAATAACAAACCAGGTATTTATACACTATCTGGAAACATTAAGCAAAGATTTAGACATTAGAGATGAGGTGGGATTATGACAGAAGAGTTTAAAAATGAACTGGTTAATGCTGGTGTAGATTACAATGGTGCTGTTGCACGTTTTGTAGGAAGCGAAGAAATATATGAACAGTTCCTGTACAGGTTTACCGAAGACAAAAACCTTACACAGTTAGAGGAATTCCTGTCAAAAGGCGACATAAACACTGCATTTAAAAGAGCACATACACTAAAAGGGCTTTCAGGCAATTATGGTTTTAACAAAATGTATGAAGCTACAGTACCAGTTGTGGAAATATTAAGGGAGGGAAGCGCGGAAGGAATAGAAGAACCTTTAGAAGAATTAAAAGAAATTAACAATCTTATATGTGGCATTATTAACAAATATAAAGATATATAATGGAATATGCTAAAAATAACAGCCCGCCTGTAAATACCAGATTACAGGCGGGTTTTATAAATGGTACAGTGCCTTTGCATTTGAAGCCACCAGCATATCCATAAATATAATAGTTATTCCTTAATATCTTTGTTATAAAGAAATACTTTTCCAAACAACATATATATGATATGATTAAACCAGCCAGAACAGGGGGTATACAATATGCAATATATAAAACCAATACCAATAGGGGTAGAATTTTATAAACAGATGATAAGCGAGGAATATTATTATATAGATAAAACGCTTCTAATACGTGATTTGCTGGCACAAAAAAATACCGTTACACTATTTACACGTCCAAGGCGTTTTGGGAAAACATTAGCCCAGAGCATGTTAAAAACCTTTTTTGAAAAAGAAATACTTCCAGACGGGACAGTGGCAGATAATTCTGTATATTTCCAGGGTAAAAAAATTATGGAAGCAGGCGGAGAGTATACAAAACATATGGGACAATACCCTGTAATATCCCTGTCCTTAAAATCTGCTAAACAGCCAACATTTGAAATGGCATATGAAAACCTTGCCTATGAAATTTTAATGGCTTTTTTTAATGGCTTTTATGATAAAATGGTTTCCTTTATCCGTTCACTGTTTGAATCCGCATTAAAGACAAATGAAAGCCTTAAAATGGCTGTATAACAGGCTGCTTACGTATAAGCAGGAAAAGCAATACATGAAGATATTATCTATGGGGATATTTATAAATCCCAGGACAATTTATGGAACTTCCTGTTTTTTACAGGCTACCTTAAAACAGCCAAAAGAAGTTTTATTGAACAGCAGATATACCTGTCAATGAAAATACCAAATGAAGAAATTTCATATATATACAAAAACAATATACGTGAATGGTTTCTGCAATGTATTGGAAAACAGGATTTATCAGGGCTGGTAAAAGTGTTTGAAGAAGGGGACTGCGAAACAGCATCGGATATTATAAAGTCTAACAGGGAAAGTGGCAATGGGAGATATGATTTAACCCTTAAAACAAAAAGAATACGCAAGGCAATTTCTTTCCCAGTTTCAATCTGCACCGTCCAGATAACGTTAATCTTGAACAACAAAACGGACAACGTTTATACTTTTTATAAAATGGTATAGTAACATCATGCCTGCTCTTCATAATAATCCTCTATACTGCTACAAACAATATAAATAAACTTCTTAGTGTTTATTCATATTTAGCTAAAAGTTTTATATTATATTTTTCGACTTTACTAAAGACACCTTCATCAAAATCTTCTGGTTCTATAATCCCAGTATACCAGCTTTTTCCATTAAAATATTCCTGTAAATTTTCATCATTAAACTTTCTTCCATAACGTGCATAGATTTCATTTTTAGCCAGACGCCTGTCTGCTTTTGAAAGCTTTTTAACATCCTTTACAGATAATTTTTTTACATTTGATTTAGGACATATATAATCTTTGTTGCCAGAGGATACTTCATTTTTATTATTTTTGCTTTTATTAGTTTTCTCCTCATTTTCTTCTGAAAAATCAGAACAAATGTCTCTTATAACTGCTTTATCATAGTCCCCGCTAAAATAAAGGCTTTCATATTTATTATATAATTTTTCTATCCTGCTATATTTTTCTTCATCTTCTTCTGATACTATTGTATAAGTAGCAACTTCCCATTCAAAACCACTACTGTCTGCCAAGTGCATTAACTCATTTGTTGGAATTAATTTTAAGAAATAACTTCCTCTTTTTGGAAAAGCTTCATGGGAATATATAATATATTCCTGGTCATCATCTGTATCCCAGAAATCTAACATGTAATTATAAGTACACCCATTGGCATAATAAGCATGTTCATATTCCTCCGCTTCCTGTGTAAGGGCATTAATTATTTTATCAAGTGTAGAATCCTGCGAATTTGCCCAGACATCATAGTTAACATAAAAATTATCTGATATAATTTGTGATTCTGCTTCAGAAACTTCAGACCACTTTTTTTCAATATTCTTGTATTTTTTAGAAGACATAGTTTTATTTATATTTATATAATCTTCATAACTTGATGCAATATATTCATACCCATTTATATTTTTTCCTTCTGGATATAAATATAGCATTATCTTCGCAAGTTTGTATGCCGTTTCATAATCTTCCTCTGTGTCAAAAGATAAATTTTCCATTATGCCTTTTGCAACTTTATGCGTTTCAGCCTGTGAGTACTCTTTCAGGTCTTCCCTGTTTCCAGCCAGTAAAAATTCTTTAATATTTTTTTCTTTTTCTTCTGGTGATAATGTTGGTTCTACTGTTGGTCTGGTTGTCGGCTCTGTTGCCGGCTCTGCTGTTGGCTCTGTAGACGGTTCTGGCTCTTTCGTTTCCGCTGGTTTTTCTGTTTTCCCTGGTTCTTTTGATATTTCTGCTGTTGCCTGCTCTTCCTTATTTTCTGTATACCCAGACAAATCCATTGAACTTCCCACTAAAATACAAATTGAAATAAAAAATGCAACTGTAGAACAGACAATACCTGTAATTGCTTTGCCCTTCTTAGGTTCTTCTTTTATTAATGACACAATTCCAAGAATAAAACCAATAATACCTAAAAATCCTGCATACAAGCATGACAAAACAACACTAACCAGACCAACAACCATTGATGCTAAACCAAAATTAGTATTCTGGTTATCTTTCTTATTATCTTCTGCCTGTATCTTCTGGACTGTATTTTTATTTGAAAATAATTTCATCTTACCTTCTCCTTGAATATATACTAATTCATTAATATATTTTTACAACACAAAAATAAATAAAAATCATAATAAGACATACCCCATAATAATCATAACCACTATAATTATTATACTTGCTATATAATACCATAAATGTTTTGAAGAATTTTCTGTTAATACATTCTCTAAATCCAGACATTCCTGGTTATGCGTAATATTTCCCTTTAAAATTGCATTTCTAGTATCAAGCAGGCAGTTCTGGCTTATTTTTGTAATATAGTCACTATAATTTTCCTCTGTAATAAAAGCAAATAACTTATTATTACCGTTTCTTATATTAAATTTAAGTCCAGTTCCAGCAGCAGCTTCCAGCAATCTTTGTATTTCTTCTTTTACTATAAAAAATTCAAGCCCATTTTCATCTGCTGTCTTACGTTTAACAGTATTTTTAAGAATTATGCCTGACTGGTTATATTGTATACAGAATAAGTTAAATAAATAAAAAATATTTATATTCTCCTTATCCATAAAAACCGCATTTATATACTTGCCGCTATCCTCTTCTGACAGTCCATAAATGCCAAAAAAACAATCTCCTGCTTCATCTGAAGCTAAAACCATGCTCCTTCCAAGACCATAATTAAATGTTGAAAGTACCGTTTTTGATATTTTTTCTTTATATATATTATCATCTTCAGGAATATAATGCAGTTCATCCAAGTCATAATCATAACATGCAAGCTTATAACCACCACTTGATTTAAAAGAACATTTATAGAATATCCGCATATTTTCCCTCCATCTTTATATATAGTGGTTTCTGGCATAAGAAATATCAAATGCCATATTTGCCTTTGACATTTCTTCAAAATGTCTGCCATTACCTATAAATAAAATATATTCTTCTTTGTATTTTGGATATTGTAATAACCTGTTTATTATTTTGTTTTTCACATTTTCCCTGCGTTTCCTACACCTTTCTCCTGGCAGTCTTTTAAGCCTTACAGGTATCAGATTATTATCCTGCCTTGATGGCATTATTTTATTATGTTCTTCTTTTTCCCACTCTTTTATTTTATCAAACAGACTGTTCCACTCTGCTGTATTTAACTGGTATTTTTCATTATCTGGTGTTTTGTCCAGAAATTTTTCCATATGTCCTGTCCAGACAGAGCTATATGGCCTGCTATCCATTAAATCATGTATATAATGTGCTGCAATTAATGTAAGGGTTTTAAGATGTCCTACAAATGCTATATTAATAAAAAATTTCTGTTCTGGTACACTTTTGTCATTTTCTTTATAGTATATACCAGTTTCTTCCTCAAGCCTGGAAACCAGCAATATACCCTCACCTGGCACATTATTCTTCTTTAATACCAGTTTCCAGCCATGCCTGTTTTCAAACCATTTCCTGATTATATCCATATTCTCTATATGGTTGTCCACACTTTCCATTGACTCTACAGGCTGGAATGTATCTTTATTTTTAGAAGTATCAAAAAATGAATACTGGTATCCATTTAAACTTCCTTTATATGAACAATATGTATATACTAACAAAACAACCTTACCTTTCTGCCAGGCTTATCTTATAGAACTGCCTTGGACAATCTCAATACCATCTACGTTTTCTTTAATACAATTTTCCAATTTTTTCATCTCTGATATATAATCATAATCTTTTACCCACTCACATTTATCCTGTATCCATTCCCAGATTGTTGCAGTTATTTTTCTTTTGTTAGTATTTTTATTATAAGCCTTATTCTCATACTCATTTCGTATTTTCTTATATTCAAATAACAAAGTATAAATTAATGGCTGTTCACAATACTTTGGATTAAATGCAGGTTTTTTAGTACAATGGTATATAATATTTTCTGACCCTACTTCTTTTGCTTCTTTATCTACTGTAAATTCAAAAAACTCAATACCACCTATTGTTAGTATTGGTAAAATTGCCACATCAAAATATTGCTTATAATTAGGTTTTTGGAAAAAGCTAAAAAGCTCATGGTATTCTTCTTTTACTGCCTGGTTTAATTCATTCATGCGCCTGCCATAATAAATGCTTTCTTTATTTTTATCCTGCCAGTAATATTTCTCACATTTCAAAGGTACAAATAATACCATTTTATGATTGTTAGCCCCTTCTTGTGGTCTTAAATTTTCCTTAATAAAATTGGTTACATTTTCCACTGCATTCTGTTTGTTATATTTACGCTTTTTTTCCATAAGCAGCACAGAATCTATTGCAATAATAATAACATCACTTTTCTCAATTTCCATGCTAATCTCTTCTTTATTGGTATAATTTGAAATCCATTCCCCTGCACAATCTTTAAAACGTATTATTCTTGACATTCCCTTTTTCGTATCTTCATGTGATTTTGAAACTGACCTTGCTATTGACAGCCTTAAATCAAAATATTCAAATCCTGGTGTTTGCAGCGTGTCCATCCTGACCTCGTCATAATATGATGGGTTATTAAGAAAATGGGATTTCATACTGTCAAGTGCATCATCAACTGCCCTCGCACTATTTTCTTTAGTAAGTATAAGGTTTGTACCATCTGTAACATTATTAAACTGGTTTATCATAGACGCTAATACGCTTGTCTTTCCAACGCGCCTTGCCCCAAGCATCATTACCTGTATATCTGGCTCTGTTATCTTTTTTACTGTTTTAGAAATATTTTGTACTGTTTCTTGTACGATTTCCTCTTTTATTTTATTATTACTTTTCTTTTTAAAAAAGCCTGAAATTTTCTTAGTTATTCCAGCCATAAAGCTCTCCTCTTTTAAATGTTTTAAATATTTATTACAAAATCCTGTTTTGAATATTTGCCAAGTTCTGTTTTTAAACTTTCCCATTCACTATAAATATCACTCATTTCATTAACATCATTAAATTCTTCTCCCCATACATAAGGACAGTTCTCATAATACAGGGATTTCCATAAACCCTCTGCCTCCGTTCTCTCCATAACTGATGAGAAATTAAGCCTGTCATAAAATTCTTTTATTACAGAAAAAAATATTCTATTAGGGTCGGTATAAATACCAGAAAGCTCCTCATCAAGTTCATCACAAGTTTCTTTTATTCCTACATAAAGGTTCTTGTATGCTTCATTTGCTTGTTCACTGGTATTACCTAAAAAATCTGGACAATTCATATTATTTTCAGATTCAAGCCGTTGGGAACAAAAACGGACTTTGTGCATTAAAAAGCCCCTTACTGTCAGTTTAAAGTTAGTTAATACATTAAATGCTGTTTTAAACTGTCTGTAAATATCCTTTTTTAAAATCTGGTCTATAACAGCATAAGAAAGCCATTCTGCCCTTGGAAGGTTTTCATCAACTGGCACAATATACTTCATCCTACCACCATCATCTTCAGCAAAAATATTTACAATATCCTCTTTTATTTCATTAATCATCTTATCAAAAATTTCTTCATCAATATCTAAAAATTTTTCTGTAAAATCTGTACGCATTTTATCTAAATGGTATTCATATACCTTTCTTACCCCATGGTCACCTCCACCTTTCAGTTCCTCTTCAAGTTCGTTTATATCTGGTACGCATTTCTTGGCATCTTCCAGAATATTTTCAATACATTTTTGAAATGGCTTACACTTTTTTCCAGACTCGTCTTTCCATTTATTTCTATATTCCTTTAATTTTCTCATTAATTTCTGGTTATAGAAAGAATACCATCTTTTATCAACAAATTCTGTTACATTTATTATATTTTTCACTTCACTTGTTAATATACCCTGGATTATTTTCTGTATATTTTCATATTCATGGTGCAGGGAATCTGCCATATTATTTAAGTCTGTAACCAGCCCCCTGTCTATAGCGTCCATATTTGCAGTTAATGTAGAAAGAACCATATGTAAAAACTGGTTATTTACTTTTTCTGTATCAGCAACATTTACTATATCATGTCCTGCCAGGCCGGTGAATTTTCTTATTTTAGTTTCTACTGCTTCACAACGGTCATGGTTATTCACATATATAGTATCTTTATCTGTTTCATTAATAAGCCAGAACAGCCACTTGCCCATATTCCTGCCCTTAAAGTTCTCTTCAAGCTTATCATATAATTTATAATCATCATTATCAAACTTTCCAGTACCAACTTCCGGGCGTTTTATAATAATTGCAGCATCACTGTCTTTTGCTACCGTATCAAGCATTGCTTTTTCAATTCCAAGTGATGTATCACCAAGCCCTATTGTATCTTGTAATACAATTTTTCCTGCATCTGCATAGTTAAATTCACAGGATATTTCTGCTTTTTCTACTGCAAGGTATTTATAATAATCTTCCCTGTCCGGGCTTCCTTCACTTTTGCCATTATGCTGTGCAACAAATGTCTTTATTTCCTCTGGTTCTGTAACAGTAACACGCTTTCCAACATAAGGACTCCACTCATTGAAATATTTTATGTATTTTTCCAGATGTTCCAGCCTGGCTATCTGGGCATCTGATGCTATCTTCCTTTTTATCTCATCTATATCCAGTCTTGCTATTTCCTGGAATGAAGATATCCTTTTTTCATCTTTTCCAATTATTTCATCCAGATACCTTTGTACACACTGTATCATGTCAACTTCCTGTTTAAAAGTTATATCCGCCCTTAAAGAACCTCCTTTTACATTTTTAATCATAGATGTTGCACCAGTACAGTCTGATGTATCAAAAGCTGGTATTACTTCATTGCTAAGACCGCTTATTGTCTGGAGAAGTTTTGATTTCCCCTGTCTTGCCCCTCCGATTACCGCAATATTAATAGTCTTTCTTGAAAAACGCTCCTCTATATTTCTAAATGCTTCCCTTAGTTTAGCCTGTTTTAACTGGAATGAATGTAAATCAATCTGTTGTATACATTCCAGGCTTTCATTACTTAATTTTAACTTATTATTATTTAACATTTTATCCTTTTGTTCCTGGAGCTTATTTAAGCCTGAACATATTTCTTCTATATGCTCATTCTGCTTTCTGATTATTTCTACTTTCTCATTTCTTCTTTGAATAATAATATCCACATCATTTGCAATAGACATCCTGCTATCCTTCCCTTCATGTGTTTTGATTTACATATGTTGTAATATTTTTAATAGTTGCAAGTATTTCCTGTCATATTCTTCTATTATTTTCTCTATCGTCATTTTATATATTATAGTAATCTTAAAAATGATAGTCAAACTTGTTTTCATATAATTATTCTTTTTTTATTACCTTTTACTGCGCATTTTGAAAAAACTAAAAATCCAAAACAGTCCACATATATACCAGTTATTCATCTAACAGCCAGCCTGACGTATATAAAATGCCATCCTTAACTGATTCATCTAAAGGAATATTATTTTTATCTGCATACATTTTAAACATAGAATAAATAATATCTTCCATATCACTTTTATAAACCTCTATATCGTTATCCAAACCAACAAAACTAATTTCAAAAAGTGTTGTTTCATCAACACTATCAATACTTGTTCCAAAATAATATTGAAACCAGACTTTTATTTTGTATTTTTTACCACCACACATACACTTGCCATCCATCTGGATATAACTATTACCATCTTCACTTGCACTTTCATTTACCCCAGACCAGTTAACATCCTCACATGCAATACCAAATGCCTGTCCATATGTAATATTTTCAATACTGGACGGATAATTAGCCATTGGATATTCCCCTATTTCTCCTAATATAATATCCATAGCAGATACAAACAAAACTGTAATGATTACAGTAAAAACTGTCCCTAAAATAACTTTTATCTTATATCCAGTTCCTTTTTGCTTAACATATTATTTTTATCTGGCGGATATTTTCCAAAGCTGCCTGAATATCCTCTGGCAAGGGAAACACATAAGCAAATAAACTATCTGCTATCCATAATGTATTACTTCATACATCCGGAAAATATTATTGCTATACTACCAAAAATATTTTTCCTGGATTCAATTATTTTATAGTATACATTATTAAAAAACTACTTTCATTCTCTGTCAGTGTTTTTTTTACACTTGCAATTATAAAAATTTGTGTATATAATAAGAAAAATCTATAATAACAGAGGTTATACCATAATGAATAAAGAAAAAACTACTTTAACAACTGATGAAATTTTAAAAAGACTGGACCAGAATGAACCCGTTTCTAAAGAAGAAATTGACTTTGTTACACCTAAACAACTAAAACACCTTCTTCGTGATGACATTATTGAAAATTCTAAATATAGTATTAACCAGATAGCAACAGAATGTAATATTACACCCTCACATCTTTTAGACTTTCTGAATAGCAAAAAAAATATGAACCGTAATAAAATACTATCCCTGCTAATTGTCCTTGGTTATGATATAACAAAAACCAGGCAATTTTTAACCGGATTAGGATATAATGGACTATATGCAAGAAATGTACGTGACTTTATTATATTAAATGGAATTAAAGATAAACTCCCCCTTGATAAAATTAATGAAAAGCTAAAGGAAGGTTTTGAAGATACACTATGTTAGAAAATACTTTAGAACAATTTAAAACAGATTTATCTCCATACATAGATTTTGAACTTATTGACTGTCTGAATGAAAACTGTAGTGAATACAAAGAATACCATATATACCTTGCAGATATAAAAAAAGAATATTTAAAACTTGTTCCAGACCATAGCAGTATTATTTTAAAAGAACTTCCAAAAGAATACCTTTCTTTATATAATATTATATCTAACAACTGGAGTCCTTATTTAGAAACAGTATATGGCACTTTTTCTTCTGAGAAATGCCATAATTATTTTATTGCCATAAATGAGTTTATCCCACGCCCGGTTTCTTTAAATTACCGCTCACTTAGCCCTGGACTTACAGTTAATACACGCTCGCTGTCTTTAGAACAGTATATCAGAAGTTTCGGCTGTCTGTCTGAAAAAGAAGCACTGGTCTTTTTTTACCAGTTATGTGATGCAGTTTCTGTACTACACCAGAACGGCTTCCAGCATGGGGATATATCACCACAGAATATACTTATGACTGACCGCTTTGGATGGGATAACTTTTTTGACCATATCCCAGGAATCCACCATAAAATATCTGTGAAACTTATTGATTTTGACATTGCAAATAAAATAAAAATGGAAAACCATACTGTAACACACGCATTTGGTACATTACCTTATACTGCACCAGAAATTATTGATTTTACTTACCCTACAGACCGGACAGACATTTACTCCCTTGGCTGTATATTTTATTTTATGCTGTCTGGTAACTCTCCAAAAGATAAAAATAAAAAGGAACTGCCAGATACATGTACTAAAGCTGCTAAAAATATTTTTAAAAATTGTACAGCAAATTATGAACTGCGCTACAAAAACCTCACACAGTTAAAAAAAGACATTGAAATAGAATTACGCTATCCTGATAGTCTTTTTTATAACATTATAAAACATACCCCGGGATTCCGTAGCAATAACCGTTTAAAAATTTTTTGCTCTTATATTATATCAACTTTTTATATGTTTTGTATGGCAATGGGAGCTCCAGCGGAAAAAGAACCTGTTAAAACTTTCATCACTTGTGTACTTTTATATTTAGTAACAATAATAGCTATATTTGATACTTTTCGTATTGGAAGATTGTCCCCAAAATACCAGAAAGCATATAATATATTTCCTATAATAAGATTTTTTGCCCGTTTTATAGCATTAATAACAGGGTATTTACTTGTATGTATTATTTACGTTTTATTATAGTAAATATTAAAATTATTTATTGTTATATAATATAAAAATTGAGAGGGTATTTAACTATGGAAGATTTAAAAGAAATCATAAACAAACAACAAGCATATGAGTATATAAAGGCTAGCCATTATTATCCACCACAGCTTTATAAGAATATATATGCTGATAACATCAGACAAAATATATACCAACTCTTAAAAAAGAGGAAAAAGAAAAAAAATAGCAGTTTAATAGCTATATGTATTTGGACATCTGGTTTATTTTCCTCTTTATTATTCTTTATAATATTTTTGTTATTTGTTTATATTTAACTATATTTATTTTATAATTATATAGATAATTATTTTTATGCAATATAATATTATTTATGCTATTAATGCCGGAAATATTTTATATATTTTTAAAATGTATAGTTTCTTTCATATATTACATATGCCAATTTTGTGTAATAACAAAAATATATATTATTTTTTATATCAGTCTAACCATGTGTATTTAAACTCTATTATTCTGATACAATAAAACTTTCTTTTCAATAATTTGTATCAAATATTTCATTGTTGTAAAATAAATATTTGGTTACAAAAGAATCATTAATACAGTTTGTTGAAAACAACTGTTATTTCTATTAATTCTTAAAATACCAATTGCTTTGCAACAATTTTAAAAGTTCTTTATAAATATTTTTATCTTAATATATAATATGTGTATTTATATATAGATACTTCCCCCAGGAACACACTTATGGTATGATTAGGATAACCAGGAAAGGGGGCATCTGTCATGCAATATATATCACCAATACCAATAGGTGTAGAATTTTATAAAACAATGATAAGTGAAGGCTACTATTATATAGATAAAACCTTGTTAATACGTGATTTACTGGCACAAAAAAATACAGTTACATTATTTACACGTCCAAGGCGTTTCGGAAAAACATTAGCCCAGAACATGTTAAAAACTTTTTTTGAAAAAGAAATGCTTCCAGATGGGACAGTGGCAGACAATTCTGTATATTTCCAGGGTAAAAAGATTATGGAAGCAGGAGAAGAATATACAAAACATATTGGACAATACCCAGTAATATTCCTGTCATTAAAATCTTCTAAACAGCCAGCATTTGGGACAGCTTCCGAAAAATTACAGAAAGAACTTATCAAAGAATACAGACGGCATAGCTATATAATGAAAGGGGATTTCCTGCTTCCATCCGAAAAAAAGGAATTTCTTTCTTTAATGGAAGGGACAGCACCAATGTCTGAATACTGCACAGCATTGCAGACTTTATCAAAATTTCTTGAAATATACCATAAACAGAAAACAATCATACTTATTGATGAATATGATGTACCACTTGAAAATGCTTATTTCAATGGTTTTTATGATGAGATGGTTTCCTTTATCCGCTCACTGTTTGAATCCGCATTAAAAACAAATGAAAGCCTTAAATTTGCTGTGATTACAGGGTGTCTGCGTATCAGCAAGGAAAGTATATTTACAGGACTTAACAATTTGAAAGTAGTTTCTGTATTAGATGAAAGCTATGCAGAATATTTTGGGTTTACACAGAATGAAGTTGACAGTTTTCTTGAAGATTATGGTATAATACAAAGAAGAGATGAAGTAAAAAGCTGGTATGACGGATATCTTTTCGGAAATACAGAGGTATATAATCCCTGGAGTGTAATAAATTATATTTATGATATATCCCACAGGAATACTGAATTTCCAAAACCATACTGGTCTAATACATCTTCCAATAGTATTGTACGTGAATTAATTGAAAATGCAGATGATAATACAAAGCAGGAACTTGAAAGGATTATTGCAGGTGGTACAATAGAAAAACCAGTACATGAAGATATTACCTATGGGGATATTTATAAATCCCAGGACAATTTATGGAATTTCCTGTTTTTTACAGGATATCTTAAAACTGTAGAAAGAAGTTTTATGGAACAGCAGATATACCTGTCAATGAAAATACCGAATGAAGAAATTTCATATATATACAAAAACAATATACGAGAATGGTTTCTGCAATGTATTGGAAAACAGGATTTATCAGGGCTGGTAAAAGCATTTGAAGAAGGTGACTGTGAAACAGCATCAGATATTATAACAGGACAGCTTATGGACACAATAAGCTTTTATGACTACAAGGAAGATTATTATCATGGTTTTATTACAGGGCTTTTAAGGCATAACAACAAATACATTATAAAATCCAACAGGGAAAGTGGCAATGGGAGATATGATTTAACCCTTAAAACAAAAAGAATACGCAAGGGCAGGGCAATTATACTTGAATTTAAAGTAGCAGACAGCATAAATAAACTGGAAAAAGGCTGCATGGAGGCTCTGGAACAGATAGAAAGGCTTCACTATGATAATGATATTATCGAAGAAGGTTATACTGATATACTTAAATATGGTATATGTTTTTATAAAAAAGAATGTTTTGTAATGAATAATATGATAACAAACCCAAACAAATAATTAATCCAGATACAAACTGGTATAAACCATATAAAGCCTGTAACCACCATTTTTTATTCCATGAAAGGGATTGTTTATGAATGTATCTATGAATGATATACCTTCTGTTATGACACGCAAGGAGGCACAGGAAATATTAAAAGTGTCAAAAAATACTATACTGGAGCTGCTACAGAATGGATATCTTTCATCTTTTACCATTAAGGGCAGATACAGGATTACAGACACATGTATAAAGAACAGAGGGAAAATAAGGCATATTACTTTATTTTCCCTCTTATTTAAGTTATATCCTATTTTTAGAAATTTATCTGGTATGTATACATACATTTATTATTTCAAAGCTTTGGCTATTTTACCAAATGCTTCCTTATTGGTTTCATCAAATAAATTGGTATAGACTTTTCCAGTAACATCTGGACTGCTATGTCCAAGCATTTTACTAATGTTAAATAATGTTACACCTGCTTCATTTGCTATTGATGCAACAGAATGTCTTAATCCATGTAATGTAATATGTGGCAGTTCATTAGTAACGATGCACTTGCGGAAACGTGAAGACAGATAGCCTGGATTAACTGGCTTGCCAGTTTCATCTACTTCTACATAATCATTTTCATTGTATCTGTCACCCAAAAAATTTTTGTTTTCTATCTGCTGTTGTTTAATCTCTGATAATATCTGGCATAAATAATCATCCATATATAATGTCCTGTTAGAAGAAGAATTTTTAGTGCTTTTTTCTATTACATCTGAACCTGCAATAATTTTTGCTTCTATTATATGTATTTCTTTAGTTGCAAAATCCACATTAGACCATTTAAGCCCACAGATTTCTTCACGCCGCAGACCTAATAATGCTGCTGGTGAAACAGCAGTTTTTAAGAGTGTATGGTGTTTTTTTACTGTATTCCCTGATAACTTTGTTCCGTCTTTGCCCTGGATTCTGTCATTATAATACTGCTATATTCTTTTTGCAGTAAGTTTTTGAAGCTTTATTCTACCCATATCAGCTTTAAGATATTTTATTATATTCTTGTATGATTCATAGCTAGTAACCTCATTATTAATTTTTACAATATTTTCCAACCAGTCAGCTAGTGTATCATCAGACGGGGCTGCCACTCCAGTCGTGTTTTTCTAGTACTGGAACTCTGTTAATCTGCGCTTTGCTTCTGATTTTTTAGTAAATATCTCTGTTTTCTTCTTTCTTTTTCCATCAATAATGCCATAATCCAGATTAACATAATATTTTTTCTGATATCATCATATGAAATGTTACGTTCTACTACTTTTCTTGCCATATTTGTTACATCCTTTCTATTCTGCCAGATGTCTGCTAAATGCAACAATATAAAATATTTGTATACCAAAGCTTCATTATGACAAAGGTTTTTGAAATGCCAGACAGAATGTCTACCAAAATGTCTACCAAGGACGTTTTTTGAAGTGTTTTAGAAATTAAAAAACACCTGGAAGCTAATAATTCCAAGTGTTTTTATAACTGGGCCAGCGGGATTTGAACCCACGAGTGCAGGAGTCAAAGTCCTGTGCCTTACCGCTTGGCGATGGCCCACTATAGTAGAAAAAAATCCCTGTTGTTTAAAACAAGGATTATAAGGGTGGATAGAGGGATTCGAACCCTCGGCCTCCAGAGCCACAATCTGGCGCGCTAACCAACTGCGCCATACCCACCATAAATAAAATAACCAGCCAGCAAATAACTCTGGTGCTGGCAACGTGCCAGAAGGGATTCGAACCCCCGACACACGGCTTAGAAGGCCGTTGCTCTATCCAACTGAGCTACTGGCACATATATAAAAGCGGGTGATGGGAATCGAACCCACGTATCCAGCTTGGAAGGCTGGTGTTCTACCATTGAACTACACCCGCATATATTGAAAGCTCTAATCTATGCTTCCTTTATTAAATTATGCGTCACCAATCGGGGTGACAGGATTCGAACCTGCGACCCCCTGATCCCAAATCAGGTACTCTAGCCAAACTGAGCCACACCCCGTACTACTTTAATTACTTAAGTCTTACCTGTGACGCAAGTAATATTCTATATGATGTTACAGGATTTGTCAATAACTTTTTTCAAATTTTTTTAAAAATTTTTCTACACTCTCAAAACTGACAATTACAGCAATACATTTTTTCAAAACAGCATTTGTAATATCCAAATCTATAAATAAGTACAATATATCACACCCACACATATTATATAAAATTTTTACAATATGCTATATACTTTTCCTCAAACTCATTTATCCGATATCTTCTTATCGGAATTATATAACCATATTTTAAATGCAATTCGTATTTTTTTCTAAAACAGTAATGTCTAAGATTTACAATGTAACATTTATGTACCTGGCAAAAATGTCTTTCATTATTTTTTAATACAGATTTTAATGTCTGTGTTACTTCTATTATTCCGCCATCAATATGTATATTATGCTGGCTCTCAATATATATTACATCTTTTGTTTGAATATTTCTTTTAATGCCATTTTGTCTTATCTCTAAATATTGTTGTTTTCTATCTTTTAACACATTAGATGCATCTAAAATTTCTTGTATAAATTGTTCATAAGTAACAGGTTTTATAAGAAAGCGGAAAGCCTGTACACGAAATGCATCTAGTGCATAATCAATACAAGCAGAAATAAAAACCAACAAAACATGTTTATCCATTTTTCTTATATTATGAGCAAGTTCTATACCACCCATTCCATCTAATCCGGTATCAAGAATTATAATATCAAATTCAATGTTTGTATTTAATAATTCTTCTAAATATTTTTTGTATCCATTTTTAAGAATATAAGCTTTATAATTTTAATTATAAAATATCACTTTTAATATTTATATTGTATAATTTGAATATATTTTACAATAATAAATCTATATATGCTCATGTCCGTTTCATAAATTCCCATACATACGGTAATTTCCTGTTATACTATATTTATAACGTACGCAAGATTTCCATGTTCCACTGAATTATTCCATTCCAGAAAACATACTTGAAAGCATGGCTTTTGCTATAATAGCCCACATAATGATACATAAGAGCCTCAAAAACAGGCTCTAAGTACCAATGGGGCTGGAGTGCCTATTTAATGGAATAATACCAGATGGAACACTGAAAACTTGTGTAAATAATAATCCCAGCTAAAAAACATATTGTATAATAGCTGGAATTATATCCTGGTCTTTATTTGTTATAGGCTTTTTATAATAAACAAGCAATATATAATATTTATAACATCAAAATTATTAATCAATTAATAAACTAATATCAGATATAAACTTTTCCTTATCCGTAACTTTTACTTTATCTGAATCAATCTGGTTTCTAATATCTTGTTTTATATTATCTTTATTTATAACTGATATATCTTTACTATCTACATATTCTAAAGCTGTATTATTCAATATTACAGAATTGCCTGCCACAGGAAAAATACTTTGCGCTCCCCAGCAATGACCTGCATCATTTAAAAATATTATTACCTCCATTCCCTCTTCCATGGTATATCCATCTGGCAACTGGACATATGATGGTGTAATTCCACCATCTTCATAATAAGTAATTTTATCTGTATTAATTTGTCCTTTCAATTTACTTATAATTTCTAATGTTACAGGCGTTACAGGTGTATACAAGGTTTCTGCTATATCATCTGGATTCCCTGTAAGTGATACTGGAACTTCATTATTAATTGTATCTCCAACATTAATAACCTTTGCATTTACAATATATGAAGCTTTATCTGCTAACTGTGGTAATGTTAATTTCGGGTACATTGCTGTACTTTCATAAACTGGTAATTCCTTAAGCATACTATTCTTCTTATATATATAGCCAGATATTGCAGCTATACAAAACAATACACCAGCTATAATTATATTTCTAACCTTTTTTCTCATTTTTATTTTCCCCCTACCAATAAATTCCTTGTTTTGAAGAACTATCATAACCAGTAAGTTCCCTTCTTCTTGTATTATCTGGTATTTCTGGATTCATGACATTAGATAAACAAGTACTGCTAAAACAAGAAGAGTCAGAAAGTTCATGGCAATGTGCAATTCCAATAGCGTGTCCCAGTTCATGAACAGCTACAGATACAATATCATACTTTCCAGCAGCAGCACCAAGAATATAAGAATAATCTTTTGTATTGAATACAATGTCTACTGAAGTAATACTTCTATTTGAAACTTCTGGAAACGTTTTTGCCAGCCATAACTGGCTTGTTGTTGAACAATAGATTTTATTCTCTCTATTGCTATTTTCTGAAAGTGCCAGTGGAACAATATCTGAGTTTGTATTAAAATCTTTAACTTCATTCCATCTATTCATTGCTATATTTATTGAATTCTTCCATGTATTATTTAAATTACAATAAAACAAAACCCTTGAACCTTTAGCTGCCCACTTATAACCAAGAGATAATCTTGGTTCTGCTGCATTAGCACTAATTTAAAAACCCCTATTAGCAAAGCCATTAGAATAACACATTTTAAATACTTCCATTTCTTCATAAATTATCCTCTATCCTGCCTATGCATTCTTTAGTTGTTATGTACATACATATGCTCTATTACAGCTGTTATTATTGTATTACTACATTCTTAAATAAAATGCAATACTTCATGGATATATGGCCACTTATACAGGCTATATGGAATATCTCTTTTTATATGTAAACATTTCCTTACTGCCTGATATATGCTACTCCTTTTTTACAGCCTCTCTGTACCCTGTTGTAAAATATGGATTATACAGCTCTGACCTGTTATACCTGGCAGGCGCTAACACATCCCCTATTATTATAAGTGCCATCCTTGTAATATTATGTTTTTTTGCTGTTTCTTCTAATGTTTCTATTGTACAAATATATTTCTCTTCATCTTCCCAGGTTGCTTTATAAACTATTACTGCTGGTGTATCTCCAGGATACCCCCCTGATATAAGCTTATGGCTTAATTCTCCTGCCATGCCAGCACTTAGGAACAGAACCATTGACGCATTATGCGCTGCAAAGCTTTCTATGCTTTCTTTTTCTGGTACAGGCGTCCTTCCTTCCATACGTGTAATTATAACACTCTGTGATACACCAGGAAGTGTATATTCAAGGTTTAATGAGGCGGCTGCACCACAAAACGAACTTACACCAGGGCAGTATGTGTATGGTATGCCAAGGGCGTCCAGCTTGTCCATCTGTTCTCTTATTGCACCATATATACAAGGGTCGCCAGTATGAAGCCTTACTACCTCAATACCCTTCCTGCTGCCATCTGCCATTACATTTATAACCTCTTCCAGTGTCATTTCCGCACTGTTGTAAAACTGGCAGCCGCTGCCTGCATATCCAAGCAGTTCCGGGTTTACAAGTGAACCAGCATAAATTATTATGCCTGCACTGGCAATAAGTTTATATGCACGTATAGTTACCAGGTCTTTTGCCCCGGGCCCTGCACCAACAAAATTAACCATATAAATTATTCCCCCTTAACTATTCCTCCCTGATTATTACCAGGGAATAATATCCTGCACTTTCAGGAATATTCCCAGTACCATTATAAATATGTTCATTTTCCATACCACAGTTCTCAACGAGGACAGCAGAAATATTATTTTGTTCCAGCTTCTCTTTTATTGCTGGTAATTTCCTGCCTGCTTTCATAAGCACCTTTGTGCCTGGAAGTTCCAGTGCTTTATCTATTCCATATGAGGATGGTATTATATGGAGTTCTGAAGAACCTGTTACAAGCCCCTCATCAAGTAATGCAGATGCAGCACAAAATGATGGTACGCCGCTTATAATTTCTGTCTGGTATCCCATAGATTTTATTTTATTGTGAATATAAATATACGTTGAATATATTGACGGGTCGCCTAGTGTAAGAAATGCAATATCGTGCCCGTTTCCAAGTACAGCAGCAATTTTATCTGCTGCTTTTATATGGCTCTGCTCCAATATATTTTTATCCCTGGTCATTGGCATATCTACACAGATACATTTTTTATCCTTAACCTGCGGTACTGCTGCAAGTGCTATCTGGTAACTTAAGGCTTTTTCCTTAACTGCATTTGGAACTGCAATATAACCACATTTTTTTATTGTTTTTATGGCATTTAATGTTATTAACCCAGGGTCTCCTGGCCCTGTACCAGTGCCATACAATTTCCCATTTTCCAATGTTTTACCCAATCTCCTGTCCTAATCTCCTGTTTGTAATATTTTACTAATAACTATAATTAACTACAATCCTGTCCTTTAATTAACTTTATAAAATCCAGGGCATTGCCTGATACTGCAAGTACTCCTGCCTGGTTAGAAAATACAATTACTTCAATTTCAATTTTATTTTCTGTCCTTTGCCTCATATTAGAAACAATCCTGCCAAGCATAATATCCATTGTCTTATTTAAAATGCCATTTTCTTTAAGCAGCAATACTGCTTCATCCGTTGTTGTACATAAAAGAATATTTCTGGCTGCTTCTATACTGCATCCTGAAAGGACTGCACATGAACATAAGGTTTCCATCCTTGCATCTGCTACACGTGAATGTGTATTCATAATTCCTGCTGCCACTTTTACAAGCTTGCCAATATGCCCTATAAATAATATTTTCCCAAAGCCAAGCATAAGCGCCATATCAAGTGTTTCACCTATAAAATTACTGCATTTAAGCCCCTGCTCCAAATCAATTCCCCATGTATCTTTTGCAAAATTCCTGCCATAATTTCCTGGAGAGATTAAAAGCACTTCACTGTTAAAGCCAGACTGAACCTTTTTCTGCTTCATTTCTATATAAATTGCATCTGTTAATGCTTTCTCGCTCATAGGCTCTATTATACCGCTTGTACCAAGTATTGATATACCACCCTCTATCCCAAGCCTTGGGTTAAAAGTTTTTTTTGCAATTTCTTCACCACCTGGCACAGAAATAATTATTTTAATCCCTGTTTCCTGGCAAGCTGCCTCTAATTCACTTAAGACTGCTTCTGTAATCATTCTCCTTGGGACACTGTTAATTGCAGCAGCTCCCTCTGGCTGTCCAAGACCAGGTTTAGTAATACGTCCTACACCCTGTCCCCCGTCTACCACAATGCCCTCTGGCAGAAAACTTGCCCTGGAATAAACCAGTATTCCGTCTGTACAGTCTGCGTCATCTCCTGCATCCTTTTTTAATGCACACTCTGCATACTCATCCGTTATACATATATCCAGTATCTTAAGGTTAAGGGTTACACCTTTTGGAGTACATATTCCTATCTCATTAACAGGCATCTTTGTAAGCAACATTCTTACAGCAGCTTTAGAAGCAGCAGCGGCACATGTTCCAGTTGTATACCCACATCTTAATTTCTTATGGTTTTTATAAACATAACCCAAATCCATAGATAAAACCTTTCTAAATACTGCTATTAATTACCTGCGCAAGATGTGCAGAGTAAATATCCCTTATTTCTTTAATCTCCCCTATTCCATGGGTTACAATAGAAATATTATAACCAAGGCTTTCCAGCCTGCTTTTCCATGAATTTTTACTGCTGCCAGCCATATCATTATGTGCATGGTCACCAGCAGTTACCATAAATGGTATTAAAGTTATATCTTTATATGTATATTTACTTAATTCATTTAATAAATCATCAAAAGCAGGAGTTCCTTCTACAGTTGAAACAAATACATCTGTAAATCCCTTATGGATTAACACATCCTGGAACTGGCTGTAACATTTATTAGCATTATGCCCGCTTCCATGTCCCATAAGCACAACTGCCCTGTCCCCTGCTGTACTGCCAAATTTATAATAACAGGCTAGAATATCCGCTACAGCTTCAAAATCATTACAAGAATTAAGAAGCGGTGCTGAAACCTTTATAATATTAAATTTATCCTTATACTTGCCAGCCATGCCAGATATTTTATTATACTCTTCACCAGGAATTATATGTGTTGGCTGTATATAAACATTTTCTATGCCATCTTCATACATCTTCTGGAGTGCCTGTAACACATCAGGTATAAAAACACCCTCATTTTCCTGTATGCGTTTTTTTACAATACTGCTTGTATATGCATTATAAAAAGCAAAACCTGGAAACCTGGAACAAAGTTCTTTTTCTATTGTCCCAAGTGAAAGTTCTCTTGCTTCTTTATATGTAGTTCCAAAACTAGCAGCCATAATTCCATTATTCATAATTACCTCAAATCCGTAACATCAGTCCGTATATGCAAGTTACAACATATATAAAAGAGCATTACATATTGCTGCTGCTATATTGCTTCCACCCTTACGTCCCCTTGCTATTATACATGGTATTTCTGTCTGTATAATTAATTCTTTTGCCTGCACTACATTTACAAAACCTACAGGAACACCAATAACCAGTCCTGGTTTAAAAATTCCTTCATTGTAAAGCTCATATATGCGCACAAGGGCAGTCGGGGCATTTCCTACTACAAATATAACAGGCTCATCCATTGCAAATGCTTTATCTATACATGCCGCTGAACGTGTAGTATTATTTTTTGCTGCTGCTGTTACAACATCTCCATCATCTATAAAATTATAAACTTTAATGCCATACCTGGATAATGCTTTTTTATTAATTCCAGACAACGCCATTTTAGTATCAGTAACAATACTTGTCCCATTTTTTAACAATTTTGATGCCTTTTGTATTACATTTTCTGAAAAATACAAGTTTTGTGCATAATCAAAATCAGCAGATGCATGTATTGCACGCTTAATAACAGGTTCTTTCTCCTTATCAAGTGTTATGCCAAGGGCGCAAAGCTCCTGTGAAATAATCTCCATGCTTCTTTTTTCTATCTCATATGGTGTAATATTTTCAAGTCCTGCTTTCATAAACTGCCTTTCCACCGGTTTTAACTGTTTTTTAAGTTTTTTCCACTTATTTTTCAATTCCCATACGTGCAGATATGCCTTTGTCAAACGGATGCTTTACTTTTACTATATCAGATATATAATCTGCCATATCCTGCAAATCCTGTGAAGGACTGCGTCCAGTAAGCACAACTTCAAGATTATATGGTTTGTTTTTAAGAAAATCCATAAGCCTTCCATGTTCTATTAAGCCAGCGTTATCTGCTGCAATTATTTCATCAAGCACAAGAAGCCCATAACCACCAGAATATACTTTACCAAGTATTTTTGTAAAGTAATTATTATAATGGTTTCTGGCATTTTCCTTTATTTCTGGTGTCATTGAACTGGTAAATCCAAAATAAGCATTTGATGGCAAAACTATAATATTTGTAATCTGTTCTAAAACAGCCAGTTCACTTGAATTATCATTCTTTAGAAACTGTGTAAATAAAACCGTGCCGCCACTTCCTGCAAAACGTATACACAGGCCAGCAGCAGCAGTTGTCTTGCCTTTCCCTGTACCAGTATAAATATGGATTAACCCCTGCATATTATAAAGTCCAGTCCTGGGACTCTATTCCTAAGTATTTCTTATCCCTGAACCCGATACATATACCATGTTCAGGGTCACATTCACAATCCCCGTAAAATGATATTTCTGGATAAACAAAACCATCATATGACTGGACTACACCACCAATATTAATTGCAATTGCATAAATAGAGACTTCGTCTTCAAGGTCTGCCTCTGTTATCTGCTTGTCACCAATCATAGCATAACGTTTATTACAATATTCTGTTATCTCCTTTTTATAATCACATATATCAATATTTGCAATAAACCAGTTTAAACATTCAAGTTCTTCGTTATTTAAAGGAAATCCATCTTCTTTATCATCCCCGTCTTCATCATACCTGTTGTCACCAGTAGAAAAAACCATTACACTTTCTTCTTTGCCAAATAGGTTAATTGTTATTTCATCATTATCATTTAAGCTTGTTATTAATTCCATATAAATACCTCCCATAATATATTATTATGCATGTACTGCACTATACTCCTTAACTATATCAAGAAGTTCATTCTGCATATCTGGATATTTTGTAATCAACTCATCTATCTGTTTTACTGTTCCAGCCTTTACAGTCTCATTATATTCTATCCTTTCACGCAGCCTTTGCCTTCCCTGGTTAAATACATGCCGTATCTCTACCATTTCCCTTTCATCTATTATAGCAAGCGCCTGGCTTGCCCATATATCACTGTCTGCAATGCCGTTTTCACGCAAAAGGCTTATAAGACATTCATTATTAAAATTAAGTTTCTCTGTATTCTCCCTGAAACGCCTTTCATACTCCTTCATTTTGCAATATTCGTTCCATTTCTGCTCAAAGTCCTTGGCATTTTTAACACTGAACTTTTCGCAGTTATAGCTAAGCATATTAACATTGTTTACATATTTAATTTTAACGCGGTTCATAAGTCCAACTGCTTTATTAACCTTTCTGTCATTTAACAGCATATCACGTTTATTTTTATTAGCTTCTAGGAATATTACAGTTGCTGAAACTGCGGCAAGCAGCACTGTTCCAAGATATGGCAGCGTCATATCCACTTCAAGTGCATAATAAATTACAATAAATAAGACAAATAGTGAAATTATAAGTGCTGACAGCACCTTAGCCATAGATTTAAGGGAATTCTGTTTGCCAAGAATCTCCCGCTGTTCATGGTATAAAAGTTCTTTCTCTTTCTTCAGGTTAGATATATCGCTCTCTATAGCCTTCTGGTACGACTCCGCACTATACATTTTCTTGATTTCGTCAACAAGGTCCTCCTCATATGGTTCAAACCTTCTCATCTGCGCTTCTGTTATAGTAAGAGTCCTGTTCTTATAACGGTTACGTTCATTAACAAGGTTTACTATATTCTTACATATGTCAATAAGTTCTTTTTTTTCAGTACCGCTAATCCTGTCAATTTTCTGTATATCAGACAGGTGTGATGTAATCTTTTCATATTCTTTCTTGGCTTCGCTTATCTGCCTGTCATTTTCCATAGCAGATTCACAACATTCACGTACAAGCCTCTTCTGGTCTTTTCTGTCAACAGATGAAAATTTCTCCTGCTGGTCTAAAGCAATTTCTTCTATTACATTTTCCCTTACATTTTCTTTGCTGGCTTCTGCTGCAATGCCTTCTTGCTGCCCGCTGCCAGGTATACTTTCTATAATATCTTTATTAAGTGTATTTCCTGTACTATCTGTATTACCTGCATTTTTTGTTTTCTTCTTCCTGTTCCAAAAAGCCATAATATATCCTTTCAAACACTGATTTCTTCACGGTATTCATCTTTCCAGCGTTTAATATACCTATCTGTTTTCTCATAATATTCTTCTAAGTAACCAGATTTCAGTATTTCCCTTAAACGTGATATCCTGCTTGTTTCCTTTGAGGCAGCACTTGCCCTGTCTGTTTCTTTAAAATCTTTTTTAATACTGTCGCGTTCTTCTTCTGTAATATTGTACTGCCTGCATACAAGTTCATACCGGTTATTATCTTCCAGCAATATAAGACAATATATATATTCCCTTAAAGACTCCTTATTCTTCCCCTTTTCATATGCCTGGGAAAAATAACCACAAGCCTTGCTGTATCCGCCAAGGCTTGCATATGCTACCCCTATATTATGGTAAATAGCCCCATATTCTTTTATATCCGCTGCCAGCATATTGTCACTCTTTAAAATATGCCCGTATTCTTCAAGTGCTTTTTCAAATAGATTGCATCTTAAGTAATTATCTGCTTTTATCTTCTGTCTTTTGCGCAGCGGAAGGCTCTGGGTTTCATCCATTATTCTTATAAGCTCATTTATTTCCCTTTCATCATAATAATCACAGCTGCAGCATAAAGTCACAACAATATCTTTCAGGTTGTTATTATCATGAAGCATATTTTCCATTTTAAGTGCAGTATCTTCCATGCCAAGCTCGTCCCTTAGCCATATTGCGAAGCCATAAGTAAAAAAATCCCTTTGCAGCATATAAATATTCTGGTGTATAAAATAACAGACCTCTTCTATTGAATATACATTAGTATCTGTTACCCTGAAATAATATGGCTTTTTGGCAAGCCTGCCAGTGCATTGGATTAATTTCCCCATATCCATCCTCCGTAATTAATTCTGACATTTTCTCCTATATATCAATATAACGTTCCCATATCCTGTTAGTTGAAGGGCAAAATTCACCGAACCCGTTATCTTTAAGTGTTACAATACACGTATTTTTGCTGGCAAAACGTATTCTTACAGTAAAACGTGTCATCTTATTTTCCCTGCCAGTAAACCCGCTTAACGACAATATATGTGCTTTAGCTTCATGCAGCAGTACATTTCTTGTAATAATCTGGATTTCCTCTTCATCATCTGGTATAACATCAATACTTGAATCTACCTCATTCCATCTTGAGCCTGCTGTAGCAAGTGCCACTTCGCAAAATTCTGCATTGTGGTATGTCCTGATTAATATATCACTTGTAATCATATCTTCATCAAGGAAAATAAAGCCTTCCAGTTTTCCTTTGCCTGCAAATTCCCTGGCAGCATAACATGCACCCTTTGTAAAAAGGTTCTGCCCCCTGAATACCCTCCTGCCAGCACAAAGTTCTTTAAGCGCTTCTGAAGCCCATTTTCCTTCAAATCCAGTACCTGTTACATAAATTGTAGTAACCATCTGTTTATGAAGTGCTGTATTGGCAACATTTGTAAAAGTATATTTAATACGTATATCATCATTTCCAGCCAGAATGGAATACGGCATAACGTCTGACAAATCTTTTTTATCAACACCTACGATATATGGCACATTCTTCCTGTCTATTGATATCTGTGAATAAGACAGCCCTCCTGTATTATATTCAAACATGCCTACATTATTAATCCAGAGTTCCTTTGGCTGGCTTACTGCATAATACATATAACTCTGCTTATGGGTCTGTACAACAAGCCTGTCCTCCATTATACCAAGTTCCCCGCATGCATCTTTAATTACAGGCATTGTATTGCTGTCCCTGTCTTCTATACTTATAACAAGTTTTTTAATTGTCTGGTTTGGGTAATATTCTTTAAGCAGGCTTAATTCTTTTAGCAAAAACCTTTTTAAAACTTCTTTGCTGTGGAAAGTATATCCTGTAATCTCAAATTTATCTGTTGATACAATGCGTTCAAGAATATTGCCAAGGTGGATAAAATCTTCTCCTGCTTCAAGTGCATCTGTCCCCCAGAGCCATTCATTATTCTTCCTGTTTATTGCAAATGCAAATGGTATTTCATATTCACGTTCTGTTCCATGCATCCTTCCAATTGGGACTGGTTCATATAATTTATCATCAAAGCATGAAATCTGTGAAATTGTCCTGCCTAAATCAATACCAACCAAAAGCTGCCGCTCTTCACTCATATATATTCCCCCAGGTTTTTCTAATCTAATATGGGTTTAAACAGCCGTTTTACATTTTCACGTTCTCTGGCGTATTCTTCCATAAGGTCAATAAGTGTTGCATCATCATGCATTTCTTTAGCAATCATCATTGTATTAAGTGTATGGTAACGGCTTCCTTCCCTTGCATCGTCCATAGATTCATCAAAATGTACACTTACACTGCGTGTAATTTTTTTCCCTTTTCCGTCAGTTTCTGATATATAATATTGCAGCAGTTCATCCTGGAACAGCACAAATTCCTTAACCCGTATACCCTCAAATACATCTCTCATTGTTTCAGTAATAAATTCCCCGCTGTCTTTTGAATTCTGTGTTTTCTGTCCTGGTGAAATAAGATAATGTATTTTAACTTCACAGCCAGGTTCTGCTATATATTCAACATATTGTGCATCCATTATATGTATAGGAAGTGTAAACTTTCCAATAAAATCTTTAAAAAAAGAAAACACAATATTTTTCTCATAAAGCATATTAACATTATAATCTGCAAAACTTGTTTCTTCCTCTGTAAGTTTTCTTTTCTGGCTTAAATATTTTAATGCAGCAATAAGGCAAATCATGTTTTCCTGTGTACGTACTTCATCATAAAAATATTTAAACATATCATTAGGCACAAGCCAGTTTTTAATAAGGTATTTATAAGCTATAATTTTAAGGAATGCCTTAACCAGCCGTTTATTATCACCATTCTGGTAATAGCTGTAAAATATATTATATGCTTCTGGTGATATTTCTTCCGTAAATACCATTTGTGCAATTATGCGTTCTTCAAAATCTTTACACTCTATTCCAAAACCGCGTGCCGCCTGCCATACCCTTGTTTCTTCATGTATGCCTCCTATAAAGTAACGGCAGAGGTATTTTAACACATTTTCATCAAACTTGCCAGTATTAAAAATATGCCATGCAAGCCTTGTAAGATAAACATTTTCAGTATCTGCACTGCTTTCAAACGTATGGGAAGAAATCTGTAAAAGCCGCTTTCCAGATATTTTATCATACCCATATTTTAATATTCCTTCCATTGCCTTGTCATAACAATGTCTTACAGCACAATACTCTATAAACTGTGCCCTTTCAGAACTGCCTACATTATCCCAGTCCATTGTTGCAAGGGCTTCATCAAGAAGCTGTCCCTCAAAATTATCAAAGTAATATTTTACAAGGGCAACAAATACTTTCCTGTGCTGGTATTCACTTAACCCCTGTATATTAATAACTGCCCTGTGGACTTCCATTGCAGATGTGCCTGTCTGGTGCAGGTGGTCTGCCCTGTCATAAAGGTACAGAAGAAGCCCTGTATCAGTTTTATTTCTATCAAAACACCTTGATGCAAGATGGTCAAGGTATAGGAGTTTATTAGCAGTATAATCTATTGACATTATATAACGGTTGTCCAGCCCGTCTGCAAGAAAGACATGTGACTGTTCTGTAAATATATGTACAACAGCCCTTCCATGTACAAGTGGTACAAATTCTTCTTCTTTAAGTTCGCGGTGTCTTACATAAATCCCTGTTATATCAGGGTTATTACATAAAATTTCATGGCTGAACATCACTTTAGGAAGCTCTGCTGCCACATTATCTGTAATTTTATCTTCATTTATGCACTCTTCATATATTATTGCCAGATTCTTGCTAATACGTCCCTGGTGCAGCTGCGCGAAACAAAATTCTTCTATATTATTCATATATGCATTATATGTGTCAGGTATCTGCTCTTTATTCTTAATAATATATGCATAAAGCATTGCTTTTTTAGATGCCGTAAGATGGTTGTCATACAGGAAATATAAAAGTACAGACTGTTTAAGGTGTATTTCCTGCGCTTCATCCAGTGAATACATATAATACTCATATAAATCAGTAAGCTTTAAATTTTTATCTATGCCCATTGCATACCACTTGAAAGCCTCAGCAGATGTCATCTGCCCTTTCATAAATGTACTGCATATTGCTATCAATATTTCATCATCATTATACTTTTCATATAATGTACATAAATCAGATAATATAAGTTTTGAATAACTTTTTAACCTGCTGGCAAGATATGTATAACGCAGCACCAGTTCTTTTTCCAGGTAATCATTAACACATCCCCAGTGCAGGCATGAAACTACTTCCATATTTAATTCAGTAAGCTTTTCAGGCGAATCATTAAGTATATTACAAACCTCAAGATAAAGCACAGGGCTGTGGCAGCCCGCTTCAAGATGCCCATATATGCTTTCAAGTTTAACCCTGTCTAATTCATACTCACCATCCAGATAAAAAAGAAACCACACAATCTGCCAGCTATGCTCTTTTTCTTCGTAACATCTCCTTATCTTTTTAATACATTCGTCCCTTTCACTTGAATTACTTGCCCAAAGCCCCTTTAAATACAAATATGCACAATAAAGCCTGGTATCTTTTTTATATATTTCCTTTACATGTAGTGCAAGGCGTTCAAGCCCGTCTTCTATTGTATCTTCCTGCCTGCCGATAATGCCAAGGTGGATTTTGTATAATTCCGCTTCAAAATCTAAGTCCATGCTTTTAGTGCCTGCAATTATTTTTTCTACAGAAGAGATATATTCCTCCGTTTCTATCCTGTCCATAGAAAAATCAAGATACAATTTAGTAAGATTATAATATTTCCTTTGTGAAGCAAGCTGGTTTATAACAACTTCATGTTTTATCCCTGGCTTTATAGCTGTTATTTCTATTTCGATAGTCTGCCGTACTGATGTTATCTTAATCCTGGCATAGTTATTTCCTGGTGACATTTTAGAAGGGTCAGCCATAAATGACAGCTTAAATGTCCTGCCTATAAAATTATCAGCCCATATAATCTTATGTTCTGGTATTATAAAATCCGCATCTGAATTTATATGGAATTCGCCAAATCCCCAGTTATCTTTTGTTATAATAATTTCGTCTGTAAACTTCTCATGGCAGTTTTTATATTCAAATGAAGTCTGGTTTACTGTAAGCATTATAGGAAGCTTTTTATGGATTGCAATTAAAAATTCTTCCATAGCGAGCCCTTTGCTTGTACTGGCAATAAGTCCTCTGTACAGGGCAATGTTGGAATTATCCCTGTATAAAAATACTTCTTCAAAATGCTTGTTTCTGAAAAGCTGTACTGCTTCTGTGCTATTTTCCCTTGCCAGATTTGTAAAATGGAATAAATCCTTTATTTTACCGGAAGAAACTGTACAGGATGGTACATTTACATTTACAGTAAACTGGACACGTGCAGTCCCGCAGTCTGTAATAACAAGGATTGAACCTCTTGAAACTTCGCCTGGCATAAAATTCTTACCATCAAAATAAAACTGGATTGTGGCTGTTTCACCCTGGAAAGAAGCCTGCTCCAGCCTGATATAATGGCAGCTTGTACATACAAGCCCTTTCATTTGCCTGTTCTTACTGTTACTGGCAACAAAACTTCCAACACATGGTTCACCAGAACCAGTTTCAAGTTTCAGGCTTGGCGGGGTAAGTATCAGTTCCGCTGGGCCATTTTTAAATATTCCGTTTGCTGCTTCATCTATTTTTTCTTTCATAAATCCCTCCGTACCTTGCCATAGATACTATTGTTCATTATTATAACACTTTTTATATAGCCATGTAAAGCATTACAAAAAAGGATAATTTACAGTTATCTTGTTATTCTGGGTTTTAGTGCAAATTTATGGTAACAGGTTTCACGTGCCATGATGCCAGTAATATTACGTTAAAGGGGTACTTTGAGCCCGCCGGCATTTAAGCCCGTGTTATTCCAGGGGAAACGGCAGTTTCCTTTGGAATACATGGGCTTTATGTGCCACTGCGTGGCTCACCGTAGCGGAAGCGTACCCCTTTAACGTAATATTCTGGCTCTGGCACAGAAACCGTCCGTCATCCACACACCAATAAAAGATAACTGTAAATTATGAAATGGACGTATCCTAAAAACGAGATTTACTGGAATTGTATATATGTTTGTGGTAAGATAATGGCATTGGATAATCTGGTAAATTAATGATTACAGATATATTTAAGGAGAAATATTATAGATGAAAAAAGAACAAAAAAAGTACTAATTATAGTTTCAGTAATCCTTGCCTTGCTTATATTAACTACTGTAATCTTGTATGTAAATATCAAGAATTTTACTGTCAAAAAGGTTTTAATGGCTGATGGACAAGAGGTATATCTTATGGGTACATTTCATGAAAAACATTTCAGGAAATATGCAAACTATACGGTTGAAGATATGATAAACGCTATAAAAAATATAGAGCCTGATGTGGTATTTATTGAAGCCAGGGAAAGTAGTTTTATGGAATATGGTGTTGTGGATGGGCCGGTAGATATGTGTATTTCATACTGCTATTGCATGGACAATAATATTCCCGTGGAAATGATTGACTATTGGAAAATTGATAACAGTTTTCAGGCAAATACGACTACAAGCGTGAGAGATGACTGCATACATGAAAACATTATTGAAAAACTAAATCTCTATGATAATCAAAGAATTTTAGTAATCTGCGGCTTTGGACATCTTGGTGCACAAACAAAACGGCTGGTTAAAAGTGGTGGCAAAAGCAAATCTATCTCCCATATATCATCTCTTTTTGGTAAGGAAAGTCCAGATTTCGCATATCCAGGCCAAATATGTGATGTATGGGAAAAGCGTGTTCTTTTCTACGGGCATACAATTCCTAAATTAGTCCAGGCAGATGATACATTGAATGAAGATGTAAAAGCAACCTGGGCAGAAGATGAAAATAATGCCTTCTACAACCATCAAATGAAATATTGTGAATTATTCCAAAATAATAAGTTGTATATAGACTAAACTGCAGGCAGGTATACCCACTGCCTGTTTTTATATTATAAAAAAATCGTAGAGTGCCCTACTCTACGATTAATATGTTTACACAAAATAGTTGTCTGGTATGTTCTAATATTATACGCTACTGCTGTATTTGTCAATAATAAAATCAACATTTTAGTGATATGGGAGGTATTATCATGACACAAAAAAATAAAAACTCTTACAAAAACAGATTTAGTAACCCAGTTAATAGAGATACAGGCAGGAACTGCCCTGTTTTATTACAGGATATGGCTAAAGAATGGTTTGAGTATACCAGCCCGCACATAAAAGAATCCACAAAAATAAAATATTATAATATCTGGCACACTTACATTTCTTCAAGGCTTGGTAAAACTTATGTAAACCAGATTACAGACTGTATGCTGGAAACATTCTGTAATGAACTGCTGATATCAGGAGGGGTAAATGGCACAAAGCTGTCACCTAAAACAACCGCCGATGCCCTATCGGTAATAAGGAATATTTTACGCTTCGGGGCAAATAAAGGCTATGGTATTACATGTGACGGACATTCCGTTTCAGTCAGGCAGCCAGTCCGGAATTTAAGGGTTCTTAGCTGGCAGGAACAACAATGTCTATGTGAATATTTATTTAAAGATTTAAAGAATTTAAAAAACCTTGGTATTCTTATGTGCTTGTACACAGGGATAAGGGTAGGTGAAGTATGTGCTTTAAAGTGGGAAGATATTTCACTTACAGATAAATCCGTTTTTATCCACCAGACCATGCAGCGCATACAGGTTCTTGGAAGTACAGGACAGAAAACTAAAGTAATTACTACTACACCTAAAAGTGGATGTTCAATACGGACAATACCATTGCAGGAAAACCTTATAAAGATTATTTCATGCTACCCTTTTTCCAGACATGGATATTTCCTGACAGGGAATAATATAAAATTTATTGAACCACGTACAATGCAGAATTATTTTAAACGTATTCTTAAATCATGTTCCATTAAAGATGCCAATTACCATTCACTACGCCATACGTTTGCAACACGCTGTGTTGAATCAGGTTTTGACATTAAAAGTTTAAGTGAATTGCTTGGGCATTCTAATGTAAATATTACATTAAACCGTTATGTACATCCGTCAATGGAACTGAAAAGAAGCAATATGCAAAAACTTTCTTTTCCTGCTGTTATTAAGTAAAACTATATCCAGATTTGTATAATACTAACTGCCAGATTCACTGGTAACTTTCGTAGAGTAGGGCACTCTATGAAAAATATTGCCATAAAAGCTTACTAATGGATAGTGACAAACTAAAAAAAGAGTAAACAAAAAGGAAAACCCATATGTTACATAACGACAATTATCACAATGAAGTTACAACAAGAAATACAACTATTGATTTTATAAAAGGATGCTGCATTATATTTATGGTATGGGGACATGCCGCTGGCCCGTTTAAACACTGGATATATTTGTTCCATATAGCAGTTTTTTTCATTGCTTCAGGTATATTATGGGATAATCCACGTGTGTCAGATTTACATAAATGTAAATCTTTTATTATCAGGAAATTAAAATCTTTATGGCTTCCTTTCGTATTATGTAATTCCTTTTTTAATCTTATACATAATTTTTTACTCAAAACAGGAATCTATTCAGATAATCCAGACTTTGCCAAGCTAGTTAAGCAGGCAAATAATTACTTGCAGGAATACAGGACTGTTCCAGAAACATGTAAAGCAATACTTAAAAACCTGTTTTTTATGGGTGGCAGCCAGCTTGGTGGTGCAACATGGTTTTTAAGGACTTTGTTCCAGATATCATTTACATATATGGTTATTGTTTATATTTCAAATAAATTTAATATTAAAAAAATTTTATTTTTTATAAGTGTAATTATATGTATAGCCGGCTCAACAATAGTTTCTGTTTATAAATTACAAATGCCCCTTGGAATACATTCCTTTTTTGCATCATTTCTGGCATTTTTATTAGGGATAGTTCTTAATAAAGCTGGTATTTCTGGCAAAATCCTTAAACACAAATATAAAGTTTTTGTTATATCTTTTTTATTTTTGTGTTTGTTAAATAAAACAGGTAAAATAAATATATCATATGGTAATATTACAAATGTTATATTCTTTTTAGTATCATCCACAACCGGTTGGTTTATGCTGTATTCCATAGCTTCCTTCCAATACATAAAAGAAAATAAAATTCTGGTTTTTATTGGCAGGCATACATTAAGCATTTTAGCATTACATCTTCTGGCATTTAAAATAGTAACCTTGATATATATTTTAGCCAGTAATGGAAATCCACTGCTTCTAGCTGTTTTTCCAGTTATTAAAAAAGTTCCTTTTTTATGGACAGCCTACACATTTTGCGGAGTAACAGTTCCTTTATTCTTATGGAATATTATATATAAACAGAAAGGCAGATTAAATAAATATGAAATACATAAGTAAAAACATTAAAAACCAGCGGCAGCAATATTTTAAATATTACACAATGCTATTTTTACTTGCTGCCATGCTTGTATTTTCATGGTACTTTTTTACAGGAACATCATTTATATGGGAACATGACGGATGGATGCAGCATTATAAAGCACTTGTTTATTATTCCAGGTATTTGCGACAGATTTTTTATAGCATTTTCTGTGAACACCAGCTAAATATCCCAGCATGGGATTTTAATATAGGTGAAGGCAATGATATAATTGCAACATTACATTATTATGTAATTGGAGACCCGTTTACAGTGTTTTCCGTATTTGTGCCAGAAGCTTTTATGTATGTATATTATGCAGCCATACTTATTTTAAGAATGTATCTGGCAGGCATTGCCTTTTCAGTTCTTTGTTTTAAAACAGGGAGAACAAGTAATTATGCTGTTATGGCAGGCTGCCTTACATATGTTTTTTGCTACTGGATTACTATTAATGTTATAAAACATCCATATTTTTTTAACCCTATGATATATCTTCCCATGCTTATAACCGGGATAGAAAAGATGCTTAAAAAGGAAAGACCATACCTTTTTATCATAACTGTATTTTTATCAGCAATTAGTAATTTTTATTTCTTTTATATACTAGTGCTTTTAACTGTAATATATGTTATAACAAGACTTTATAATTTATATAAAACAGGCTGGAGGAAGTGGATATCTGTATTATGGCGTATAACATCAGCATCAGTTGCAGGTGTATTAATGGCGGCTGTTATTCTCCTTCCTGTCTGCTATGTATTTTTAAATGATACACGTATGTCAACAGGCAGTACATGTAAACTTGTATATAATCTTTCATACTATGCACAATTACCAGTGTTTTTTATTTCAGGTGACTGTATGCACTGGATGTGTATGGGCTATGCTGCTCCTGTACTTCCAGCTATACTTATCCTTTTTTCCAGGTGCAGAAAATATTTTCTTCCCAAAGCATTTTTTATTATGGGAAGCATTATTATGCTTGTACCATTTTTAGGCAAAGTTTTAAACGGATTTTCCTATGCAAGCAACAGATGGAGTTTTGCATTTGCACTTGTTTGTGCATATATTTTAACATTAATGTGGCCACACCTTATGCACCTTAAACTAAAAGAAACTAAAATACTCTTAGCCTGCACTGCTTTTTATTTTATTATTTGTTTTGCTGTATGTTTAATATCAGGGCGTGCTAAAAAAATGACATGTGTTTCCATATTCCTGGTATGTGTATTTCTTATTATTGTATCACCTGTTGCGGTGCAATTTAAAAACAAACTTAAAATATCTGGCAGAAAAAACAAGCAAAGGTTTGCAATAATATTTATAGTTATTAGTGTTTTTTGCAACAACTATCTGTCAAATATATCAAATGGTTATGCAGCAGAATGTAAAAAGATTAGTGAAATAAAGGAATTAAGTCATAATGAAACACAGAATATATTAAATGCAGCACAGACTGTTAATACAAATCCGCTTTTCAGGTATTCAGGAAAAGAACTAACTGAAAATGCCAATATAATAGCAGGAATTTCCTCCACACAATATTTCTGGTCACTGTCAAATCCACATATGGCAGATTTCCGCAGAAAAATAGAAATGCGTGAAACAAGCGCTTATAATTATAATGGATATGATGACAGGACAGCACTAATGGCACTTTCATCTGTTCTTTATTATACATATCCTTATGGCAAAAAATATTCTCCTCCATATGGATATAAGATGGTCAAAAATGCTTCAGACAAAAATTATAAGGTTTACAAAAATAAGTATGCACTTCCATATGGCTATACATATAAAAACTTTATACCAGAAGAAAAATGGGAAAAACTTTCTTCAATAGATAAACAAGATGCTTTATTACAAGGAATTGTACTGGAAAATTATAATGGAAAAATCCAAGAAACCAGTGTTAAATCTTTATCACAAAAAATAGATTATAAAATTACCTGTAAAAATAATGATGTCACTATTAATGATAATTCATTTGTAGCAGCATCAGACGAGGCAGAAATAAAAATCAAATTTAAGGGGCTTAAAAACAGTGAGACATATTTTTCTATAAAGGGGCTAGACTTAGAAGATACTTCAAATGATGCCAAATTAACCATTAAATCTTCAAAAGATATTGCCAAAAAGCTATTTTACCGTACAAAAGAGTCCAGGAATTATAATGGCAGGCATGACTATATAGTAAACCTTGGATATTCAAAAAAAGCTTTAAAGAAGATAACAATTACCTTCCCTTTTGCTGGTACTTATCTTTTTGATGATATTAATATTATCTGTGAACCTATGAAAGATTATGGAAATAAAATTTCTACATTAAAAGAAGATGTTTTAGAAAATATTCAAACTGGCACAAACTGTTTTTCAGGAAGCATTGCTTTAAACCAGCCAAAACTTTTGTGTCTTCCAATTCCATATTCTGACGGATGGGAAGCCTTTGTAGATGGCAAAAAAGCAGATTTATACAAAGCAAACCTTATGTATATGGCATTAGAGCTGGATGCCGGCAGCCATAATATTTTATTAAAATACCATACTCCTTTACTTAAAGCTGGAACTTGTATCTCTGTTATATCCGTCCTACTATTTGGAATATGGATATGGATATCAGAAAATAAAAGAAAAAAACAACCAGGGAAAAGGGATGAGAATAATGGATAAAACAATATCAATTATAGTTCCATGTTATAATGAACAGGAAGCATTATCTTTATTTTATAAAGAACTAGTAGAAATTTTTAATAAAATGGATTATCTTTATGAACTTATTTTAATAAATGATGGTTCTAGTGATAATACTATTGAAATTATACGCAAATTAGCTGGAAGTGATAATAATATAACATATATTTCATTTTCAAGGAATTTTGGCAAAGAGGCAGCAATGTATGCTGGTTTTTGTAATGCAAATGGTGATTATATAGCTGTTATGGATGCTGACATGCAAGACCCTCCGGCACTCCTTCCGCAGATGATGGATATACTGGATTCTGGAAATTATGACAGCGTGGCAGCAAGAAGGGCAGACAGAAAAGGTGAACCTCCTATACGGTCATGGTTTGCCAGAAAGTTCTACCAGGTTATTAATAAAATTTCTGATGCAAATATTGTTGACGGTGCAAGAGATTTCCGTATAATGAAAAGAGGAATGGCAGATGCAGTAATATCAATGGGAGAATATAACAGGTTCTCCAAAGGTATTTTTGGCTGGATTGGATTTAATACATACTGGCTTGCTTATAATAATGTTGAAAGGGTTGCAGGGGAAACTAAATGGAATTTCTGGAAACTGTTCAAATATGCAATAGATGGAATAATTAATTTTTCACATATACCACTTGATATTGCTTCATGGTCTGGTATTGGGATGACCCTTGTTTCTATAAATAATGCTTATTTTTATTGTATTACGCAGGCTTATATTTGGCGACCCGGTTGCAGGCTGGGCTTCTACAATATGTATTATAATTTTTATCGGCGGTGTGCAGCTGTTCTGCCTTGGCGTTATGGGGCAGTATACTGCCAAAACCTATATGGAAACAAAACACCGCCCACATTACATTATCTCTGAAACAAATAAAGATGGAATTGAAAAATTCAAATAAATAACTCACAGGAGGTACTCAGTTATGAGCAAAAAGACATTTAAAAATTTATTTAAGTTCTGCTTTATCTGCTCTGCCGCATTTATTTCATTAAATGCCAGTAACAGTATTGCAAATGCAAACGAAGTGACAGCATCAAGCATCAAGGATATAAAGAATATGCTTGGCGATGCCAGAAGTGAGGCATCAGAGGATGAACCTTATATAATATCAGTTAAAGCTGGTAATTATAAGCTTGACTCCACGATTGAAATTCCAAGTTATACTACACTTAGTTTTGATGAAGATGCTAATATTAATTGTAAAAGTACAGGGGAATATGCAATCCGTATCAGAAATGCCGAAAATGCAGTTGTTGAGGGCGGCATATTTAACGGTTCAGGAATACTTGTTAATGGGAGTGACAATGTTTCAATAAAAGATACTGTCATTGAAAACCCTCCATATGGCGGGATTGTAGTTAAAGGTGTTAATAAACAATGTTCCCTGAGTGGAAATACTGTTAACAATTCAAAAAAATGGTCTATTACACTTCTTGGTGCTGAATTTGAAGGAAATATTGAAGAAAATACCATTACCAAATCTACAGAAATAGCAATATATATTTATAATTCAAATTTAAAAGGCGATATTGCAAATAACACTATTAAAAACTGCAAAGCAACAGGTATTTATGCTGGTTTAAGCCCTATTGACGGTGATATAAAGGAAAATACACTTAAAAATGTAAAAGGACAGGGCATCGGGATTTACCATGCTTCCCATGTTAATGCAATAGACGGAAACATGCTTGACGGCATTGGCGGCAGGGATGATGGTTTTAACGGCAATGTTGCAATTATGATAAATGCAGATGAAGGACCTGGCAAAAAGGCATATAAAACCTATGCTAAAAAGATTACCAATAATACAATTAAAAATGTTTCTTATTCTGGCATTGCCCTTTATTCTGGACCAAGCGGCAAGAAGGAAACCAGCGCCAACCAGGATAAAGCATTTGTAAAGGGAAATATTGAAGGAAACACCTTATATAATATCGGGACATATAAGCCTAGCAAGGAATGGAAAAAGGAAATCGCAAAAGGTGGTAAAGTTGGTGCACATGTTGGCATTTATGTGGATACACATGCAAGGGTTTATGGTGATATCTGTGAAAACTCAATTACAAAATCAAGCCAGCATGGTATTTATCTCCGTGTTGGCTCTATTGTAAACAATATCCATTCCAATACAATTAAAAATGTAAAAGAAGATGGAATATCTGTATTAAGTTCAAAAGTTACAGGCTCTGTATATAATAACAAAGTTACAAACGCCAAAAGAGCAGGGCTGTATGTACGTGAAAATGCAGTTATAAATAAAGTTACAGGCAATACTTTTAAACAGTGTGCTTTTAAAGCGGTTGCCATAGTACCTGGTGGAAAAATTAAAAATAACAAGCAAAAATAGCTCCCAGGACCACCAGACAATACATAATTTTTCCAGATATTCCAGAACGCCTGGCATATGCCAGGTTTTCTGGAACACACCTGGAAACTATGGACAAATAACTTTTTCAGGCTGATGTCTTTGGAATTGCTTCAAACCCGTTTTCCTGGTACTTCTGGTTAAATAAAATCCTTGTTGCATTCAGCACACAAAGCATTGCAACTCCCGAATCTGCAAAGACAGCCATCCACATTGATGCAATCCCTGCAAATCCAAGTACCATTACAATGGCTTTAATTACAAGTGCACCTATAACGTTTTCCATAGCTACTGTTTTAGTCTTTTTGGCAATTTTTATACTTTCAGGTACTGAACTTAAGTTTGAATTCATAAATACTACATCTGCTGCTTCTATTGCTGCATCTGCACCACTTCCCATTGCAGCGCCTACATCTGCACCAGCAAGGACTGGCGCATCATTTATCCCGTCACCAATAAACATTACTGCTCCATGTTTATTGCGTATTTTAGTAAGGTTATCAATTTTATCCTGTGGCATCTGGCGTGCAAACACTTCATCTATTCCAGTAACCATTGACACGTTCTTTGCGTTTTCCTCTGCATCACCTGTAAGCATTGCTGTCCATAAACCATATTTCTTCATTTCTGAAACTGCGTGTTTTGAATCTTCTTTAATAGTATCATTTATAATTATATGTCCTGCATATTTTCCATCAAATGAGATAAATACTTCTGTCCCATATACCCTGCTTTCTTTTGCTGGTATCTTTATTCCATTTGTTTCAAGAAGCTGCCTGCTGCCACATAAAACCATGCCTCCATCCTGTAATGATACTTCCATGCCTTTGCCTGTTATTTCTTTTATGCTGCTGGCTGCAGGAATATATATGCCCCTGCTTTCCACTTCTTTCATTATGCTTGTTGCTATAGGATGTGTTGACAGTTTTTCCGCACATCCTGCATATGCAAGAAGTTTTTCTTCTGTTATCCCATTTGCATTTTCTGGCATAATTGCAGCTACACTGAAGTTTCCTTTTGTAACAGTCCCTGTCTTATCCATTACAACTGCTTTAATCCCTGCAAGGGTTTCGAGTGAAACACCGCCTTTAAATAATATACCTTTTTTAGAACCTGCACCAATTCCTGCAAAAAATGCAAGAGGTACACTAAGCACCAATGCACAAGGACAGCTTATTACAAGAAATGTAAGTGCTGTATAAACCCAGTAACTCCAGTTTCCAGTAACCAGGGAAGGCACAACCGCTGTAAGTACAGCTGCAAGTACAACTATTGGTGTGTAAATACTTGCAAACTTTGTTATAAACCTGTCAATATGCGGTTTTGAAGCAGCAGCATTTTCTACTGCTTCAAGAATACGGCTGACCATTGACTCCTCAAGTATTTTTTCAACTTTTAAATATATTACCCCTGAAATATTAACACAGCCTGATAACACCTGGCTCCCTTCACTTATAGCAACAGGGACAGGCTCACCAGTTACAGCTGATGTATCAATTCTGCTTTCACCTTCTGTTACAATACCATCAAGTGGTATCCTGTCACCCGCCCTTACCTCAATTATATCACCAGGTTTTACATCAGCAGGATTACATACAACAGGCTTTCCATTAACCATAAGCCTTACTGTTTCTGGTCTCATATCAACAGCATCCATTATCTGCTTCCTGCTTCTTCCAACAGCTACATCTTCAAAAAGTTCACCAATTCTATAAAAAAGCATTACACCTGCCGCTTCTGGATATTCCCCTATAACAAATGCACCTATTGTTGCAATTCCCATTAAAAAGTTTTCATCAAAAACTTTGCCCCTGAAAAGATTTTTAACAGCAGTTGCCAGAACTTCCCCGCCAAGTATAATATAAGATATTATAAAAAGTGAAATATATATTATTGCAGAATTTGTAAAATTCTCTGCTGCAATGCCTGCTGCAAAAAATACTATACCTGCCCCGATACCTGCAAGCTCCTTCTTCTCATCAAGAAAAGCAGATAAAAGGGTTGTTTTCTTACTATGGCTGTGTATATGTTCCTCACTATTACAACATCCACATGTACATCCACCGTGGTTATGCTGGTGCTCCCCATCATGGTGGTGATGATGTCCATGTTCATGCCCATCATGATGGTGTGTATGGTTATGTCCATCTGTACGGTTTAAATCTTCTATTATTGTACCTGGTTCTTCTTTCTCCGCCAGTTCCCTTAAAACTTCCAGTGCCTTGTCTAAATCATCAGCATCCACTAATAACTGGCCTGTTGCAAATGTTAATACTACATTATTTACTTCTGGAAGGTTATTCATTTTAGCTTCTAGTTTAGCTGCACAATTAGCGCAGTCTATTCCAGTAATTGAATATTTCTTCTTCATGCTATACCCCCTTAACTTTATAGATTTATACAAAAAATCCTTCTGTGTCTATTCATATGAACAATTATTCATATGTTTGTTTAAAATATAGCATAGTATTTGTTAAAAGTCAATACTTTATTCAAAAACTGTCACGTCTGTCTCATAAATTCCCAGACACGTTATAATTTACAGTTATCCTGCTAAATCTGCTGGTTTATGTTTTTTTCTGGAATTTTACCAGCAGACAGCAAGTTTTCAGTGGAACATGGAAACCTTGCGTATGTCATCTACAAACCAACACCAGATAACTGTAAATTATCCTATATACTGTCCAGTTCTACATAAGGATATCCTGGAAATTCTTTGTCAATTATGTTTCTGGTAAAATTTATCCAGCTTGTACATTTATCCAGTATAATTGCATCCCCTGTTATCACATTGCTTAAACCAGATAATACGGAATCAACATTATTAATCACTTCTGTTTCTACTTCAAATGGATACATCGCAAGTTCCCCATGTATACAAGCTGCAAGCCTTCCAGTATTAGATACAGGCGCATCCATATAAAATACTGCCTTTGAAATTTCCATACTTTCCAGTTCTTTTCCTATAAGCTGTATTGCTTCTGGTGTCTTATCTATAAGGCTGTATGTCCCTCTTAAACCTGCCAGGTCACGTACTGTTCCATCCATACATTTTAAAAGAGTAGTTCCTGAAAGTGCTATCTCTAATGTTATAATTGTATTAAAACCATCAATAAAGACTGTTTCACCCTTATCTAAAACTGCCCTGCACTTTGCAGCACGTATATTTAACTGTTCCTCCTGTGATACCATACGCGCAAGTGCAAGCCTCTGCCGCTCTGACAGCATATAATGGTTTCCAGTAAATACAGAAGCACTTTTCATATTATAACCACGGTTTAAAAGATAATATATATCATTTGCTGCTACATTTATTTTCTCTAAAGCTTCTTTCCCAAATTCCTTTTCATCACCTGGCACATAACCACGCCTCACTATTTTAGCCATAATTATCCCCCATTCCTGGATTATACTATAAAAACATTATAAAAAATGTTTGCAAATTTTCATATATTTGCTATTTCCTGTTTTTAAATTATAACACTTAAATAAAAGTGCAACAACTCTATAATGATACCAGGGTCAAAACTAATGGCATTAAAGTTTTCCCATTATTATGCCTGTACTAAAAAGTAACAATTACACCAAAATTACATATATATTAATTAGTACGGAAAATAATTCCCGTCAATTTTAACAGAAAGGATACTTCTTATGAACAACATGAATTTAAGACGTCCAAATGATTTTGGGCGTAAAATGAATTGCAATTTTAACCAGAATGGTAATTCAGCAAATAATTCAAATTGCAACATAAAATCTGCTCCAGCTTTTGATTGTGGATTTGATACTAGTTGCAATATGGAATGTGGAAGTAATAAACCATCTTGTGGCTGTGACAATAATAAGCCACCTTGTGGCTGTGGCAATGATAAACCATCCTGCGGCTGTGGCAACAATAAACCATCTTGTGGATGCGGCAATGATAAGCCGCCTTGTGGATGTAATCCAGGCTGTGATGCAGATTCCAGTCTATATAATGACCCATTAAAAGGCATGGCGTTAGCTATAGGTTATGTACCTTGGCAGCAGTGGTGCAAAGTCTATGACCTTTGCAAGGGACTGCAGCAGGGTACAATATTCCCTCCGCTTGACCTGCCGTTCTATGGATGTATTCCACGTGGATATTGTAAAGGACAGGGGGGTGCACAATGAACCAGGACAAAAACAAACTTCTTCTCTATATTTCACAGGTAAGTTTTGGCATTGATGAATTAGTTCTTTTTCTTGATACACATCCATGTGACCAGGATGCACTTGCATACTACCAGGAACTAAAAAAAGCACGCAAGGAGGCACTTGATGAATACACACATAAATATGGGCCTCTTTTAAATGATAATGTAGATAATTCATGTTACTGGGAATGGGTTAAAGAACCTTGGCCTTGGGAATAGAAAGGAGATTAGTATATGTGGAACTATGAAAGAAGGCTGCAATACCCTGTAAATATTACCAAGCCAAATGCAAAAGCAGCCCAGATTATTATTAGCCAGTATGGCGGCCCTGATGGCGAAATAGGCGCTTCTATGCGATATCTTTCACAGAGATACAGCATGGAAAACAGAAAAGCAATCGGGACACTTACAGATATAGGTACAGAAGAACTTGCGCACCTTGAAATGGTTGCAACTATTGTACGCCAGCTTACTAAAGACCTTACTCCTGAAGAAATCAAAGCATCTGGTTTTGATAAATATTATGTTGACCATACACTTGCAATATGGCCAACTGCGGCAGCTGGTATTCCATTTAATGCATGCGAATTCCAGAGTAAAGGTGATACCATTACCGATTTATATGAGGATATGGCAGCAGAACAGAAAGCACGTACCACTTATGATAATATATTAAGATTAATTAAAGACCCTGAAATTGCAGACCCTATCCGTTTCTTAAGGGCACGCGAAGTTGTCCACTTCCAGCGTTTTGGTGAAACATTACGCCGTGTACAGGATGACCTTAATAGCAAGAACTTTTATGCTTTTAACCCACAAATTGATAAGAAATCCTGCTAGTATAATAATTTTTAATTAATATTCCTGGATTATAATGGCACACAGGCAATAAAAGCCTGTGTGTTTTTTGGCTTTTAACACTTATTTATCACATATTAATTATAAAATCATAAATATATAAAAGCCTTGGTACAGGCAATTAAACACCAAATTTACAGGAAATAAGGATTATGCCATGAAAATACATATAAAGCCACATAGTCCAGGCATTAAAGATACAGCGTGCAAAGATACTAAGGGAATTTTTCTTAATGATAACAATACTGGTATAAAAAATAAAAAAAGAATATCTTTAATTATAAAATTATTTATAGTTTTATTTGCAGTATTCCTTAATATATTGTCATGGAACAGCAATACATTTTCTGACTGGTATATTGCAAATATCCTTCCATTATGGGTTAATACATACAGCCGCTTTACAAGCATTTTTGCTTTTTCTGTTGGCGAGAAACTTATTATTCTTGGAATTATACTTCTTGTAGCAGGTATTTTAATATTCCTGCTTGGATTTATTAAACACCAGGGATTAAAATTGCTAAGGCGCAGATACTGGAATATTATAAGCTGGATTTTTGTATTTGTATTTTTAATACAAACCTCTAACTGTTTTATACTTTACCATGCTTCTACTTTTGCATCAAAATATATTAACACAGCAAATGAACAGGAATATGGCTTTGAGGAACTTTATAATTTACGTGAACATATAGTTGCCAAACTTAATAATCTTTCAACACAATTTGAACGTGATAATAATGGTGAAATTATATTTGATGGGGACTTATATTCTGAATGTATAGAAAGTATGAAACAACTTGGCAAAAAATATCCAAGCCTTGCTGGTTATTACCCACAGCCTAAAAAGATATACTTCTCAAATATTATGAGCCAGCAGTATTTATCTGGAATATTTTTTCCATTTACGCTGGAAGCTAATTATAATACTGATATGTACATAACGAATATGCCATATACAATATGCCATGAGCTGGCACACCTTAAAGGTTATATATATGAAGATGAAGCTAATTTTATAGCATTTATGGCATGTATACAGTCTGATAATTTATTCTTCCAGTATAGTGGTTACTTAAATGTTTTAAATTATGTGTCCAATGATTTTAAGAGAAATGCCAGTGAAGAAGAATGGAACTCCCGCACCCTTGTTACAGAAGAAGTTGCATCTGATAATATATTCTTAACACCTGCTGCCTGGGAAAAAGTTAATAAAACCTCCCCATTCCGTACAGAAACTGTAGAAACAATTTCTAATACATTCCTGGATGGAAACCTTAAACTAAATGGTATTAAAGATGGAATACAAAGCTATAGCCGGGTAGTACAGCTTCTTATATATTATTATTCATAACTAATGATGAAATGGTCAAAATTAAATAAAAAACTGTTGCCAGTAGTTATATTACCAGCAACAGTTTTTTAGCAATTTCCCGCAAAACAGGAAGCTATTTATCTTTATCATCACCTCTGCCAAGAAAGTGCATTTCATCTGCCTTCATTTCACCATAATGTTTTGATACAACCTGCAGCTGCTGCAGTTTACGGCATTCAGCACATACAGTACCAAAATCTATTTTCTTGCCACACATCTGGCAGTAAACACCTGATATTGTCCTGCCGTCTGATGTCTTATACACAATTTTACCTTCTCTTATCCATGACCTTACCTTAGTAACAGGAATATTAAAATGTTTTGCAACATCCATCTCCCTGACATCCTTTGAACGGATGTAATCCCTGACTGCTGAGAAGAGATTCATTTCTATGCATTTTGGACATAATTCTTCATGATAGTCTTTATTAAGGTAACGGCCACACTGCTTGCACTCCTTTTTGTCTGTTTGCAAATCTTCATTATCTAGCTTCAATTTCATCAGTTATCCCCTCCATTTCAAATATTTTTTAAAGGATTTCCAAGATTTATTCCTGAATAAAGCTGGCAGACCTTAAAAATATCCCTATTCGCCTAAAAATTCTTTTCCTCCCATATAAGGTCTTAATACTTCTGGTATACGTACATTTCCATCTTCCATAAGGTTATTCTCTAAGAAGGCAATAAGCATACGTGGTGGCGCAACTACTGTATTATTTAATGTGTGTGCAAAATACTTGCTGCCGTCTTCTTTTCTTACACGTATCTGAAGACGTCTTGCCTGTGCATCACCCAGGTTTGAACAGCTCCCTACTTCAAAATATTTCTTCTGCCTTGGAGACCATGCCTCAACATCTATCGACTTAACTTTAAGGTCTGCAAGGTCACCTGAACAACATTCCAGTGTACGTACAGGAATATCAAGGGAGCGGAATAAAGCAACTGTATTTTTCCAAAGATTTTCAAACCAGAAAGGGCTTTCTTCTGGTTTACATACTACAATCATTTCCTGTTTCTCAAACTGGTGGATGCGGTAAACACCTCTTTCCTCAATGCCATGTGCACCTTTTTCTTTACGGAAACATGGTGAGTAACTTGTTAATGTTTTTGGAAGTTCCTTTTCTTCTATTATAGTATCAATAAACTTCCCTATCATTGAATGTTCACTTGTACCAATAAGATACAGGTCTTCACCCTCAATCTTATACATCATTGAATCCATTTCAGCAAAACTCATAACACCTGTTACAACATTGCTTCTTATCATAAATGGCGGAATACAGTAAGTAAACCCTTTATCAATCATAAAATCCCTGGCATAAGATATTATAGCTGAATGAAGCCTTGCAATATCACCCATAAGATAATAGAAACCATTACCTGCAACTTTACCTGCTGCATCTATATCTATGCCATTAAACTTTTCCATGATTTCAGTGTGGTATGGAATTTCAAAATCCGGGACTGCTGGCTCACCAAATTTTTCAATCTCAACATTTTCACTGTCATCTTTTCCTATAGGAACACTAGGGTCAATAATATTAGGAATAACCATCATTATTTCCTTTACTTTTTCCTGGAATTCCTTTTCCTGTGTCGAAAGCTCCTCAAGGCGGGCAGCATTTTTATTTACTTCTTCCTTTTTAGCTTCTGCTTCTTCCTTTTTGCCCTGTGCCATTAAAGCACCTATTTCTTTAGAAATCTTCTTTCTTGAAGCCCTCAGGTTATCTGCTTCCTGCTGTGCCTTACGGGCACTGGCATCAAGCTCAATAACCTTATCCACTAATGGAAGTTTCTCATCCTGGAACTTATTTTTTATATTTTGTTTAACTATTTCTGGATTTTCTCTTAGAAATTTAATATCTAACATCTGGTCTCTCCTTTTTGCATTTTATAATTCTGGGCTCCTGACTGGTATATTTTACACATATTAATATTATAATGCAAGTGTCCTTATTATATATTATGATGTTGTGGGCAAAAAGTAATTTAACCACAACTTATGCTAACAACTGCTACATCCGTGACTGGTGTATTTGTTGTACATGCCGGTGCTTCTGTTACACCTGGCACTGGCTCTCCTGTTTCTCCTGGAGCTGGTGTTTCTGTAACACCTGGCACTGGCTCATCTGTTGTTCCAGGAACCGGTGTTTCCGTAACATCTGGAGCTGGTGTTTCTGTTATATCTGGTTCTTGTGCTTCTGGTTTTGGCTTTTTGCCAAACTTGTCTATTTTGACAATTTTAGAAAACTTTCCATATGTTATATGATACCCTACAGTTTTAAATGCCCTGGCTTTTACATAATAAACTTTATCTTTTTTTAATTTAGTAATCTGTACTTTACGTATTCTTGATGCTGCTGTCTGTTTATATTTGCCATGTTTTGAATTTGCAATAAATATCTGGTAACCAGTCGCATTTTTTGTCTTATTTATTTTAAGTGTTACAGATTTTTTTGCTCTTTTAACCACTTTAAAAGATGGCCTGCCTGGTTTTGATGCTGCAATAGCACCAGATGGGGCTGTAGCAGTTATAAATAAAACTGCTGCCAGCACAACTGAAAAAATTTTCTTAAAATACTTTGGCATTACTAATATCCTCCTTTAAGTTAATCTGATAAAAAGCATTTTTCAAATACGTTGTGCCTGACTTTTCCATAATACATTTCTCCCTCCAAAACCTCACACCCTATTTCCTTTGCAAAATCCTCCTGTATTTTAGACTGTATTCCTCCACATGAAACAGAAAGTCCTAATTCTTTAACCATTTCTGTTATTTTACGGAAAATTATTTTCTCATTCTTGTTATTCATGTTCTCATTAAAGAAACCACCATGGAATTTAATTCCCGTAACAGGAAGCCTCCTTATAGCATTTACTGCTGTATAATCTGAACCAAAACGGCTTATAACCACCTGGTATCCCCTTTTGCAAAGAGTACGGACATTCATGTCAAAAACAGTAGTTCCTTCTGCAAAATACCTTTCATTAATTTCAAAAATAATTTCTTCCGGGTCAATGCCATTTCTCTTTACCACTATATCATCAATAATATCAACTGCATTCTGTATTGAAAGTTCACTTGCAGTAATTTCTATTGAAAGAGGTACTGTTTTATTGCCCTGCTTCTTCCATGCCCCCATATTACCACATACTAAAGATAATGTTACAAAAGCAAACTCATTAAGCTTTCCGCCACGTTCTACATATTTCAAAAGCCTGACTGATTCAATATACTGCCCGTCATCCATAACAACCCTTGGTATTGCCTTGCAGCCTATAACATTTTCTTTATTCTTATATATTCTAGGCATAAAACACACATCTATGCTTCTTGTCCTCATTGCAATATAAATTTTGTCTATTATTTCTTCTTCCTTGGATTTGTCCTTTTTCAAATCTTCTGTAAATATAGCATAGTGGTTGCCCATAAGACCTTTAATGCTTCTTCTTGCAATATCAGCTTTTTCAAGCATATCCTCCAGGTCTTCATCGCCAGGCTGTACAAGGTATATACCAGTAGTAGTACCAAAACGTATACCACCATTTTTCTTGTCAAACTCTTCCTTTGTACGCAGCATTGATGACATAAGTTTCATAAGTTCCTTATGGTTCGCATACTGGAACATTACTACAAAATAATCACCATCAACACGCGAACATAAACCATCCTTGGCAATATTATCAAGAAGCACTCTTGAAAATATTTTTAAAATCTGGTTACTAATAGAAAATCCATAGTGGTGGCTGAATTTCAAAAATTCATTAATATCAGCACATAATACTGCAAAATGGTCATCTTCATCACGTTTTTTAAGAATTTTGTCTGCTTTGCTTAAAAATGACGAATATGGCATAAGGCCAGTTACATTGTCTTCCGCTTTTGCCCTTGATGCTTTTGCAAGTGACAAAATCCTGTTTTCTGGTTTCTCTTTAATAATCCTGGCATCTGTACTTATATCATCTACAACCTTAGTCATTCCATAAATTTTATTTGGGTTGCCATCACTTCCACAAATAGAAATGGCACTTATTTCTGTATCCTGGAATAAACCTTTACTGTTCCTTATACGGAAAACTCCCTGTGACTGCCCTTTATTATTTCTTCTCTTATTAAAAAATTCCTCTATTCTCTTTGTATCATCTGGATGTATAATACTGGCTAAATCTTTTAATTCCTCATGTCCGCCAAGTTTTCTTTCCTGTGAATATGTAATATCAAAATTGCCGCTTCTGCTAAGTGTATTTGATTTTATATCATAAGTCCACATCATGGCATTTAAAAATCCTGAAACAATTTCTGCCCGTTTTAAGTTATCCTCAGCTTCAGATTCAATCTTTTTCTTATCAGTTATATCTGTAAGTACGCACAGATAAACTGGATGCCCGTTATCATCCTCAATCCTTCTTCCACTTACATATATCCATTTTATGCAGTTGTTTTTTGCGTTAATACGGCACTCAAACCCAAGAAGCCCGTTATTTTCCAATGCCATCTTTATATATTTTAATACATCTTCTATATCTTCTTTATAAATTACTGTATCACAATAACTTCCGAACTCCATAGAAAATTCTGCACGTGAATAGCCAGTCAGTAAAAAATAACCATCATTTGCATATATTAATTTATAATCAGACATCCTGACTTTTATTACACCACCTGGAATACTGTTTGCCATAACGTCAACTTCACGCTTTGCATTATATATATCGTCAATAGTTTTTTTACTTTTAGTTACATCGAGGCAAGAACCATAATAAATTAACTGGTTATTTTTAACTACAGCCTTTGCAGATAAAGAAATCCATGCAATGGAATGGTCTTTCCTTACAGCCCTGTATTCAAGCTTTAATATGCCTCCGGCTGCTGCCTGGCGGGCTATAAGGTTACGGAGTTTCTGCTTCTCTTCATTAAGCACTGTTGCCATTGCAGCTTTGCCATACTTTTCAGTATATTCTTCTTTAGTATATTGCAATATAGAATAAAATTTATCATTTGCATAGACTAATTCCATTTCAGAACCCGATTTTGCAATAAACATAGCACATTCAGAAGAATTAATTAATGTCATAAATTCATCTTGTGAAATATCTAATAATTCTTTTTTCTTATCAGTTACAGCTTTTTCCATATTTTTCATAACCACCACTCCCTTCTGGATAAAATTGATATTTTTTAACAAGGATTGTTGCGTTATGTCCTCCAAAACCAAGAGAATTGCTAATAGCAACATCCACTGGCATATATACGCCTTTCCCCTTTGTATAATCAAGGTCACATTCAGGGTCATCATCAGTTAATCCTGCTGTGTGGTGTATATAACCTTCATTTATAGATAAAATACATGTTATAAGTTCAACAGCCCCGCCTGCCCCAAATAAATGCCCAATCATTGATTTGGTAGAGTTTATCTTAACTTTATATGCATGGCTTCCAAATGCAAGTTTTATAGCCCTTGTTTCCAGTTTGTCATTCATAGGTGTGCTTGTACCATGCGCATTAATATAATCAACATCAGCAGGCGAAAGCCCTGCGTCCTTTATGGCAAGTTCCATTGCCATTGCAGCTCCTGAGCCATCTTCAAGCGGTGCTGTAAGATGGCTTGCATCACAAGTTGCACCATAACCGCCAATTTCTGCATATATATGTGCATTTCTGGCAATGGCATGTTCCATCTCTTCAAGTACAAGAACCCCTGCACCCTCTCCTGTAACAAAACCATCCCTTTTCCTGTCAAATGGTATAGAAGCCTGTAATGGGTCTTCTGAAACAGAAAGTGCTGTAAGCGCCTGGAATGTTGCAACACCAAATCTGCTGACTGAACTGTCAACACCCCCGGCAAGTATAAAGTCCGCTTCACCATGTTGTATTGACCTGAAAGCCTCACCTATTGAATTAGTACCTGTCGCACAGGCTGTTACTATATCAAGGCATTTGCCTTTGCATCCAAAAGCTATAGCAACATTTGCGGCTGCCATATTGCCTAATACCATAGGTGCAGAAAGCGGATGTATACGTGCTGGTCCTTTTGCAAGAAGCTTGTCATATTCCCTTTCAATTCCCATAAGGCTTCCTGTACCTGAGCCAATAGACACCCCTGCCCTGTATGGGTCTTCTTTCTCCATATCAATACCTGAATTGTTTACAGCCTGCGTTGCTGCCGCCACAGCAAACTGGCTGAACCTGTCCATCCTTTTTGCATCTTTGGCAGACATATAATCTTTAGGTTCAAAGTCTGTAACCTCTGCTGAAAGTTTTGCTTTATAATCCGTTGTATCAAAATTCCTTATTGGCCCTATGCCAACCTTACCTGCATGGATATTTTTCCAGTATTCCTCTATACTGTTACCTATAGGTGTAACAAGCCCCATTCCAGTTACTACTACACGTTTCATATTAATCCTCCATATTAAAACCCATTACTGCTATTTTTAAACTTTACCTTCTCTTCTGGAAGAAATTCAGCTAATTTTTCTTCAATCTGCGCAAGACTGAATGGTTTAAAAAGACAACTGTCCATCCCTGCTTTCCTGTATTCTTCCATAACTCCATCTACAGCATTAGCAGTAAGTGCTATTACTGGTACTTTTTTAAAATACTCCCCCTCCATTGACCTGATATTAATAGTAGTTTCAATCCCATCCATGCCAGGCATAATATGGTCCATAAAAATTATGTCATATTTCCTTCCCTTTTCTAATGCTTTTAAAAGACCCTGCCCGCTTGTAAATGTTTCTGCAAATATATTCCACTCTTTAAGCTGTGTAACTGCTACCTTAAGGTTGACCCTGTTATCATCAACAACAGCTATATGTGCATTACTCACGGCAATATTGTTTTTACTCCACTTTTTATAATAAAGTGGCTTATTGCTAAACAGTGCATCATATACCTTAAATATATCAAACGGTTTTTTTATGTAATTATAAACCATATCCCCTTTTTTAATAACAGTGAAATATTCCAGCAATGCTACAACATTTACATCAGCAGGAAATTTTATATCTGATGCCTGCATCTGTTCGTAATTATATAAGAAAATTTTCTTTTCCCCGCTGTACTCACCAAATATAGAAGAATTTACCATATCTGAACTTTTTATAAATTTATTTTTAACCCCTATTTCATCAAATATATGTGATAAATTCTGCCTGTCATTATAATCTTCTTCATAAACCACAACTATGTAATCATCAAGGGTCTGCTGTTCATTATCTGGCTGTTTTATAACTTCCTGTACTATAGTTATTGTAAAAGTGCTTCCCTTTCCATATTCACTAGTAACAGTTATATCTCCACCCATATGCCTCACAATTCCTCTTGAAAGAGCAAGCCCAAGCCCTGTTCCTTTTATATTGCAGTTGCGTATTGTGTCAACCTGGCTGAACTGGTTAAAAAGCTTAGGCAAATCTTCTTCTTTAATACCAATTCCAGTATCTGTTACTTCAAATATAAGTTTAACTTTGTTGCCAGGAAGCTGTTCCCATCCTGTATATAATTTAACCTTTCCATGCTCTGTAAACTTTGCAGCATTACCAAGTATATTAATCAGTACCTGGTGTATTTTCGTTTTATCGCCGTTAAGATATATAGGAATACCAGGATTGATATCTATTTCAAAATTTATATTTTTGCCATATACCCTTGATGCTATAATATTTTCAACGCCTCTTAACATTTCATCTAAACGGTAATGGACATTGCACAAATTGAGTTTCCCTGCATCAACTTTTGAAAAATCAAGTATATTGTTAATAATTCCAAGTAAATTCCTGGCAGCTACCTGTATAGTCTGCACATATTCCATCTCATGCGGGGGTATACTGCTTCTCTCAAGCATATCAGCCATTCCACATATTGCATTCATTGGAGTTCTTATCTCATGGGACATATTAGCAAGAAATGTACTTTTGGCACGGTTTGCCTCTTCTGCTGCACGCCTTGCTTCTATTTCTTTTTCATTTACTTCACAAATCATCTGTGGCGTCTGTAATATAAACTGCATCAGAAGGCAGCTCAGTGCCATTGAAGAACTGGAAAGAACCAGGTCTGTATATACTGCCTGTATAAAAACTGCACAGGCAGGAATTAAAATAAATACAACTGAAACTACTTTATACCTTTTTCCAATATTTCCACCTTCACTAAATACAGAGCACAGCCCTAAACCAAGGTAAAGCGCTGATACAATTACTATAACCCACATAAACGGGCCTCTGCTGTAGCCATCTTTATTATATATAAATATCCAGCCTGTTAAAAATGTTGTATATACCAGAGCCTGCATAATTATTCCAGGTACAAGCCATATAACAGTTTTTTTACTGATAAAATCCATTTTCTTAGATACAACAGTAATATAGACGAAATAGCAGCACGGAATTGCACATTGTAAAGAAAAATATATTATCCCTCCTGCATAATTAAGGAATATATTATCCTTGAATTCTTTCATAAGTACTATTCCCAAAAATATATCTGCCACACAACATCCAAATGATAATATAAGCAAAACCAGGTATACTTTTCTCATAAATTTCCATCTGCGTACTATACAACAGTTATATATTACCAGCAGAAGCAAAACTAAAGCCGAAGCTATACAAAAATCATAATTACAATCCATGTAATTTCCCCCAGTCCCTGCCCATATCCATGCCACATCTGTTGTGGCACTTAAAGCCATATAAAATGCTTGCCTGGTTCTACATAAATAACTTAGCAGTTAATAATACTTATATTGTAACACAACCGGCTACTGCTATCAATATCCTGTAAAGTAAAAAATCCCTGCTCCCTGGTTATGCCATTACAACATAAACAGGGAACAGGGAAATTTCCTGTCAATTTTAACTGGTTACAGCCTGCAAGGACCATGGCCAATTTCAACTACATAAAAATCTGCTGCATAACCAATTTTTTCTTTATATGATTTGCCAACATTTTCAATAAATGTATCTACTGATTCATCTTTTACAATACTTACTGTACATCCGCCAAAACCTGCACCTGTCATTCTTGAACCAATCACGCCATCAACTTTCCATGCTTCTTCTACAAGAGTATCAAGTTCTTCACCTGTAACCTCATAATCATCACGCAGTGAAACATGTGAATCATTCATAAGCTTTCCAAATAATTCTATGTCATTATTCTTAAGGGCACTTACAGCTTTAATTGTCCTCTGGTTTTCATATACTGCATGTTTTGCACGTTTCCTGCGGTCTTCATCCTTAATTGCCATTTTAACTTTCTCAAACTGTTCTTCATTAAGGTCACCAAGTGTATTAATACCCATGCCAGATTGTATCTCCCTTAAAGCCTCTTCGCACTCTGCACGTCTTTCATTATATTTTGAATCACCTAAACCACGCTTTTTATTGCTGCATGAAATAACAATCTTAGCCCCTTCAAGTTTAATTGGTGCATATTCAAATGATAAATCAGATGTATCAAGGAATATTGCATTATCCTTTTTACCCATTGCAATAGCAAACTGGTCCATAATCCCACAATTAACACCATTAAAATTATTTTCTGAAAACTGGCCTATAATTGCAAGTTCCTGGTTTTGAATACCAAGCCCCAGCATTTCACTAAGTATATAGCCTGTAACAACTTCAACAGAAGCTGAAGATGAAAGTCCTGAACCATTTGGTATATTACCATTTAATAATATATCAAATCCGCAGTCTACTTTGTAACCTTTTTCTCCAAATGCCCATATAACCCCTTTTGGATAATTAGTCCATCCTGCTTCCTTTGCTGGCTTTAAATCATCAAGGCTTGATTCTATTATTCCCAGATGCTCAAAATTCATAGAATAAAAGCGCAGCTTCCTGTCCTCTCTTTTACGCGCAACGGCATAAGTCCCTATTGTAAGTGCACACGGAAAAACATGTCCGCCATTATAATCTGTATGTTCCCCAATAAGATTAACACGTCCTGGTGCAAAAAAAGCCTCTGCACCATCCTCACTGCCAAAAATTTCCGCAAACTTTTTAATTATAATATCCTTCATCCAGTCCTCTCTTTCCCAAATATATAGATTTTGATAGATAAATTATTTACTGGCTTTAGTTTTACTCCAGCCTCAGCCTTATGTTTATTATATCATACTATCTGTTATAAACAATTATATTTTTGTAAAAATTGGCACATTTGTTTATAAAATAACTTTAACTTAAGTATATTTGTATATGGTTTTATTTATTCACGTTTGTTTATTCATACTTATTTGTCCAAACCTATTTATGCCTGGATTTATTATAGTACAAATTTATAATTTATCTTCAAGGATAAGATTATGCAAAAGTGCTTCACATCCTTTGCATATATCCTCATATGTTTTATCAAAATTCCCAGTATACCATGGGTCAGCAATATCCCGTGATAACCCTGCAAAATCCAGCAGAAGTGAAACTTTTCCTTCCGGGTCACCACCAGTAATCCTCAAAATATTCTTATAATTCCATGTATCCATTCCTATAATATAATCAAACTTATTATAATCACTTCTGTCCATCTGGGATGCCCTGTGCGCTTCCATTGGGATGCCCTCAGATTTTAACTTATTTCTAGTGCCATAATGCGGACTGTTGCCAAGTTCTTCAGTGCTCGTTGCTTTAGACGCAATAAAAAAATCTTCACTATAACCGCTCTTATTAACTAAATCCTTCATAACAAATTCAGCCATTGGGCTGCGGCAGATGTTGCCGTGACATATGAATAATATCTTAATCATCTATTTTAATCTCCTTAAAACTATTGGTTTTCCTTGTAAAACCAAGGTTTGTTGGTTATCTGTTCTATTTGCCTGTTTTGCCATAAGATGGCATATTCTGGCATATTAAAGCACTCAATGTTGGTAAAAATGTTGGTAAATTGACCCCTTATTTTGTATTTTACCAACACCAATATCTGTCGGTAACTGGTGGCATAACAACCGCCAAAAGCACCATGTTTTGCAGGTTTATGGAATCACAGGCTGTTTTTTCTGCCTTTATGCCTGTTTTTTGAAGGCATGACTCTTGGAAGTTCCTGCCATATTGATCCTTGATAGTTCTTCCTTTGCATCCTCATATCCCAAGTGGGTATAAACATTCAGGGTAACTCCAATATCTGAATGCCCCATCAGGTACTGCAGGGTTTTCGGGTTCATCCCTGCCCTTGCACAATTGCTGCAGTAGGTGTGCCTGCATACATGAGGTGTGACTTTTGGCATCTGCACACGGTAAATCTTATTGTATTTCTCCACAATATGCTCAAAATACTTTTCCCAGTGCAGTGCAACCATAGGCATTCCATTTTTATCAAGATAAAGGAATCCTGTCTTTCCTGCAATTATTGGCTCTATTTCTGGTTTTGGCCTTTTCCGGATAACCGTTTTGAAACACTCGTATACCTCATCTGTCATTGGCAATACCCTTGTGCCTGCATTTGTCTTGGTATCTTCGATGAGATATTCCATCCTGCTGCTTCGCTGGAGCTGGTGGTCCACATTAATTGTCCTGCCTGCCAGGTCAATATCAGCAAGGGTAAGCCCACAAAATTCTGAAATACGGAGCCCTGTCTTAAACAGGATGCAGATACCCTCATAGTACCTGCTGAAATGGCTGTCATTCTTTACAAATGCTAAGAACTGTCTCTCCTGTTTTATGGTAACCGCCTCTCTGGTAACTGAATCATTTACAATTACAGTTGCTAACTGGAACTCAAAAGGATTTTTCAAGAGAAGGCCATCATCCACAGCCATCTGGAATGCGGGCCTCAGCACTCCCCTGATAGAGTGGATGGAACTGTAGCTCCGTCCATCTTCCTGTAACTGGATTAACCATATCTTTGCATCGGAAAGCTTTACCTTATCAATCCTTTTTGCCCCAAATGGGTCATTTTTCAATATATTAAGCACTGTCCTGTACCCTGCCTGTGTTGTATGCTTTACTCCCCGTTTCTGCAGGGTATACTTATCCACCAGTTCCAGTACAGTCATTCCATCTCCCTGGTAAGCAAGTCCCCTGTCTTTAGATTTCCTTAATTCATCTTCCTTGTCACGGAGTGCCATACATTCCCTTTTTCCCGATGGCAGTGGGTCTGTCCTTTCCAGCCTCCAGCTGTAAAAACATTTCTGTTTGCCGTTCTCATAAAATGTAAATCTGTATTTGCCATCTTTACATTGTGTCTCTCCATCCCTTAGTATCCTGTTCTTCTTATCCCTTCTTTTAACGCTCATTGCATATCCCTCCTCAAAACTAGAGAGCCAATGCTACTATACTTTGTTAGTATACCATGAAACAGCATAGCATTAAATACTTATTTGTTATAATTGGGCAAAAAAACAGGTACCAGATTTATGCTAAACAGCACTGGTACCTGTTTCCTGCCGGGCAGTCCGGCTTTTAAATTCTATTACCTTATATTTGTCTTTTGCTGGCACTTTTTCTGCTGTTTCTGCATCTATACTGACCAGCCCAAGTTTTTTATATTCATCTATGTAATTATTCCCTTTTACATGTGTATAAATTGCAAATGTAGTGAATATATCATCATGTCCCATAATCCCTTTTAGTATTATGGGGTTCATCCCTTTTACTGCCATGTTGGTGGCAAATGTATGCCTGCATATATGTGGTGTCACTTTAAACTTTGCCGTCCTGTTGGTTTTTCTATATTTCTTACATATATTTTCAAAGATTTTATCCCACTGGCTGCCATACCGTGGCATATTATTCCTGTCAAAGCAGAGATAATTTTTCTGTCTGCAGACATTTTTTTCTGCCTGCTTCTTTGTCCTGCTTTGAAGTAAATTAGAAAAGCTTTCATATGCCTTATCTGTTATTGGCACTGTCCGGAATCCTGCACTTGTTTTTGGCTTTTCCAAGTAGTATCCCTGTTTATCCCTGTGAAGCTGTGTATCAATTGTTATCATTCTGTTTTCCATGTCAATTTTATCTGAAGTAAGCCCACAGAATTCCGCTATGCGAAGCCCTGTTTCAAACAAAATGACTATTGCATCATAATACTGGCTGTAATATCTGTCATTTTTTATAAATTCCAGCAGGGAATTCTGTTCTTCTAATGTAAGGGAATCCCTTTTTGTGCTGTCATTTTCAATAAGATCAGTAAGTACGAAATCAAAGGGATTTTTTAGGATCAGGTCATCATCCACAGCCATCTGGAATGCAGGTTTTACCACCCCATGGATGGACGATATGGTACTATATCCAAATCCCTTTCCTTTTAGTGACATAATCCATTTCTTTGCATCCGATTTTTTGAATTTATCAATACGGACAGAAGAAACAGGATCTTCCCTGATATGTTTCAGGGCTGTCCTGTAACCTGCCTTTGTGGATGTCCTTATCTTATTATTTGCATTTTGAATCTCTAAGTATCTTTCTGCCAGCCCCAATATACTTATCCCGTTTCCACGGAATGCAATCCCCTGTTCCCTAGATTTGTTTAACCATTTAATCTGGCTCCGCAAGGATGTGCATAGATGTTTCCCTTGTGGTATCCTGTCAGTATCCTCCAATTTCCAGCTGTAAAAGCAATGCTGTTTTCCATTTATATAATATGTATACCGGTATCTTCCATCTTTCTGCTGGCTTTCCCCTGGACGGAGTACCCTGCCTTTCGTGTCCCTCCTTTTTGTATTGCCCACATGGCTTCCCTCCTTCTGCTTGTATTCTTAAGCCAAAGTTCAAATCGAACTAGTCATGTCTATATACTTTTCAAATGCATTCCGTTTAAGCAGCATATGGCTTCCATTCATGAGCACAAAACCCGCCTCATGGTTTTCTTCTGCAATCCTCCGCAGTTTCTTCTCACCAATTGAAAAATATGCTGCTGCTTCCTTGATTGTTAGGTTATATTTTTCACCAGGCATTAAAGTTTTTTCATGCCTGATACTTGAAGTTTCATTCATATCCAGCCACCTCCCTGTCATCCTGATAGTTTCCTGTGGTATAACAAAACCCATCAGGAATAACCACTAATTATGGGTTTGTATTGCCATGCACCTACCCTTACATTAATTTGCTCCAATAGTTAAATTTTTCATTATCAGAAACCACTTTTTGTGGTATTAAATATACAATATCATGATCTGTCTTATCCGTCAACCATTTTTTGTGGGTTGACATGGACTTCTTTTTCATTTAAAATGGAAACAACTTACAAAGAAAGGAGGTTTCCCCCATGTTCACAGAGCATACATATGGCTATGCCAGTCTCCGCACAGGGCTAAAAAAAAGTGAATTGATGGCAAATTTCCAAAACACAAAACTGTATCATGATTATTTAGATATTGTATCAATACTGCATGACTGCTTTTTTGCCATACCTGATGACGAAGAGATACCTGATACAGACCTTATTGAAAAAAATATGGTTTTCAACCCCCAAAAAACCCTCCAGATAGATGTCATGACAAGTGCCCGCAAGGGAATGCATTATAAACTTGACCATATTATTAAGCAGGCAGAAAGGGAGCAGCTTCCCTATGGCACGATTATTACAATCACCTCAATCAGTTCATTTGGCAATTGTAACAGCATTAAAAAGTACTACAGGATATTCCGAGAGAAAAAAATTGGTGTACTTTTTCCTGACTATACAAGGGAAAGCGGGCTGTCCGAGTACAGTACCTGTAATTTTGTCTTTAAACCAAGGCCACAGCCGGAATATGACAGGGCATTTGAGCTTATAGAAAGCCTTGAGGAGGGAAATATCCCTGATAAACGGGGTCGTATAGGGAAAGATTATACACCTGCATTCAGGGTTGCATTCTGGTTATACGAGCTTTTTAAAATATCGGAAAAAATAGCAGTTGCCATGTCAGGGTACAGTAAAAACGGTTTCCATCTGAAAGCCAGCAATTATGAGCAGACTGTCTATTACAAGTGGGAACTCGAAACATTTGAAGAGAATTTTTCTATTTCCAAGCTTATCAAAAGGAATCGGCCTGTACCAGAAAACTTTGATAAACTGATACACACATATGAAAAAAATGGAGATTTAGAACTTACATGTATTTTAAACAAAATCCCTATGATTTTTCCCATAGACTATACCAGACTGTTCCTTAAATATGAAGGAGGGAGGAAACAGCTTACCCGCTGCCTTAAGCTATATGACTTTGAGTTAATGGACAGGTTTGAAGAATGGGAAAGTTCAGGAAATGAACCATCTGAATTTTATAAGGAATGTGGCATAGAGCAGTATCTGTACAACAACTGAAAACAGCTTTAATAGTAAAGAATTACACTTCTTTCCTACATGATAGTTTGACCACATACAGCCCCTGTTCAGATAACACTATGAAAGAAAAAATTAAAATTCTTCTTCAATTTTTTTGCACAACTGCTGCCCTGTTTTTCCCTGATAAAAGAAATATCCTCCTCCTTTTCGCACTTTTTTACTCCCTCTTTCTCTCTTTACAAAGTGCCGAAAAATTCCATTGTATAAGGATTTGAAAGAAAAAAATGAAAAAGCATAAAAAAGATGAAAAAAGAAGAAGAGGATATTGGGTTTTTGAAGGGCAGCAGGACTGTCAAGAATGGCTCTAACTCCAGTATTTACAAGGGTTTAAGAAGAAAAAGGAAACGAAAAAAGAAAGAAAAAGAGGAGGATAATAAAATTTATGGATAACATTTCATAGCCTTTTACTAAGAAATTTCTATAAAGTTAACTTTTATAAAACCATAAAGATATGAAAAATGCAAAGAAAGTTTAAAAAAAGAATAAGACATTGAAAAAATTTTTTTCTTCTTCAATGTCTTATATTTTAACTTTCCAAACAAAATTTTTAAAAAACTACTTCCTAAGCTCGCGCATAGCCTCTCCTCCCTCGCTAAATCCACTCCTTAGAGCTTTAGAAGACACCTTCTTAAACTTCTCCCTAGTGTCTCGCACACCATCATCGTAGCCCTTATCATACCCCTCTCTAAATCCCTTGGCCTCATACTTAGCACACATAGCAGCCATATCTCTTTGAAACTCCTCACTCTCCAAAACATTAACAACTGAATTCATATCCATAATCCCCTCGCTTCTTCTCTCTCAATTTTCTACATAACTCTTCCTTACATTGTTCTTCATCTGAAGTCCCAATTGAATTTGCAAAATTTTCCTCTGCCTGATCAAGAATTTTACCGCAAAAATCAAAAACATTCAAACTATCTAACTTTACACCAGATTGATTGCTCTGAACCTCCTGACTTGAATCAGAAGGATTAAAATCAAACTGTACAACCTTATTATTATACTCTGAGTTTAAATCCTTATCCAAGCGAACAAAATACTCAGCCAAAACTTTAAATATAAACTCAGAAACGTCTAATTTTAACTCATCTGCTCTTAGCTTCATCCTCTGATAAAATTCCAAATCCAATCCCAAAAGCTTCCTAAGCAAATCATCGTTTTCTAACTTCCCTGATGGAGTAATATCCATGCTTATTTCACCATCCCTCAAAAAAAGTAATATAGAATATACTGAGTTTATTCTATCACACCCCAGCCCTTATTGTAAAGAAAAAAATGAGCAAAGCATTACTTTTGTATATACACTAAAGAAATGCGAAAAATATTGCCCTACCTCCCACCTAAAAAAGCTGGAAACACCAATTCTATAAGGCTTTAAAGGAAAAAAGAAAACATAAAAATGATGAAAAAGGAAGAGGAGGATAAAGAAGACCGAAAAGGGCAGCAGGACTGCCGAGAATGGCTATAAATCCAGTGTTTACAGGGCTTTAAGAAGAAAATCGAATGAAAAAGAGGAAGACATATGGCAGCAGAATCCCACCATGTTCCAAGACCTTCCAGTTCATGGAACTATGCCCCCAGACCAGTATAAACACTGGGTTTCTTAATCCCGTTCCCACTTTCGTTCACAACCACTTTACTTAAAGGAATGCTTGTAAATACAGAAATTACAGGATGATTTAATAAAAAGAAAGTATAAAACATATGAAAAAAGGAAGAGGAGGATAAAGGATTTTGAAGGGCAGCAGGACTGACTATTAAAAATGGCTCTAAACCCTATATTTACAAGGGTTCAACAGCAATTAATGAGGCAGGGAAGAGAAAATGGTAATAGTCACCATAAATACTTCATTATAGGGAATGCACACAGTCCCATAAGCCCTTATAAACAGGGGCTTTGCAGGACATGTCTCATAAATTTATACAAATTTTATACGAAAATTTTTAAAAAAAATTATGAAGAAGAAACAGAAAAAAGACCTTGGAAAAGGAAGAGGATTGTGCTCTTTTTTCCAAGGTCTTATATTTGTAGTCAGAATAAATTATAATCTGTCACCAGCAAAAAGTTGTTCTGCAGCGACATAGTATTATTTACTTTAAAATATTATTCACCAAAAACTTGAAACTTTATGTATTAAATATACACTATTCTAAAAATAAAATTTATCCCCATAGCCCTCCTCTTTCCCCCATAACCAATGTGCCTATCTTTTCCTTTGTTACCTTAACAGATACTTTTGCAGAAATCTCCATTATTTTTCTATTATCATGCAGAAAAGCTTCCAATTCGTGTTCCTCAAAATCAATAGGCATTCCAGAATAAATGGAATATGTATACAATTTCGTTTCTTCATTATAATTCTGTTTCTCATCTGATATGCTTTGTGGGCGGATTGTTACTTCTATGGAATGGATACAAACTTTGATACTATCCTTCTTTAAGGCTAACCCATTTTTCATGAACATAGTATAAATAACTTTCCAATCTTCTGTGAGTTTTTCAAATTCATGAGTCAGTCTGTAATCTCTATTAACTAAAACATATTTTGAACCTATAAGCAGTTCCAGATTATTTGATTGCAAATAATTCATATAATCCCTGTCATCTGCAAAGTCTTTTATTCTATCTACCTTATCAAGAACATTTTGTCTCTTCAAAATCCATTCTAAACCTAATGAAAATTGACCATACATATCAGGGCAAAATCTATCAGCACAATTTTCGTTAATAGAATCTGTATAATCAAATAAACTCAGTAATGGTATTTCTATAACCTCGCCTTGTTCATCAGAATCAAAAATTATTTCTTTAAATTTTTCCCTAAGCTTTCCCTCAACCATTTCTCTGATATGGTTTTTAACCTTATCTACATCAATATTCCAAATATATCGAATTTGATTCTGTACAGCCTTTTTCATTTGTTTCTCTTTGAATTTCCGTTTTTCAAATGCAGAAAACCCATCATACATTAACTCAACTTTTGCTGATATTTCTTGTTCACTGCTTTCCCTGTCATCTATTAGTGTATACAATCCTATCAGCATTTGTTTTGTGCTTTCTGCTTTATTTTCATATATATAGCCATAATATATTTCGTCATCTAAATTTCTTTCAAGCAATCCTGGCATATTATAGGCATTTGACAGATACAAAGTAATAAACATATAATATTCTTTTATCACATTCTCAATAATTAGATGTCCCCTAGAATATTCATTAAACTGTTTATATGGACTTAATATTTTTATCATCTGTTTCAAAATATCAACATTAAAAATGTTGCTATTCCCCCAAAGATGTGAAATAAACATATTATACACTCTTTTTACTTCTTTATGTAAAACAATTTTTTCTGCATAATTTCTCATCTCAGGTTCTATAACTTTCCCACTTTCTGGTTTTGTTATATAATATAAGTAACAATGAACTAACAGCCCCAATAACACATTGTATTTATCATCCGAATAAAAATCCTTCGCCATAGCCCCGCAAAAAAAACTATCTATGACTAAAGTATATAAACCATTTTCAATAAATCCATAAATATAATTGAATTTCACAATACACTGGGCTTTTAAAAAACCTTCTACTCCTTCCTTTGGAATATTGGCCGTATAAGTCCAAAAACATCTTTCCAATATCTGTTTCCAATATAATTCATACTTCTTATCATAATTCATAGAAAGATAATTTCCTGCATAACGAGCAAAATAATATGTATTTTCCAATCCCACTTCTGGATTATCTTTATCATATCCCATACAAAAAGTTATTCTCTGGACACATTCTATAAAGCCATCCCATCTCACACACTTCTGGACCTTTTCTGGTGACATTTCCTTAATTGCATCAACTACATACCTGATAGTTTCATCAAATAAATTAAACGGTTTTTGGTAATTTATTTTCTTCTGGTTATCTAATATAAATTTGTGTAAATTTCCATAAATTTCCTCTAAAAGTTCAATACCATTTTCTTTAACTATACTATTCTCTGAATTCAAAAAACAATACTCTGTTTCTTTACATATTTCATTTATTCCTGTTAAGCTTTCTTGTGTTTTATAACCTAAAAGTGCTATTATCCCATCCATAAATACTTCTTTATAGTTTTCGTAGTTTTCCCTGCTTTGTAATGTTATAATATTTTTCCAGTCACTGACAAACTCCATACATATAGTATATTTTTTTCTGTAACCGCATTTTTTTGATAGTACATAACATATATACTCTTTTATCTCTCTTTCTGCTAATCTTTTCCCATTAAATATCAAATAAATTTCATTTGTAGATATTAAAATAAGAATGATTGTTACCACAAATATTGATAAAAGAAAACAGTACCACTTAATACTATAAAATCCGATATTCGTAACAAGTAATAATATTGAACCTGCTATAATTCTTTTCTGTTTAAATATATATGGTCTTATATTCAAATAATAGTCACTAAAAACTATTCCCATACTAGAATCAGAAACACATCCACTAATTAATGCAATAATTGATATTGTTAAGGTATCTACCGTTGCCTGTATCTGTAAAATGGCCAAAGCAAAATTCTTATCTATATTATTACTTATCGTTCCCAATATAGTATTTGAATATAATTGCAACAATAATCCAATCACAATAAATACTGCAATTGCAAATACTGCCAAAATTTCAATTATAATGGCTTTTGACCTCACTTTTTTCCAGTCATTCATCTATAACCACCTCATAAAATATATTTTAGAAAATATTATACCACAAGAAATACAATTCTGAACAATCAATTCGAAATCCAAGAACTGTTTCTTAAAGGATAACAGCAATGGAAATGAATGTATATATTTTTTTATAAAGGTAGTTCTGTCTGGATATGACTTTATATGGGAACAATTGAGGAAGCAGCAGTTTGTTTTAACAATTATTCCTGCAATCCAGAATACACAAAAAAGACAGGATGTTACCACAGAACTTCCTGTCTCTCATACTGTTTTTATAGTTTTAGCAAAATAACTATCCTTATTACATTTTTTGGTTATACCATCTGTAACTGTTCTTTCTGCAGTTCCAGTACAGTTTCTATTGAAAGTCCAGAACCTGCTGCAATTTCCTCAACAGAAAGTTTTCCCATTTTCAGGAATCTTCTAGCTGTTTCTTTAGCAACATCATACTTTTCGCTTTCGACATAGGATTTGAGTATCTCCTGCTCGTCATACAGTTCCATCATCATGTCTACCACCTCCTGCTCCCTGCTTTCCAGATATTCCTTCAGGACATTTTTATCCTTGCATATCCTGACTGCTTCCTGTATAGCCTTCCTGGTCCTGCCATAAACCTCTGTCTGTCCATTACATACTTTTGTAAATTCAACATACTGGCTGATAATATCGCCATCCCTGCCATCATACACCATCTTTACCTTAACATCAATACAAATGTCTTTCCCATCAAAAAATTCTTCTTTCAAAGAAATTTCTTCTGGCCTTGTTTTCCTGTTCCCAGTATATATGACATATAATTCTGGTTCTGGCATTTCCAGTTTTTTGCTTTTATACAGGTTCTGTTTTGTTTTCCTGAAATATTCCCTGTATGTCTGTACCAGATACATCAATGCCCTGAATATGATATTCACTGTCCAGGTTGCCTGGCATTCAACCAGTACCAGCAAAGTTGACCCAACCATGAACCCTACATCATTATAGATGTCATCCACAAGGACATTACTGACTGTCACTTCTTTGATATCCTCTTCTGTAACACATTTTCTTCCTGGATGGAGTGCATGGTACAGCTGCACCAGATATTTTTTCTCTTTAAATAAATTTGTGAATACACTATCTTTAATTGTATGTTTTACCACCCTGTCCCTTTTGTCTGTGGAAACTCCCTGTTTTTCTTCTGGTTCTGCCAATAGTTTCACCTCCTGTAAGATTTATGTTTATAGATTATATACTACCATAAAAGCATCTGCCTTTCAATTCCCTTAAACAGTCTTGTGCAATACTATTCCCCAGGCAGTTTCTTTGCCCTTTCCTCTGGTTTCAATGAAAAATCATCCAGTATATCATATATTCCTCCTCCTTGTAGTAAAATATGATAACCCTCTCTCACTTATTTAATCTGTTGTTTATAAAGGATGCCATAAATGTTCTGCCATGAATAAAAAATAAAATTAGTCCCGGGAAAGTCCAGAAACATGGAAAAAGCCCTGTGAATAATATTTTTCCAAGACCTTTCCCATGTCTGCAACAGCTGGTTAAATGGACTCTTTTGCCATATACATTTACCTTATATTACTGGTTTATCCCCTCCTTCCGAAAAAACCGCATCCAGCATATCAAAAAAATTTTTGGAATTGCTCTCAAACTGTGTCATAAACTCCTGTCCTATGTCATAGTGAAGATATATTCCAGTAAATGCTGCCGTCCAGACCAGTTCCATAGTTTCATGGCTCACAACTTTTTCAATTTTCCGGAAAATATTCCCCATTTCCAATACAATCTGCTGCCACTTCATAAAAAATTCTTCCGGGACAGGAATCCCAAAAGATTCCAGATATTCCCTAACAGTATGAGTTTCTGAAGCATCCCCACATCCAGGATTGCTGAATATATACTGAAACTTACCTTGGCTGATATCCTTGAGACCTTCTTCTGGATTGGCCGCAACTATACACCTTCCAAGTGGAAACATGGCACAGATTGTTGGTTTCGCCTTGTGTACGATGCATTTTCTGTTTTTTAACAGTGGACATCTCTTTACCAAACCTCTTGGTTTTAATCTGACAATCGGAATTTTAGAGTCTGGTCCTATATAGACTTCACAATACCGTTCAAATAGCTCTTCTGGCTTTATGCCAAGTTTTTTGGACATATTGTAAATGTCTCTTGGTGATAGCAAAATGTCCTCCCTGTTGATGCAACATTTGCCACACATGGTACAATGAAATTTGAATGTTTCATCTACTCCAATTTTCATGGTTTCTAAATTATCCACTATCTCTTTTAACCTTTCATCCATTTTCTTATCTTACCTCCCTTCATCTTTAATGTAATATAGCCTGGACTGCTATGCTTTTAGCAAAAATGCTTTAATGTGTAAATACAAGGGCAGGCTTAAAATAATATTCCAACTTTATGTTTCCAGCTCTATAGAATTTTATCTGTATAATCCCAATACCTAAGCAGACTTATCCCATCTTCTTCTGTCTTTGTTTCAGCAATCCAGAATTCAACCCCCATGCCCACAGCTTTTTTTAACTCATCTTTTATACTTCCATCTTCCATAGGCTGCATCTGGCCTGTACCATCCTGACAGACTGTAAGCAGCAATATTCTTTTGCCTTTTTCTTTCACAGCAGGGTTGTTACAATGTCTGGTTATTTGCTTTACAGCCTCATGAAAACTTTTCCATGTACAACTGCCTGTCCCAACTGTTACAGGCATAAAAACTTTTATTTCAATACACACATTTCCTGTTTCAAAATCAAATCCTGTATCCCTTGTATCCGTCAATCTGTTAGCACATCTGCAGTCTCCTGTGATACCTTCCATTTGATGGTTTTCCATGAAGGACCCTATTGCCTGTTCTAACAGTACAGGCTGGATACAAACCCAGGCTTTCTCTTGTCTGTTTAAATTATCAAAGGAAACTGCCACAACAGTATATCCTGTATTTCCAGCCTTGTTATCCTCTTCTACTAAACATGGAACATCCCTCACCCTATTTCCCACAAAAACAGGATTCCTCACCTTCATTTCTTTTCCATCAATGATAATTGCTGGCTGTTGCCCTTCCTTTCTTCTCAAAACTGCTTCCTGCAGTTTTTTGCCAAATCTGAATTTTTCCATCATGCATCTCCTCTCCTATTTTTACTAATATTTTTATTTGGAACCATCCTTTATTTCCAGATTGTGGTTTTCTGTGAACTGCTTGATTACCTGCATCTGTATCCCATTGTTATCACAACCTGCAAAATGCTCATATAAGCATTGAAGCCATTCTGGAATTTTCTTTCCATAACAACATAAAAAATCATCCAAAGCCTTATTAAACAGACTTTCCTTATTATGCATTTCAAATACTGTGATTAACAGGCTTATTGCTGCCTCCTTCTCCTTTTGTGTTATTTTTCCTCCAGCCATATTATCTACGAAGTCCTCCTTTCTTCCTGTATAGTCTCTCGGATTCTCCAGCCCTTATTTTCTGCGGCTTTCAAATTCGGTTTTATAAAAATTCCCCCACTTTTTTTGCCAAAAACACTTGACAAAACACTCAAAAAATGCGGCGCTTCGCGCCTCTTAATTAAAAAAGCACTTTTCACTCCGGCGCAGCCGGCAAGCATTTTTTGATTGGAGGCGATTTTTATGTTACCTGTTAATTATGGCGGCCATGCCGCCTATCAGTACACCTTCGTGTCCGGGTTCCTTGCATTATTTCCTGATCCCTTTGCTGTCCCTAAACAAACCTGGGATATCATTGTGAAATTCTGGTATCTTGATCTCTCTGAAACGGATACCATCATGCAGGAGTTTTATTCCCTGCTTGGCAAACCCGCCACACGTTTCCCTTCCTGCCTGCTCCGTTCCTATCTTCTCTCAATCGTTCTGAAAGTAGATTCCATTACCGGATGGTGCAGGCTGCTTAAAATAACCCCTTTGTACGCCATCCTCAGTGGTTTCACCAGCGATGACACTCCCGGCGTAGGAACTTTTTACGATTTCTTTAACCGCCTTTGGCAGTCTGACAAAGACAACTACATCAGTCAGATTAAACATAAAAAAGCAAAACCGGAAAAAGGTAAAAAACGTGGTGATAAAACTCCCTGCGACACCGACAGTGCTGCTTCAAAACTCCTTCCACTCCTGCAGCGCATCCACCTGCCCAATAACAATCCTTTTTATCTTATTTTCCGGCTGTATCAGGAACAATTCCTTAATACATCCATCCGTAAGGGACTAATTGACACTGGACGCCTTTCCCTCTCCGCTGATGGTACCCCGCTGGAAACAGCAAGGCTGGAACGTTCCAAAAAGATCTGCGGCTGTCCAAAAGGTTCTGGCTGTAGATGCAAACGGAAGTTTTCACAGCCTGACTGCAACTGGGGATGGGATTCTTCCAGAAATAAATATTTTTTCGGCTACCATCTCTACATGTTTGTTGCCGCTGATTCCAAAAACGGCCTTCCCATTTTCCCCATGCCTGGGCGCGCTTCCCGGCATGACCTGCTGTCATTCCTGCATACCTTTTTTGCTATGAAATCCTATCTTCCTGAATTTCATATTGAAAAGCTTCTGCTGGATGCTGCCCATGATGCTTATCCGCTTTATGAATACTGCAGAACAAACTGCATAACACCATTCATTGACCTCAATCCCGGCAATACGGGACACTTCAAATACAAAGATGACTTTACCATAGACGAAGATGGTGTTCCTGTCTGTAAAATGGGCTTACGTATGCACCACGATGGTGTGGAAAAAGCAAAACACCGTGAAAAATACCGCTGTCCTCTTGCAAACCGGAAGAAAGGCTGTTTCTGTGGACACCCCTGCTCAGATTCCAAATACGGAAGAACCGTGCATATCCAGCAAAAGGACAATCCAAGGATTTTTAACATACCGCCAAGGGACAGCAAAGAATGGAAACTGGAGTACAACAGACGGACATCTGTGGAACGCTCAAACAAGCGGGAAAAGATAGATTATAAATTAGAAGACGGCAGACACCGCTCTTCTAAGATGTGGTACTGCCGCCTCTATGCAATCATGATGCTCCAACATCTTGATGCATGGAAAATGCCAACCCGTGTAGAAACCATTTTTACGTTCTCACGAATTGCCAATACAAAATAATCATACCACATTTTCAAAAAAATCACATTAATTTCCAAGGGATAAGTGCGCCCTTTTTTTAATGTTTATTTGATATCTTTCCAAAATCACACAATATTCAGTTGTCAAATTTTACTCTCAGAGTATCTGGTGAGAATCCGAGAGGCTATCTGTTTTCTATTTAATTACTTTCCCAACAACTTTTTAGCCCTGTCCTCTGGTGTCAATGAGATATTATCCAATATTTTCCATGCACTTTCACATTCATCTTTTTTTAACTTTTCGGCTACATTTCTTTGTATAACATTGCATATTCTGCTAATTTTACCAAAATTCCCTTCATGAAAACTTAAAAACATTGCATCTCCAAATAAGACTTTATTAATCGCAATATATGCATCATATACATAAACCAAATCTGTCATATCTTTTACACTTATCATATATCCCTCCTCCTTTCATTTTGTGTGCTTTTTTATTTCCCTTATACATTAACACAAAAAAGCTATAAGAAAATCTGGCGAAAATACATACCACATGTTACAACTGCAATAATTTAAACATACATAAATTTTTTAAACAAAATAATTCATATTTTAAATGAAACAATTAATAAGAGGAGGATTTTTGTTATTTGCCACTATGAATATAAAACTGCAGGTAAATGCAAAAACTCCCACAAACGAAGGAAAGGAAGATGCAAATATGAATATAGCAAAAGAAAACACTGTTTACTGCGATGTGCTTAAAATCGAACTTTCAAGAAAGGATATTAATACTGGTTTTAATCCGGGCAACTCTATGTATATGCGGCCTGTCGCTGCATTTCTGCTTGCCATAATCAAATCAGCAGACATTGAAATACAGAATAATATAGGGAAAATTTTCCAAGGGCATAACATAATTGATTACACCTATTTAGATGGTGAACTGGATATTGACCACCTTTATAAATCATTAGCATATACAAGCCTGTACAAAGCAAGTGGAATTGAAGACGATATGATTAAGGCAAACGATGTTACCATGACTATAGCCAGCAGAGACATGCCACAACATTTATTTGATAACTTGAAAGAATCAGGGATAAGCATCGAAAAAACAGGCGGTGGCATATACCAGCTCAAGGGCAGTATGTTTTTCAATACACAGATTATTGTTACCAGTGAAATGGGAGAAAATGAGCAGGAATGGCTGAAATCACTAATAGAATATGTCCAGAATGACTTTCTTCCAAGACTCATGCTGTTAGGATTTGACACATGCTCAAAAATGCTATTTTAATCCCTTTAGCAAAAACTATAAAGTCCAGACATCAAAATTAAGATGAGATTTGCTAAGCAGGTCTCATCTTGTTATTTTACTGCCTTGAAAAAAGAAGGACAGCCAGCTTATGCTTCTCTTCCTTTATCACATAGACATGTCTGCAATCATGCATGTTGGCATGTCTGCATAGAACCCAAAGATTTTCCATTGCTTTTCTTTACTTTTAAAGCAACATTAACTACCCCTTCTTCCTTTTTTATTCACCACCATTGGAATCTCTCATTTTTATAGCATCAAAAACTGCCTGTTCTACACCTGCCAGCTTATGTTTCCTTAGATATTCATTCATTGCAGCATTGCATATATCTTCCATAGTCTTTCCCGATGCAACTGCATATGCCCTCCACATACTTATATCTTTAATAAGTGCCCTGAATGAAAACACCTGCTTCTTTTGTATCTTATCTGGCTCATTTCCAGTTTTTTTTCTCATTACTGTATTTTTCACCTTTTGTTGTCCCTTTGCTGTCTGAGGCTTTCTAACTGCTTTCTGGGTATTTTGGAGTTCATTTTCCACTTTTTTCTTTTCTTCTGGTTTTTGTGTTGTCTTTTCTTTTTGCATTTGGTTTTCTGCTTCCTCTATACCTTTCATTAATTTCATATTCACCCCACTCATGGTTATGCACCTGTCCTTTCCAGAAATTCATCAATAAAGCCTTTATAATCTTCTGCAACCTTTGCATCAGGTGAGTAGGAAAACAAATCTTCTTTAGCAATCTGGCTTTCTTGTACTACAACTGCCTGTCTGATTCTGTTTCCAAAAACTTTTGTGCCCAGCAAGCCAGCAGCAGAATTTAATGATTTTTCTAAAAGCTTTGATACATTGGTCCTGCTGTTGTATTTTGTAAGTAAAATACCAGCAACAGGCAGCTCTTTCTCTGTTTCATCTGCAACATCATCCAATGTTTCTTTTAACAGTCTAACACCTTTGAGTGAAAAGGAATCTACAGACATGGGAACAACCATATAATCACTGGCAATGAAGGCATTTAATGACAATACCCCAAGATTAGGTGGTGTATCTATGATTACAAAATCGTATTCCCCATCAATGCTTTTGATAGCTTTCTTCAACATTTTTAACCTTCCTGCTTTCGTAAACTGAATATCTGCATTACATAATTCAAAATCCCCAATTATTAAATCCAGGTTATCTCTTACTGGTACTTTTACATCATCAATAGATTCACTATCACCATAAATATCATATAAGCTTGAAAGTTCATCTGTCTGTTCTTGTAAAAAGCACATAGTCAGGTTCGTCTGTGGGTCACTGTCTATTAATAATACCCTATAGCCTTTTTCAGCCAGCCCAGCTGCCAGTACAGCAGCAGTTGTTGTTTTGCCTACTCCTCCTTTAATATTTGATATTGAAACAATTTTCATAAATTTCCTCCCTTCTGTTTACAAGAAACCAGGTAACAATATCTACCTGTCTACATGAAAACTTGTAACTATTACTGGATACAGGCAAATAATCATATAAACATATCTGCCCATATACCATTCATCATGTTTGCACATAAACATATAACCATGCAGACATGTCATCCTGTCTGGAAGTCTTCCTTATTACCTGCAAACATATCTGCTTGTTTACATACCAGCAGGTAATTATGCAAAAGTATCTGCTTGTCTGCATATAAACCTGCAGTAATGAAAAACAATCTGCATGCCTGCACTTTTTTATATCTGCATGTCTACAAGTTTACTATAAGAATACCACATACAATGCCAATCCAAACTGGCAGAAATACACTCTTTAAGGACAACAAAAAAACAGACACTACAATATAATGCAGCATCTGCTTTAAATAAAAATAATATAATTACTATCTGGCTGTTGCCCGGTTCCATCTGCATCTGCCAGTATCAAATCCCACTGCCGCTTTTGTTCTTGATATATTTTTTCCAGATATACAAAGTGTATATTCTTCACCACTTTGACTGCTATTTTTGATAACCTCTAATACTGTATCTGCAACATCTGCAAAATTGCCACTATTTTCCATGTCTCCAGTATGTGTTGACACCAAAAGTGTTACACCATGCTTACCTGCAACTTCTTTCAAAGCACATAACTTATTGTAAGCAAAACCATATTTCATCTGGCCAGTTTCTCCTTCCACAACTTTTTCCAAAGAATCAACAATAATCATTTTTGTCCGTGGATTATCCTGCAAAAACACATCCAGCCCCTCCTCTATCCTGTTGCCAAAAGTTCCCTTCTGATATGCATATACACCAGTAATATCCCCAATCCCGGCATTATATTGAATAAGCATCTGTTCTGTCTTTTTTCTGGCATTTTCCAGTGAAAATACTAAAACCCTGCCTTGCTCTGGTTTCCTTTCTAAAAATCCTGTTGCATCAGCAATAGCAAGGGCAATGTTGAGTGAAGAACATGGTTCATGCTGTTCCTCCAGGGTAATAAGAAGGTTCAACCCTGGTATTGTAATGTTCTTCTCTATAATGCACCTATCCACACTGACACTGCTTCCTGCTTCCATAATCTTATCTGACATTAAACCTTACCTCCTTAATATTCATAGTTTTTTATTTACATAAGAATAATAGCAGAATTAAAAATAAAAAAATCCTGCAAAAATGCACACCAATGATTTTCGTGGATAACAGATATGGGTAGAAACAAGAGAGAAAAGAAAGAGAATAAGAGGAGAATATATGGTTTTTTAGGGGAGACTGTCCGAAAACTAAAAATTGGGCAGTCCAAACCACAAAATATAGAAACAAATAATGTGAATAACAACAAGATGATGTGATCTGAAAATTAAAAAAGGAGTTTTCAGACAGTCTGACAAAAATGCATTTTTTGCAACAACAATAAACAGATACCATAACAGTATATATGGCATCTGCCTTAATAAATAATATACAAGATTAACGAAACATAATAAAGAACAACACAAATCTTACAAATGATGTTATACATCTTTAGCTGGTATGTACTCAAGCAGTTCTCCTATTTCAACCTCAAAATAATTGCACAGTTTACATAGTAAATGTGCATCCAGCCTCTGGAAATCATCCCGGCAATATCGGTTAAAGTTCGCTCTTGGAATATCCAGATCCTTGCATATCCGGTTCTTGCTGATTCCTCTTTCCTGTAAAATCTTGGTGATATTCAAATGCAGTATCCCATAATTCATAATTTATCCCTCGTCTTTCACTTCTATTTTATAAAATCAGTTATTGCTTCGTAATTCACAGTATGGTAATATACTAAACAGGGACTTACTAAATAGCAAGGTATTCAGAAGACAAAATAACAGAAATATAACCTGTAGCCTTGAAAAGAGTATGTAATTAAGAAAACTATAAGGAGGAAAAAATTATGAATAAAAAAAGAAGATTTTCAGTTTTAATCATTACAGTGATACTAATTTTGGCTATCGCATATCATAATAGTACAGATAGAGCAGTGGCAGCAGATAATACATTTAAAGATGCAAGTGGTGAATATATCATTACAGATGATACCCAGATGGAAGTACAGTTTACAGGACTCTCCAAAAAGTCTGCAACATCAGTTGAAATTCCTTCAACCATTAAGATTAATGAACAGGAGTACAAGGTAACTGGTGTGAAAGCTAATGCATTGAATGGCAACAAGAAAGTTAAAAAGCTTATAATTGGTGAGAATGTAAAGGTAATTGGCAAAAAAGCTTTTTATGGCTGTAAAAATTTAAAGAGTATTACTATCAATACATTTAGTTTGAAAGCAAAAACTATCGGTACTGCAGCTTTTAAGGGCTTAAATGCAAAAGCTGTCGTTTTTGTACCAGAAAATAAGCTGAAGGCTTATAAAAAGATTTTGAAGTCAAAAGGATTAACTGGCAAGAAGCAGGCAGTAAAAGGCAGAAAGATTAAAACAGAAGAAAAGGATGAGGAAGCACTTGACCCTAACCGTGACATCCCATCACCAACCACAATGTTCACAATAGACAATTATTTTGGTCTTATGAGCAACACCAGGGAAGAGGATAGTTATTCTATTGGTGACTCCATTCCAATCACAGCAGGATTCCAGATGAGTTATTTAATGTATGGTCATGTTACTACCAGGACAACAAATGGTGGATTTTGGATAAGGTGTAATGATTGTGGGCAAATGTTTGATAACCAGGATGATTATTATGTGATTGGTGCATTCTTAGCTAATGGCTGTACAGGCAGTGGTTCATTTGTAGCTGGAGATGATTATAGTGGTTCATTTACTGCATTACATTGGATTCCAGATAACAGGACATGCAGTGCTACATTCCATATTACCCTGCCGACAGGTCTGTCTTACAAAGAAAACTCTCTTAAAATGTTCCGCATGACTAAGGAAGAAATTTCAAGCAGTGCATATCATGTAGATGTAAATGGCCAGGACATTACAGTAACCATTAACAATATTAAGGATGCTTCAATCCACCAATATAAGCTTGCAGATAAAATCAGCATTACCATGGACACAGAATTAAACAGCAATGCTGCTGCCATCAACACAGTAACGGCTTCCATGTCTTATGATAATGGCACAGGGACAAAAACTGTAGATATGGGTTCTGCCAATATTTATGCAGCTACAATGAAATTCAGGAACACAGATATGGATGGCAATGACATCAGTGGTGCAAAGTTTGCATTGTATAAGTACAAAACCTTGAAATCAGGCAGTGTGTATTATGAGAAATATGTAAAAGTCCTTGACAACATCACAGGAAACCCTTGTACCATTGCTGGCCTTAACAGTGGGAAGTATAAGCTGGTACAGACTGCAGCACCTGCAGGTTATAAGAAGATGGATAACTATGAGTTTAATGTTAATTTTTCTGGACATGATGGAAAGATTGATAGTTTGTCTGTAGATGATAGCAACAAATTTGTATGGGATGTAGATTTAGAAACTGGCACTATCAGCACTAACATTGTTAATAATTAAAGTATTTGTAATGTGTTTTAATAAGAAGCCTGCACACTTTGAGTGTGTGGGCTTTTGTATATATATTCAGTAATTTCATATTTTTATCTACGATTGACCAATTTCAATGAAAATTTAATGATAAGGAGAATGTGATATATGCCAAGAAATACAATAAATCCAGAAGAAACCAGAACCCTGTCATGTCCTGGTTTCTTATCCAAAAATCCTGCCACATCAGCAACAGACAGTAAAATACTGAGTGCAAAATATGATTCATGCTGTCTTTCTGAAGTGATAAAAAGATTTAAGCCTGGTATTATAATAATCTTCTCTACAATGCACCTGTTCCTATCTGTACTGCTTCATGCTTCCATAATATTATCTGACATTAAACCTTACCTCCTTAATATTCATAGTTTTTTATATACATCAGAATAATGCCAGAATTAAAAAATCTGCAAAAATTCAGGTTCAAAGTTTTTTCATGTATAGCAGATTATAAGAATAGAAACAAAAGAGAAAAGAAAGAGAATAAGAGGCGGTATGCTTTTCGTGTATTTACAAAGCCAGCTGGCACCAAACCCTGCCAGCCGGCTTTATGCATGCCATGCTACAACTGTTCATTTTATAACTACAGACTGGCATTAATTCACATACATGTTTCTTATAGTATCATATACCTCTTATAACTTACACATCCCTGTGATACAAAGCTATACATTCATCAATGATTCCCTCTACAAGCCTGACTTCGGCAGGGGTGAGTTTATCCAGTTTTTCTGACAGCAACAGCTTATCCTTGTCTATTATATCCCCTGTCAGTAAATAGTCAGTACTTACACCTAAAGCTGCTGCAATCTTCATCAAATTTTCAGGTCTCATCCCCCTTTTTCCTGCTTCTGCATATGACACACACTGTGTTGTAACTTCACTTTTTTCTGCCAGTTGTTCCTGTGTCAGTCCCAGCTTCTTCCTCCTCTCCATAATCCTATAGTCTCTCGGATTCTCCAGCCCTTATCTTCTGCGGCTTTCAAATCCAGTTT
>CAJUPJ010000011.1 GCA_910588655.1 uncultured Lachnospiraceae bacterium | reverse complement strand
GAAACCCTGCGTCCGCCAATCCACATACCAGCAAAGGATAACTGCAAATTATCATGCATGCAGTTTACAAAGTCGGAATTTATGAAATGGACGTGATAAAGGATAAGTGGAAATTGGCATTTTCCAGCACTTGTGTTATAATCGTTTTATTAAACCAAAAAGGAGGCACTACTAATGGATGCTACTGAAACAATCCTTACACCAAAGCAGATAAATTACCAGAACCTTGCTGAAAATATTATTAATAAATTTAACCTGCGTGGCATTGAAGGCTATTACTGTATTGACAGGGAAGAAGCCAATGCAAAGGCAAAGCGTTTCCTTACACCAGACTGCACTGTTTCATGGGGAGGCTCTGTTACCCTGGATGAAATGGGGCTGCTTGCTGATTTAAAAGAATCAGATGATTACATAATATATGATAAGGCAGATGCAAAGACTCCTGAGGAAAAAAGAGAGATGTTTGGTAAAATTGCTACATCAGATTATTATTTTATGAGTTCTAATGCAATTACAATGGATGGGGAGCTTGTAAATATTGATGGCAATGGAAACAGGGTTGCCTGTCTTTGTAACGGGCCAGAAAATGTAATAATTATTGCAGGAATGAACAAAATAGTAAAAGATGTGCATGAGGCAGTTTCACGTACAAGAAATATTGCTGCACCGCCAAATGCTGTAAGGCTTGGGCTTGAAACACCATGCGCCAGTGCTGGAAGGTGTATGGACTGCCTGTCTGCCGGATGTATCTGCGGACAGATTGTCGTGACAAGGATGTCACGTATTCCAGGACGTATTAAGGTTATACTTGTAGGAGAGGAGCTAGGCTATTAATTATGCCGGATGTTAAAACAAGACAGATGTTCTTAATTGACAGGCTTTATGCCGGGGAAATGCCAGCTAAGGAAGAATTTGCCTGGTTATTAACATGCCACAGTAAAGAAGATGCAGAGTATCTGTTTAAACTTGCAAGGCAGGTGCGTGAAAATATATATGGGAAAGATGTGTATATACGCGGGCTGGTTGAATTTACAAATTACTGCCGGAATAACTGCTACTATTGTGGCATAAGGCGCGGCAACAGCAGCTTATGCAGATACAGGTTAGATGACAGGGAAATATACAGCTGCTGTGATGAAGGATACAGCCTTGGCTTTCGTACATTTGTGCTGCAAGGCGGGGAAGACTTGTATTTTACTAAAGAGAGGCTTTGTGTTATTATAGAAAATATTAAAAAAAAGCACCCGGACTGTGCTGTCACGCTTTCTGTCGGGGAGAGGGATTATAAAGACTACCTTGCATGGTATGAGAGTGGTGCAGACAGGTATCTTCTGCGCCATGAAACAGCTACAGAAGAACACTATAACAAACTCCATCCTGGAGAGATGTCATTAAGCCACAGGAAGGAATGCCTTTGGCAGCTTAAAGAGATAGGATACCAGACTGGTGCAGGGTTTATGGCAGGCTCTCCATACCAGACACCGGAATTTATTGTGGAAGATTTATATTTCCTCCATGAATTAAAGCCTCATATGGTGGGGATAGGGCCGTTTATTTCACAGAAGGACACACCATTTGCAGGCAGGGAAAATGGCACTCTGGAACAGACCCTTTTCCTGCTTGGCATTACCAGGCTTATGCTTCCCTATGTACTGCTGCCTGCTACTACGGCACTTGGCACTATTGCGCCAGGAGGGCGTGAAATGGGGCTGCTTGCAGGGGCTAATGTTGTGATGCCAAACCTTTCACCTGTTACAGTGAGGGACAAATACTGTCTTTATGACAATAAATTATCCACAGGCGGGGAGTCGGCACAGGGTATACAGTTATTAAAGGAAAGCATAGAAAAAACTGGCGGCAGGATGGTAACAGGGCGCGGGGACTGCAAACTTTTACATGATTAATTATGATGCCAGGGCGTTTTGTAATTATATATATTTATTATAGAAAGGATATTGGATAATGGGTAAAAAGACAGAATTAAGTATTGATGTTAATGTTACTAAAATTGTAAAGTATGCTTGTGTTGCAGGAGTTGTAATTGTTGCAGTTATTTTTATTGAAAAAGCTTTTAAAGAATTTGTAAAATCACCATGCTGCGCTAATAAGTGCACAAATTAAGTTACCAGGATAATTTATGGGGATTAATATGGATAAATATTTATTTATAGCAGAGAAACCAAGCGTTGCAAAGGAATTTGCAAAAGTCCTTGGGGTGGCGGGCAGCCAGGGGAAGGGGTATCTGGAGTCAGAAAGATATATTGTTACATGGTGTGTAGGACATCTTGTAACAATGAGCTATCCTGATGTATATGACCCTGCATTGAAGAAATGGTCTTTAAATACACTTCCTTTCCTGCCTGCTTCATTTCTTTATGAACTTATACCTGATGTCAAAAAGCAGTTTAAAATAGTTGAAGGGCTTTTAAACAGGAAAGATGTTACAAGAATTTATGTATGTACTGACTCAGGGCGTGAGGGGGAGTATATTTACAGGCTTGTAGACCAGATGGCAAAAGTGCCGGCAGACAAAGATAAGCGGCGGGTCTGGATTGATTCGCAGACAGAAGAAGAGATACAGAGGGGAATACGTGAAGCAAAGCCATTGTCAGAATATGACAACCTTTCTGCTTCAGCATATTTAAGGGCTAAAGAAGACTATCTTATGGGAATTAATTTTTCACGTGTACTGTCTTTAAAATACGGGCCTGCTGTTATGAATTACCTTAAAAATGGCAAGTGGGTAGCTATATCTGTAGGCAGGGTTATGACCTGTGTGCTTGGCATGGTGGTTAAACGTGAACGTGAGATAAGAAGCTTTGTGAAGACCCCGTTTTACAGGGTTTTAGGGCATTTTAGCTATAGCGGCACAGGGTTTGGTGGTGAGTGGCGTGCCGTGGAAGGTTCAGCTTACTTTAAATCCCCGCTTCTTTATAAAGAGAATGGCTTTAAGGAAAAAGAGGATGCAAAGGTTCTGTGCCAGGCACTTGGGACAGTGGCAGATGGCAGCAGCAATAATGGCTTATTTCCGTATACAGGCAACAAGGCTGTTATAGAGAAGGCAGAAAGGAAAAAAGAGAAGAAAAACCCGCCATTATTATTTAACCTTGCAGAATTGCAGAATACATGTTCCAAGCTTTTTAAAACAAGCCCTGATGAAACACTTAAAATTGTCCAGGAGCTGTATGAGAAAAAGCTGGTAACATATCCAAGGACTGATGCAAGGGTGCTTTCTACAGCAGTAGCGAAAGAAATAAAGAAAAATATCTCAGGGCTGTGTAATTACCAGGTTATCAGTACATATGCCGGGAATATCCTGCAAAATGAAAGTTATAAGAATATTGTACGCACAAGATATGTTAATGACAAACAGATTACAGACCATTATGCAATAATCCCGACAGGCCAGGGGCTTGGGGCTTTAAGAAGCCTGGATTTGCGTTCGTCAAGGATATATGAAGTAATTGTGCGCAGGTTTTTATGCATATTTTATCCTCCAGCAGAATATATGAAAACATCAATTGTTACAAGGCATGGCAAAGAACAATTTTTCTCTAATTTTAAGGTGCTGGTAAAACAGGGTTATCTTGAACTTGCAACAGCTTCATTTGCTAAAAAAGAAGCGGCAGATAAAAACAACAGGGAAGAAGCAGGAGACGGAAACCAGGAGCAGGAAACATTTGATGAAAACCTTATAAATATGGTAAAACAGCTTAAAAAGGGCATGGAAGTGGATTTTGACAGTACAGAGATAAAGGAAGGTGAAACTTCCCTGCCAAAACGTTATAACTCAGGTTCAATAATACTTGCAATGGAAAATGCAGGACAGCTTATAGAAGATGAGGATTTGCGTGCACAGATAAAGGGAAGCGGCATTGGCACAAGTGCTACAAGGGCTGAGATATTAAGTAAGCTTGTTAAGATTAAGTACCTTAAACTTAATAAAAAAACGCAGGTAATTACACCTGAACTTATTGGTGAAATGGTTTATGATGTTGTTAATTCCTCAATCCGTTCACTGCTTAATCCTGAACTTACAGCAAGCTGGGAGCTTGGTCTTGCACTTGTTGCAGAGGGTAAGATTACAGAAGGGGAATATATGAAAAAGCTTGATGATTTTATTATAAGGCGCGTTGAAGGGGTAAAAAATATTAATAATTCTTATGGCTTAAGACAGTGTTTCGATGCGGCAGCAGCGTATTATAAATAATATGTAAAAATCAGTGCAGAAAAGGGGTTCTATTATGTATGATAAGTTAAAAAACAGGACATTATTTAATATGGATGAAACAATTGCAGCAGGAATTTTTGAAGATACAGAGTTTCCATGGGAAGTTCTTCCTAAGATTAAGGATTATATTATAGAACTTGGAAACAAGCTGGATATGGAAGAATATGAACTTAAGGGTGAAAATATCTGGATTGCAAAAAGTGCAAAGGTTGCACAGACAGCACAGATTACAGGTGCTTGTATTATAGGCAGGAATACAGAAATACGCCACTGTGCATTTATAAGGGGAAATGCCATTGTTGGTGAAAACTGCGTTGTTGGCAATTCTACTGAACTTAAGAATGTACTTCTTTTTAACAATGTGCAAGTACCACATTATAATTATGTTGGTGACTCTATACTTGGTTATAAATCACATATGGGGGCTGGTTCAATTACTTCTAATGTGAAATCTGATAAAACAATGGTTACGTTATGGTATGAAGGGGATAAAATCGGCACAGGGCTTAAAAAAATGGGTGCAATACTTGGCAATTTTGTAGAAGTGGGGTGTAACAGTGTATTAAACCCTGGCACAATTATAGGAAGCAACACAAATATTTACCCTCTGTCAATGGTACGTGGCTATATCCCTGGCAGGAGCATATATAAAAACAGGGGTGAAATTGCAGAAAAATACTAGGTATGGAATAATATTAGATGGATGTTTGGATTTTTAAACTTTTAGTTGTAAAATTTTTTATGTTAAGGTATAATAAATTTATTAAGAAAATCTTAATATTCACGGCTATTTTTCATTATACGGTATCGGAGTAAAAAAATGAACATATTATCAAAAGTTTTAACCCCAGTTAAAAGGGTAGTGCTTAACACATCAACCTGTAGCGAGGGCAGATTTACAAAAGAGGCAAAAAAGTTCCCATATAAGAATGAACTTCTTGTTAATTCTTATAATTCTAACCTTGAGAATAAAACAGAACCTCCTGCATTTTTATCATACTGTAAAGAACGTATGATTGCAGGAATTCACAGGAAAGCAGAGTATAGTTTTAAGAATATCCTTGTAATTAATAATCCTTATAAGATTTCACCTCTTTCAGCTTTAATGGTTTTTGATACAATAGGAAACCCATGTAAGGTTGAGTATACTATTAAAGGGTATAACGGTTCTGGTGATTATACAAAGTGTGATGAAACAATTACAACATTGCACCGTGTGCCAGTCCTTGGGCTTTATGAGGGGCGTTTTAATTCTGTAAAGGTACGCCTTCTTGATGAGAATAATAATGTAATTGCTTCTAAAAATATTAAAATAAAGACGCCAGTGTTAAACAAGCCTGTCCATAACTGTGTTAAAATTACAAAAAGCAGCAGGCCGTTTGCAGGGGATTTTATATTTGTATCAGGCGGATACCAGGGTGGTGTTTATGGTTTTGATACAAACGGTAATATAAGGTTTGCATTAAACAGGATACCACAGTATTATGGTGTCTATCTTTTTAAAGATGGAAGGTTTCTTTTTCCAGAGAAGAACATGCGTATACCAGCATATGGCAATGCACATACAGTTATTACGCATGAAATGGATATGCTTGGAAGGGTATACCGCACTTACCACCAGAAGAAGGGCATGCACCACTGGGCTATAGAGAAAGAACCAGGAGGCAATATACTTGGGCTTTCAAGTTCAATGCATGATACTTATATGGAGAATGCCATTGTAGAGGTTGACCGTATAACAGGTGAAACGGTATATGAGCTTAGCATGAATGACTTATTTGATGACACATATAAGACCAGGAATGACTGGGCGCATATTAATTCAATAGATTATATACCAGCAGAAGGCTGTGTGGTGGTTTCTATGAGGAATGTCCACACAATAGCTAAGATTAACCTTAAAAAAAGGGAGATTGTATGGCTTATTGCCAAGCCTAAGTTCTATAAGGGTACTAATGTTGAGGACAAAGTCCTTAAGCCAGTAGGGGAACATGACTGGTTTTTCCAGCAGCATGGCATACAGATTGTACATGATGAAACAGATAATGACCCATATACATTGCGCCTTATGCTTTTTGACAACCATACAGCTAACAGAAGGCCTGTAAAATGGTTTGATGGTAAAGAGAAGTCATATGTAAACTTCTATACAGTAGATGAAAAGAAAAGGACTGTAAAACAGGATAACCGTTTTGAAACTCCTTTAAGCATAACACGCTCCAACAGTGAATATAACCCGGACAGCAATACTGTACTGGCTATGTGTGCACACTTTAAACCGCCTGTAGATGGTTATAACGCCAAAGTTTATGAGTTTGATTATAATACAGGGGAGTGTATAAATGAAATATCATGCCTGACAGATTATTTTTCTGCACATACATTTGATTTTAATATACAGTCAATGGCACAGCCGCTTCCGTATGATACAGATATGATGCCAGGGGAACTTGCACAGCCTGTATGCCTTGAAGAGATGCCAGAAGAGTTAAAGATGGCAGATAGTATGCCGCAGGAAGTGTCTGGTGCACTTAAATTCCGCAGGTATGGTGATTTAATACAGGTATATGCAACAGACCATGACCTTGAAAAAATATATCTGTACAATGATGAAACAGTTTATGTACAGGACTTTACAAATACAACACAGCCTCTTAAGGTGTTTAAGACACAGACATATTTTGTAAGCATGCCATTACAAAATGTTCCTGCTGGTTCATATAAAATCGCAGTACAGTATTTGTCAAAGACCTATAAAACAGATTATAAAATAGTATTTGAGAAGAGAAAATAAAAAACAGGGCTTGTACACTAAGCAGTTAGTGCACAGGCCTTGTTCCTTTAAATCCTTTTACTGCTGGTATTGCCGCTGTTATAGCTTTGAGTAACCAAAACCGTTTACTACAGCTTCAATCTTCATCCCTTTTTTACAGAATGGACAGTCTGTCTTTGGAAATGCCTGGTAGCTTGTTACAACATCATTATCAAATAAAAAGTGTATTTTTGTTCCATTTACATAGTCTACTGTACTAAAAAGTGAAGCTACTCCCTCTATAGTACCACCATAATACTGGATGCCTTCCATACTCTTTTTAATAGTTTCACCTGTAGTTGTTGTTGCAAGCAGAAGAACAATGTGTTTTCCAGCAATCATTTTTTTAGTATTGTCACGGAATATAATCTGGTTATCACGGCTATGTTCTGGTGAAATTACGTAAACAGTCTTATGCTGGTTTGTAGAAGTAATATGCTCTTTTTCAAATTCCTTTGCAAGGAATGTGCCAATTACTTCTGTCCCGTCCATACATACAACAGTGTCTACATAAGCCAGATGCCCCAGTCCACGCGCCAGGAGCTTTGCCGCTTCTTCTGCTTCCCCAATACGTGACCTTATGCCTGTCACATCAATATAAAAATTAATATGGGAATTACTGGTTGCAAAATGTCCTGGAATAGCGTGTAAAGCAAGTTTATTACTATCCTTTGCATAAAATTTTACAATACGTTTTTCCATGATAAAATCCCCTTTCTACAGTTAAATAAGATTTCTATAAATATCTTAGTCTTTTTTTGTTTATATAGCAAGTATATATTAATAAAAATTTCCAGCTATCCGGCATACTTTATTTGATATAGCCTGTTGCTGCTTATTAAGGACATATTTATCATTTTTCACCACTTTTTCCTGGCAAACTGGAATTAGCTGGTTTTATCCTCTCCCCGGATTTTTTTGTTTTTCCGTTCTTCCAACTCCGCAATTTGTTCTATCAAACAATCTGAAAAAGTTCCTTCAACTGGTGTAGCTTCTCCTGTTGTATAGTAATCAAGAAGAACTATGTTATTATCCTTGTCAAAACAAAATATTTCATCACCATTCCCTATAATAGACAAAAATGGAATATAATTAGTAAAACCTTCATTGTGCAGTTCTTTTGTTTTTTCCCGGATATCCAAAAAAACGGGTATTCCATTAGCAATTCCATAAACTATAATTCCACGGCAGAACGACCAGAATGGACCTATGTCATACTGTTCCGCCTGTGGCCATATTTCTTCCCGGACTTCCATATAAAGCCCGCCTAATGGGGACATAGTAAACTCCCTGAAATCAGCAGGAAGATTTATCCCATACTGGTTTTCAAAATTCTTTATATCCTGCTCCGATGGCTCATTTCCCATACAAGCTACAACCTGATAAGTTTGCTTATCATAATTATGGAAATAATCGTAAATTTTTTCTAATGCCATACTATACCTCCTGTAACTTTCGGTTTGCTTAATTGTTCAATGTTAATATTTTACCACAACCGCACATACAATTCCAATAAAATTTCCTTAATCTCCCTTTGCCTTATTATTAGCAATCATCATCTGCCTTGCCCGTTTCCCGGGCTGTCCCGGCTATGCTGTATCTCCTTTGTATTTTATAATTCCATATTTAATATAATATGTTATAATAATATGTAAATGGTTCTAATACTAAAAATAATTAAGAAATGAGGGTTTTATTATGTTTAAGTTTACAGAGGATTGTATGACAGGGATTGATATAATTGACGGAGAGCATAAACAGCTTTTTGAAATTATAAACCATCTGGCAGACACATTGGACAAAGGCATGGATTATGCAAGGAAAGAGGAAATAGAGGATTATATACAATATTTTATTGAATATGGCAAAAACCATTTTGCCCATGAAGAAGCATGGATGGAACGGCATCATGACCATGAATTGCAAAAACAGAGGTTTGACCACCAGTTTTTTATGAATAAGATGCAATCTATGGATTTAATGGGGCTTAATGATGAAGAAAAGTTTCCAATTATAAAGGATTTGCTTATTTATATGATTAAATGGCTTTATGGGCATATTTTAAACAGTGATACATTAATCGGAAAGGTTGTGCATCTGCAGGAGTCACCGGCTGTCCACCATAATGAAAGAAATGGCAGTGACGAAATAGTTTATTGTGAATTTCTTCCCAAATATTATACTGGTATAGAACAAATTGATAAAGAACATGAAAACCTATTTGCCATTATTAATGATGTATATAAGATGGTAGAAGAGGAATACAATAATGAAAAGTATGATGATATACTTGGACTGCTAGACAGGCTTGAAGAATATACCCAGACACATTTTGGGCATGAAGAGGAAATTATGGAGAAATACAATTTCCCAGAGCTGGATTTCCAAAGAAATGCCCATATTTATTTTATTGAACGCTTATCTGACAGGGATATGGGCGAGGAACTGGAAAATTCAAAAGAATTTCTTGAAAACCTGCTTGATTTTCTCTATGCGTGGCTTGCAAACCACATTATGAAACATGATATAAAAATTGCAAAATACATATTATAAAGAGCCAGGCACAACTTATTACTACATAAGCTGTGCCTGTTTTTGGAGACGCATTTTTAACTGTTTTAAGAATTCACTGTTGCCGGTAACCTGGATTAACGGCCCGAAAGAAAGGACTTCAATAAGAAGTTCTGTTTCCACGTTTTTACTATAATAAATACAGCATTCATATGTATCATCATCAATTTTAACAGTATTTTTCTCATAATTGGCAAACTGCAGCATTGTACGCTCAAGGGCATTGCGCCTGTTTTTTATAAGCAGACGTACAGGCTCTTTATAATATGATTTTATAATAGCCTTGTTAATATCAGGCATTTGTCCTGTATACTGGAACAGCGGTGAGATTTCACATATATTGCACAGGTTGTATGTTTCAATCCTTATATTATGGGAATTTTCCCTGTCTTCCAAATCCCCTGTGCTATACGCAGATATATTGCCCAGGCATGAAACAGGAACTGCTATAAGGCGGAAACGCCCGTTTTTTATGGAATATTCCAGGCGGCATGGCAGTACATCATGCCTGTTAGTGCTGTTTTTGCCTTTATAAACAAAACTTGTACAATTCCTGCTTTTAATTGCAGAAAGTATTGTCTGGAAAATATGTATATATGCAGGGCTACTAAAATCATCCTTATCAGAAAAACAGTCATAATAGTAAAAATCATCTGGCAGCCACAACGGGCTGAAACCAGAAAAGATTTCCTTAAGCCTGGAAAGTTCCTCTTCATTAAAGAAAAGGCATATTTTCTCATCAAGGAGCAGGGCGCTTATATAACACTTCTGGAGCTGTGAAAGCGGCTGCATAAAACCATCCTGCAGTTTGGAAATATATACATTATCTTTATGTACAAAAAAATCCCATTCACCAGAAAGGATTTTAGGCATTATAAAAAGAGGGCTTTCTTCAAAACCTTCCTGTTCTGTAATAGAGCGTATATCTTTTTCAGAAAGAGCACCAGGCTGGTTTAATATATTCTTCATAACCTGGTAATAACAATTATATATATCAGAAAATAAATTCATATTAATTCCCTCCAGGGCGTTCCAGGACTATACATATCCCCATAAGTAATATTCTAGCATGGATAAATTATAGCAAATTACAGGATAAAATGCTACTGTCACCACAATTTTACAGTAAAATAGTAAAATATAGAATAATAAAATAACTGCAAACGGGGGTGGGAAATTATTCTGATAGTCACTTGTTAGCCAATGCAGCAGTATTTGCTGTATAAGTATACACTATACTTCTGTTCGTCTGAACCAGCCTCTCCACCACCGTAATTTCCAGTTATAACAACAGAGTGCTTTTTGTAATTTTGCCAGGGTACAGCAAGTTTTACGTGTTCCAGCTAATATTATTCCATGACAGGGGCACTTCAGTCCCGCCAGTGTTTGTATTCCGTTTTAAGTGCAATGGAGGAAACGTAAGTTTCATTCATTGCACAGGAATACTATGCAATGCTGCGTGGGCTGTCGTAGCGGAAGCGTGCCCTGGAATGGAATAATTTAGCGGAACACATAAAACCTTGCGTTCCCAGCCCATCCAGAAAAACACAAAATAACTGGAAAATATATACAATTTATCTATATGTTGTGCTTGAAATATATGTTAAATATGGTTATTATAAAGTAAAAAGAAATTACGATGCAGCAAGGAGAGAATTATATGGTTATTTATGACAGCAATAAAAGGGTTTTTAAACTTGATACAGATAATACAAGCTATGTAATGGGAGTTACAGAGGAAGGTTATCTTGGAAATATTTATTATGGAAAGAAGGTTGATACAACAGACCTTGTGTATGCAATGCGTACTGGTGAGTATCCTTTCACCCCTTCTGTACTCCCAGGTGAGAAAATAAGCTTTATGGACAAGTTTCCGATGGAATATCCGTTTGACGGTACTGGTGATTTTCATGCAAATTGTATAAATATAAGGAACAGTGCAGGGCAGGAAGGGCTTGAATTAAAAGTAGAGTCACATAATATATATGCAGAGAAGAGAAAACTGGATAGTATGCCTTCTGCAAGGGGTGAAGGCACTATGTCCCTTGACATTGTACTTTCAGACAAGGTTCTGGGTGCAGAAGTTATTTTAACTTATACGGTTTATGAAGAATGTGATATAATTACACGAAGTGTAAAGGTGGTTAATGTATCAAATAATGCATTTTATATAACGAAGGTATTGTCAGCATGTTTGAACCTTGAAACAGAAGTTAGTGATATACTGTCACTTCATGGTGCATGGGCAAGGGAGCGCCATATACAAAGAAGCAGGATAAATTATGGGAGTTATGTTACAGAGTCACTAAGAGGTGAACCAGGACACCAGGACAGCCCGTTTATTGCATTGCTTTCAGAGAACTGTAATAATGAAGCAGGTGATGTATATGCAATGAACCTGGTTTATTCAGGTAATTTTACTGCAAGGGTACAGAAAGACCATTTTGGCAGGGTAAGGGCAAGCATTGGTATTAATCCTGGGCGTTTCTGCTGGAAGCTTGGAAGCGGTGATGCATTTGAAGCACCAGAGGTTATTATGCAATATACATGTGAAGGAACTAATGGAATGACAAGGAATTTCCATGACTTTTTCAGAAAATATATTCTTCCTTCAAAATGGGTGGATGCAGAGAAACCAGTCCTTATAAATAACTGGGAAGCAACTTATTTTGACTTTGATGATGAGAAGCTTGTACAGATTGCAGAAGAGGCTTCAAGGCTTGGAATAGAGATGCTTGTTATGGATGACGGGTGGTTCGGGTACAGGAATTCAGATAACAACAGCCTTGGCGACTGGTATGTTAATGAGGAGAAGCTAAAGGGAGGGCTTAAGAAACTTGTAGACAGGGTAAATGCACTTGGAATGAAGTTTGGTATATGGTTTGAACCCGAAATGGTTTCCCCGGACTCAGATTTATACAGGGAGCACCCAGACTGGATACTTGCACTTGATGGCAGGGAGCCCGGGCTTTGCAGGACACAGTATGTGCTTGATTTAAGCAGGCAGGAAGTTGTTGATTATGTGTATGGGATGATTTATAAGGTGCTTAAGTCAGCAAATATTGAATATGTCAAATGGGATATGAACAGACCAATAGCAGAGGCAGCAAGCCTTCCGCTGCCAGCAGACAGGCAGGGTGAAGTAACACACAGGCATGTGATTGCTGTTTACCAATTACAGGAAAGGCTCACAAAAGATTTTCCAGACCTCCTGCTTGAAAACTGTTCAGGAGGCGGCGCAAGGTTTGATGCTGGCATGTTATATTACAGCCCGCAGATTTGGTGTTCTGATAATGCAGACCCAATAGAAAGGCTTATGATACAGGAAGGCACACATCTGGTTTACCCGCTTTCAACTACAGGTACACATGTGGCAGACAGCCCTAACCATGCAAATGGAAGGATAACACCATTTAGTACACGTGCTGATGTTGCCCTGGCAGGGACATTTGGATATGAGCTTGATGTAACACGCATTGCAAAAGAAGAAAGGGAAATGATACCAGCACAGATTGAAACATATAAGAAATACAGGCATCTTATACAGACAGGGGATTATTACAGGATTGCATCATTCAGGGAGAACGGAAGGTATGACAGCTATATGGTAGTGTCAAAAGATAAAGACAAGGCTGTCCTTGTATATGTACAGGTTGTAACAGACTCTAATGTATTAACTAAAAAACTTAAATTATATGGACTGTGCCCTGGTAAGAAATATATTGTGGACGGGGCAGAATACCTTGGAAGCACACTTATGAACGTAGGTTATATAATGAAGCCATTAAGAGGTGACTGCCAGTCTGTAGTAATTGAAATAAATTGTGTTGGATAAAAATAAATTTTTAATTATAATTATTTTCCATGCCTGTTATAATAAAGGCATGGAAAATATAAATGTAAATTCTATGTAATGGCGGCTTTAATAAAATTGTAGCACATTTATAATATATATATGACATTTTTTAATATAAAAATATTGAGTATTTAATTAGTTTCATTAAATTTCCACTTTAAAGAACAGTCGAAGTCATAATCTTTAATAAATTCAGTAATTTCGTCAAGAGTTAAGTGGTTTTTAAAGTACTTATCATCCTTCCATTTTGAAGTATTATTTTCAAAAGGTCCTTTATAATACATATAATCTGTATCTTTTTCTTTTACAATATACCATGAATCATTTGAAGTATCATAAAGAGTACCATTTTTAAATTTTCCACGGTAAAGCATTTTTATAGTGCCATCATGAAAATATTTTGCCATATAAGCTTCTCCAGTATCATCATTGTATTTACCATTACTGGTATTTCCAGAATAATAACCTTCTATTCCTAATTTTAATGATGTCTGGAATTCCCGAACGCTAATAATATTTCTAATTTCAACGTTTTCTATATTGAAGCCCTTATCTGGAAGTTTGTCAACATAATAGCTTACACTAACCCCTTGGTTTACTTTTCCTTTACAAATTCTGTTAGAAATAATCCAAACTGTATCACCTGATGAATTAAAACTCGGCAATGCTTGTTTATATTTTTGAAGTTTTCCATCTTTATAAACAGCATCAGTAATTAAAATCAGTTTATCATTTTCATAAACATTAATAGTACAATCACCATCCCAATGATTTTTTGAATTATATTGTCCAAAGAAATATACTTCTGTGCCATTTTCAGTGTAAGGCATAAGGATTCTTTTATTAATTAATTCTTCAGCATGATACTTTTCGCCTGTGTCTGCATCTATTGCGATTGTTTGCATAGCTGTCCAATTAGGATTACTATTTGCCTTAATTTCTATATTAATATTTACATCTGGCATTCCGGATAGACCATTATCAGTAGGAAAACATTTAATAAATCCCAAAGCTGTTCTAAATTCCTCTTTTGCTTCTTTTACGTCATTTGTAATTCTTGATTCAACTTTATCTATGTTATTAGATATTCTTGATTCAACTTTATCTATGTTATTAGATATTATAGACTCTAGTTTATCCATATTTTTTCCTAATTTTGATTCCATATTATCTATTTTATTTTCAAGTTTTTCAATTTTGCCATTTTCTCCATCAATGCTATCAACCCTGTCTGTTAATGCATTTACGTTATATACTGTGCCAATTAATGTTATTATTCCTGACAGAATGCTTGGTGCTAATAGCATTATAATATCTTTTATATGTTTGGAAATTATAGATTTTTTTTTATCTTTAAAAGATTGCTGTTTAGATTTTTGAGATTTTTTGTATAATTTAGTATCCATTTCTTCTTGTTGTGATTCTGTATTTTCTTTTTCAATAATATCTTTCATAATATATAACCTTTTTTCATACCTTAAATTTTCTGTAACACCGTTAGACATAATACTACCCCTTTCGTCAACTGTCAAGTTTTTTTGACAATGCAAATTATAAATTAGGTATACAGCAAATAAAAGATAAAATTGTATATCAAAAAAGTATCTTTAATATTATAAAACGACATATAAATTTGTAATTAAATAAAATTTATTTTAAATATTATATATTTAAGCATATATTTTAATATATACTTATAATTATTAAAAAATAGAGATTATTATATATTTATAGATTTTATATATAAAAACTTATAAAATAGATATAGAATACAGCATTTATTTTTAAGTCTCACCGTTTTTTGGTTACAAATATGATTAAAGTCATGATACAATTAAAAATTATAATTCCGTAAAAGGGGTAATCCCTGCCCTCCAGTGCTTAAATCTGGTACTTTCAGATTTTATGCAATGCTACGTAGCTCAAAATACATCTGTTTCATAAAATTTTATGAGATGAATGCGAATTTTAGAATTTATTGTATTGACAATTTCCAGTTTTTCTGTTATTATCCTAAACAGGGTACGGGGGTATACTATTTTGAAAGGTGGATTATGGAACAGGAGAATATAAAGCATGTTAAAAGAGATACTAAAGAGATAAAAAGGATGTTAAACCGCCTTAGTGTAATTGAAGGCCAGGTACGCGGGGTTAAGAAAATGCTTGAAGAAGACAGGTATTGTGTTGATATCCTTACACAGGTGTCTTCCATACAGGCTGCCCTTAATGGTTTTAATAAGCAGCTTCTGGCACAGCATATAAAGTCATATGTATGTGATGATATAAGGGCTGGCAATGATAATGCTGTTGATGAACTTTGTGAATTGCTTAAAAACCTTATGAAGTAAAGCATTATCCAGTGTTTTCTTGAAAATCTTATACAGCAGGGAGGTTTTTAAATGGTTGGGAAGTTTGATGTTACAGGCATGACATGTTCAGCCTGTTCTGCACATGTTGAAAAAAGTGTATCAAAGTTAAACGGTGTGGATAAAGTAAGTGTTAATTTACTTACAAACAGTATGCAGGTTGAATATAAAGAAGATATTACAAGTGAAGATAATATTATAAGCGCTGTAGTGGACGCCGGTTATGGTGCAAGTGTGAAAGGAAGTGCAGCCAAGGGAAGTACAGCCGTACAGAAAGCTTCTGGTACGGCAGACGGGATGCAGGATGTTTATAAGAAAAATATTGCCAGCATGAAGAAAAGGCTTGTGGTTTCAATTATTTTCCTTATTCCGCTTATGTATGTTTCTATGGGGCATATTTTCTTTAATATGACAGGGCTTGCCATGCCAGCGCATATGGAAAAGTATTTCCATGGAAGCGCAAATGCTGGTGTTTTTGCAATAACGCAGGTATTTTTGCTTATTCCTATAGTAATTGCCAACCAGAAATATTATATTACAGGTTTTAAAACGCTTGTGAAACGCAGCCCGAATATGGACAGCCTGATAGCTATTGGTTCAGGTGCAGCAATTATATATGGCATTTATGCAACATATAAGATTGTTTACGGGCTGGGACATGGTGATATGGCAGCAGCCAGCCAGTTCAGCCATGATTTATATTTTGAGTCTGCAGGAATGATTTTAACCCTTATTACTGTAGGGAAATTCCTTGAAACACGTTCTAAAAGCAAAACAAGCGAAGCTATTACCAAGCTTATGGACCTTGCACCTAAAACTGCAACTGTAATAAGGGATGGCGTGGAACAGGTAATTAATGCAAGTGAAATGGCAGCAGGTGATATATTTATTATAAAGCCTGGTGAGGCTTCACCGGCAGACGGGATTGTTATAGATGGCAAGTCATCTGTAGATGAGTCAGCAGTTACAGGTGAGAGCATACCTGTTATTAAACAGGAAGGTGACAGAATTATATCTGCATCAATTAACAAGGCAGGGCTTCTGAAAGTAAAGGCTGTAAAAACAGGAGAAGATACTACATTGTCACAGATTATAAAACTTGTAGAGGAAGCATCTTCAAGTAAAGCCCCAATAGCTAAAATTGCTGATAAGGTATCAGGGATATTTGTGCCTGCTGTAATAGTAATAGCACTGGTTACGGCAGTTGTATGGCTTTGTCTTGGTTATGGTTTTGAATTTGCACTTTCATCTGCAATAGCAGTCCTTGTAATATCATGCCCTTGTGCGCTTGGGCTTGCAACACCTGTTGCAATAATGGCTGGTACTGGCAAAGGGGCAGAGAACGGCATACTTGTAAAGTCTGGCGAAGCCCTTGAAACAGCACATCTTGTTGATACAGTTGTACTTGACAAGACTGGCACAATTACAGAAGGCAGACCAGAGGTAACTGGCATAACAGTTTTTAATGGCATGGCAGAAGAGGAACTTTACAGAATTGCAGGGTCACTTGAAAAAGGAAGTGAACATCCGCTTGCAGAAGCAGTTATTAACAAGTGCCAGAGCCTTGGCATAACACTTTCAGATATTAAGGATTTTAAAGCTGTATTTGGCAAGGGTATAACAGGCATTATTGACGGGAAAAGATATTATGCTGGTAATATTGCATTAATGGAGGAATACAAGATACCTGTAAATAATGATATTAGAAAGACTATAACACAGTATGCTTCAAATGGTAAAACTCCCCTTGTATTTGCAGATGAAAGCCATGTAACAGGTGTAATTGCTGTTGCGGATGTTGTAAAGGCAACAAGCAGGGAAGCGGTAAGTGAGTTTAAGAAAATGGGAATACATGTTATTATGCTTACTGGCGATAATGAAATTACTGCAAATGCAATTAAAGAAGAAACAGGGATTGATGAAGTTATTGCAAATGTACTTCCTGCACAGAAGGAAGAAAAAATATCTTCACTAAAGGCAGACGGGCATAAGACTGCAATGGTGGGGGACGGGATTAATGATGCGCCGGCGCTTGCTTCCGCAGATGTTGGCATTGCGATAGGGGCTGGAACAGATGTTGCAGTTGAAAGTGCAGATATAGTCCTTATGAAAGACAGCCTTTTGGGGGCTGTGGCTGCAATCCAGTTAAGCAAGGCTGTTATAAGAAATATTAAACAAAACCTTTTCTGGGCATTTTTCTATAATATTATTGGTATTCCAGTTGCAGCAGGGCTTTTATACCTGCCGTTTGGACTGAAATTAAGCCCTATGTTCGGGGCGGCTGCAATGAGCCTTAGCAGTGTATGTGTTGTAAGCAATGCTTTAAGGCTTAAAAGGTTAAGGCTAAACCCGGGTAATAGCAGTACAGTAAATAACCATATGGATAATAATGCAGTAAATAGCACAGATAGTAATAAAAATAATATAAATACATTAAGAAAGGAAGATTTAATTATGACAAAGAAAATTATTATTGAAGGAATGATGTGTGAACATTGTACAGGAAGGGTTGAAAAAGCGCTACGTGCTGTCAGTGGTGTTACAGATGTTGTAATGAGCCTGGAGGAAAAAAGTGCAACTGTAACTGCTGACGGGACTGGTGATAATGAATTAAAGGATGCAGTTACAGAAGCAGGATATGAAGTAGTAAGCATACAGTAAGTAATTTTATGTACAAAAACACAATTATATGCCAGACCTCCGTTCCTGTATGGAATGAAGGCTGGCATGGATTCTAGTTGCCTTTAAACCTGGATTCGCAGTATACGCACCTGTATATCCTGTTTTCCCTGTCTGTAAGCTTAAATTTATGCGGCACATTATGTTCTGCGGAAGTAATGCACCTTGGGTTTCTGCATTTTATTATATTTGTTACCATATCTGGTGGTTCAAGTGTCTTTTTTTCAGAAATATGGTTGTCTTTTATTATATTAATTGTAATATTGTGGTCAAGTACCCCCAGCACATTCAGGTCTATATCAAGTGGGCCTTCTATCTTAATAATATCCTTTTTGCCCATTTTGCTGCTGCGTGCATTTTTAATAATGGCAACCTGGCAGTCCAGCTTCTCAAGATTTAAGTATTCATAAATTTTCATTGCGCCACCTGCCTGTATATGGTCAATTACTACTCCTTCATTTAATCCGCTTATATTTAACATCCAAATCCTCCTGTATTATATTAATTTATCAGGCAAGCCCTAAAAGCGTCATAATAAGCGCCATACGTACATATACGCCGAATTCTGCCTGTTTGAAATATACGGCACGCGGGTCATCATCAACTTCGGTTGCAATTTCATTAACACGGGGCAGAGGGTGGAGTACATACATATCTTTACGGGCATATTTCATCTTTTCTGCATCAAGTATAAAACTGTCTTTTAACCTTATATAGTCTTCTTCATTAAAGAAACGTTCCCGCTGTACGCGTGTCATATAAAGTATATCAAGCTCTGGCATATATTTTTCGAGCTCGCTGGTTTCAATAAAATCAATATTGCCAGCTATAAGCACTTCCTGGCGCAGATAGTCAGGTATTTTTAGTTCATTTGGGGAAACCAGTATAAAACGTACATTTTCATAACGTACCATTGCATTTATAAGTGAATGTACAGTCCTGCCAAATTTAAGGTCGCCACACATGCCTATCGTTAAGTTGTCAAGCCGTCCTTTTAGTTCCTTAATTGTAAGGAGGTCTGTCAGCGTCTGTGTAGGGTGGTTGTGTCCGCCGTCACCAGCATTAATTACTGGAATTCCGGAGTGCATTGCTGCAACAACTGGTGCACCTTCTTTTGGGTGGCGCATGGCGCATATATCGGCATATGACGATATTACTCTTATTGTATCAGCAACACTTTCACCCTTTGATGCAGAACTTGAATCTGCCGAAGAAAAACCAAGCACCTTACCACCAAGGTTAAGCATTGCTGCTTCAAAACTAAGGCGTGTACGTGTGCTTGGTTCATAAAATAAAGTGGCCAGTTTTTTTCCTTCACATATGGATGAATACTTGTCTGGAGCTTTCATAATAGCTTGTCCAAGATTAAGGATTTCTTCAAGTTCGCTGATGGACAGGTCAAGCGGGCTAATCAAATGTTTCATTAACAAATCCTCCTTAATAATTTTTATTAAGTATCATTCTACTACAACACACTTTACTAATCAAGAAACATTTAAAAAAATATACTTTACATTGACAGGAAAAAATAGTAGAATAATTCATAGCTGGATAAATGGCTAAAAATATCAGGGAAGACAGAGGTGGAACCATTGTTTAATTTTAAAGAGGAGAGGATAGAAAAAAGGCTGCAGAAGTCTTTTGTCATTGTGACAATGATGGCAGCTGTAGCTGCAATAATTGCACTAGTTGCGTTATTAATATTAAGTAACCGTTATACATATGCACTTGACCAGTATGGATTTTCACAAGGTGATATAGGAAATGCAATGGCGGCATTTGCAGATACCAGAAGTTCAACAAGGGCAGTAATAGCATATGCAGATGAAGAGTTTGTTAATCTGAACACACAGACACATGATGACAATAAAGCTAAATTTGAAGAGTATTTTTCTAAAATGGAAAAGACCCTTTCTACAAAGGAAGAAAAAGAAGCATATGAGCATATGGCTAGTGAACTGGATGAATACTGGGTACTTGACTCAGACATATTAGCGCTTGGCGGAGATATACATAGTGAGGAAAACAGGGCACAGACAAAGGCGGCTAATGAACTTGCACAACTGTTTACTGAAGTTTATGGCGACCTTACAGAGTTAATGGAAGTAAATGTAGATAAGGGCAATGACCTTGCATCAGCCCTCCAGATACTTACTATTGTAATGATAATCATTATAATAATTATAATTGCTGCTGTAATGTTTGTATCCATAAAGATTGGAAGGAGCATTGCACGCCAGATGTCAAATGCTTTAAATGTTGTATCAGAAAGAATGAAGAAGTTTGCAAAAGGTGATTTATCTTCAGATTTTCCAGAATTTGAAATTAAGGATGAAGTTAATGACCTTGCACTTGAAATTAAGGCAATGGCAAAGGATTTAAGCCAGATTATTTATGATATTAATGAAGATGTCGGGGCACTTGCAGATGGCAATTTTATGGCAACTTTAAATGACCCTGGGCTTTTTGCCGGGGAATTTGCTGGTTTAAAGGAAAGTATAGAACATATTACTGAGAAGTTTAAGGCTACTCTTTTACAGATAGAAGAGGCATCAGACCAGGTAGATGCTGGTGCAGGACAGCTTGCAGAAAGCGCTACAGCACTTGCAGAAGGCGCTACAGACCAGGCTGGTGCAGTACAGGAACTTACTGCAACTGTTGAAAATGTTACAATAGCAGCAGAAGATTCTGCAAAGCAGGTTGGTGCTGCTTATGAGGAAGGGCTTGTATACAGGAAGCAGGCAGAGCGCGGAAGTGAGGAAATGAATAACCTTATCAGCGCTATGGAGCGTATTAGTGAAGCTTCCAAAGAAGTTGAAAATATTATTGGTGAAATTGAAGATATTGCATCACAGACAAACCTGCTTTCACTTAATGCATCTATTGAGGCAGCAAGGGCAGGTGAGGCAGGAAAGGGCTTTGCTGTAGTTGCTGACCAGATTGGCAAGCTTGCTACAGACAGTGCACAGTCTGCTGCCAAGACAAGGGAATTAATACACAATGCCCTTGAAGAGGTTGAAGCTGGCAATACAATGACACAGAGCACCAAAGAGTCATTAGAAGAAGTTATTAATGGTATTGAATTCTTATCCAATGCCTCAAAACAGGCAAGTGATACAGCATATACACAGGCAGATACAATGCGTGAAATTGAAAAAGGCATTGAGCAGATTTCAGGTGTGGTACAGAGCAATTCTGCATCAGCACAGGAGACATCGGCAACAAGTGAAGAGCTTGCAGCACAGGCAACTTCATTAAAAGAACTTATCGGGCAGTTTGTATTAAGGTAAAATACCAGGGACTGCATGGGAGTAATATCTGTTATACTATTTAAGGAGGCATAATTTATGGTTAAGCTTTATGGCAACGGGGTTTATCTTGTAAATGGGACTAAAATTATAGAGGATAATGCAGAGGCAGCACAGGCATTAAATGCAGAGTGTGGCAGTGTACCAGCTAAGGAGGAGGCTGCTAAGGGCACAATAGCATATAAGATACTGGAAGCACACAATACTTCTGGTGATATGCAGAATCTGGGCATAAAGTTTGACAAGCTTGCTTCCCATGACATTACATTTGTCGGGATAATCCAGACGGCACGTGCGTCCGGGCTTGAAAAGTTCCCAGTGCCTTATGTGCTTACTAACTGCCATAACAGTTTATGTGCAGTAGGCGGGACTATTAATGAAGATGACCATATGTTTGGGCTTTCATGTGCTAAAAAGTATGGCGGGATGTATGTTCCTCCGCACCAGGCAGTTATACACCAGTTTGCACGTGAAATGCTTGCGGGCAGCGGCAATATGGTTCTTGGTTCAGATTCACACACACGTTATGGTGCACTTGGTACTATGGCAGTAGGTGAGGGCGGGCCTGAGCTTGTAAAACAGCTTTTAGGCAGGACATACGATATTGCAATGCCAGGAATAGTTGCAGTATATCTGGCAGGCAAGCCACAGAAAGGTGTTGGCCCGCAGGATATTGCACTTGCAATTATTGGTGCTGTATTTGCCAATGGATATGTTAATAACAAAGTAATGGAATTTGTTGGTGACGGTGTTGCTAACCTTTCAGCAGATTACCGTATTGGCGTGGATGTAATGACAACAGAAACAACATGCCTTTCATCTGTCTGGGTGACAGACAGTGAAATTAAGGATTTCTATGAAATCCATAAACGTCCAGAGGATTATAAGGAATTAAAGCCAGATAATGTAGCTTATTATGATGGCATGGTTTATGTAGACCTTTCAGAGATAAAACCTATGGTTGCAATGCCTTTCCATCCAAGCAATGTTTATACTATTGATGAACTTAATGCTAATATGATGGATATTCTTGATGATGTTGAGAAAAAGGCACTTGTAAGCCTTGATAATAATAAGATAAAATTTACTCTTAAAGATAAAGTGCATAATGGCAGGCTTTATGTTGAACAGGGTGTTATAGCAGGATGTGCAGGCGGCGGTTTTGAAAATATATGCGATGCTGCGGATATATTGCGTGGAAAGAATATTGGCTCTGATGAGTTTTCACTTAGTGTATACCCGTCAAGCCAGCCTGTATTTATGGAGCTTGTAAGAAATGGTGTAATTGCAGATATTATGGCAACAGGAGCAACAGTGCGTTCCGCATTCTGCGGTCCATGTTTCGGTGCAGGGGATGTTCCTCCTAATAACGGGCTTTCAATAAGACATTCAACACGTAATTTCCCTAACAGGGAGGGTTCAAAGGTTACAAACGGCCAGATTGCGTCAGTTGCACTTATGGATGCACGTTCAATTGCTGCAACAGCGGCTAACAAGGGATATTTAACATCTGCAATGGATATTGATGCGGACTTTAGCAAGCCAAAGTATTTCTTTGACAGCACAATATATGACAACCGTGTTTACAATGGAGTTGGAAATCCAAAGCCAGAAACAGAAATTAAGTTTGGCCCTAATATAAAGGACTGGCCTGTTATGTCTGCCCTTACAGACAATATGGTGCTTAAAGTTGTATCAGAGATACACGACCCTGTAACAACAACAGATGAGCTTATACCATCAGGTGAAACTTCATCATTCCGTTCTAACCCGCTTGGGCTTGCAGAGTTTACTCTTTCACGTAAAGACCCGGCTTATGTAGGACGTGCCAAGGCTGTACAGCTTGGAGAGAAAGCAAGGACAGCAGGAGAGGATATATTTGCTGCACTGCCAGAAGCAGAAGAAGTGTTTAAGCAGATTAATGAAAAATTTGAAGCAAAGCCAGAAGATACACAGATAGGAAGCCTTATATATGCGGTAAAGCCAGGAGATGGCTCTGCACGTGAACAGGCTGCTTCATGCCAGAAAGTGCTTGGCGGCTTTGCAAATATAGCAAAAGAGTATGCTACAAAGAGATACCGTTCCAACCTTATTAACTGGGGTATGCTGCCATTTATATTTGAAGAAGATAAGCTTCCTTTTGAGAATGGGGATTATATCTTTATAAAGGATATAAAGAACGCTATTATAAATAAAGAAGATGTAGTAAAAGCATATGTAGCTGGCAAGGGAATGAAAGAATTTGACTTAAAACTTGGACGGCTTACAGATGATGAGCGCGATATAATTGTAAAGGGATGCCTGATAAATTATTACCGTTCACAGATGCAGGCGTAATAAAGATATGTAGGATAATTTACAGTTATCTGGTGCTGGCATACTGGCACGCGAAAACAGACATAATTAGAAACAAAGGGTCTCCATATGCCTGGATGGATATGGAGACCTTTTATTTACAATTATATTAAATTATAATAATTACGTTGCAATATATGGCATGTACGGTTATAATAGGGGTTGTGTATAATAGAAATATTATTTTGGAGGGCATGTATGGGAAATAATAATGGAAGGAAACAGAAAAAGAGAAAAAGCAGGGTTAAGAACAGTGTTAAAATTATTTTTTTGCTGTTTTTCCTTGTTATAAGTGGTACTGCTGGCTTTTTTGTTGCTAAGGCAAGGGTTGCATTTAACCAGACCCTGAACCATGTGAAGAGGGATTATAATTCTAAGCTTTCTTCTGTTGATTTAAGTGGCATTAAAGTCAAATCCGATGATGATATTGTTAATATACTTCTTATTGGGAATGATAAGCGTGATGAAAAGTATTATTCTAATGACCGTGGGCTAAGGGATGTTATTATGGTTGCTACTATGGACAGGAAGCATGGTATGCTTAAGCTTTCATCAGTTATGAGGGATTTACGTGTATATGTACCAGCTGCAGATAGCTATGAGAAGATTAATGCTGCTACTAACCATGAAGGTGAAGTTAAAAGCCTGTATAAAACACTGGCACAGAATTTCAACATCAAGCTTGATGGTTATGTAGAAGTTGATTTTGATGCATTTAAAGAAGTAGTCGATGCTTTAGGTGGTGTAGAAGTTGAACTTACTGATACAGAGGCACGTTATTTAAGTATAACTAATTATATAAAGAAGAAAAAGTACAGAAAAGGGTTAAAGGCAGGGAAACAGGTATTTAATGGTGAACAGGCACTTGGATACTGCCGTATACGCAAGGGAAAAGATATGATTGGCGAACCTGTGGTTACTGCAAGCGGGCTTATTGATGACTACGGGCGTACATGGAGGCAGAGGGCAGTTATAAGTTCTGCATTTGAAAAGCTTAAAACAATGTCTTTAACAAAATGGTATGATATTGCCAATAAAGTTATGGGACATATAGTTACTGACCTTGATAATGACCATATTTTCCAGTATATGAAAGATGTTGCTGCAATGGGAACTACTGATATTTACCAGCTGCGTATACCACATAACCCTTATTTCAGGGAAAGCAGTCCTGGTGAATTCGGACCTGGCAATGACTGCCTTGTGCCTACTGACGGGGTATCTGGTGAGCAGAATATTGAGAAGAATAAAGAGGTGCTGGAGCAGTTTATTTTTGAATACAACGGCAAAGGTGAGTTTGAATTTAAAGATTCCAGCCAGTAAAATTACAGGGCAGGTTTTATTATAATAAAATAATTGGAGATTTATTATGTTAAAGAAAATTATGATGGCATTGCTGCTGGTTATAAGCGGCGTTACGGGTTTTTTTGTTGCAAAGGCACAGGTTACATTTAATAATACTTTAAACCATGTAAACAGGGATTATGATACAGCGCTTAAGGATGTTGATTTAAGCGGGATTAAGGTTAATTCAGATGAAAATGTTGTCAATGTGCTTATTGTAGGCAATGATTACAGGGAAGAAAAGGGATATGATGCGTCCGGGCTTACTGATACAATGATTATAGCTACTATGGACACAAAACATAAGAACCTTAAGCTTACATCACTTATGAGGGATATGGCCGTAGATATTCCTGACCACGGCTTAAATAAACTAAACGCTGCCAATTCTTTTGGCGGTATACAGCTTTTATATAAAACTATTGCACAGAATTTTAATATTGAGCTTGATGGTTATGTAGAAGTTGGTTTTAATGCATTTGAAAAGATTGTAAATGCAGTCGGCGGGGTAGAAGTGGAGCTTACAGAGTCAGAGGCTTCTTACCTTAATACAACTAACTATATTTCAAAGAAGCGTTTCAGGACTGTTAAAGTGGGCAAGCAGAAGCTTAATGGCAACCAGGCACTTGGTTACTGCCGTATACGTAAGGGCAGTGTTAAGACAATTACAGGGCTTATGGATGATTATGGGCGTACATGGAGACAGCGTACAGTTATTAAATGTGTGTTTGACAAGCTTAAATCACTTTCACTTTCAAAGTGGATTGAACTTGCTAATGAAGTTCTTGGTGAATATGTTACAACAGACCTTACGAATGATGCTATTATGGGATATATGAAGGATGTAATTATGATGGGCACAACAGAGGTTACACAGCTCCAGATACCAATATCAGGTTATTTCAGGACTTCATATGATGGTGAATATTCATGTGGTTCATCACTTGTACTTACAGACGGGGTTTCTTCTGAACGTAACCTTGCTGCCAATGCAGAAGCGCTTAATAAGTTCGTGTTTGAATATGACAGTAAAAAACCATTTGAATATGGTACATTTATTAATGATGATACTGGTGCAAGTGAAGAGAGTTAATTTTAAGGCAAGATGATATCTGCAATCCGGTTAAATCCCATGTCTGGGTATAAAGCAGTTTTTATGCGGGATATCCATGACATGGGATTTATGTTTTTATATAAGTATTTTAACTGCTTTGTGCCATTAAAAGCCGTTTAAGCAGCCTTTGGAAATAAGTTATATAACCTGCCTCTTTAATATCTTCGGATGCTTTTATTGGTATTTTGTCTATTTCCTTCCCATTCAGTATATAAACTACGCTTCCGATTTCATCACCTTTCTTTACAGGTGCTTTAATATCAGGCAGGAACATAATCTTTTTTTCGATTTTATCTGATGATTCATTGCCACATAAGGTATAAGAAAAATCCCTTGCCACTTCTGAATTTATCTGGTCTTTTATTCCGTTAATGATTTTTTGTGGTTTTATGCGTATTTTAGATGCTTTTTCAGAATAGTTTGTGCAGTTTGAAAATCCATAATCCAGCAACGCTGCTGCTTCGGCAAACCTTTCTTTAGGGTCAGGGGCTGCCATAATAACAGCAGTAAGGCTTACGCCGTTGCGTTCTGCCGTTGCGGACAGGCAGTATTTTGCCTTGGAGGTTGAGCCTGTTTTAAGCCCTGTAATGCCATTATATGTACGTATTAGTTTATTAGTATTGGTAAGCCCGAACTGGCTAGTGCCTTTTCTTGTTGTATGTGTAATTTCATCCATCCATACAGTAGAGTAATTGGAGATTTCAGGGTATTTTGTAATAAGTTCCTTTGACATAAGCGCTACATCATAAGCGCTGCTGTAGTGCCCGCTTTGTATTGAGTCATCAAGCCCGTTACAGTTTTTAAAGCTTGTATGTACCATGCCAAGTTCTTTTGCTTTTTCATTCATTTTTTTAACAAATTCTGTTTCAGAACCGCTTACATATTCAGCCATAGCAACTGCAGCATCATTGGCACTTGCTATGCTTATGCACTTTATCATAGTGTCAACAGTCTGTGTTTCACCAGGTTCAAGGAATACCTGTGAGCCGCCCATTGATGCAGCAAATTCACTTGTAGACACACTGTCCTCTAAAGTTATCTTTTTGTTATGCAGTGCTTCAAATATAAGCAGCAGTGTCATAATTTTAGTAATGCTTGCAGGGACAAGCTCAGTATCTTTTTCTTTTTCAAATAAAATCCTGCCACTGTTATTTTCTATAAGGACTGCCGCTTTAGCAAGTATGGATACGCCTGCCTGGGCAGAGGGAGGTTCACTGGCGGCTGGCTGGGCAGCAGCAAATGGTTTTGTGCCGCATAAAACCAGTGAAAAAGAAATAAGCAGCGGAAGAGCAGTTTTTGTAAAAATGGAAGTCTTTTTAAACAGCTTCATTATACCTCATTTCTACAGAAATTTTCCCACATGTGCGGTTGCAATTTTCTGGATAGTTTAAGTTATATATATTATATTTTACAGGAATTAAAATATGCAATAAAATAAGAACCTGCTTATATAAACAGGTTCTTATTTTTAATTTGGCATTTTGTTTTCCACGTTTTTATGGTACAGCAAATTATAAATGCTGTGTATGTATATGGTATTAATGTAAACAGGTTTTAAGCTTTAGCCTTTACACCTGCACAGAAGTTTCCATATACACGTTTTTTAGATGCATTATTTACATATGCCCTTGCTTTAAAGAACTTATATTTCTTGTTATTTTTAACAGTAGTCTTTAAAACAGAACCTTTTTTAAGTGTTTTCACAAGGGAGTAGCTGCCGTTCTTTTTCTTGCCTGCATAAATCTGGTAGCCTTTTGCATTTTTAACCTTCTTCCAGGAAAGGTTAATCTTAGTACCAGAAATCCTTGCTTTAACACCTTTTACTTTGGCTGGGGCTGTTGTTAATTTTTTAACTTTACTGTACTGCCCGAATATCCTGCTGCCGTCATCTGCTGTCTTAAATGCACGCATCCTAAGTGAATATGAGGAGGCGTAAGCCATTGTGACGTTGCAGGTAATCCTGTCTGGCTTTAATATAGTCCTTATTCTCTTGTAGTTGCCAGACTTTCCAGAAGCGCTGTAGAAAATATAACCGTCTGCACCGTCAATTATATTCCATTTAAATGTTATGACACGTGAACCTTTTTTAGCTGAGGCAGACATGGAAGGTTTCTTATCCTTGTCAAATGTGTTATTATTCCCGCCTGGTTCTTCTGGTGTTCCAGGAGCACTTGTACCTGAAGGCTCATTAACACCAGGTGTGTTTGTAGCTGATGGTGATGCAGAAGGTTCTGCAGAAGCATCTGGTTTTTTAGTTGCGGACGGTACATAACCTGAAGATGATGATGACTGTCCTGAAGAGCTTCCTTCTGTTGTTATTATTTCAGTATTTACAAGAGGGACTTCTATTGCAGACTGTCCAGTTTCTGTAACATATTCTGCTGAAGGATTTTCACCGTTTATTCCTGTAAACTGTGTTGAAATCTTGTAAGTGCTGCCAGATGGCTTAAGTGAAAGAGTCCCGATATCAGCCTGCCCATTTGCAGGGAATACCAGGTTGCCCTTTTTACCAGACATTACAACATCAACTATGTAATTATTACTGTCATTATCCTTAATTATTCCGCTTTCTTTTACGTCACTCTGTACTGCATTATTAAATGTAAATACAGGTTCATTCATTTTGCCACTGGTTACAGAAACCTTTAACTTAAAACGCAAAGATGTGATTTTCTCTGTTGCAGCCAGTGGAAATGAAAGTGATACATTAATATTACTTCCACTTGCCACCAGTTTTCCAGTACAGTCTGTTTCTGCTGCTGTTACAGGGTAAACTGGAAGGGCAGTAATAAGAAGGGCGGACAAAAGTATGCAACTAATCCACTTTTTCATGGTTTACCTCCATAATTATTATGTTCCCTGTGCAGTTTTTACGCTGTACAGGAAACATAATTTAATTTTGCTGTTTAAATATTCTGTAATTAGTTAGTCCCTGGAACAGTATTGCCTGTTAAAGTAATACTTTGTAATGTTGATGGAATTTTGATAACAAGTGTATCACTAGTAATACGCTCGCCTTCAAGTGTTAATGCATTATCCACGCGGTATAATTCAGCACGTACATCTTTGCCAGCAAGTGTTTCTGCATCAAACTGTCCTTTTTCTACGTAGTATACCCATGTTCCGTCTGAGGTTTCACCAAGGTTTCCATTCTCAGGTACATCTGCAAGTATTACCTGTCCTGCCTTAGTTGCACCATCCTTTGCACCTATTACGTTGCCTTCAGTATCATATAACATAACTACGTTATAAGCCGGGTTTCCTTTATAAGTTCCTGTAAAGATTAATGAACCTGCAGGTATAACATCTTCTGCCTTATCACCATACTTGAAATCAGCACTAAGCAAACCAATAGATGGTGTACCGCTTTCTGTTTTATGGAACTCAATATTATCACCAGTAGGGCCACATACATCAATTTCATTAATAGAAACTTCAGCCAGTCCGGTAATAGTTAATTTAACATATCTTGCATCATAAGTTCCAATCCAGCTTTCACGTGCGCCTTCTTCAACAGAATTAAACCATACAATATCAGAAGAGCCATCAGAAGATTTTGTTACGTTAGACCATGTGCTGACAGGAGTCCATGTGCTTCCATCTGTACTTACATATATTTTAGCATTATCGCTGTTAAGTGCAGTAGTTCCAGAATATTTAAGGGAAGTAACTTCCTTAATATCATGCATGTCAATAATAATTTCTGCTGCACCTTCAGAGGCTTTACCATTATAAACAGTATCTGCCTTATTATCAATAACCCTGTCAATAGTATGTTCAGTCTTTGCTGCTACGCTTCCAGGGTTTTTCTCATCATAGCCACTGTCAGGGTCATTATCATTATTTTGAATTTCTATATCTTCATCAGATGCCATATTTGTTTCTACTGTCCATAATGATTTATCCAGTATGCCGTCTGTCTGGATTTTAACCTGGCCGGCCTCTTTTTCATTAGAGTAGTTGAGGAACTTGTCAACTGCTTTAACTTTATAAGACATTACCCTGTTATTTATAGTAGAGATAGTATCTGTAAATACAGTAGCACCAGTAGATTTTACAGGCTCGAAACCAACTACCTGTGACTCTGTAACACCATTACTTGTCATGCTTCGGATAATTTCATAACCAAGGATTAAATCTGTATCCTCACTTGTTTCAATAGAAACTTCTACCTTGTTTGAAACTGCTGATGCAGTAGCTGCTGTTATAACATCCCTGCCTTTTATAGTTCCTGCTTCACCAGGGTGGTTTACACGGTAATCCCTTGCATTATTATTTACATAGTAAAGTGCTTTAGTATCTGGTTCACCATATTTTGCTGCATAGGCAACAGTGTCTGCATCAGGTACCATGCCCCAGCGTTCAAAGAATGGAAGAATATTCTTATTAGCAGCAGCACATGAAAGACGCATAAGGTTCTGTTCACTATCACCTAATACAAGGCCTGCCTGAGGTGCTTTAGCAGGGTTTCTTGAATATGTGTCTACACGTGCAAAGAACAGGTTGTTAAACTGGTCTTCATAATTATCATAAATATGGTGGTCATCTTCCTGGTCATCAAATGCAAGATGGAGCTGCCAGTATAATGCTAACTGTGTAAATACATTAGATGCCCTGCCAACAGTATTAGAAGTTACCTTCTTATATACATTTTCAAGCGTATAGCGCTGTGTGCCTGTAAGAAGCTGTGCAAAGTAGTTGTTTGTAACTTCTGCTACAGCGTAGGTACCCTGGTTAATATCATGGCCGATTTCGTGGGCAATACCCCATCCAAAGCTAGCCATGCTGGATGCACCACTTGCAATATTACATGAACCATATTCAATACCAATATGGTTGCCAGCAGCATACATAAATGCACCAGAGAACATTCTCATATACCTGATATTTAAGTGCTGTGAAGGAAGTGCATTATTGCCTCTTACTGTACCTGCATCATCACTAAGGCCTTTATGCTGGTAGAATAAAGCCATAGTATCTTCCATTGCCTGTAATGCAGTATCAAGTGCAGCAACTTTATCTTCCTTAGATGCTAATGGTCCCCATACCTGTGTTGCAGGCAGTGAGTACATCATCTTCTCCATCATTATATCAGTCGCATTTAAGATACAGTTAGTCTGGTCATATTCATAATCTACAGGTTTCTCCTTGCCTTTATGGAGTTCTGTATGTTTTGCTTCAATATTAGCTGTATGTTTTTCCAAACTGTCAACATAAGCCCTTATAGCACCTGTTCTTTCAGCGCCTGTCTTTCTGTATACATTTAAAACAGGAATATCACTTCCTCCAAGTACACGTACAGCATACTTGTCAGCAGCATTATTCCCGCTGTATGCAACATAAAGCTGTCCGCCGCGTTCAAAATCTTTATCTGCAATCTGAGGGACTATGATTTCATTTCTGCCTATTTTGAGTGCAGCAGAAGATTTTGCAAGGCTGGCTGATTCAGCATGGTACTGTGTCATAACTAAGTTAAGGTTTGTTGAATCACCAGTCCTCTTTGTATTATGCCCTACATAAACAATAAGGGTTTCACCAGCATAAACAGTCTTTCCAAGTGGCTGCCAAGGATTTAAACCGCCAAAGCCAAGATGTCCGTCTTTTTTTCCAGTAATAGTATTAATTACTTCATAAGAAGGAGATGGTTTATTGTTTAAAATATCCATTGCAGTTCCAAGTTCAAGTTTTAATTCATTATAAAGAGGATGTAACTCACCACTTTCACTATCAGGTTTTTCCAGACGTTTTTCTAATGCATCAATTGTGCTTGCTGTTACGTCACTTCTTAATGTAGAGTGCATTTCATCTGAATAAAGCCCCATAATGTCATCTTCAAGTGAATCATAATTGTAGAAACGGATTTCACCAATTCTCATTTCAGCTCTTGTGTAACCTCTGCCAACACATAAACGTATTTTATTAGCAGTTATTGCATTATCAAACTTAACAATATAGAACTGGTGTTCATTAATGTCAAGTTTCCTTAAAAGGCGTGCACCAACTGTATTCTGTTTGTCTTCCTGTGAATTCCAGTAATCAATTCTTGCATATTCAAGAGGTGCAGCCTCTTCATAAGCAGCAAATGTCATAAAATTCATTTTATAGTTAGCATCAAGGGTTATATTTATACCCCTGTCATTTGCTGGGTAAGCTACACCGTCATCCCAGTCGTTTTTAACCCAGTATGAATTATAGTTATTATCTACAACTCCAAGAGCACTCTTTGCTTCTGTATCAAGAGGGCTGTCAACCATCTTAGCACCGCCATGTCCGCCATAAGTTGCTGAAACTATATGGTTTGATACAACGCCTTCACCCTTAGAAGTATTTAACAGTTTATAATTAGGAAGCTGTGGAGGGTTGGAATTCTTTGTTTTACAAAGTGATTTCAAAGAAGGGCTTCCCCATCCAAGCTGGTTCCAGCCAGTAACATAAACTGTATACTCTGTATCTTCATCAAGGTTTTCAATTTTAAAGCTGTTAGTTTCAATTATACCATCAACACGTTTGTCACCATCAGGTACAAAACCTGCAACTGCTGGCTTGAACTTGTCATCAGGTTCACTTGATTTCTTGTAGTAAACCATGTAACCACTGGAATCGTCCATATCTTTCCATGTGGCGTTAATAGAGTCACGGCCACCAGTTAATTTTAAATTATCAGGCGGGTCTGGTTTAGCCTGTGGTTCTGGCACTCCTGTTACTTCTTCAGACCATGGGCTCTTCCAGTCACCATTAACAGAACGTACTTTAAGCGTATAAGTTGCAAAGTTAACAAGCTTCTCGTCATTAATAGAGCTTAAAGTGTACTTATTGCCAGGAACTTTAATAGTGCTGTCAAGAATTGTTTCTGACTTTCCAGCAGGGCCTTTTACATAAAGTTCATAGCCAGTTACATTGTTCTGTGGAGTCCATGATATATCAAGCTGTTCATTTCCAGGCTTTGGCTCTGCCATAGATGGTATGTCAAGCTGTGGTTCTGGAATTCTTTTATCCATATCATTGACAAACTCTACTTTGGCAATATCAGCAAGCTTTTTGTTACTTTTCCTTACACCATCAATTCTGATAATAACTCTTTTTACTGCAATCTGTCCGCCGAAATCCAGTACAAGCGAACCATCAGACTCAGTTTTAACAGATGCTGCCCTTGCAGAAGCTTTAAGAAGCTTTGCACTGGCTTTCTTTAAATTGCTGCTAGTCTGGTTTGCTAAAGAAATTTTAAGAGGTTCAGCAGAATTGTCTGTGTAAACTTCAACCTCACCAGCTTCAATGTCACTTACAGTTTCACCATTGTCATTTGTAAAAGGTGAAAGAATTTTCATTCCTCCGATTCCAGGTGTATTATTTGTGCTATCATCTGCAAGGTTAAACTGGAGGTTTACAGGGTTAGATGCTGAAATATCTTTGTTATCTGTTCTTGTTAATTTAGCGCCTTTACCTGAAGCCAGGCCTGATACATCACCAGATGTGCCATCTATTGGCAGTACATCACTATAAATCCATAACTTTTCAACTAGTGACTGTTGTGGTGCTTCATCAAGGTTTTGTACAATTAACTGTAAATCAGCAATATCTATCTTGCCATCGTTATTTAAATCAAAACCTTTATTTGATGTACTTTCCCAGATTAAGTTTAAAAGGCTTGAGGTATCAGCTTCACTTACCTTTCCGTCCCCATTGACATCACCTGCCTGCAGCCAGCCAGGATTTGTATCAGCTTTGCCTGTATCAACCTTTGTTGCACATAAAAGCAGTTTATGTGACCATCCTGCCTCAACTGTGACATTCTGGGTATATGTAGCAAATTTGTCAGCTTTTACAGTAACAGTTCCTTCACCTGGTGTTACATTTTCAAAACGTACAGACTGTGAAGCGGATTTATTTGCGAAATCCAGTTCTTTTGTTTCCTCCTTAAATTCTACAGTTACTTTACCCGTATATTCAAGGAAAGGGCGTACTTCTATTTCCAGGTTTCCAGTATTTACAGTTGCCACTCTTTTTACTGAACTGGCAGATTTGGCAGGCTGTACTTCAGAAAGTATCCCGGCTCTGGCAGATTGGGCAGATGCCAGATGGGATGGTACAACAAAACCTGTTAATGACTGCAGAAGCAGGCAGCCAGTTAACAGTGCCGCTATTTTTTTTCTCATACTAATATTCCTTTCTATAAAATACTGTGGAAACAAAGTGCCATGCAGGTACGCTGGAATACCTGCCAGCCAGGCTGTTCCAATATGGGCTTTTATATGCATTTTCTGGTTTTTGTTACAATAGCTGGTGTAGTTAAAGAGGTACTATAGTAACAATTAAGACCCTTCAAAATAAGGGCCTTGCGTAAAAAAGATGTATATAATATTTAAAGGAAACAGCACTGGGCTTATACGAATATAATAGTATATATTAATAAAATTTGCAATAGTTATTGTAATAATTTCCTGGTATCTTGTTTTGTTCTGCAGGCAGACGGACGCAAGGTTTCCATGTTCTGTTAAATTATTCTGGCTCTGGCACAGAAACCGTCAGTTACCCAAACACCAGATAACTGTAAATTATCCTGTATATAGTAATTTATGAAACGGACATATATTTATTAGCGGGGTGCTTACAATTATAAGATATATATGGTATAGTAGTAACATGCTGTAAAATAAATTCAGGAATGCCTGCGCCGGGGGCATATCAGGGCAGAATTAGAAGGAAGTGTGGATTATGTATGTTATAGGGATTACAGGCGGTGTTGGAAGTGGCAAGTCACTTGTGGCAGAAATTGCCAGCAAGAAGTACAATGCAGGTCTTTTAATAGCTGATAAGCTGGGGCATATTGTAACAGAGCCAGGGAAACCAGCGTTTAAAAAAATTATAGAAATGTATGGCAGTGGTATTTTAGGCCAGGATGGCAGTATTGACAGGAAGAAGCTTGCTGATATTATATTCAGTGATGATAAGGCACGTTCTGCTGTAAATTCAATAATACATCCTGAAGTAATGTTATATATTGAAAATTATATTAATGGGAGAAAAGGACAGGATGGTTATATAATACTTGAAACAGCTATTATGTATGAAACCGGGTGTGACAGGTTTTGTGATGAAACATGGTATGTATATGTTCCGGAAGATGCCAGGATAAAAAGGCTTTCTAAAAACAGGGGGTATACAGAAGAAAAATCACGTTCAATTATTAAAAAACAAAAACCGGACAGTTTTTTTATAGAAAGGGCAGGAAGGGTTATTGATAATACAGGCAGTATAAAAGATTTGGAAAATATAATAGCCGGGCTGCCTTGTAAATTAGAAGGGGAATAATATCCATAATAAAATATACCAGGGCATGTTTTAGTTTACAGGCATGTCCTGGTATGTTAAAAATTTTTACAGGGTTATTCCATTTTCCTCAAGAAGCTTTCTTGCGCTTTCTATTGAGTCTATGCCAGTTTTGTTTTTAATTGGCGCAAATTCCTTATTTCTTTCAACTTCAAATGGAAGGCATGTATCAAGCATGTGTATCATATCCAGTATAAGGGTTTCAAATTTATAGCCATTTGGCTCTTCTGGGTTAATAAAAGCACCATTTTCATCCATATAAGGGATTTTCTTTTCAACAATATGCAGAGGAAGTTCATTGTTGCATATTTCTTCAAGGTCACTTTCTTTGAAAAGATAGTTTAATATTACACCAAAATTATAAGCAGGCTCACCATTTTCATCTTTTGTATTGCGGAGCTGTTCTGTCTGTTCATAGTATTCAACAATAGAAGGGCGTCCGTCTTCCAGGCACATCACACCAACTTTTTCATCAGGGTCTGCTTTACGTACAACCTTTGCACCGGCAGAACAGTTTTTGTGTATTACAGCACCAATAAAACATGGGTCAGCAATACGCTGCAATACATTATCTACAGCAAAAACATTAAGCCATTCAATACCTGTTTTATGGATAAAATCCGTAATTCCAGCATTTTTCATTGAAGAATACCATCCGCCATTGCCATTTGGTGAGGTTGCAATTTTGTATTTATCTTCCATATATACTTTGCCCTGGTATGTTGCGGCTGGTGCCATATCCTGTTTAAAGAAATGGATATAACCAGGGTTATATGTGAAGTAGTTATTCTCTTTAAAAAATGCTACAGTAGTATCATGGTTTTTATCACTTGTCATTATAAAGAGATGTATCCATGTACCAGCCATATCAACAACATCAAGCAGGTTTCTTATAATACGCTGGAAGATGTACACAGGTTTTGTAATGCCGATATCATACATTCCTTTGGGGTTTGCAGAACCAAGGCGTGTCCCCATGCCGCCTGCAAGAAGGACAGCACCAGCCTTTCCTGCACGTATTGTTTCAATTCCTGTTTTAGTAAATTCTTCCCTGTTTGCTTCAATTTCAGGAAGTGTCATTGCTTTAATTGGTGTAATTTTGCCACGTGGGGTTTCTTTAATGCCGCCAGTAACATTTGCAGTAACTGAAAAATCAGTTCCAGCAATCTGGGTGGTAAGCATTTCCTGCTGTTCCTGGCTTAATTCATTATAATATTTTAATACATGCTCCTGTCCATACTTTGAGAGTTTATCCTTAGCTTCATTGAAATTCATATTAATAACCATACCTTTCTTAAATAAAACTCTGTCTAGTTTTATGCTTTCTGTATTTTTTCAAGAACGCTTCCAGCATTCTTGTGGTTTTGATATGGCTTTATTATACATTATCAGGATATGGGCTGCAAGATAAAGTTTAGTTTATATTTTCTTCCATTTCCTCAAGTATATGGATTAAGTCACGTATTGTCCCGCCATTTTTAATAATTTCCTGTAATTTTCTTTCAACCTGCAGGTAGGAAATCTTTTCAGGGACAAGCCCGTCTGCAATTCCTGGGAATTTTTCTTTTATATTATTAATCATTAATTTTACAATATGTTTATTAATAATTGTGCAGTAATTATCTTTACATGCCTTAGTTATCTGCAATATTATTTCCCTGTAAGAATTATTATCAATATTATCTGTTTGTCCTGTGAAAATCTCTTTATCATATGATAAAAGCCTGTAAGAATTTTTTTCAAGCATTAAATTATCCTTAAACCTTAATATAGGCATTAACATTCCTGTCTGGCTTGCAAGCTCTTTGCGTTGTTCATTTATAAAATCTTTCAGGTATCCTTCATTCAGGCCTTTCATAATACATTGTATAAAATTTTCACCAAATTCAAGTACAAGGGGTTCTGCCGCCATATTGTTTTTAATTACAATTTCAGCATTAATACTGGAATTTTCCACGATAGTGCTTTTAATTCCAAGCAATATATCAGCACTAATTCCTAAAATACGGCATATTCCGCCAATTAATGAGATATCAGGTATTCCCTTTCCTCTTTCCCATTTACTTATTGCCTGTGGAGTTACCCCCAGCCTTAATGCAAATTCTTCCTGTGTCAGATTTTTTGCCTGCCTGTACTGGCAGATAATACCACCTAAATTTCCATCCATAAATTAAATTCCTTTCATAACATCTTTTATTATAGAATTATAAAGATAAATTTATATTAAAGCAAACAACGTATGGTTAAGGGGTAATTAAACTGTTATGCATATATAGAAGCTTATAAAAATTATTCCCGTAAAACATGTCCGTATATGGATTATGTCTTACGGGAAACAGTATTAGTATTTTATGATAAAAATATATAAGTGGTTTATTTATCTTTTAATTCTGTAAAAGAACCATGTTTCATTGCACGTACTTTTGATGAAAGCCCGAACAGGTTAATAAATCCTTCTGCATCTTTATGGTTATACAGTCCGCCTGTTGTAAATGAAGCGATGGACTCACTATATAATGAATATGGGGAGGTTGTACCCATTTTTATTATATTGCCTTTATAAAGTTTAAATTTAACTTCACCTGTAACATATTTCTGTGTTGATTCAATAAATGCCTGTACTGCCTCACGTAAAGGGGTAAACCATTTTCCTTCATATACTATATCCGCAAATTTATTGCCCATATCCTTTTTAGCTGTATATGTGTCGCGGTCAAGTATTAATTCTTCAAGCTGCTGGTGTGCTTCCATAAGGATTGTGCCACCTGGTGTTTCATATACGCCGCGTGATTTCATGCCAACTACACGGTTTTCAACAATATCAATAATACCAATGCCATGCTTGCCGCCAAGGCTGTTTAATGTACGTATAATATCAGAAACTTTCATTTCTTTTCCATTAAGTGTTTTTGGGACACCCTGTTCAAATGTCATGGTAACAGTTTCGCCTTCTTCTGGTGCATTTTCAGGTGTTGTACCAAGCACAAGAAGGTGGTTGTAATCAGGTGCATTAGCAGGGTCTTCAAGTTCAAGCCCTTCATGGCTTATATGCCATAAATTCCTGTCACGGCTGTAGCTGTTATCAGCAGAAAATGGAAGGTTAATGCCATGTGCCTTGCAGTATTCAATTTCTGACTCACGGGAATCCATAGTCCATTTGTCATCCCTCCATGCAGCAATAATCTTTAAGTCAGGTGCAAGTGCTTTAATTCCAAGTTCAAAACGTACCTGGTCATTGCCTTTGCCTGTTGCACCGTGGCAGATGGCAGTTGCGCCTTCAATACGTGCAATTTCAACAAGCCTTTTAGCGATAAGCGGGCGTGCCATAGATGTTCCAAGCAGGTATTTATTTTCATAAATAGCATTTGCCTGGACACAAGGTACAATATATTCATCACAGAATTCATCTGTTACATCTTCAATGTATAACTTTGCAGCACCACATGCCTTAGCCCTTTCGTCAAGGCCGTCAAGTTCACTTTCCTGTCCTACATCAATACATACACAGATAACTTCATAATCATAGTTTTCTTTTAACCAAGGTATAATAGCAGTTGTATCCAGTCCTCCGGAATAAGCGAGAATAACTTTTTCTTTCATTGTAATTCCTCCTAAAATAAATTTGTATACTGCATATTATACAGCCACATTTATATTTATGCAATAGTGATTTTCTAATTTATACAAAAATATCTGGATTATTCATATAAATATAACAGATGAACTAATAAATATACATAATTATGCATAATTATAAATTTACCTGTTTTTATAAATCTTTATAAAATCTATATAAACTGGTGTTACCATCTAATTATACAAAGGCCGGCAGCAGGCTTTTGTATAAGTTAAAAGAAAGGAATTGGTAACATGGATATTATTTTAAAAACAGATGCCATTTGTAAAAAATTTAAAGGGCAGATGGTTGTAAACAATTTATCACTTGAAATTGAAAGAAATTCAATTTATGGCCTGTTAGGGCCAAATGGGGCAGGAAAATCAACTACATTAAAAATGCTGGCAGGCATGCTTAAGCCGGCATCTGGTTTAATTGAATTTAACGGCCATAAATGGAAGAGGGGTGATTTAACTAAAACAGGGGCTTTAATTGAGATGCCGCCTGTTTATGGGAATTTAAGTGCAGAAGAAAACCTTGAGGTAAAAAGGCTGGTTCTTGGGCTTCCTAAGAAACGTATTAAAGAAGTCCTGGAGATTGTAAACCTTACAGGCACTGGCAGGAAGAAGGCTGGGAATTTTTCAATGGGCATGAAGCAGCGCCTTGGAATTGCACTTGCACTTATGGATAAGCCGGAGCTTCTTATCCTGGATGAACCATTGAACGGGCTTGACCCTCTGGGAATACAGGAATTAAGGGAGCTGACCAGGTCTTTGCCTGGTGAAGGGATTACAGTAATATTTTCAAGCCATATTTTAAGCGAGGTGGAACAGGTTGCAGACCATATCGGGATTATTGCAGGAGGGGTACTTGGGTACAGTGGCAGGATAAACCAGGAGGACAGCCTGGAAGAACTGTTTATGCAGGTTGTAATGGATAACAGGAAGGAGATGGCAGCATGTTAAAAATGGCAATATCTGAACATTTGAAAATGCGGCATACTTTTGGAGGAAAACTGCCTGTAATTGCGCCTGTATTTTCCCTGGGCATTGTGTTACTGCTGGCATATGGGGTAATGGAAATGGCACAGCCTATGGCATGGAATTTCTGGTATACAACACTTCTTCCAGGGATGCTTGCAATTATATGTTACCTCGGGGTTAATAAAGATAAGAAACTGCATTACTGCAATATGCTGTCAGTGCCTTTACCTGCCAGGAAATTACTTGCCGGCAAAGTGATTTGCTATGCAGCAGGGCTGTTTATTGCTAACGCCATACTATGTGCCGGGATATTAATATCTGGGAAAATATCCGGGACTGTTACCGGGATAACCGGGAATTTTACTGCTGTAATACTTTTATCTTTTATCTTTCTGTGGGAAATACCATTATATATTACTTTAAGTATGTGTTCTGGCATGTTTGCCTGTATATTTTCATGTATGTTTATGGTATTCTCTGCTTTTGTATTTGCAGATACGCATTTATGGTGGATATGGCCGTCTTCATTGCCTGTAAGGCTTATGTGCCCTGTACTTGGCATAATGCCTAATGGTATTATAGCTTCTCCGGGAAATCCGTTATTAAACAGTGGTGTAATCCTGCCTGGAGTAATAATATCATTTGTATGGTTTGTATTATTTAGTTTTCTGATGGTTGTATGTTTTAAGAAAAAGGTGGTGGAAGAATAAATGTTTCTGGCATATATAAAAGCAGATTTTATAAAAGCAAGGGGGCTTAAAATCTGTATTGCACATTTATTAATCCCGTTGCTGGCAGCGGCTGCATTTTTACTGTATTATTCCGTTACAAATGGAAATATTTATTCAAAGGCAGATGCTTATTTCCAGATACTTGGAATAGCCCTGCCGTTTCTTACAGGGCTTTTTTGCGGGATAATATCAGAACAGGAATTAATGGCTGGCTCTTTCCAGAACATGTTATCAGCACCTGTAAGAATAATGCCGTTTTACAGCAAACTTTTTATGCTGCTGGTGCTTTTATTGCCGGCAGTCCTGCTTGCATCTGTTTTATTTGGTGCGGGTTATTTATATATAGAAAAAGATTATATTATAGATTTCAGGCTTTATTTTATAGCTGCATTTGTAATGGCAGGCAGCAGCATTTTCCTTTATATACTGCATTTATTTCTTGCAATGCGTTTTAATAAAGGGGTAACAACAGGGCTTGGCATAGCGGAGAGCCTTCTGGCGGCAATAATGCTTACAGGGCTTGGCGATGGCATATGGATGTATATTCCTGCTGCCTGGCCGGCAAGGTTTGTAACGCTGGTTTTGCCAAAGCCTGCCACATATGCTACAATGGCTGTAAACTATAAACAGGGGCTGCATACAGCTATAATTACATGTATTATTTCAACACTTGTACTGGCAGCAGTATTTGGCATATGGGCGTGTAAATGGGATGGTACAAAGTCCAGTGAATAAACTGGTTAATGGGAGGGGAGCTGTTTTGGCAAATATTTTAGCAGTTGATGACGAGCAGGATATTTTAAAGATGATACAGAGAATACTTTCAAGGGACGGGCACAATGTGGATATTATTTCTAATCCGGAAATTATTAGCAGTACAAACCTGGAATGTTATGATATTATAATTCTGGATGTTATGATGCCACAGACTGACGGGTTTACACTTTGCCAGCAGGTACGCCGCCGTACTGGCTGCCCTGTTGTGTTCCTTACTGCAAAATCAGATGAGGAAAGCCTTGTATACGGGCTTGGTATGGGTGCAGACGACTATATTTTAAAGCCATTTGGCACAAATGAACTCAGGGCAAGGGTAAATGCGCATTTAAGGCGTGAAAACCGGGGGAATTTTACAAAGATTTCATCAGGAAAGGCAGAATTTAACATTACAGCAAAGCAGCTTTTAGTAGATGGAAGTCCTGTACCTTTGACAAAGGGTGAATATTATATCTGCGAATTTCTTGCCAGAAACCGCGGGCAGGTATTTTCTAAAGAACAGATATATGAAAAGGTTTTTGGTTTTGACGGGACTGGCAACGATAATACAATTACAACACATATTAAAAATATCCGCATGAAATTAGAACACCTGGATTTTTCACCAGTAAAAACAGTATGGGGGATTGGTTATAAATGGGAAATATAAATAAAAAAGCAGTCCCGTTAAGCATCTTTTACCTGAAGTATTTATTTTTTACACTGGCTGGAATAATAGCAGTAATTGCAGGGATTATTATTATATTTGAAATTATGCTAATAAACGGGCTTGTATATCCTGCAAATTATGCACAGGAGCAGGCAAAGGCAGCAGAAGAAAGGATTGTACCTGCAGAAACTTTCAGCAATGAATTAATACCATCTTTATGCAAATATGTGCTTTTTGACAAATATGGCAATGCCAAAGAAGGAAACCTGCCTGGAAACAGCCTGCCAGATGCCTGGGAGGCTGTTAATAACAGTTTAAACGGAAAATATGGCAGCCATGTAAGCCTGCTTGGAAACCAGTATTATTATACAGTAGTAAAGTGCAGGGAAGGATATTGTGTAATGGCATACAATTTAATACCACAGTATAAACATCCATTAATGCGTAAATACCTGCCTGCACCACAGAACATGCTGCTTGCATGTGCAGTATGCTTTATATTGCTGGTAGTAGTTTTAGTATCTGTTTGTTTTGGAAGGGCATTAAAGAAGAAATTAACCCCGCTAATATCTGCTGCTGGCAAAATACAGTCACAGGAACTTGGGTTTACTATAATGCCAAGTGATATTAAGGAAATTGGTGATGTGTTAAATGCAATAGATAATATGCGGGTGGCATTGAAAGAGTCATTAGAGAGCCAGTGGAAGTCAGAACAGGCACAGAAAGAGCAGATACTTGCATTGGCACATGATTTAAAAACACCATTAACACTTGTACGGGGCAATGCAGAATTATTATATGATACAGGACTTACGGGAGAACAGGAAGAACTTGCTGGCTATATTTGTAAAAGTTCATTACAGATGCAGGATTATGTACAGAAGCTTCTCTATATAACAAGGCATGGTTATAAACTGGAATTAAAAGAACTGTCTGCCAGAAATTTTCTGGAAAGTATTGCAGAACAGGCAGAAAGGCTTTGTGCTGCCAGAAATACCAGTTTCCAGATGGACTTTAACTGTAATGCACAATATTTTATGGCAGATAAAGAAGAACTGCTGCGTGCCTTTTTAAATATATTTTCAAATGCAGCAGAATATACGCCAGAAGGCGGTACAATCTATTTTGAAGCCTGTACAGAAGACCATTATATGATATTTAAAACCATTGATACAGGCAGGGGATTTTCAGAAGAAGCACTAAAAAACGCAAAAAAACAGTTCTATATGGATGACAAAAGCCGTAATTCAAAAAAACACTCTGGCATAGGGCTTTATATGGCAGATTTAGTAATAAAGCAGCATAATGGGGAGCTGGTACTTGGAAACTCTGGCAGGACAGGAGGAGCGGAAGTGGTGGTGAAAATACCATATGTGGGATAATTTCCAGTGGACAAAAACAAAAGGTACATAATCCAAGAAAATGGACATTTACATATAAGAGAAACAAAGACGGTGCATTATGGCATCTGAAGGAAAGAAAGAAGAACATGTAATAATAGATATATACATAGGTAACTGCCATATCAGGTTTTTTGATAATTATATACTTAAAAAGGCTATAATTTTCTGATAATTTTATAAGCTTCTTAAAAAATGCAGGAATACGCGATAATATATAACACTAATTATAGTATATGTCTTCCATGCAATTACTATGAAAATATTTAATATATCCATTGAAAAAAATATGAATTAATTGTATTATTATACTTTAAGAATAATAAAACCGACAGGAGGAAGACCTATGTTTAAAAACATGAAAGTAAAGGTGAGCCTGGCACTGGGATTTGGAATTACAATTGTTATTTCCGTTGCCATAATTATATTAATGCTGCTTGTAATAGACTATCAAAGCACTACATATAGCAGTATTATTAACAGCCAGGTAAAAGCAAATGAATTAATTCTACAATGCCGCATTTACTCAAATATTGCTGCACGTAATGTAAGAGATATGGCATTAGACCCTTCAGACCCACAGAATGAAACTGCCAAGGCGTATATTGAGGAAACAATTGCAGAACTTGAGGTAATTACAAAAGAACTGATAGCAGTTTATCCATTAGATGACGATGGGCTAGAAGTTTATACAAATTCTATGAAGGAATGGTATAGTGAAGTACCAGATATTTTAAATGCAGTTAAGGCTGGAAACCAGCAGGAAGCCATTAAGCTTATTAAAAATGAATGTACACCAAAGTTAAATGAAATGATTGGTATTGCTAAGTCTATTTCTGCTAATTTACTAGAGGAACAGAACAGGATTATTAAAAAACAGCAAAACGAAAGCAGGATTGCCAAAAATATAGCAGTTACAGCAGCTGTTGTGGCAACATTGTTTGTAATATTTATTGCCCTGAGGCTTATCGCAAGTATTACAAAGCCGGTAAAGCAGGTGAGTGTTGCACTTAAAGGTTTTAGTATGGGAAAACTTGATATTCCTGTAACATATAAAAGCCGCAGTGAGCTTGGCGGCATGTGCGATGCTTTAAGAACCAGCCAGCATGTACTGACAGAACTTATTAGCGATGAGTGCCATATTTTAGATGAGATGGCAAGTGGTAATTTTGACGTTAAGACAAAAGATGAAAACATATATATAGGGGAGTTAAGCAACATATTAAAATCAATACGTGCTATTAACAGAAACCTGAGTGATGCAATAGGCCAGATTATGCAAGGGGCTGAACAGGTAGCCAGTGAAGCAATGCAGGTGTCAAACGGGTCCCAGTCCCTGGCGCAGGGGTCAACAGAACAGGCAAGTTCTGTTGAACAGCTTGCATCCACTATTGTAGAGATTTCCAATAATTCTAAAAATAATGCCCATAACAGCGAACAGGCAAGTGCACAGTCAAAACTTGCGGGCAGGCAGGTTGAGGAAAGTGTCAGCCTTATGGATGATATGGTACTGGCAATGGAGAAAATATCAGATTCTTCAAATGAAATTGGTAAGATTATTGCAACAATAGAAAATATTGCATTCCAGACTAATATACTTGCATTAAATGCTGCTGTTGAAGCAAGCCGTGCTGGTGAAGTTGGCAAGGGCTTTGCCGTAGTAGCAGAAGAAGTACGCGGGCTTGCTGCCAAATCAGATGAAGCAGCAAAGGCAACTAAAAACCTTATTGAACATTCTATTCTTACAGTTAATGAAGGCAGTGGCATTGTTAAGAATGTATCAGACTCACTTACAAAAACAGTTGAGATATCTAACCATGTACTGGAAGCTGTACATTCAATTACACAGGCAACTGCACAAGAAGCTGAGTCAATCGAACAGGTAACAAGAGGAATTAATGAGATTTCATGTGTAGTACAGACAAATTCTGCTACAAGCGAAGAGTTTGCTGCTACAAGCGCAGAAATGTCAAACCAGGCGGCTTTAATGAAAGATATTTTAAGCAGGTTTACATTGCGCCGCTAGGAATTATAGAAAATATGTAACAGTTATATTTTATTATATGCCACAGTCCTTAAAGGGATTGTGGCATTTTATCCCATAACGCTATTGAAAAATATGTACTCTTAGATTATAATAAGAATATTGGCTAATGTACTAAAATATAAATTATTACCTGGAGGTTATTTATGGAATTTTTGGATGAATTAAAAGAACTTGGTGTAGATACAGACAAGGCATTAAAAAGCCTTGCTGGAAAGGCTTCACTTTATGAAAAGCTGGTTAAGAAATTTCCAGGCATGGTTAAGGATTATTCTGTTTCACCAGATTTTAGTGATGATGAAATAAATGATGCTATAGAAAAGACACATGCATTAAAGGGTGTTGCGGGAAACCTTGCGATTACACCGCTTTATAATGGTTATTCAGATATTGTGCAGTTTTTAAGGGAAGGAAAACCAGAGCAGGCAAGGGAAGCGCTTGCAAATCTTATCCCTGTCCAGGAAAATATAGTAAATTGCATAGAAAACCACTAGAAATAACAGCTATTATGGATGCATTAATAATACAATTTATTGGAGGATGAAATGGATAACAGGGGAACTGTACTTATTGTTGATGATGTAGAGATTAACAGGCTTATTCTAAAGGAAATGTTTGATGAAAGTTATAATATTATAGAAGCTTCTGGCGGTGAAGAAGCTGTTTCAATTATTAACAATAATAAGAACATATCTGCTGTACTTCTGGATTTGCTTATGCCAGATGTAAATGGCATAGATGTACTTAAAACAATGAATAAAAATGGGAAAATCAAAAATATCCCAGTTTTTTTAATTACGGCTGCTGATGACCAGGAAATACTGCTGGAAGCTTTTGGGCTTGGTGCAGTTGATGTTATTATGAAGCCGTTTATAGCACAGTTTTTAAAATGCAGGATTGGCAATATTATTGAACTGTATAAATACAGAAGGAAGCTTGAAAGTGTGGTAAGGGAACAAACAAAGCGTCTAAACGAACTTATGCATTCGACAGTTGAAGTGCTTGCCACAGCAATAGAATTCAGGGACTGTGAATCTGGTGAACATGTAAAGAGGATTTGTGTATTAACAGAAGAGCTGATGACTGAAGTAAGTAACATGTATCCTGAATATTATCTTCCTCCAGAAGAAATAGATAAAATTGTTGCATCTGCCGTACTGCATGATGTTGGTAAAATTGCTATACCAGACAGTATCCTTAATAAGCCTGGCAGGCTTACAAAGGAGGAATTTGAGATTATGAAGCAGCATACAGTAAAAGGATGTGAACTTCTCTCAAGCATACCTGCCATTATGGACCAGGAAGTATACAGTTATGGATATGATATATGCAGGCACCACCATGAGAGATGGGACGGCAAAGGATATCCTGACGGGCTGGCAGGTGATGAAATATCAATCTGGGCACAGGTAGTTGCAGTGGCGGATGTATATGACGCACTTACATCACCAAGGGTATATAAAGCAGCATTCTCTAGTGAGAAAGCAAAAGATATGATATTCGGTGGGGAATGTGGCACATTTAACCCTAAAATCATGAAAGCATTTGCAAATATAATGGAAAGACATTAGAGAATTGATGTTCTGTAAAGGCATCCTGTTTATGGGTTAAAGGGGAAAGGGCATAAAATGGACAAGAAAATCATACGTTTTTTAAGGCTTAGTTTTGCAGTTATGGTTATTGTTTGTATCGCTATATTTGCTGTGCTTACGGTTTTTATGTCCCAGAGGACAAGGGACTCTGTAAATGAAATTAGTGATATTTATATGTCAGAGATAAACGGACAGATACAGCAGAAATTCCATGCTATTACTGATATCAGGATAGACCAGGTAGAAGGCGTAATCCAGAGAACCCCTCCAGGGTCAGATATGGAAACAGACAGTATTTTAGAAGAACTGAGGGTCAGTGCAGAAGTCAGGGATTTTGAATGGCTTGGGTTTTATACAGAAGATGGCAGGATTGAAACTATTTACGGGGAAGATATAACAGTTTCTGACCAAACAATAAAACGGAGCCTTGAAACTAATGGTGATGTTATAACAAATGGTTATGACAAAAGGAATGATAAGATATTTGTATTTGGGAAATCAGTTAAATACAATATGGTTAAAGGTGGTAAAAGCATTGCCCTGCTTGCAGCAATACCAATGGAAAACCTGGAACAAATCCTTTTCAGGCATACAGATGATACTAATGCAAATACACACCTGGTTGATTACAATGGGGATTTTATAATCAGGAGCGGGGATGCATACAGGGACAGTTACTTTGAACGGCTGGAATCTATTGTTGATGGGAAGGGCGGCAAATCACCAGAAGATTATATTGACGAATTAAAGGAGGCAATGTCCAGGAAAGAAGATTATGCTGCAACAGTTGTTGCAGATGGCGAGTTACGGCATATTTACTGTTCCTCCATTGCAGATAATTCTAACTGGTATCTTGTAACAGTTATGCCGCATAACCTTTTTGGCAATGTTATTACATCACTGGATGGAAGCAGGAACATGATTGTAATTGTATCAATTATTTTTATCATACTGCTTTTTACAGGCATATTTATTGTATATTTCAGGTTTACACGCAGGCAGGTTTATATGCTTGCAAAGTCCAGGGAAGAAGCGCTGCATGCAAATATGGCAAAAAGTGAGTTTTTAGCAAGCATGAGCCATGATATACGTACACCTATGAATGCTATAGTAGGAATGACAGAAATTGCAGTACGCAATATTGGTGACAGCATGAAAGTGGAGGACTGCTTAAGAAAGATAACATTATCCAGTAAGCATCTGCTTGGGCTTATTAATGACGTACTGGATATGTCTAAAATTGAAAGTGGCAAACTTACGCTTAATATAGCGCCTATGTCCTTACGTGATGCAATGGACGATATTGTCAATATAATTAAACCGCAGATTAAGGCAAGGAAACAGAATTTTGACATATATATTAATGATGTTATGGCAGAGGATGTATGTTGTGACAGTGTGCGTCTGAACCAGGTATTATTAAATCTTCTGTCAAATGCGTTAAAATTTACTGATGAAGAAGGCAGGATAGATATTTTTGTATGGCAGGAACTGTCTGCCCTTGGTGATGATTATATAAAAACGCATTTTATGGTAAAAGATAATGGAATTGGAATGACAAAGGAATTCCAGGAAAAGATTTTTGACTCATTTGTAAGGGAAGAAACGGAAAAAGTACAGAAGATTATTGGAACAGGCCTTGGAATGGCAATTACCAAAAGCATTGTTGACATTATGGGAGGCACGATAGAGGTTGAAAGTGAGCCAGGCAAAGGAAGCACATTCCATATTACAGTTGATTTACAGAGAGCAGATGTTAAAGAAAAGAATATGCACCTTCCAGACTGGAATATACTTGTTGTAGATGATGATGAGAGACTGTGCCATAGTGCAGTAGCAAACCTTGAAGACCTTGGGGCACATGCTGAATGGACAACTGATGGTAATAAGGCAATAGAAATGATTGAAGAGCACAATAAAAACCATGATGATTACCGGATTGTTCTTGTAGACTGGAAAATGCCTTATATGGATGGCATTGAGACAATAAGGGAGATACGTAAAAGGGTTGGTAAAAAGATACCAGTATTCCTTATATCAGCATATGACTGGAACGATGTAGAGGAGGCAGATGAGTCATTAGACGATATAGAAGGATTTATATCAAAGCCGCTGTTTAAATCTACATTATACCACCATTTAAAACATTATAGTGACTCATGTACTGAAGATGTGGAATTTACACAAATACCAGATGAAGAAGCGGAGGTATCTTTTGGCGGGAAACATGTACTTTTGGCTGAAGATATTGACTTAAACTGGGAGATTGCATATGAAATCCTTTCTGAGTTTGATATGCAGCTTGAAAGGGCAGTCAATGGAAAAGAATGTGTTGATATTTTTGAAAAATCAGAACTGGGATATTATTCTGCAATATTAATGGATATCCGTATGCCAGTAATGAATGGTTATGATGCTACAAAGGCTATAAGGGCATTAAAACGTGAAGACCATGTGCTGCCCATTATTGCTATGACAGCAGATGCATTTTCAGATGATGCAAGGCATTGTATGGAATGTGGAATGGATGCGCATATTACTAAACCAATAGACATTAAAGAGTGTAAACGTATACTTAGCAAATTTTTAACTGATTAAACAAAAAAGACAGCTATTTTAAGCAGTAAGGTTATTACATAAGATTTTATAATAAACCTGGAGCTTATTATATATAGCTGTTTTTTTATTGTAAGAGAAAAATTAGCCAGCATAATAAATAAAAACATTTATGTATTCTCTTGTGTCATTTGTGCATAATAGCTTGAAAATATTGCTGAAATCCGTCATAATATACAAACAGTGTATAGCATATTATGTTGTACAGTGTTAATTGAATTGAAAAAGGGTGGCAGTTAACAGTATATACTATAGTGCCAGCATTGTTATTTTATTCTGCACTGAACGGGTAACTAATGATAATTAATGGGGGAATGAGAAATGAAAACAGATGAAATAATTAATGCAGAAAGCAGGTTTCTGGCGTACTTTTCGCATGATATCCGTATGCCAGTTACCGGCATTATAGGGATGGCAGATATTGCTTTAGAAAATGTTGGCAATAAGGAAAAGCTTGAGGATTGTCTTGTAAAGATAAAGAGTTCTTCAGGTTATTTATTATCAATTGCCAATAATGTACTTGATATGGTACAGTACAACAGCGGATGCCTGCATAAAATAAACAAACCATTTGATATCGTAGAATTTATTAATGGATGTACCAGTCTTTTTGCAGGTATTTTATATAACAGGAATATTAATTTTACTACATGCTTTCCTGTACTGCCAGTAACGAAGGTATGTGGTGATGAGCTGCACCTGAAACAGATTTTAGTAAATTTATTTGGAAATTCAGTTAAATATACGCATGATGGAGGAAAAATCAGCTTTGAAGTAGAAGAAGTAAGGTATGACAATAATACTGTGACATACGGTTTTATTATTTCTGATACAGGAATTGGCATGTCAGAAGAGTTTATTAGTGAGATGTTTGAGCCATTTAAACAGGAAAATGCAGACAACACTATTAAATATTCAGGCAACGGGCTTGGAATGGCTATTACTAAACAGTTTGCTGATATGATTGGCGGGGATATCAAAATTAACAGTGAAAAAGGCAGAGGGACAACGGCAAAAGTTATGGTTACTTTTGATATAGATAATTCATATAAGAAAAAGGAAAATAACAAGTTAAATGCAAATTTTGATGGCAGAAAAATTTTAGTAGTTGATGACAGTGATATAAATGCAGAAGTGATATGCGGACTGTTAAAACAGAGAGGTGCATATACAACTATGGCACTTAATGGCAGAAGTGCAGTTGAAATATTTATGGATTCAGAACTGGATTTCTATGATGCAATACTGATGGATGTAACAATGCCCGTAATGAATGGTCTGGAAGCAACAAAACATATACGTTCACTGGACAGGGAGGATGCTTCAAGGGTTTTAATATTTGCAATGACTGGCAATGTTTTTAAGGATGATATTGCCAGATGCAAGGAAGCTGGCATGGACGGGCATTTAATTAAGCCAGTAAACCTGGATGAACTTATAGAGAAAATAACAGAGTACAGCAATAATAAAAAATATAAATAATATTGAAAAAATCAAAAAGCCGCTTTATAGTAAAAAGCGGCTTTTTGATTTGCTGGAAGCTGTACAAATGGCATTTTGAAAAATTAAACAAATCTTAACCTTTTTCCATATTGAAACTTAATCTTTATTTTCATACAATATTAAAGATATAAAATATTACCTGCACAAAAGGTTTTTGCTGCAGAAGAAAGGCATGGGATTATATATGTACCATATTTTAATTTGTGATGATGAAAAAGATATAGTTTCTGCACTGGAAATATATTTAAAAGCGGATGGCTATAAAACATATAAAGCATATAATGGGAAAGAAGCAGTTTCCATTATTGAACGCGAGGAGATACATCTTGTACTGCTGGATATAATGATGCCAGGAATGGACGGTATAGAAACAATTTCCAGGATAAGGCAGGCCAGCAATGTTCCAGTTATTTTCCTTACTGCAAAGGGGGAGGATGCCGACAAGGTACTTGGACTTAATATAGGTGCGGATGATTATGTAACCAAACCTTTTAACCCTGTTGAATTACAGGCAAGGGTAAAGTCACAGCTTAGAAGATATTTTAAACTTGGCGGGGGAAATATCCATGATGAACTAATTGTAATGGGAGGATTGTCCCTGAATGATAAGGCAAAGGAAGTTACTCTGGACGGAGAGCCTGTCCAGCTTACGAAAACAGAATATGATATATTAAAATTCCTGATGCAGAACCCAGGGGAGGCATTTTCGCCACAGAAGATATACCAGAAAGTGTGGAAGGACGAGCCTTTTGGTACTGAAAATACAGTTGCAGTACATATAAGGCATTTAAGGGAAAAGATAGAATATGACCCTGCAAATCCCAGATATCTTATAGCTGTATGGGGACGCGGATATAAAATGGAAGATGGCGGTAATAAAAGTAACTAAATGTTTTTTAGAAAGCAGGGGTTTTATATGAAAAAAGTAATATCAAATCTGTTAAAGCACATGTTAATATTAGCGGCAATGGTATCTGGCTGTGTATGTGCCGCTTCTATAACTGGAATGGTAATTGTATCTTCCGCAGGCATGTATAATAATGAATTAAATGAGGTAATAAATAACGGCAGGAAAAACCTTGCAGGGCTTTATTCAAGATATATTTTTGAAAATATGGCAGGGCAGGATAATCCTGGATGTATGGAAAATTCCAACCTGCAGTATGTTATTGTAAAAGGAGTAAACCCTGATGAGGATATTAGCAGTAAAGCGAATGCAGAAGTAGTTAACAATGACAGGAATATTGTTTATACAAACCTTGGGACTTATCCAACATTACCAGATGAATTTTATTATAATAACTGTAAATTTTTTGACAGGAATGAAAAGATTAAAAACCAGCCAGTCAGTCTTTTTAACAGCCTTTTTGATGATGGTGGTGAACCTGTAATACATAATGGTATTAATACAGTAGAAGAGTATGTTAAAAGGATATTTTATATGGATGGTATATTTTACCTGGAAACAGGAAATTATGCTTTTCCTGCATATAGTATTGGAATACCAGCGTCAAGCCTGGGCAGCGGGGATTATAAAATATTAAAAAAACAGGGATATATTTCAGATACAAAAGATTATGTAGTATATGAATTAGTAACTGGAAAGGATGGAAAACTTTTCTACAGATGTCCGTGGATGTATAATATAGTTCCTGATACTTCAAAATATAGCAGCTGGGACAGTATATTAATTAATGATGTTTCCTTTAATCCGGAAGCTATACAGACTGGAATACAGGGCAATAGCATAAAATTATTTAACTGGGAAGAAAAAAACCAATATTTGTCATTTGTCCGGGAAGACCCGGGGGCTTATACAGATATTCCAGATGGAACAGAGAAACTTGATTATCTTGATATTATTGTTTCATATGAGATAAAGGATGCTGGACATAAAGATATCTATGCAGTTGTATCTAATGTTAGCATGCCCCTTGATAAAGAAGCAGATGATTTGTTTTATTCACAGAAAAGGCTTATAAAATTTTTATATAATATACGCTATACAATAGCTGTAACTGCTGTTATTTCAGCAGTAATATTTATTGTAGCGCTTATATCATGCTGTTACACAAGTTACACGTATAAAAACAAGGAAAAGGTAATAAATAATATGTTCCACCATATTCCTTTTTTAATATATACAGCAGTAATTGTATTATTACTTGTGCTGGATATAAAAACCGGGATGGATTTATTATGGCGGTCTTTGCAGTATGTTACAGAACTTAAAATGCTATTTATGATATGTGTATTTGCATGTATATGGTTTATGTCATGTATTTTCCTTTTTATAATGTTTTGTCTTGAAGCAAGCTGCCGGCTGGGTGCGGGCATATTTTTCAAAAGTACATTAGTATACTTTTTATGTAATATATTAAACAGAGCTGTTATCCCGTTAAAGGATGTCTATAATAAAGCAGAAAAAAATACTTCATTGTTTATAAAAACGTCCTTTATGCTTTTTATTTTTAATATGCTTTTACTGTCTGGTTTTATATTAAATGGTTTAAAAAATTATACAATATTTTTTATTATTATTGCTGCCTGTGTGGCATTAGATTATGTTATATTAAAGGTGGTTATGCAGATGGAGGCATTGCAGCTGCATGCCAGAAGAATGGCTGAAGGAAACCTTGAAAGCAAGGTTGACACTTCAAAGATGGCATGGGAGTTTAAAAAGCATGGTGATTACCTTAACCAGATAGGTGAGGGAATGGCATTTGCAGTTGAAGAAAAAATAAAAAGTGAACGTTTTAAAACAGAACTTGTTACAAATGTTTCACATGATATAAAAACACCGCTTACTTCAATTATTAATTATACAGGTCTTCTTAAAAAGGAGAATATAAAACAGCCAGAAGCAGAGGAATATATTGAGGTATTAGAGCGCCAGTCCGCAAGGCTCAAAAAACTTATTGAAGATTTAATGGAGGTATCAAAAACTTCAACAGGAAATGTTACTGTAGAAATGGAATTATGTGATATAAATATTCTTCTTACACAGACGCTTGGTGAATTTGAGGAGAAAATGGACAGCAGACAGCTTGTGCTTGTAATAAACAAATCTTTAGAGAATATATTTATAATGGCTGACAACAGGCATATATGGAGGATATTTGATAACCTTATGAATAATATATACAAATATGGGCAGCCTGGCACAAGGGTTTATATAAATATTGAGGCCGCAGATAATAAAGCAATAATTATTTTCCGTAATACATCAAATTACCAGTTAAATATATCCAGCAGTGAGCTTATGGAAAGATTTGTGCGTGGTGATGCATCACGCCATACAGAGGGGAGCGGATTAGGGCTTTCAATAGCCAAAAACCTTACAGAGATTATGGGTGGCAGCCTGGAACTGCATGTAGATGGTGACTTATTTAAGGTAATACTGGAATTTCCAAGAGTACCAGCAATAGAATAAAAATATATGCCCTGGCAGGCGCAGGATGCCAGGGCAGCCAGCCTACATCATTTCTTCCAGCTTTAAAATTGCATCAGAGATACCGCCAGTACTCTGGAAAAGCCCCCTGTCAACCGCTTCCTGGCCTACCAGGATTGTACCAAGGTCACGTGTAAGTATTCCTGGTGCAACCATCCATTTTTCTATATCTTCTTTCGCAGCATCTGAATGGTTTGAAATAAAAGTAGTAATTCTTTCCTGTATAAGTTTAAAATATTCGTAAGTCTGCGGAGCACCAAGAACCATGCCATTAAGCCTTACAGGGTGTATAATAACCGTGGCAGATGGTGCAATAAAAGTATAGTCAGCAGCAACAGAAAGCGGCACGCCAATAGAATGGCTGTCACCCATAACAAGTGCAACTGTCGGCTTTGACATAGATGCAATAAGTTCTGCAAGGGCAAGCCCGCATGAAACATCACCACCTATTGTATTAATCATAAAAAGAATACCATTAACAGATGTGTCATGTTCAAGGGAGGCAAGCAGTGGCAGCATATGTTCATATTTTGTAGTTTTTGTGTTATTACCTGCACACTCATGCCCTTCTATTTCACCTATAACAGAAATAAGCTGTATAGTTTTTCCTGTTTCTGCGTTTTCCAGCCTTTTACAGCCAAATTCTTTTATATCATCCTCCATGAAAAATCCTCCATAATAGTCTTGTTTAAATTTTTTTACTGTTAGTATCCCTGGGAAAAGTATAATTATGTATCTTTTTATATGAAATTTTTTCATGCTTATGCTTAAAAAACTTGTATTGTTAAAATAATTGGAGTAAAATAATTATAAGGTGTTGTAATTTATGCCATCTTTTGTGTATAATATTTCCTGTATACAAATTTACTGGAAGAGAGGTTATATATGACAAGTAAAGAGAGAACAAGGCTAAGGGCGCAGGCTATGAAAATTGACAGTATTTTCCAGATAGGAAAGACAGGGATTTCCCCGCAACAGGCTGAGGCAGTGCGTGATGCGCTTAAGGCAAGGGAACTGGTTAAGATAAATGTCCTTAAAAACTGTGATGAAGATATTGTAACCCTTGCAAAAGTTTTATCAGAAAGGACTGGTTCAGAAGTTGTCCAGGTTATAGGCAAAAAGATTATATTATATAAAAAAAATCCAAAGAAAGAAGAAAAAAGAATACTTGCTAAAAAACGGGAACTTAATAAACGGGAATATGCCAGAAAGAAACCAGATGGAAGGAAGATATCCGGGAAAACAGCAGGAAGGCATGTAAAAGGCAGAAGGCAGGTATAATCCAGATGGGCAGGACAGGCATTATGGGAGGGACATTTAACCCCGTCCACATTGCACATATCAAAATGGCAGAAGCAGCATACAGGCAGGCAAAGCTTGACAGGGTGGTTTTTATGCCATCTAAGAACCCGCCACATAAAAAAAATATCCATATAATTCCAGAAAAACACCGGGGTGAGATGCTTAAACTTGCAATAAATGGTGTACCATATTTTGAGTATTCGGATTTTGAATTTAAAAGGGAAGGCATAACATATTCGTCCAGGACACTTGAACTCCTGCATATGGACAATCCAGGTGAGAAGTATTTTTTTATAATGGGTGGTGATTCATTTTTTCAGATTGAAAGCTGGCATCTGCCTGCTAAAATTATGGAATATGCTGCTATAATTGCAATAAGCCGCAATGGCACTGGTAAAAAACAAATGGAAGAATATGCAGCAGAATTAAAGGAAAGGTATAATGCAGAAATTATAATTGCGGAAATGCCACAGATGGATATTAGTTCAAGCTGTATAAGAAAGATTATTTTATCAGGAGGGGATGCCTCCATGTATTTGCCGGACAAAGTATGGAAATATATTAAAGAACAAGGCTGTTACAGCCTTTAAAGATATTACAGTACAGATATTTGTAAGGAGACATATTTATGTTGGAAAATGTTGAGAAAGTCCAGGAAAGGCTTAAATCCAAACTTACACCTAAGAGATATATCCATACAACAGGTGTAAGGTATACTGCTGCTGCACTTGCAATGAGGTACGGGCTGTCTGTTGAAGATGCATCAATGGCAGGTGTGCTGCATGACTGTGCAAAATGTTTTTCAGATGATGAACTTGTAAGGAAATGCCTTAAAAATAATCTTGAATGTACAGAACTTGAACTCAGGAATGGTTTTTTATTACATGCAAAACTTGGTGCATACTATGCAAAAAAGAAATATGGCATAGAAAATGAAGAAATAATTTCTGCAATAAGATACCATACTACAGGCAAGGCAGGAATGACGCCGCTTGAAGCAGTAGTTTTTACAGCAGATTATATTGAGCCAGGAAGGAAGCCTCTTCCACACCTTGAAGCAGTGCGCAGGATGGCATTTGTTGATATTGATGAAGCAGTATACCAGATACTTGACAGGACACTTGGGTATCTTGGAGACAAGGCAAAGACAGATAACAACGGACGTGAAATAGACATACATACAGTTGAAGCCTTTAAATACTACAGGCAGATACATGTGGAGAAAGATATTAAATTTTAGTATAGAAAGGCAAGGTTATTTCTATGAGTGAACAGGCAAAAATGGCAAAAATTGCATACAATGCCCTTGATGAGAAAAAGGGTGAAGATATTAAGATTATTGATATTTCTGGAATATCTGTAATGGCAGATTATTTTATTATTGCCAATGGAAACAGCATAACACAGGTACAGGCACTTGTTGATAATGTTGAAGAGAAAATGAACCAGTCAGGTTTCATTATGAAGCGCAAAGAGGGTAACAGAAGCAGTACATGGGTACTTCTTGACTTTGGCGATGTAGTAGTACACGTTTTTGATAATGAGGACAGGCTGTTTTACGATTTGGAAAGAATATGGTCAGATGGCAAAACAGTGGAAATATCTGCACTAGAATAGCCAGGCGTATATCAGCAATATGCATTGCCTATTTACAAACCAAATTCATTGGCGCTTTTCTGCTGTTTATGTTTCTGTAATATAGAGGGGACTGGCTTAATGGGTTTAAAATAAAATATTTTAGAACATACGTTTGACAAATGCGGGATAAGGTGGTATTATATTAATTATAATATCACTTTGTTATTATCTACGGCTGTAATGCATACAATAATAATCTGGTATAAAGCATACCAGAAATTACTGGTTTTAAAGTGTTGTGGATAGTAACATAACTAGGAGGACGTTTTATGCAAAAAGGAAGAATTACTGCTAAACAGCAGGAAATATTAGAATACATTAAATCAGAAATTGTTAATAAAGGTTATCCGCCAGCAGTAAGGGAGATATGTGGTGCTGTGCATTTAAAATCTACCTCTTCTGTACATTCACACCTTGAAACATTGGAGAAGAATGGTTTTATACGCAGAGACCCGACAAAGCCGCGCGCCATCGAAATAATAGATGATGACTTTAACCTTTCACGCAGGGAGATAATCAGTGTGCCAGTAATAGGCTCTGTTGCCGCAGGTGAGCCTATATTTGCAGACCAGAATATTGAAAGCTATATGCCAGTACTGCCAGAAGACATGCCAGACGGGCAGGCGTTTATGCTAAGGGTAAAGGGTGAAAGCATGGTTAATGCAGGCATATTTGACGGTGACAGGGTTCTTGTAAAGAAGCAGGAATCTGCTGAAAATGGTGATATAATAGTAGCGCTTGTAGAAGATGCTGCTACAGTCAAGACATTTTATAAAGAAGACGGGCATTTCAGGCTACAGCCAGAGAATGACACAATGCAGCCAATTATACTGGATGATGTTACAGTGCTTGGCAAAGTAACAGGTTTATTCAGGATTTACAAATAATTAAAAACACAAGAATGGGAGGCATTACTGGTGGACAGGTTAGACAGGCAGTTTGCGTTTTTGCGTGAAACAGATAAATTAAAACAGATTACCAGGCAGTCGTACCTGGCAGATGGCAGCAGGAAAGAAAATGATGCAGAACATTCATGGCATCTTGCTTTAATGGCAGTCCTTTTAAGCGGTTATGCTGAAAAGGATATTGATGTGCTGCGCGTTGTAGCAATGGTGCTGGTACATGATATTGTTGAAATAGATGCAGGTGATACATATGCATATGACACAGATGGCAATACTACAAAGCGTGAACGTGAAACCATGGCAGCAGACAGGATATTTAATATACTGCCAGCAGACCAGGCAGAATATTTAAGGAATATATGGGAAGAGTTTGAGGAACAGTCCACACCAGAATCAGCATTTGCCAATATGCTTGACAAACTCCAGCCTTTAATGTTAAATGATGCATCAGGCGGCAAATCCTGGAAAGAACATAGTGTAAGGCTTGGGCAGGTATTAGACCGTAATAAAAATACAGCAGATGGTTCAAAGAAATTATGGGAATATGCCAGAAAGAACTTTATAGAACCAAATGTAGAAAAAGGCATTTTAAAAGAATAGTACCTTTATATAAATGTAAATTAAATGGGGTAGCATAATGCAGCGTTTAAAAGAAGACATTAAGAATAAAACATTCCATAAATTATATCTTCTGTATGGGGAGGAAGATTATTTAAAGAAATTGTACAGGGACAGCCTGAAAAAAGCAGTCCTTGAAGGCAGTGATGATATGAATTATTCCTGTTTTGAGGGTAAAGACATTGATATCCTTAAGATTAAAGAAACAGCAGAAACTTTGCCCTTTTTTAGTGATTACAGGTTAATAACAATAGAAGACAGCGGTTTTTTTAAATCTGCAAGCACGCTGCCAGATTACCTTCCAGAAATGCCAGGGTCTGCTATTATGGTTTTTGTAGAGAAAGAGATAGATAAAAGAAACAAGCTGTATAAATATATTAATAAAAATGGCATTGCAGTTGAAATGAAGCAGATGGGAACTGCTGATACAAAGCGTTTCATAGGGTTAAAGCTTAAAGAAAGAGGCAAACAGATGCGCGAAAATACAGCAGATTACTTTTTGCAGCAGACAGGCGGTCCGCTTTCCAATATAATAAATGAAATGGATAAACTGGTTTCATACACATATGGAAGGGATGAAATCACAACAGAAGATATAGACACAATATGCTGTATACAGCTGACAGGGCGTATATTCCAGATGATTGACTATGCAGCAATGGGAAAGCTGAAAGAAGCACTCGGGCTTTATAATGACCTTTTAGAACTAAGGGAAAGCCCTATGTCCATACTTTACCTTGTTACAAGGCAGTTTAACATACTTTTACAGGCAAAGGCAGTATCACGCCTTCCAAAGAATGAAATAGCATCAAAAATACAAATACCTCCATTTACAGTGGGCAAATATATTACACAGGCAGGCAGGTTTAAAAGCAGCCAGCTTAGAGAACTGCTTGATGAATGTGCTGAAACTGAGTATAAGTATAAACGTGGATTACTTGATGCACAGATAGGTGTTGAAATACTTTTATTAAAGATGGCACAGAGATAGTATAATAACCTGTATTTTGGAAAATAATATCCATAGCAATAAAAAACCAATAATAAAATTATTATTCAGGAACATTATTAAGATGGAGGGAAAAGCTATGGATTTAAAAGACAGCAGGACAAAACAAAACCTTATGAGGGCGTTTGCAGGGGAGAGCCAGGCAAGGAACAGGTATACATTTGCAGCAGAGCTTGCACAACAGAACGGGCTTTATGTTATTAAAAAAATATTTGATTTCACCGCAGAACAGGAAAAAGAACATGCAAAAGTTTTTTATGATTTCTTAAAGGAAGCAGAAGGGGAAAATATTAATATTGATGCAGGATATCCTGTAAATACATCCAAGGATGTACTTACACAGCTTAAAAATGCACTCCACAATGAATTTGAAGAGGCAGACAGTGCCTATAAAGAATTTGGGGATATTGCCAAAGAAGAAGGATTTACACATATTGCGGGCAAATTTTACCTTATTGCAGATATCGAAAGGGTACATGCAAGAAGGTTTGAAGAAGTTGCCAAGCTTATGGAAGAAAATAAACTTTTTGTATCAGATGTTAAAACAGGCTGGATGTGTCTTGGATGTGGTTATATAGTTGAGTCAGAAATTGCGCCACAGAACTGTCCAGTGTGTGACAGTGGCCAGGGATTTTTTATAAGAATGTCAATGGCACCATATATGTGTGACTGTATGAAATAAATTACCACAATAAACAAGCCCTGGAAAACAAAACCTGCCTTGGCAGACAACCCCCAGGCATTATACATGGCATAAATATGCTATTGTATAATGCCTGGGGGTTTTGTGGTTTATGGAATTATATGGTATTGTTTCTTCATTAAAAGAAACTTATTAATAATTGTGATTATGGAGGAACAATAAAATGGGCAGGCAAAAGGGATATTTTATTACAGAGCAGATATTAAAAGATTATAAAAGTTATCTTGTAATGGAAGAAAAGAGTAAAGCAACTATTAGCAAGTATATATGCGATATAAAAAAGCTTGTAAATTATGCTAGTGGACGAAGGATTACAAAAGAACTTGTAGTTGCTTATAAAGAAGATTTGAGGACAAAGAAAAATTACAAATTTTCCAGCATTAATTCATTTCTTGTAGCAGCAAACAGGTTGTTTGAATACCTTGGATGGTATGGGCTGCATGTTAAGACATACCGTATACAAAAAGAAGCTTTTACTCCAGCAGGCAAGGACTTGTCAAAGGCTGAATATAAAAAAATGGTGCGGGCCGCCCTGCAAAATGGTGTTATTTTTAGGACAAAAAATGGTTCTTTAGTAAACCGCTCAAATTTCTGTAAGGATTTAAGAAAAACTTGTATAATGGCAGGAATTGATGAAAATACAGGTTCAATACAACATGTAAAGAATGTCGTAATAGATGGTTATCCATATTATATTTTAAAAAATTAAGATAATGTATATACTGGTTTTTTCAAAAACCAGTATATTTTATTGTATAATAAATAGTATTTTTTTATTTTAATTTGCATTAGTATATTTTTGTTATTAAATTGTGTAAATTTGTTCTTTGTCATTATGTCTGTTGAAAAAATAAGGACAGGTTAATAAAAAATCCCTGGTAAATTCCAACAGGAATATTATCAGTAAATGGATATACAGCTGGAATTTCATCATGTTCTATGTCATAAACAACGGTGGTATTTTTATATGGGTCTACAATCCGGTATTCTCTTACACCTGCATCCTTTGTTGTCTATTTTACTTTTGTCACAGATAACGGAGATATCAGGTTCAAGGTATTTTGAATTATCTGCAAAAAGAAAAACAGAAAATGGGGCAGGAAAAACCTCACAACTGCCACTATTATTACGTATATAAATATTAATTTCAGTATTAATAAAATTTAGTATTCTTTGGTGGTTTGTATAGAGTTTTTCTTGTGATAATGCTGGCATTGGTAATACTTCCTTTCACATTACAATTCATCTGAATTAAGCATTACAGTAAATGGCCCGTCATTTTCCAGTGTAACTTTCATATCTGCCCCAAAGCGTCCTGTTTCAACTTTATTACAATATTCTTTTGCTTTATTAACTATATAATTATAAAGTTTTTCCGCATGGTCTGGATTTCCTGCTTCAAAAAAAGATGGCCTGTTGCCTTTTTTGCAGTTTGCATATAATGTAAATTGTGATATAAGCAGAAGCCCTCCATTTACATCGCCTGCTGAAAGGTTTGTCTTGCCTTCTGCATCACTAAAAATTCTTAGATTATATGTTTTTTTAAGCATTTTACCAGCAGTTTCTTCTGTATCACTGTTACATACACCAATAAATACCAGAAGCCCTTTTCCAATTTTGCCAGTTATCTCATTATCTATTTGGACAGATGCACTATTAACCCTTTGTATCAGAAATTTCATAAAAATTTATCTCCTTTTAATTTTATGTACTTTATAATAACATAATTTTATGATATTATAAAGCAGATAAACGGAAAAACACTTGAACAACAGTCTTTTCTATAGTTGTAATACATGCAATGTATAATGTTAATACAACATATGCATATTTAAAATTGAATGTTTTATGGGATATAAAGTACATTATAATATATATGGAATAAAATATTAATGGAGGTATATGCTTTGTTTGGATATGTGCAGATACGTAAGCCTGAACTTAAGATAAAGGATTATGAAGTATACCATGCTTTTTACTGTGGGCTTTGTGAAAGGCTGAGGGCAAAGTATGGCATGGCTGGGCGTATTACGCTTACGTATGATATGACTTTCCTTATAATTCTTTTAAGTTCTGTATATAATGTAAAATGCAGGCATGAAAAAAGACACTGTATTATACATCCAGCTAAAAAGCATGAAATATTGTATAACGGGATTACGGATTATTGTGCTGATATTAATATTCTTCTAAGTTATTACCATTGCCTTGATGATAAAAAGGATGATGCCTCTCTTAAAGGCAGTGCAGGTGCGTTAATTTACAAAAAATATGCAAAAAAGATAGAAAATAAGTACAGACGGCAGGCAGATGCCACCAGGCAGGCATTAGACAGGCTTGGAGGGCTTGAGAAAAAACAGGAATATGATATTATGGAAAATGCAGGCTGTTTTGGAAGCCTTCTTGCAGAATTATTTATTTATAAGGATGATATGTTTAAAATGTATCTTGGTGATTTGGGATACTATCTTGGAATGTATATTTATATAATGGATGCATATGATGATTTGCAGGAGGATATAAAAAATGGCAGGTATAATCCATTTAAAAATGCAGCCAGGGAAGCAGGCTTTGAGGAAAATACCAGGGAAATGCTTCTGGATGTGATATCTATGGCATGTGGCGCATTTGAACAGCTTCCATGCCTTAGTTATATAGATATTTTGCGGAACATACTCTATGCAGGTGTATGGAACCGTTATGACTATATCCACGCAAAGAAAAAGGAGGACAAAAAGTGACAGACCCATACCAGGTGCTTGGAATTTCACCAAACGCCACAGATGATGAAGTAAAAAAGGCATATAAGGAACTAAGCAGGAAATACCATCCTGATTCTTATGCTAACAACCCTTTGGCAGACCTTGCAGAAGATAAGTTTAAAGAGGTGCAGGCAGCCTATACCCAGATAATGAATTCAAGGGCAAATGGTGGCAGTGGTTACAGCCAGGGATACCAGAACGGTTATAATAACAGCAGCCAGGGTGGCTATACTAATGGTGGTTACAATAACGGAGGTTATAGCAGCGGTAATGCCCAGGGCGGCTATACTAATGGTAATTATAATAATGGACAGTATAACAGGCAGAGTTACCAGAATTATGGCCAGGGATATGGACGCAACCCTAATGGTTACTATGGTTCAGGCGGGTGCAGCACAGGAAATATATGCTGTGACCTCTGGTGTGCAGATTCGCTTTGCGAATGTATGGGAGGAGATTTGTGCAGTTGCATTTAAAAACAAAGGAAATTGCATGGGGTGGCATGCTTATGGCACTTGCAGTAATATTTATTGTGTTAAGTGGTGTTATTGAAGCAAGTTCCATGTTCCTGCTGGCGGCGGCAGCATTTCTGGCAGGGATTTTCCAAAGGCGCTTTAAGACCAGGGCAGGAGCAGCATTTGTAGCTGGTACATTTCTTGCCGGGTTAATTCTTGCACCACAAAAACTTTACTGTTTTACATTTGCAGGATTTTCAGTATATGTTTTAGTTGCAGAATATTTAAGGGGCAGGAAAACATCTTTTGTGGCAGGAATGTTTATTAAAGGGCTTTGTTACCATATACTGCTTGTAATAGCACTTGTAATGGTAAAATATTTTATTGGTTTTGAAGCATTATTCCAGGAAGGATGGATAGATAAACTGGCTGGAGTGCCACTGCTTTTTGTAGCGGCTATAATAGCTGCTGCTGAAATTTTATGGATTGTGTTTGACAGGGCATATATATATTTCCAGGACAGGTATGGTGATATTTTTGGAAGGTGGTTAGATGCGTAAAGCCGCTTATGAAAAATTATTAAAGGAAATTCTTGCTGATGTAGTCAATAATTCGTATTTTAAGGAAAGCAGGAAGTATATGCAGCATGGAAATACAAGTATTTACAAGCACAGTATTATGGTCGCCCGCAAAAGCTGCCAGATTGCTTCAAAATACCACCTGGATATTTCATATAGTGAACTGGTACGTGGTGCGCTTCTGCATGATTATTTCCTGTATGACTGGCATGACAAGGAACATAAACACCGCAGGCCACATGGCTTTTTCCATGCATCAGCAGCACTACGTAATGCAATGAGGGATTTTACACTTACAGATATTGAGAAAGATATTATTAAAAAGCATATGTTCCCGCTGACCCCAATACCGCCAGTGCATATTGAAAGCTGGATTGTATGTATTGCAGATAAAATATGTTCAGCAGGTGAAACATTAAATCCAGCCAGAAAGGTTTTTTCCTTTCATAAATAATGGCTGGATGAAACACGGAGGATAAAAATGAAAAAACTATTAGTTAGTACCATAATTGCTGTTTTCTGCATATTATTTTATAAAGGTGCAGATGCGGCGGTTGTATTTGGTATGAATGAAAATACTGGAATTAATAATGTGGTTACAGTTACTGGAGATAATCCAGAAGAGGAAATACAGATTAAAAATATGGTATCTGTCATGCAGGGCCAGAGTTTTAATCTTTCACAGACCAGTAACTTAACGGAGTCTGGTGACGTAAATATTGAGAATTTGCAGAACCTTTCTGGTTTTCCAGAAAATTTTAATTATAATCCGGGAGCAGTATCAGTTGATGGCTATAATATAAAAGCTAATGGCACAGGAACTGCTGTTTTAAAAATTTCTGCTTATGGAAATACAGATACACCTGCTATACAAGATGCTGTTTATTTTGCAGTAAATTGTATTGAAGGCAGTACAGACAATTATAATATATATAATGCAATAGAAACTATAAATACTGGTATACTGGATAACGGAATTAATAGTTTTGAAGATGCACGCCTGCTTTATAGTGGTTATTATAGTGCACTGGTTCTGGTACGTGCCAGCAGTACATTTGGCACAGATGCCATTATACAGCATGACGGGGTTACAAATACCTGGAATATAACAAATGCTTATAAATTCTATAATGCAAAACAGCTTCTTTACAATTATTTTGATGCAAACAGGCTTATATTGTCTGAAGTTCTTTTTATTTCCGAGTATGAAGGAATTGTGCTCAGGTTCGGGCATGAAATAACAGAAAATGATATACTTGCATATTCATTTTACAGGGAAGAGGAATACAAACCAGAAGCCGGTATAACCCTTTCCCTTTCAGTAACAAACCTGGCAGGTACTAATGCCTCCGGACAGCAGTTTACAATTAATAAAGGCTTTACAGAGGTTAAAATCCCGCTTGACAGCAATATTAAAAAGAAGGACACATACAAAGCAGAAGTATCAGGGATGGGGGATTATACATCACAAGCGGAATTTACATTTACATTTATATTTAAAAGTATAAATAAGGGAGCTTTTGTCAAGAAGAAAACCGTTATATATTCTGGTATTTATAATGGTGCAGAAAAAGGGAAAGCAAAAGCAAAAACAAGGTACAGGTGTGTTGCAAAAAGCCCTGGATGGCTTAAAATAAAGCTTCCTGATGGAAGCAGCGGCTATATTAAAAACAATTCTGTTTCACTGTCTGTCCAGGATATAGCCAGTATTGTAAATATATATGATGCAAAATATTCTTATGCTGACTTGTCAAGGGACATTAAAAAAATGGCAAAGTTTTACCAGGATGTAATGGAACTTTCAGTTATGGCAAAAACAGCTGATAATAATAATGTGTACTGTATCAGGCTTGGAAACCCAGATGCCAAAAAGAAAATATTAATACAATCCACAATGCATGCAAGGGAATGGCTTAATTCCCAGCTTGTAATGAAGATGGCAGAAAGATGCTGCAAGTATTATTATTCGGGAAAGTATAATGGAAAAGCTTACAGCAAGCTTTTTAACAAAGTATGTGTATATATTGTGCCAATGCTTAACCCTGATGGTGTCAATATAAGCCAGTACGGTCTGGCAAGGATTAAAAGCCCGTCTTTAAGAAGGCTTGTAAAACGCCTTGGCAGGGGGAGCTACAGAAGATGGAAAGCAAATGCAAGAGGTGTTGATTTAAACAGGAACTTTAATGCTGGTTTCAGAAAGGGCAATTCAAGAAGGACAAAAAGAGGCAGGGAAGGTTATTCAGGGCCTTATGCTTTTTCAGAGCGTGAAACAAAAGCTCTTGTAAAGCTTATAAACAAAATCCAGCCTAAGGCAGTTATAAATTACCATGAGGCTGGCAGGGTTATATATTATACAAAATATTCTTCCCTTACAAGCCTTGTCAGGCAGAAAACGGGATACAGGCTGATAAGGGAAAGTATAAGCGGTGCTAATGGTTCACTTGGCGACTACCTTACAAAAAAGGGAATAGCCTGGTGTACTCCTGAAACATGCTCAGGAACAGCACCAGTCAGCCATTCGCAGTTTTATTATGAATGGAGCAGGCACAGGGACATGATACAGGCTGTTGCAAAATTATATTATTAGATTGCATTACATTAATTAAAAATACCTGTTATTGGAATACCTGTTTATATACATAAAATTTAGATGAAATTTTATTATATATTTATGTAAATTTATATAATTTTACCAAAATAACCTAAATTTACAAGAAACTGTTGACATGAAACTGTATTTGTATATAATGGTTAATGACAAAGGCGTCATGGATATCACTGGTATCCGTGGCGTCTTTTTTTACTTTATAGGAAAGTGCTTCCTATAAAGTAAAAATAATATGCGCATTTGTGCGTCAGGAAGATGCCGCTAAAGCGGCCGCACTCAGCGCAGTAAACCGTCCAAGTCCCTTATGAGTGAGGGAAAAGCCAGCTAAGCTGGCTTGGGAGGTGAAGCGGACTTGTCCGCTTTATTATTTTTATTATTGCCAGCCGCTGTAAGTTATTGCCGTCCGGACGCGGCAGCTGTTTGCAATATATCAGATATAAAAGGAGGCAATTTATTATGGATATGAGTATATGGTATTTAGTAGGAGCTGCACTGGTATTCTTTATGCAGGCTGGATTTGCTATGGTTGAGGCTGGATTTACCAGGGCAAAAAATGCTGGAAATATAATTATGAAAAACCTTATGGATTTCTGCATTGGTACAGCAGTATTTATTTTATTTGGTTATGGTATTATGAATTCAAGTTCATATATAGGCGGGGTTATTGGTAAACCTGAATATGCTATGTTTACGGATTTTGAGGGATTTAACTGGTCAAATTTCTTCTTCCAGCTTGTATTTTGTGCTACTTGTGCAACTATTGTATCTGGAGCAATGGCTGAGAGGACGAAATTCAGTATGTATTGTCTGTATTCAGCAATTATAAGCATTATTGTATACCCGGTTGAGGCAGGCTGGACATGGAATACACAGGGATGGCTTGCAAAACTTGGCTTTGTGGATTTTGCAGGTTCATGTGTAATACATATGGTGGGTGGTATTTCAGCACTTATAGGTGCAGCAATACTAGGGCCGCGTATTGGCAAATTCAGTAAGAGAACAGGCAAACCACATGCTATTCCAGGGCATAACCTTCCGATAGGGGCTTTAGGCTGTTTTATACTCTGGTTTGCATGGTATGGGTTTAATGGTGCAGCAGCACAAGATGTAGCAGAGATGGCAAGAATTCTTGGAACTACAACATTAGCACCTGCATTTGCAACACTTTCAGTCCTTGTGTTTACATGGGTTAAATATGGCAAACCGGATGTGTCAATGTGCCTTAATGGTTCACTTGCAGGTTTAGTAGGAATTACAGCAGGATGTGCAAATGTTGATGCTGCAGGTGCAATAATTATAGGTATCGTTGACGGACTGCTTGTATGTTTTGGCGTTTGGTTTATAGAAAGTGTACTTAAAATTGATGACCCTGTTGGTGCAGTTGCAGTACATGGATTTAACGGGCTGTGGGGAACAGTTGCCGTTGGTCTTTTTGATACAGCTAATGGTTTGTTTTATGGCGGCGGTGTGCATATGCTTGGTATACAGTGCCTTGGAGTTATTTCTGTAGGTATCTATACCGCCATATGTATGGGAATTATATTTACAGTAATAGATAAAATATGGGGGCTGCGCGTAACGCCTGATGAAGAACTTACAGGGCTTGACCTTAAAGAGCATGGCCTGCCATCTGCATATGCAGACTTTATGCCTGCTGGCAATATGTTTTATTCAGCAGGTGCATCTATTGAAACACTTAAAGGCAATACATCTATAGATAACGCTGTACAGGTACATAAAGTTACACCAGCAGCTAAAGCAGCAGCTGTAAAAGTGGTTAAAGAACCATCAGAAACAGTAACAGAGAAACTTACAAGGATTTCCATTATTTGTAAACAGAGCAAATTTGATGAACTGAAAGAAGCCCTTAATGAGATTGGCGTAATGGGAATAACAGTTACCCAGGTGCTTGGGTGTGGTACACAGAAAGGCATGGTTACAAAATACCGTGGTGCAGAACTGGATATAGTGCTGCTTCCTAAAATGAAGGTTGAAGTAGTAGTAAGTGCAATACCAGTTGAAACTGTAATTGAAACTGCTAAGAAAGTCCTTTATACAGGAAATATTGGTGATGGCAAGATATTTGTATATGACGTTGAAAACGTTATTAAAGTACGTACAGGCGAAGAAGGATTTGATGCCTTACAGGGAGAAAGTGAATAAAATCAGCAGATAACAGTATATAATAACTGTTATTGTAACAGAGGCAATGTAAAAACATTGCCTCATTGTGTTGCATTAGACCATACAGCAGTACATAGTATTCCTGTCATGAAATAAATATTTAGCTGGAAAACCAGAACCCTGCTATATACTGCTAAAACTATATATGTTATCTTCTATAAATTATCCCCTGTCTTATCTTGTAAGAATTGCCAACAGGGTATATAATATTTACATTATTATCTTACAAGGAGGCTGTTATGAAACCAACACCAGTTAAAGGAACAAGGGATTATCTTCCAAAGGAAGTACAGATACGTGACTATCTCCAGTCTGTTATATTAGAAACATATAAAGAGGCTGGGTTTGAGCGCATTACAACACCAGTTATTGAAGATGCTGTAAACCTTGATAAAAGTGAAGGTGGTGAGAACCTTAACCTTATTTTCAGGATTTTAAAGAGAGGAAAGAAACTGTCTGATACAATTTCAGGCGGGAATATAACTGAACAGGAACTTTCAGACCTGGGGCTCAGGTATGACCTTACTTTGCCTCTTTCACGTTATTATGCTAATAACAGGAACAGCCTTATGTCACCATTTAAAGTAATACAGATGGACAGGGTATACAGGGCAGAACGTCCTCAAAAAGGACGGCTGCGTGAGTTTATGCAGTGTGATATTGATATAATAGGCAGCCAGTCTTGTGATGCAGAAGTGGAACTTATCTTAACTACAACAAAAGCCCTGGACAGGGCAGGTATTAAAAATTATAAGGTCAAGATAAACGACAGGCGTATACTTAAAAGCATATTTGGATATGCAGGATTTAGGGAAGAAGATTATGAGAGGCTGTCAATAATATTTGACAAGCTGGATAAAATAGGCATAGACGGAATTAAAGAGGAGCTTTCTTCTGGCGGCTTTGATAAAGAAGCATCAGATAAATTTATTAAACTTTTTGAAGAAGGCAGGCTGACACTGGAGTCTGTAGCAGGTATCTGTGATGCTGCTTATGTACAGGATATCCAGAAAATAGCCAGTACAGTAAAAGAAGTGACAAATGGTACAGTGCCAGTTGAATTTACTCCTTCACTAGTGCGTGGGCAGGGATATTATACAGGAGCTGTGTTTGAAGTAGAAGCAGAAGGTTATAGTGGTGCAGTAGCAGGCGGCGGCAGATATGACAACCTTATTGGCAAGTTTTTAAATGAGGATGTGCCTGCTGTCGGTTTCTCAATAGGATTTGAAAGAATATTTGAAATACTTATGGAGAACCAGTATAAGATACCTGGACAGAAAAAAATGGTTGCTGTATTTTATGACAGTGAAAATTATGCGGCTGCACTTTCTTATGCAGAAGAACTCCGTAAGGATTACAGGGTTTCTATAATTGCAAGGCCTAAGAAGTTTGGAAAATTCCTTAATAAACTTGAACAGCAGGGGTTTGACGGATTTGCTGTCTATGGGCAGGAAGATGGTGTTAAGTTATTTGTATGTTAAGTTTATAACTTTATTTATGTATAATCCAGGCGTTAAAAGATACAATTAACTTTTTAATATATATTTACTATACCGGAAGGAATAATAATGGCAGGCAGGACAACAGAAATAAAACTTGATTTTGTATTTAAACCAGATGGGTTTATATTAGATATTGGTGATGAATGGAAACAAAGCAAAGACAGCGGGATTATAAAGCAGTTTTATGAAGATAAATATCTTGCACTATATAATATGGGGCTTGGTGGCAGGCAGGAAAAGGGCAGTGCTGCAACAAATTTTTTATATTTTCTTGCAGACAATTTTTTCAAAAGGCTTACAAAACTTCCAGAGATTGAAATTGCAAGAGAGGATGTAAAAATTCCACTTGATGATGATTATGAAGAATTATTACAGGCTGTTCCATTTGCAACAGGTTCAGAATTTATAACAAAAGAATGGATTACAAATATATTTGAAAAACTTTTGTCTGTATTTGCAGAAGAGATTTCTAATTATAATGGTACTGTGGAAATGTATTTTACAGAGAAGAACCAGCATTTACACGTGCCTGAACGTATATTTTTCCATCTTGTTGAAAATAAAAATGAACAATACCCGTTTGCATTTATGGCAACTTATGCCACAAAAAAAAAGGATGGCAATGTACAGCATATGCCGCTGGAGTATGCTTTGCAGGAATATAAAACGAACAGGGACAAGCTTTTATCACTGTTATCATGCCTTGAAAAAGCGGCTGATGTTTCAAAACTGGTTGCAGGATTTATGCAAAGCGGGGAACTTTTCCATCCATTGCGCCTGACAGCAGATGAAGCATATATTTTCCTGAAAGATATAGAGGCTATTGAAAAAACTGGCATTTTATGCAGGATTCCAAACTGGTGGAAGAAACGTTCTTCTTCGCTTTCTGTTTCTGTAAAGCTTGGTGAGGACAAGCCTTCCATCCTGGGATTTGACGCAATTCTGTCAGTTAAGCCTGAATTTGTAATTGATGGCGTAAAGCTTTCAAAAGAAGATATTAAAAAGCTTATGGCACAGACAGAAGGGCTTGCATTTATTAAAGGCAAATGGGTTGAAGCAGACAAAAACCGCATTAAAAAGCTTATTGAGGATATAAAGGGACTGCCTTCTTCTGTAACGCTTATGGAAGCTTTAAAAATGCAGGCAGGTACAGAAGAAGACAAACAGCCTGATATTGGCGGGATGGTTACTAATGGCAGATGGCTTTCAGGAATGCTTAAAACATTAAGAGAACCAGGAGAGATTACCAGTGCAGAAGTACCAGGTACACTTAATGCAACATTGCGCCCATACCAGCAGGATGGATATGCCTGGCTGTCTTATATGTATAAACTTGGCTTTGGTGCATGTCTTGCAGATGACATGGGTCTTGGAAAAACTGTGCAGGTACTGGCATTTTTAGAGAATATGCGTAATATAAAGAAAGATGCAAGGGCTCTTTTAATAGTGCCAGCTTCACTTGTAGAAAACTGGCGCAGCGAAATAAAGAAATTTGTTCCAGGGCTTAGTGTACATGTGCTTCATGGCAGGCCTGCTAAACAACTTGAAGAGGAACTGCCAGAAAGCAGGGAGTTCCTTACAATTGTTACTTATGGAATGTTAACAAGGATACCATCCTTATGTGATATTAGCTGGGAGTGTGTTATACTTGATGAGGCACAGGCAGTTAAAAATGCACTGGCAAAGCAGACAAAACAGGTTAAAATGCTTAACAGCCGTATGAAGATAGCAATGACTGGTACACCTGTTGAAAATGATTTAATGAACCTGTGGTCTTTATTTGACTTTTTGAATAAAGGGCTTCTTGGTACTTCAAAAGAATTTAAAAGTTATGTAAAGGGAATAAGTGAACACCAGGAAAAATATGGCAGGCTTAAAGCAATGGTGAGCCCGTTTATGCTTAGAAGGCTTAAAACTGATAAAAATATTATATCAGACCTGCCTGAAAAGGTAGAAATAACAGATTACGCAGGATTAAGTAAAAAACAGACTGTGCTCTACCGTAAAATTGTTGCAGAAATGGAAGCTGCTATAAAGGAAACAAAAGGAATTAACAGGAAAGGGCTTGTGCTTGCAACAATTACAAAGCTTAAACAGGTATGTAACCATCCATGCCAATATCTTGGGCAGGAAGATTTTACAGAACCAGAAAGTGGCAAGCTTGAATTGCTTAGGGAAATCTGTGAAACAATTTATGAAAAACGTGAACGTGTGCTTGTATTTACACAGTATAAGGAAATTACAGGGCTGCTTGCAGGATTTCTGGAGAAAGTTTTCCATAGAAAAGGCCGTATAATCCATGGAAGCATTTCTACAGCCAAAAGAGGCAGGATAGTAGAAGAATTCCAGTCAGAGGAGTATATACCATTCCTTGTGCTTTCAACTAAGGCAGGCGGTACAGGGTTAAACCTCACTAATGCAAACCATGTAATACATTTTGACAGATGGTGGAACCCGGCTGTAGAAAACCAGGCAACAGACAGGGCATTCAGGATTGGACAGTCTAAGAATGTAATAGTACATAAATTTGTATGCAAGGGCACTATTGAAGAAAAGATAGATGAACTTATACAATCTAAAAAAGACCTTGCAGAAAATGTTATTGGCCAGAATGGCGAAAACTTTATTACAGAGTTTGATAATGATACATTAATTAAAATGATGAAACTTGGATAATAGTATTTGACTTTATTAAGCAAGCAGAGGAGCGGATTGCGATATCCTCTTGATGGAGGCATGGTTATTTATGGGTAGTTACTGGGATATGGAATACAGGTACCTTACAATGGCAGAACTTAATGACCTGGCGGATAAATTTATAATGAAAGCCAGAAAAAAGGGTGAGCACTGGGAACCTGTAGTAACAGAAGGCAAGAAAATTGCTAAAAGCTGGTGGGGCAAGGCATGGTGTGACAACCTTGAACGTTATGCAGATTATTACAGCAGGCTTGACAGGGGACGCCGTTATGTAAGGGCTGGCGCAGTAGCAGACCTCAGGGTATATGATGGTATAGTTAAGGCAAAAGTAGTTGGAAGCGGAAGCAAACCATATGATATTAAGATAAATATAAGTCCCCTTAAGCAGGACAAAATGCAGGAAATTATTAAACAGTGCAGCGGGAAGCTTAAAAATGCAGAAGATTTAATGATGGGAAATTTTCCAAAAGACATGGAAGAAATATTGTTAAAAAAGGGGATGTTATTTCCTTTACCACAGGAAATAAGCTTTAGCTGCAGCTGTCCTGACTGGGCGGATATGTGTAAGCATGTGGCAGCAGCACTTTATGGCGTTGGCACAAGGCTTGATACAGACCCTGTACTTTTCTTTACACTGAGAGGAATTGATTTAACAGGATTTATTGATGCAACTATTTTAAACCGCGTAGAAAAAATGCTTGAAAATGCAAATACATCAAGCAGCCGTATTATGGATGAAAATGAAATAAAAGGGCTTTTTGGTGTACTTTAAAGATGGGGGATTATTTTATGGCAAAGTATTTTAAAGACAAAAAAATTAAACAAAGCTTAATTGCTGCTGCAGTGATAGTTTCTGCTGCTGCATTTGCAATTTTATCCAGGAATACTGTATTTGCAGGCAAAAAACTGGCATTAAGCAGTAAAAACCTGGAAATTAAAGAAGGCAGCTATAAAACATTAAAACTGGATGGAGCTGGAAAGAAAGCCAGATGGAGCATTAAAAAAGGAAAAGATATTATAACACTTAAAGACAAAAAAGCTGGAAGTGTCAGAGTATACGGCAATAAAGAAGGAAATGCAACGGTACAGGCAAAATTTAAAGGCAAGGCTTATACATGTAATGTAAAAGTAACAGCGGAAGCATGGCAGGAAGCTGCAGAAAACACTCCTTTGCCAGATGAAGGAGTACAGAATATGGATATTAAAGAAAGAAGCAAAGAATGGGATGCTGTAGCAGGCTTTGGCTCAGAGATTTTACAGAACTTATGGAAGCAGGATGAAAATATAATGGTCTCACCAGTTTCAATATTTAATGCACTGGCAATGACATCCAATGGTGCAAAAGGCAGTACGCTTTCACAGATGGAAGATGTTTTTGGTATTTCAACAGATGAGTGCAATAATTATCTGGGAAAATATAATAATTCACTGCCTTCTGGTGATAAATATAAATTTAATATTGCCAATTCAATATGGGTTAATGAAACCAGTTCATTTAAAACAGAGCCAGGTTTTATAAAGAAAAACCAGGATATATTTGGGGCAGAAGTATTTCCATCACAGTTTGGCAGTAAAACGGCTGGTGAAATAAATAACTGGGTAGATAAAAATACAGATGGCATGATTAAAAATATCATAGATGATGTTCCACAAAATGCAATGATGTACTTAATTAATGCACTTGCATTTGATGCAGAGTGGAATAAGGTTTATGATAAAGAATCAATAAAAGATGGCAAGTTTACTAAGGAAGATGGCACAAAACAGGATGTTCCGCTTATGTATTCTACAGAAGGCAAATATATTGAAGATGAAAATACAACAGGATTTGTAAAATATTATGCAAATTCCAAATATGCGTTTATTGCACTTCTGCCAGAAAAGGGAATATCTATGGAGGATTATGTAAAAAGCCTGGATGCAGAAAAACTTGACAGTCTTATAAGCAGCATGAAGAAAATACATGTAAATGCAGCAATACCTAAATTTAAGTCTGAATATTCTGCAAGCCTTAAAGAAGTATTACAGGGTATGGGAATGGCAGATGCATTTGACCGTGGAAAGGCAGACCTTTCGGGAATAGGAGTAAGTACAGATGGCAATTTATTCATAGATGATGTAATACACAAAACATTTATTGAAGTAGATGAAAAAGGTACAAAAGCAGGTGCTGCAACAGTTGTTATAGCAGTTGCTGCTTCAGCAATGATGCCATATGAAGAAAAAACAGTTTATCTTGACAGGCCTTTTGTTTATATAATTGCGGATTGTGAGTCATGGCTTCCAGCATTTTATGGCGTTGTACAGGGAATAGAATAATTGAAAGGCATGGTTATTATAATGAAGAAATGGAATACAGTTCTTGGAAAAGTTGTTGTATGTGTCTGTGAAATAATAGTAGGTGTCCTGCTTATGGCTGACCCAATAGTTTTTACAGCAGGAATTATTACAGCTGCAGGCATACTGCTTTTATTAACAGGTGCATTTACAATACTCAGGTATTTCCGTATGGACCCAATGGAAGCGCAGTTAGAACAAGGTCTTGTCAAAGGCATTTGTGCTATATTAGGCGGGCTTTTATGTGTATTTAAAAAGGAATGGATTATTACAACATTTCCTCTTCTGACAGTTTTATACGGGCTTGTCATACTGTTTACTGGCATTATGAGAATACAGTGGGCTGTAGACATGATGCGCATAAAGAAAGAACAATGGCATATGGCAGCAGCAGGTGCAGGTGTTTCAATAGTGCTTGCAACAGTGATACTTTTAAACCCTTTTAAAACAACAGTGGTTTTATGGAGGTTTGTTGCAGTATCAATGATTATAGGCGCGGTAATGGACCTTGTTATACTTGTGTTTATAAACCAGGATAATAAAGGAAATAAAAAAGAGGACAGCACAGAGATTATGTAAAGATAGAAAATAATATGGCAAAAGTAGCATAAGAGTTTTATAAAAGGCTTGCAGAATTTTCTATTGGCATAGAAGGGCAGGATGTACTTGACCTTGGTACAGGAACAGGTGTGCTCCCAAGAAATATGTATAAATATGGTGCAAAATGGACTGGGACTGATATTTCAGAAAACCAGATTGCTTATGCCAGGGAATTAAGCAAGGAACAGGGAATGGATATCAGTTATTTTGTTTCATCTGCTGAAGATATTAATTATCCTGAGGGGTCTTTTGATATAGTAACAGCATGCCAGTGTTTTATGTATTTTGACAAGGGAATTATCCTTCCTAAAATACATTATATGCTAAAACCTGGCGGGCATATGGAAAAATACCAGTTAAGCAAGCCATCATGGTGTGGGAATTTATTTGAACCAGCAAATATGCTGACGTATGATTTGCCTGTCACATTTACACGTGAGAGCTGGCATGGCCGTATAAAGGCGTGCCGTGGAATTGGCACATCTTCATTAAGCATGGAAGAAATAGCAGCATGGGAAAAGGAACATACGGAATATATGCAGACAGTACCAGAAAAATTTGATATATTGCATTATATTACAATTCTTGATTTAAAGAAATTAGAACTTGAGACAATTATAACCTATTAATTTTAAATTACATAAAAGAATGGGGGATATAATTTGGATATCTTTATGGATTTTTTTAATATATATTATGGGAATTATCCAGATGCTTACAGGCTTTTATATCCTTACAAAGTTTTTAAATAAGAAGGCAAATATAATTTACCAGTTAATTCTTGTGATGTCAGGCACTATAATATTGCATTTAGTCCAGGTATACTGGCAGGAAATAAGCTTGGAATTGCAAAAAGCATGGGCATAGATACAAACTGTTCCCTGGTGCTGCCTTATCCATACACTGTCAGGGATATTGATTTCTGCATTATATTGTCAAATGCACTGGATAATGCAATTAATGCATGTAAAAACCTTGATAATAGTTCAGAAAAGTATATAAATATAACAGGATATAAACAAGGGGATTTTATATTAATAGAGATTGAGAACAGTTTCCAGGAAAAAAATATGCCAGGAAAAGGTACAGGACTTGCAAATATAAAAGCTGCCGTCAGGAAATATAATGGTGCAGTTGGAATAAGAACAGGGCATGGAATATTTACTCTTAGTATACTTCTTGTCATTCCACAACATCCAGATAACATTTTATAACAAAGCCGTAAAATGCAAGCTTTTAATGACGATATAATTATCACAAATATTTTATTTAAGGGGGCTGTTATATGAATACAAAAATAATGGAAGGGCTTGCAGGGGCAAGTACAAGTATGAATCTTTTAAATACTCCTATGCGGGTCTATAAGGAAGCAAGGCTTAAAGGTGATACAGCTACTATGGAAAGAGCGGCAGGATATGTTGGCGATTTTGCAGGAAGAGCAGAAGAATATAAGACAGAAGCTTATAAGGGAATGGAAGAGGATGCCAGGGAAGCCAGGAAAAAGGCAGAAGAAGAACGGATGGAAATCAGGGAAGCCAGGAAAAAGGCAGAAGAAGAACGGATGGAAATCAGGGAAGCAGATAATATACAGGATGGTAATACAAGCCCTGATGGGAAAGTCCCTGAGGGCACAGAAAACAGCATTGCCAGGACAGAGCAGCCTGTAATATATACAAATACAGGTGAAAAACAGCCAGAACAGGATACAGTTACATCTATATCACTTTCTGTATAGCACATTTATTTATAAAGAAATATAGATACCAGCAATTATCACGTACAGGGACTTTAAACTCCCTGTACGTGATAATTGTTTGATGTTTAAAAGACCGCCATCTTGAAAGTCCTAAATGTAAACTACAGAGTGCATTGCCAGATTTAATGTTTATTCCAAGTCCAGTACGATGCCTTTTTTCTTGCCGTTTTTCTTTCTTGGATATTCCCTGATGCGGGTGACAAAATCAAGATTGATAATTTCCAGCTCACCAGAATTTTTCCTGATTATCATACCGCCGTCATCAATTTCCTTTATAATTCCATGTACGCTGCCATCATTTGAAGTAATCGTATAAATAATACACTCTTCACCAATAAATTTTTTCGCAAGTTCGTTCATAGCTAATATCTCCTTGTTTTGTTTTCTACGGTTTTGTATTTGCCACACAGCCGCCGCTGTCCGCCGTCTTTTCATGATATACAAAAGTATAATCAGAAAAACAACAATTACCAAATAAATTTTCATTTCCTGTCCTCCTGCTTTCCTTATTAAGAAAGCTTATTTCCAGCCTTTGAATACTTTAACGCTTCCATGCAATATACCGACTGGCTGGTAATCCAGATAAGGCATACCGTAAGAGATGGTAAAAACCCAATACCGAAAACAAGTGCACAGACAGCAAGCACAACGGACAGAACCATACAAATTGTGTTAGTGGCGGCATAAGCCTTAAACGCACACTTGCCTATCATAATCTTCTCGGCTTCATCACAACTATCCATCCATTTCTTTTGGAACTTTATATCATAAATGGACGCTGTTTTTTCGGGATTGGTTTCTTTAGCGGCATCAATGCACTTCTGCTGGATAATGAAAACTTCAGCCATAATGGCAAAGAAGCCGGCAATACATGCAAAAAACAATATAGTACTATTCTCTTTTTTAAAAGCTTCAAAACCGCCAGAATACGAAGCAGCAATGAGAAAGTAAGAGAGAATAAGGGCTGCGCTTGTAATCCAGATGTTAATAGAAAGTTTTTTATCAATTGCATCTGGAAATTCCTCGTTTTCACCATCCCAGGAGGAGAGCAGCTTCTTTGCGCTCTGGTAAACCGGTATGCAGGCGGCTGGCACAGCTACCGCTGCCACAATCATCAGCCACGGGGCAATATAGTTACCAAAAAATGCACCTGCGCTTTTCATACCACCTGCCAGTGTACCCAGACCGTATTTTGCAGAGCAAAAGCCTGCAAGGCCGCCAACAAGCAGGGATATAACCATAATGAGCATAAATTCCGGCAAAGCCTTCCGGTTTGCTTTTTTGATTTCATTGTTGTCCATTTTCTTCTTCCTCCTGTAAATAGAAAACCTCTTCCACTGTAACACCACATACTTTCGCAATCGTCAGGGCAAGGGTTACGGATGGAGAATAATCACCCCGTTCAATAAGACTTATTGTCTGTCTTGATACGCCACATAAGCGCCCCATTTCCTGCTGGTTGACATTCAGTGCGGCCCTGCGTTCTTTCAAACGGTTTCGCAGTATCATACAGCACCTCCATATGACAACTTATTTTGTCTAAATGACAATTATAATTGTCATATTGCATTATATTCTTGTCATTTTAGTTTGTCAATAGGATTTTGTAAAATTGTTACGTCTGTTTTATAAATTTACAGTTAGATTGTCTTTGTGTGGATTGTCAGGCGGACGGTTTCTGTGCCAGAGCCAGAATATTCCGCACAGGAAAGCATGCCGGAGAAATAGCGTGCGATGCCCTTACCAAACCAGCGGAAGCGTGCCTTGGAATGGAATAATTCAGTGGAACATGGAAACCCTGCGTCCTTCAATTCACATACAAACACAAGGCAACTGGAAATTAAATATTTATCGACTTATGCCACACCGTATGTTATAATACTTTATTATGGACTATAGAAAATGGTTTTACAGGAAGGAGGTGTGGTAAGTGGACAGGCTTGTAACAGGTATTTTAGCGCATGTAGATGCCGGGAAGACTACTTTATCAGAAGGGATGCTGTATCTTGCAGGCAATATAAGGAAAAGGGGGCGTGTTGACCATAAGGACTCTTTTCTTGATAATTACAGTATTGAACGTGAAAGAGGCATAACAATATTTTCCAAACAGGCTGTTATTAAATGGAAGGATACAGAAATAACACTTCTTGATACCCCGGGGCATGCCGATTTTTCAGCAGAGATGGAAAGAACCCTTAATATACTTGATTATGCAGTGCTTGTAATAAGCGGGACAGATGGCGTACAGCCCCATACATCAACGCTTTGGAAGCTTTTACAGAGATATAGGATACCTGTATTTATATTTATCAATAAAATGGACATTGCTGACAGGGAAAGGGCAGATATTATAAAGGAGCTTAGAAGCAGGCTTGATGGCGGGTGTACCAGCTTTTCAGACGGAATGGATGAGGAATTTTACGAAAACCTGGCCCTGTCAGATGAAAAAGTGCTTGACTATTATATGGAAAATGGGGATGTAACAATACAGGATATAAAAAGGCTTGTTTCAGAACGGAAAGTTTTTCCATGTTTTTTTGGTTCAGCACTTAAAATGCAAGGTGTAGAGGAGTTTATGGATGGCTTTTATGCATATACTGTGCCTGCAGAATACGGAAGCAGCTTTGGGGCAAAAGTATATAAAATTGCAAGGGATGCCCAGGGAAGCAGGCTTACCTATATGAAAATTACAGGGGGCAGCATAAAAGTCAAAGAAACTATAGAAGAAGAAAAAATTGAGCAGATACGTGTTTACTCAGGTGAAAAATATAAAACAGCAGACTTTGCAGAAGCTGGCATGGTCTGTGCAGTTACAGGGCCTAAAAATACTTACCCAGGTGAATGTCTGGGTGTGGAAGAGGACTCCAGCCTGCCAGTTTTAGAGCCTGTAATGACTTTCCAGGTAATACCCGGGGATGGAACAGACAGCCATAAGCTGCTTTCCAGTTTAAAGGTGCTTGAAGAAGAAGAACCGCAGCTGCATGTAGTATGGAATGAGAAACTCCAGGAAGCAAATGTGCAGTTAATGGGGGAGGTACAGCTTGAAATATTGCAGAGGCTTATGCTTGAACGTTTTAATATAAAGATTTCATTTGGCACTGGCAGGATAGTATATAAAGAAACAATTACAAATACAGTTGAAGGAGTAGGGCATTTTGAGCCGTTAAGGCATTATGCAGAAGTACATCTGCTTTTAGAACCAGGTGAAAGGGGAAGCGGCATTGTAGTTTCTTCTGCATGTAAAGAGGATTATCTTGACCGCAACTGGCAGCGCCTGGTACTCTCACATATTGATGAACGGGAACATCCAGGTGTGCTTACAGGTTCTGCAATTACGGACATTAAGATTACACTTGTTGCCGGCAGGGCACACCTTAAACATACAGAAGGCGGTGATTTCAGGCAGGCAACATACCGTGCAATAAGGCAGGGGCTTATGCAGGCGCATAATGTACTTTTAGAGCCGTATTACAGCTTCAGGCTTGAAGTGCCAGCTGGATGTGTTGGCAGGGCAATAAACGATATACAGAAGATGGAGGGTACTTTTGAAGGGCCTGAAGCAGACGGGGACATGCAGGTACTTAAAGGCAAAGCACCTGTATCTCTTATGTCCGGATATATGGCAGAGGTAAATGCTTATTCAGGCGGGCTTGGAAGGCTGTCATGCAACCTGGATGGATATATGCCATGCCATAATGGCAGGGAAGTGGTGGAGAATACCGGGTATAATCCTGACGGAGACACAGAAAACCCGGCAGGTTCAATATTCTGTGCGCATGGTTCGGGATTTTATGTACCTTGGGATGAAGTCCGGAATTATATGCACCTTGAGGCAGTATACAAAGATTTATATATAGAAGAAGGCAGGGCGGAGGGGACGGAGGAGGAGTACAGTTATATAACAGAAAGCCAGGAAAAGGCAGTACAGGCAGTAACTTATAATGGGACTTTAGAAGAAGATAAAGAACTTGAGGCTATTTTTGAAAGGACATTTGGCTCTGTTACAAAGAAGCTTAAAAGTGATACCACAGGGAATTTTGGATATGAAGCCAGGAATAAGCGGAAAAAGAAAGAGCCTGACAGGGAATACCTGGAAAACCTTGCAAGGTATAAAAAGAATAAATATAAAGATATAAAACAATATCTTCTTGTTGACGGGTATAATATAATTTTTTCATGGGAAGAATTAAATGAGCTTTCAAAAGTGAGCCTTGATTCTGCAAGAAGCAGGCTTATGGACATACTATGTAATTACCAGGGATATAAACAATGCATATTAATACTTGTATTTGATGCGTACAAAGTTAAAGGTAATCCTGGTGAAGTAATTAAGTACCATAATATTAATGTTGTATATACAAAAGAGGCAGAAACAGCAGATATGTATATTGAAAGGGTTACACATGAGATAGGCAGGAAGCATAATGTCACAGTTGCCACATCAGATGCACTTGAACAGATGATTGTAGCAGGTGAAGGGGCAAAAAGAATGTCTGCAAGGGAATTTTGGGAAGAGGTTGAGAGAATTTCAGGGCGTATTAAGGAGATTATAGAAAATGATTTTTAAAAAATGCTGTTACCGTATATACCAGTATGTTCTTACAAGTGTTATGCATATAATAAAATATGGCAATAAAGTTATTTCTAAAGAAGGGGCTGTTTACAATGTACCACAGCTTTTAGAAAGACAAGGCATAAAAGGCATGGTTCTTATAATAACTGGCCCGCATATTGCCAGGACAGGGCTGTTCAGGGATATAGCCAGGGTATTTAAAGAAAAAGGCGTTAATTATATAATATTCAGCGGTACAAGCACAGAAACAGGCATTGACAGCATTGAGTATGCAAGAAAGCTCTATATGCGTTATAACTGCTGTGCAATAATTGCAATAGGAGGCGGTTCTGTAATGGACTGTGCCAAGGCGGCGGCAGCAGGAATTGCCAACCCTCACAAAAAGATAACAAGCCTTGAAGGCTACCAGAAATCCAGAAAGAAAACACCTCTTGTTGTGGCAGTACCTGCAACGGCTGGCACGGGTGCAGAAACAACAGCATGTGCAGTAGTAAGGGATGTGGCAACTGGCAGTAAAAAGATAATTGCTGATACCAATATAATACCAAAGTTTGCAGTGCTTGACCCTGTTATGACCAGGGGGCTTCCTTTACATATGGCGGCGTATTCAGGGATGGATGCACTTACACATGCAACAGAGTCTTACCTTAATAAATTTTCCTGCAAAAGTGCGGAAAAAGACGCGGAAATGGCAGTCAGGCTTATTGCAGAAAATATAACAAAAGTATATTATGGTACTGGCGGAAGCATTTCCAGGCAGAAAATGCTTGAGGCTTCATATCTTGCAGGACGTGCTTTTTTAAGGACATCCGTAGGGTATGTACATGCCATAGCCCATGCAATAGGCGGCAGGTATAATATTGCGCATGGAATGGCAGTAGCAGTTGTACTGCCATATGTCCTTACATGGTATGGAAAATGTGCATATAAAAAGCTTGCAAAACTTGCAGATATATGTAATATTGCAGACAAAAGCCTGCCAGACAGCCAGAAAGCAGAAGCATATATTAATTATATACAAATGCTTGGGCAGAAAATGGGTATTTACAGCGGTTTTAACAAAATACTAAAAAAAGAGGATATTACAAGAAAAGATGTTAAAAAAATGGCAAAATGTGCTATAATAGAATCAAACCCGCATTATCCTGTTCCAAAGATAATGGCTTTAAAGGAATGTGAATACATTATTTACAGTATTTGCACTATTTCTTATGGGGAAAATAAAAAGTAAAGGGGAGAAAGGTTGTTTATGGGTGAACCATTAAGTACAATATATGCATTATATTTCCAAATCAGGATAGTTAATGCATTGCTTTTAGGTATAATATGGTTTTTATACTTGAAAAACAAAAGGCTGCCTTTTGAAAAGGGTAATTTTTTTACAGCAATACTTGTATCCAGTACATCTAATGTAATATGTGATTTTGCCATTACATATAACTTGTACACACAGGGGGATTCTTCAGGCATTATAAGGGAAATATTATACAGGCTTTTTATGATAACAATCTGCCTGTCAATGTATTTTGTGCATATGCATATTGAGGCATTATGCAATAAATACGATAAAAGCCACAGAAGGAATAACCTGATTATATCACTGCCACTTATGGCAGCAGTAGCAGGAGGCATATTTGCACCAATAGAAATCAGTGCGGGGGAGAATGGTGTTTATTCTTATGGTACTGTTGTAAACCTTGAATATGTTACAATGGGTATATATTTCTTCCTTTCTGTAATATTCCTGTTTTTAAACCATAAAAGGCTTAAAAAGAAGAAAACTGCCAATATAGCTATGGGTCTTGGTGTATGGGCAGGCTTTGGCATTATACAGATATTAAACCCAAGCCTTCTGTTATCCAGTACAGGAATTATTATACTGGAACTTATGAACTTTTTAAATTTTGAGGACTCAAAGGTATATATAAATTATGAAAATGGCTGTTTTAACAGCATGGCATACAGAAAGATGCTCAGCTCATATTTTAATGAAAACAGGAAATTCTATGTAGCACAGATAAGTTTTCATGAATTCCATATAGTACATGGCAAATATGGACATGACATCTGCCAGAAGATATTACGTGATATTGGAAACATCGTGGAAGATACATTAGGGCTTAAAGTCTATTCAGTAGAAGAGGAAGTTATAGGCATTATAATTGATAAGAATAATTATGATGAAGAGGCAGTACGTAATCTTGCCAATAAAATAGAATATGGCTTTACATTTAATGCAAGCGTTATACATGTAACAGGCACAATAGATATGATATACTGCCCGGATGAAGCTGAAAGCGTGCCAGAACTTGAAGATATATTTAGTTTTATGCAGAGGTACAGGGACAGGCAGCAGAGCTTTTACAGGTATGATAAAAACATGTATAAGGAAAAGGAGCGTTATTCTGACATACTTCGTATACTTGACAATGCAATAAATAATGATGGCTTTTATATGGTTTACCAGCCGATATATTCAGTTAAGAAAGGGGATTTCCATTCTGCTGAGGCGCTTATAAGGCTAAAGGACAACAGAACCATTGGTTTTATATCACCAGAAGAATTTATACCAATAGCAGAAAAGGAAGGCCTTATAATGAAAATCGGTGAGATTGCGCTTTCAAAAGTGTGTGAATTCTCACAGAGGGCAAACCTTATAGGACGCGGCATTGAATATATAGAGATAAACCTTTCGGCTGTACAGTGCATTGACCAGGGGCTGGCAAGGCAGATAAAAGATACTGTTTATAAGTATGGGCTGCCATATAATTTCCTGAATCTTGAAATAACTGAAACTGCTGCAACTTCGTCTGGAAATATGCTGAACAGGAATGTAGAGGCTTTAAGGGATATGGGCGCATCATTTTCAATGGATGACTTTGGCACTGGCTATTCAAACCTTGCACAGATGGTAGATATACAGTATGAACTTATAAAAATTGATAAAAGCCTTATATGGTGCTGTTATCCTGAACAGCGTAAGAAAATACTTATGAAAACAGAAACAGAAGAGAAGAGGGACGCATCAATAACAAAGTCAGTTGCAGTCCTTACAAAGATAATTGAACTTATTAACGACCTTAAACTTAAAATAGTTGCAGAAGGTGTTGAAACAAAAGAAATGGTAGACGCACTTTCTGAAAAAGGAGTTGACTATCTGCAGGGGTATTATTTTTCAAAGCCTCTGGCAGAAGAAGAGTTTTTAAATTTCCTGGAGTCAGCAGAGTAATATAAAAACTGGCACTGGAAAATACATAATACATAATTAAGTAACCAAAGCCCCGTACAGGGCTTTATAAGTAATTATAAAGTTCTGCCGGGGCATCTATAATTGCACCAGGGTTAAGCCTTTCAAGGACTTCCCTGTCCTTAAACCCCCAGCTTGCACTTATGCATTTTATTCCGGAATTCCTGGCTGTTTCAATATCAACATCTGAGTCGCCTATATAAAGTGCTTTGTCTACAGGGCAGCCGCCAAGCTTTTCCAGTGCCAGCAAGACAGAATCAGGCGCTGGCTTTCTGGGCATATGCCCGTTATCACCAATAGCAACAGAAATGTACTTTGCAAAATAAATATTATTTAACTCTGTAACTGCTGCCTGGTTTTTATTAGAATTAATTGCAATTTTATAACCATCTGAATAAAGCCTTTCCAGAAGTTCCATAATCCCAGGGTAGGGGCATGTCTTAATACGGCAGTTTGCAGTATAGAATTGTTTAAATTCATTAAATATGTTATCAAAACCAGGAGTATCCAGCCCTTGTGGGAGGGAACGTTCAATTAGTTTCTTTATGCCGTTTCCAACAAAAGAGCGTACCTCACCAGCAGAATGTACAGGGTAGCAGAATTTCTTCATAGCATGGTTTACAGCACCAGTAATATCTTCAAGAGTATCAAGAAGAGTCCCGTCTAAATCAAAAACCACAGCATTGTATTTGTCCATATCTGTTATATTCCTCTATTCTTAATTTGTTCAGGTATATCCTATAAGCAGCACCAGCCAATGATATTTACAGGTTCTGCCAATGCATCAATTATAGCACAATATATAAAGTAATTCAATAAAAAGCAGATTTTTTTATAAAACCAGCTGTCTGGCAAGTTGACTAGCACAGTAATATAAGTTATAATTAGTATTTGCTATTTGTTGGATATAAGAAATGGTATTTTAAAAGTATTATTAGAAATTGGAGGAAGAGTAAATGGCGGAGAAAAAGAATATTTTAACATACGAAGGCCTGAAAGCTTTAGAAGAAGAATTACAGGATTTAAAATTAAACAGACGTAAACAGGTTGCTATAAAAATAAAAGAGGCAAGGGAACAGGGCGATTTATCAGAAAATGCAGAGTATGATGCTGCAAAGGATGAACAGAGGGACATTGAACTCCGTATTGAAGAAATTGATAAAATCCTTAAAAATGCTGAAGTTGTTGATGAAGAAGATGTTGATTTAGATGCTATAAGCATTGGCTGCACAGTCCTTTTAAGGGATATTGAATTTGACGAAGAAATGGAATATAAAATTGTAGGTTCTACAGAAGCAGACTGCCTGAATGGCAAGATTTCTAATGAATCACCTGTAGGTGTGGCACTTATAGGTTCAAAGGAAGGTGACCAGGTTGAAGTAGAAACACCTTCAGGTGAAATGGTTAAATATGAGATACTTAGCATAAAGAGGACACCATTGGCAGAATAAAATACAAAGTAAACCAAGAAAGGGGCGTTAACATTGGCAGAACAGCAGAATAAACCACAGACACAGGAAGAACTCAGCTCTCTTCTTAAGGTAAGAAGGGAGAAACTTGAAAATTTACAGAATGAGGGCAAAGACCCTTTTGTAATTACAAAGTATAATGTTTCTATACATTCACAGGATATAAAAGACCAGTTTGACAGCCTTGAAGGCAAGGAAGTAACAATAGCAGGCCGCATGATGTTTAAACGTGTAATGGGCAAGGCATCTTTTTGCAATATACAGGACCTTAAAGGAAATATCCAGTCATATGTAGCAAGGGATGATATTGGTGAAGAAAGTTACAAAGACTTTAAGAAATATGATATTGGTGATATCCTGGGAATAAAAGGTTTTGTATTTAAGACTAAAACAGGTGAAATTTCAGTACATGCCAAAGAAGTCCTTCTTCTTTCCAAAAGCCTGCAGGTGCTTCCGGAAAAGCATCATGGGCTTACAGATACAGATATAAGATACCGCCAGAGGTATGTTGACCTTATAATGAACGCAGATGTAAAGGAAACATTTATAAAGCGTTCAAAAGTAATCAGCAGCATACGCCGTTATCTTGATGAGGACGGTTTTATGGAAGTTGAAACACCAATGCTGGTATCAAATGCCGGCGGGGCAGCAGCAAGGCCTTTTAATACACATTTCAATGCTCTTGATGAAGACCTGCACCTCCGCATATCACTTGAACTTTATTTAAAACGCCTTATAGTAGGCGGGCTTGAAAAGGTATATGAGATAGGGCGTGTATTCAGGAATGAAGGTCTTGATACAAGGCATAACCCTGAATTTACACTTATGGAACTGTACCAGGCATATACAGACTATCATGGCATGATGGATTTAACAGAAAAACTATACCGCCATGTTGCAAAAGAAGTAACAGGTTCAGAAATATTAACTTATGGTGAACATACAATAGATTTATCAAAACCTTTTGAGCGTATAACAATGCTTGATGCTGTTAAAAAGTATTCCGGTGTTGATTTTAATGAAATCCATTCAACAGAAGAAGCAAAGAAAGCAGCAGATGAACACCATGTTGAATATGAAGAAAGACATGCCAAAGGTGATATACTTAATCTTTTCTTTGAAGAATTTGTAGAAGAACATTTAATACAGCCTGTATTTATAATGGACCATCCAGTAGAAATATCACCACTTACAAAGAGAAAGCCAGATAATCCTGATTATGTAGAACGTTTTGAGTTCTTTATAAATGGCTGGGAAATGGCAAATGCTTATTCAGAATTAAATGACCCGGTTGACCAGCGTGCACGTTTTGAAGCACAGGAAAAGGAATTCGCAGCAGGGAATGAAGAGGCTAACCATACAGACGAGGACTTCTTAAATGCACTTAGCATAGGAATGCCTCCAACCGGCGGAATAGGCTTTGGAATTGACAGGATGGTAATGATAATGACAAATTCACCAGCAATAAGGGATGTATTACTATTCCCGACAATGAAGTCGCTCGACAAATAAAGCCAGTGTTTATGCGGGTTTGAAGCACCTACGGTTACGCTACTGCAACAAATTTTAAACGAATAATACGGAATAATACTTCCATGTACGTTTATTGTTGTGCGGATACATTCTAATATTTGTACCAACAAGGACATTTTTCTAAAAGAAAATTTTAGAGAAGTGTCCTTTTTTGTTATGGTCAATCATCAAAGAATGGAGGAAGAAAGTATGAGCAGTACAGCGTTAGGAGCAGAGAAAGCGATTATTTTTATCAGCGATGCACATGAAAAATTCTACTATGAGAAATTGAAAGAGGTCAGGTATCAGGACGTGTACCACAAAGCGCTTGTATATTGTCTTGGTATCAGCGATGACACAAGAAGAAATATCAAAAGTATTTATGATTTTAAGACAGGCAACGTAAAAACGGAGTGCCTGCATGAAGGCTGGCAGACCAGCGGAAGCGTAAAAGTAGTCAGGATGGCGTTTAACCTTTATTGTAACGGTACGCCAAGCGTTTCTGATTACGACGATGCGGAGGAACAGGTAGACAAGTGCAGACTTTATACAGTGGAGGAATTATTCTGCTGTGCCTATGCACCTTATTTTTGGCAGGCGGTACAGATACGGT
>CAJUPJ010000010.1 GCA_910588655.1 uncultured Lachnospiraceae bacterium | reverse complement strand
AAAACTGGATTTGAAAGCCGCAGAAGATAAGGGCTGGAGAATCCGAGAGACTATTGTTTTTGAAAGGAGGAAACTTATGGCTGGTTCGGGGACTAATGCCGGGCAGATGTCTTTTGGCGGAAAGTTTAAGAGCAGGAAAGTGCAGAAATGTCTTGTTATAGTAACATTTATGTTTGTACCGCTGCTTCTGCTGCTTGTATTTACATATATACCATTTGCACAGATGGTACAGTTCAGCTTTTTTGATATGAAATACATTAGAGCTAAAACTTATGTTGGAATAAAAAATTATATTGATGTATTTAAGCGTCCAGATATATTTGGCTCGCTGTTTATAAGTGTTTATTATATGGGCGGTGCAGTAGTGCAGCTCGGGCTTGCATTGTTCTTCGCAACAATGATGGTATTTAAGGTAAAAGGTGAGCCTGTCTTTAAGGCGGCAATGTTTTTCCCTTACCTGGTATGTGGTATTGCAGTAGGTTTTATTTTCAAATTCTTCTATGCAAGGGGATATGTGCTTGACACGATTCTGCAGATGTTTGGCATGAACCCTGAAAACATACCATTGTGGTTACAAGACCAGAAGATTAATAACTTTGCCCTTGTTGCAACATCTGTATGGAGGTATACAGGGCAGAATATGGTACTTTTCCTTGGTGCGATGATGTCAGTAGATACAGATTTGTATGAAGCAGCATCACTTGACGGCGCTAATAAGTGGCACCAGTTCCGTTATATTATAATGCCAAGCATTAAGTCAATTATAGTGCTTAACCTTGTACTCTCAATAAGCGGCTCATTAAGCGCATTTGAGCCTCCATATGTTATTACAAACGGAACTATGGGTACAGGCACATACTTCGTAATTATGAACAGGCTTGCACATGAGAACCAGAGGGTAGGGCTTGCCTGTGCGATGGCTATAATACTGCTTGTAATTATAATAATATGTACAGTGGCACAGAAACTGTTCTTTAAATATGCATTTAATGATGGCACAGAAGATGAATCAAAGGCAGCAGTAAGACGCAAAAAACGTGAAGCGAAGAAGAAAGGAGGGGCTTGATTATGACAACAAAAATGAAGGCAGGTTCAGTAATATTTTCCATACTGAAATATTTATCACTTATAATAGCGGCGGTTATAGCGGTTGTACCTGTTGTTGTATGCCTGTTTACAGCATTTAAGACAAATGATGAGTATGCATCATCTTCAGTTTTAGACCTCCCGGCAAGTTTCCTTAACTTTGAGAACTTCCAGATTGCCATTGAAAAAGCAAATATGCTCAGGTGTTTTTTAAATACTGGCATTGTGCTTGTGGTAGTATTAGCTGTTTCAGTGCTTACAGGCTCTATGCTTGCATATGTGCTTAACCGTTTTAAATTCCCAGGCAGGGGCATAATAGAAAACCTTTTCCTTTTTGCATCACTTCTGCCAGGAATTGCAATGCAGGTAACAATTTACCAGATTATGTACTCACTTGGCTTTATAAACCATCTCTATGGCTATATGGTTGTACTTATGGGGACAGATATTATATCAATTTATATATTCCTCCAGTTCTTTGAAAACCTTCCAGTATCACTGGATGAGTCGGCAATTATGGACGGGTGTACATATTTTGGTGTATTCTTTAAAATTTTGTTCCCGCTTTTAAAACCTGCAATTGTAACATCGCTTGTATTAAAGGGTGTAAGTGTATATAACGAATACTATGCATCAAGCCTTTATCTTACAAAACCAGAGTTAAAGACAATTTCTACGGCACTGTATACATTTACAGGCCCTTATGGCAACCAGTATAACTATATCTGTGCAGGCGTGCTTATAACAATTATACCAATACTTATATTTTTCCTGGTATTCCAGAAACAGGTATACAGCGGCATGGCAGCAGGTGCAGTTAAAGGATAATTAAAAATATTATTGAAAGGCTGGCATGGCAGGATATCCTGGCATGCCAGAGGTGAAAAGGATGGACAGTGTTAAGATTATAGGGCAGGCAGTGCCAAATATGCCCTGGCAGGATGCGCCGGCAGAAATGAATGGTGCTCCTGTATGGCGTTACAATGAAAACCCGGTTATAGGGCGCAACCCTGTTAAAGAGGTTGCACGTATATTTAACAGTGCAGTTATGCCATATGAAGATGGTTTTATAGGTGTATTCCGTGCAGAACAGACTAATGGCATACCATTTATTTATCTTGGAAGAAGCAAGGATGCAATACACTGGGAATTTGACAGTGAGAAAATACAGTTTGAAGATGAAGACGGAAACCCGTTTATGCCAGTATATGCATATGACCCGCGCCTTGTACAGGTTGAAGGGGTTTATTATATTATGTGGTGCCAGGATTTCTATGGTGCATCAATAGGGATTGCAAAGACAACTGATTTTAAGAAGTTTGTGAGGATTGAAACCCCGTTCCTTCCGTTTAACAGGAATGCAGTTTTATTTCCAAGGAAAATCAACGGGAAGTTTATGATGCTTTCACGTCCGAGCGACAGCGGCCATACACCATTTGGCGATATATTTGTTTCAGAAAGCCCTGATATGGTTTACTGGGGCAGACACCGCCACGTAATGGGCAAGAGCAGTGAATGGTGGGAAATGTTAAAGATTGGCGGGGGTGCAGCGCCTATTGAAACAACAGAAGGATGGCTTCTCTTCTACCATGGGGTGACAGGTACATGTAACGGGTATGTTTACAGCATAGGTGGCGCAATACTTGATACAGATAACCCTTCAGTTGTAAAGTACCGCTGTGAAAACTTCCTGCTGACACCTCAGGAGTGGTATGAAGAGCGCGGTTTTGTACCAAATGTAACTTTCCCATGTGCAACAATACATGATTCAGTAACTGGCAGGATTGCAATATACTATGGTGCTGCTGATACATATGTAGGGCTTGCATTTACTACTGTAGAAGATATTGTGGCTTATATTAAGGACAACAGCGTAACAAGGGAAGCGGACACAGAAACAGGGAAGAGATAAGGAAGTATAGCTATGTGTGTATTTGTTAATGAAATAGAAACCCACCTGAGGGATAAACTTGTTCCTTTCTGGGAGAAACTTAAGGATGAAGAATATGGCGGTTATTATGGCTATATGGGTTATGACCTTGAAGTTGATACACATTATGAAAAAGGATGCATATTAAACAGCAGGATTTTATGGTTTTTTTCAAATGCATATATGCTTCTGGGGGAGGAACACATTAAAGATGCTGCAAAGCATGCATACAAATTTTTTAAAGACTACTGTATAGATTATGAATATGGCGGTGTGTACTGGTCTGTTACATATGACGGCAGGATAAACGACAGTACAAAGCATACTTACAACCAGGCATTTGCAATATATGCACTTTCTTCATATTATGATGCAGTGAAAGATAAAGAGGCTTTAGATACTGCTTTAAGGATTTTTAACCTTATTGAAGAAAAATGTACTGACAAGTATGGCTATCTTGAAGCTTTTGACAGGGAATTCAAGCCGGCAGGCAATGACAAACTTTCTGAAAACGGGGTAATGGCAGATAAGACAATGAATACCCTGCTCCATGTATTTGAAGCATATACAGAGCTTTACAGGGTTTCACATAATGAAAAAGTTGCAGCATGCCTGCGTTTTATGCTTGGAATTTTTAAAAATAATGTTTACAATGAAAAAGCGGGAAGGCAGGAAGTGTTTTTTGACAGGAAATATACACCGCTTATTGATTTATATTCATATGGCCATGATATTGAAACGGCGTGGCTTATAGACAGGGGGCTTGAAGTGCTTTCTGACAGCCAGTATAAAGAAATGTTTGCACCTGTCACACACACACTTGCAGAAAATATTTATAAACATGCCTTTGTAAACGGCTCTGTCCTGACAGAAGCAGAAAATGGCATTAATGATACTGTAAGGGTATGGTGGGTACAGGCAGAGGGCATGGTTGGCTTTATTAATGAAGCCCAGAAACTTGATGCTTCCGATGCCGGCGGCAGCAGGAAGTATTATAAGGCAGCAGAAGATTTATGGGAATATATTAAAACATATATTATCGACAAAAGAGAAGGTTCTGAGTGGTTCTGGTCTGTTAATGCAGACGGGACACCTGTCAGAAAGCCTATAGTTGAACCTTGGAAATGCCCGTACCATAACGGGCGCATGTGCATAGAAGTGACCAGGAGGATGAAAAAGTGATTCATAACAGGTATTATGCAGAAAAAGAAAAATATGACAGGCTGGTTGCAAGGAAAAACCAGAAAAGCAGTTATTATAACGGTATAATTGACAGGTATGAATATCCTGTGCTTACAAGGGAACATGCGCCCCTGCACTGGAGATATGACCTTGATGCAGAAACAAACCCTTATTTTATGGAAAGGCTTGGCATAAACGCAGTACTTAATTCAGGTGCAATATGGCTTGATGGCAAATATTACCTTGTAGCAAGGGTAGAAGGCAATGACAGGAAATCTTTCTTTGCAGTTGCAGAAAGTGATAATGGCATAGACGGTTTTAAATTCTGGGATTACCCGGTAGTGCTTCCTGACACATGCCCTGAAGAAACAAATGTATATGATATGCGCCTTACAAAGCATGAGGACGGGTATATTTATGGTGTATTCTGCTCTGAAAGCAAAGATACAGGAAGCACAGACCTTTCAGCAGCAGTTGCAGAAGCAGGCATTGCCAGGACAAGAGACCTTAAAACATGGGAAAGGCTTGATAATTTAAAAACACTTAAATCACCACAGCAGAGAAATGTGGTATTGCACCCTGAATTTGTAAATGGGAAGTACGCTTTTTATACACGCCCTATGGATGGATTTATTGAAACAGGAAGCGGCGGCGGTATTGGCTTCGGGTTATGTGATGATATATGCCATGCTGTGATAGATGAAGAGAAAATTATAAGCCAGAGGGTTTACCATACAATAACAGAATCTAAAAATGGCGCAGGTGCAGTCCCAATTAAAGGGAACAGATGCTGGATAAATATTGCACATGGGGTACGGAATACAGCAGCAGGGTTAAGGTATGTGCTTTATGTATTTGGTACAGATTTAGACGACCCTTCAAAAGTGGTAGCAGAACCTTCCGGCGTATTCCTTGTGCCGCTTGGTGCAGAAAGGACAGGGGACGTGTCTAATGTTGTATTTACAAATGGTGCAATAGCAAGGGATAATGGTGATGTGTATATTTACTATGCATCATCTGATACCAGGATGCACGTTGCAACTACAACTATTGCCAAGCTTGAGGACTACCTGTTTAATACCCCGGAAGATGCCAGGCGTTCGCCAGACTGCGTAAAACAGCGTTGTAAATTAATAGATAAAAATATGGAACTGTTAAAATAAAACTGTTACAGGCAGCATGGGAGATTAATATGTTAAAAAACAGGATTGAAGATATCAGGGTTAAGACAAGGAATATGGACAGGGCACAGAAAAGGGAATATATAATAACTTATTACTGGCATTATATGCTTATTGCCGTTATAATGGCTGCCCTGGCAGCATTAATTATTTACCATTTTACATGTGGAAACCGCAGGCCCTTGTTTTCCCTTGCCATAATAAACCAGGAAAATGATTATAAAAGGGATGAAAAAATCCAGGATGGTTTTTCAAAGGCTTATGGCATAAAAAGCAGGGATATTTCTGTCAGCTCTGATTATCTTCTTTCCTATGGAAGTATACATCCTGCCAATGCAAATGAAAGCATGTTTGAAAGGTTTTTCCTTAGCTGGGATTCAGGGGCAGTTGATGCAGTTATAATGCCAGAAAGCTTTTTTAAATACTGCATTGGAAACGGCGGGGAGTTTATGGAAATTACAGACAAATGGCATAGTGGTGCAGATATGGACCAATGCCTTTATAAACAAGGCAATGCCAGTACAGGCATTTACATAGACAGCACATCACTTGCAGGGGATTTTACATCCAGCAGCAAAGACCCGCTTCTGCTTGTGTTTATGAAAAACAGCAGCCATATTACAGAATGTATGGATTTTGTAAAATTTGTAACCAAAGGCTAAAAAACAAGGAAATGGAGGCGCATTAATGAAAAAGTTAAGCATTGACAATCCGTTTTTCAGGTTTATGGATAAAACGGGTGATGTAGTTATTATAAACCTGTTATTCCTTGCCTGCCTTGTGCCTGTTATAACTGCCGGGGCTTCTGTTTCTGCCATGTACGAGGCTTTAAATAAAATGGGGCAGGATAATTATATTTCAGCATACAGGAGTTTTAAAAATGCTTTCATTAGTTCTATTAAAAAAAGCATACCTGTATGGCTTCTGTCGCTTATTACAGGCACAGTCCTTACATTTGACCTTATGCTTGTTACAAAGGCACAGCCAGGCATGTTCTGGCATATAACAGGCATGGTGGCAGGATGCCTTATGTTCCTGTGGCTGCTTATAACATGCTGGCTGTTCTCGGCAGGCATATATAAAGGAAACAGCATAAAAGACGCTGTAAAAAGAAGCCTGTTCCTGGCTGTAAGGAATTTTCCTTATACAATGCTTATGCTGGTACTGGATTTAATACCAGTAATATGCCTTGCAGCCAGTGACTACTATATAGCACTTGCTGCACCAGTATACTTTGTAGCAGGTTTCGGGCTGACAGCATTAATAAACAACAAAATTATGGACAGGTGCGCAGTTTAACCTTAAAAATATGCAACATATATAGAAAGGTATGCTAAATATGGCTCTATTAAAATTATTACCAAGTTTTAAAGACTATTTATGGGGCGGACACCGCCTTGCAGATGAATATAATAAGAAATATGACGGGGCAGTCCTGGCTGAAAGCTGGGAGCTGTCATGCCATCCAGACGGGCCTTCTGTTATTGCCAATGGGAAATATGCAGGCATGACGCTGGATGGGTTTATAAAAGCAGAAGGAAAAGAAGTACTTGGGGAAAACTGCCGCAGGTTCAGGGACTTCCCAATACTTGTTAAATTTATTGATGCAAAAGACAATCTTTCAATACAGGTACATCCTGACAACCGCTATGCCCTGAAAAATGAGGGGCAGTATGGCAAAACTGAAATGTGGTATGTAATGGATGCAGCAGAGGGCGCATACCTGTATTATGGTTTTAAAGAAGAGATTTCCAGTGAGGAATTTGCAAGAAGGATTGAAGATGATACATTGCTTGAAGTGCTTAATGCAGTACCAGTACATAAGGGTGATGTTTTTTTTATTGAATCAGGCACAATGCATGCTATTGGCAAAGATATCCTTATTGCGGAAATACAGCAGAACTCTAATGTAACTTACCGGGTGTATGATTATGGAAGGACTGGCAAAGACGGGAAGAAACGGGAACTGCATATTGACAAGGCACTTGCTGTAACAAGGCGTACACCTTCTGCAAACTTTAAAAGCAGTTATCCGCATGTTGCAGACTGTGATTATTTTACAGTGGACAAATTAAACCTTGACGGCAGTGTCCTGGGCAGCATAGAAGGCGTAGTAACAGACAAGTCTTTTGCAAGCGTACTGTTCCTTGATGGGAAAGGAAAGATTTCATCAGGTGGTGAAACGGTAGAATACCAGAAAGGTGACAGTATTTTAATTACAGCAGGCAACGGTGCATATAAGATAGAAGGAAAATGTGATGCGCTTGTTACAACAATACGTGACAAGACAGGCCTTGTACGTATAGGCATTGACATAGGGGGCACAAATACCAAAACAGGTCTTGTTGATGTACATAACAAGCTTCTTGCCTCCAGAACCATTCCAACAAACGCAGAAGAAGGCGCAGACAGGACATTAAGGCGTATAGCAGAAACAGTTCTTGGGATGCTTGAAGAAAATAATATACTTATGGAACAGTGTATTGGCGCAGGGATAGGCATACCCGGGACAGTAGACAGGAAAAACGGGATTTTAGAATATTCCAATAATATCAAATGGGAAAATACAGATGTAGCAGGCATTATTGGGGAAATTATCCCGCTGCCCATAAGAGTTGCAAATGATGCAGACTGTGCGGCGCTTGGTGAAGCTGTTGCAGGCAATGGCAGGTACCATGAAGATGTTGTGCTCCTGACACTTGGCACAGGGGCAGGCGGGGGCATTATCCTTAATGGCAAAATATATGAAGGCAGGACTGAACCAGGGCATATGGTTATTGAAAAAGACGGTGAACCATGCACATGCGGGCGCAGGGGATGCCTTGAAGCATATGTTTCATCTGCTGCAATTGCAAGGGAAACCAAAAAAGTATATGGCAGGGAAATGCAGCCAGAAGAACTGTTCAGCCTGGCGGCTGGTGGTGACAAAGATGCAGGAAAAATTGTATCTGCTTATGTTGAAGCACTTGGTACAGGAATTACTAATATAGCCAATATGTTCCGCCCAAAACTTATACTGTTAGGCGGAGGCATTGCATCATGCAAACACTTTCCATCAGAGCCGCTGCGTGAAATACTGGATAAAAACTGTTTCGGGGGCGGACGCGGCATAGAACTTGGAATAGCAGCACTTGGCAACGAAGCAGGAATGGTAGGTGCGGCGGCACTGCTATAAGATATGAGGGTTTACAGTTGCCTTGGGTGTGTGTGGGACTGTAATGGTTTGGCGGACGGTGTCATTAAGTTAAGAAAAGATGTTTAAAAGTATTAAATACTGGGTGCGCTGGCAAATCCAAAGTGCCTTCCATGAAAACAGGAGAGAGTTTATTCTGCTAGTCATTTAGTCAGGCGGATATTCGTAATCCGCATTGCCTGCAAGCTAAAGGGCTTAATTGATGAGGTTAAATATTGGGATATTTATTATTGTAATACCTGGAAATTACCTTAATAAAATATTATATATGGAATATAATGTTAAAAAAGGGATTTACGCCAATATGGAAAGTATTAAAGGCAGCATACCTGGTAATCTGGGATTTAATGAAAACATACAGGTATACCGGGAAAGTAACATGGATGTTGTAATAGAAATACCAGTGCTGGATAAAGAAAGGGACAGGGAATGTATTGAAGATATTAAAAAAATAATGAGTGATGAGTTACTGTTCCAGATTAATAAAGGGAATACATTAAGTATTTGAATATGAAATAATGCCTCTGGAGTATACAGGTTAATTATAGAAGCCTGTTACTTTGGAGGTATTTTTTATGCCTTTTTAATATTTTCTGCTATATTGAAATATTATATTTATGATAAAATAAAAATGAAGGCTGTATGGAATATGAAAATAGTAAGGATGCTTTTAAGGGCCAGTTCAAACCAGCAGTTAGATGCAGATGGCGATTTAAATATACAAAGGGGTATTAATAAGGATTATATTTTAAAGCATGATGGCTGGATTCTGGATGGCAAGGAATATTTTGAAGGCGGCGTAAGCGGGTATAAAAATTCTGTCAAGGACAGGAACGTGCTGCAGGAAGCTTTAAAAGATGCAAAAAACCATGAATATAATATACTTGTTGTATATAAGGATGACAGGATTGGCAGGAGAATGTGGGAAATTGGTGCTTATGTAATGCAGCTTAAAAGTTATGGGGTGGATGTATACACTACAAAGGATGGCTGTATTTCGCCTGAAAATAATGATATAATGGGACAGATGATGCTTGCCCTGCGGTATGGCAATGCACAAAAAAGCAGTTCTGACACAGGGCAGAGGGTAAAAGATACCGCATGCAGGCTTGCAAGACAGGGGAAGTTTATGGGCGGAAAAGCCCCATATGGTTACAAGTTAGTGTTGTCAAATGAAATAAGCAAGCATGGCAGGGCGCTGCACAAACTGGAAATTATTCCAGAACAGGCAGAAACGGTAAAATATATCTATAATTTATCATTTAACAAAGAATTTGGTTCAGCTAAAATTGCTAAAATACTTAATGGTGATAAAAAATACAAAGAATTAGCACCTAATGATTTCTGGAGACCAGGGACTGTAACCAGTATACTTACAAACCCTGTTTATTGCGGGGTTACTGCGTATAAGAGAAGGGAGAAAACAGAAGGGAAGTACCATACAATAGGCAGCAGCAACTGGATATATTCAGATTGTATTAATAAGGATATCCAGATTATTGATACTGTTTCCTGGAACAAGGTGCAAAAGAAGAGGGCAGCAAGGACAGCTAAATATAAGAATACACAGAAAGAAGGAATACAAACAATAATGCGCAATGACGGGATGCTTTTACTGGCAGGTGTGGCTTACTGTGGCTACTGTGGGAAGAAATTAACAAACGGCAGTAAATATAACTACTGGACGATAAAAAGCACTGGTGAAAGAAGAACCAGCAAAACACCAGTATATAAATGCCCGGCGGCAGCCAGCGGAATACAACATAATAGTACAAAACAGTTCAAAAGTGACAAATTTGAGGAAATTATTTTTAAGTTTATAGCAGGGTATATTTCCAAACTGCTGGATGGTTTTTCTGTATGCCAGCAGATAGCAGATAATAAAAATAATAATATAAAGTTTACAGAGAAGAAAATACAGAATATAAAAAAAGAAATACAGAAAAATACTATGGATATTGAAATAATGGAAAGGCATCTGCCAGAAGCAATTACAGGGAAATATCCGCTTGATATTGGAATTGTTACACGCACAATTAAAAAATTTGAAGAAGAACGTAAAGAAAAGGAAGAAGAACTGGAAGGACTGGTAACAGAATATAATAGAATGAAAATTAGTTATAATAAAGGACTGGATGGAAAAATACCAGCATGGGAAGATGTTTTTAACAATGCCAGCATGGAAACAAAACGTGTTTTAACTAACATGCTGGTTAGTAAGATATATTTAACTAATGAAAAAATCCATATACAATTTAAAGTTAACCCAGGATATGACAAACTATAATGCAGAACAAGTGTATACTATATGACCATTCAGTATATACCCTGTTAAGGGTTATTGACTGTATGGCAAGTATATTTGCATAAAGGGTTGCTTTCGGCCATGTAGCATAAATTTCACTGGAAGCAACGTTCTTAATATAATCTTTGTACTTTACATAATAGTTCTTGGCGCTGCTGTCAGAAGGCGGCCCGTCATGGACTATTATAAATTCGGGGGCTGGTGTGGGATGGTTTACAGTTATCTTGTGTTTGTGTAAAAACGGACGGTTTATGTGCCAGAGCCAGAATATTATGTTAAGGGGTACGCTTGCGCTACGTTAAGCCACGCAGCAGCACATAAAGCCAGATATTTAATGTTCCAAAATAAACTGACGTTTATTCCGTAACATTAAATATCTGGCTTAAATGCTGGCGGGCTTAAAGTACCCCTTAACATAATATTACTGCCATCTGGCACAAGAAACCTGTCACCATAAATTTACAAAAAATACACGAAAACAAGATAACTGTAAATTAGGTAGTGGAGTTTATTCTGCTAGTCACTTGCTAATAAATGAATAGCAGAATAACCCTGGCTTTCCCCTAATTTCCGTACGTAGTATCATGATGTCATTTAGTTAAGAGTTTAGGAGGAAATTGTTTATAAATTACCAAAGTGTAGATTGCTGGCAAATTCCAAATGTGCTTCCATGAACAAGCTGTACGAAGCCGCTGGTGTTTAAGCCCTGTACTTTAGGGCTTTATGCACCATTGCGTGCAAGTCCAAGCGGAAGCGTGCTTGTTCATGGAAGGCACTTTGGATTTGCCAGCGTACCCAGCATATCTTAACTAAATGGCATTGTACCGTAGCAAGTGTACTCCTGTACGGAATGTTCTGGCTCTGGCACAGAAACTGTCCGCCATAAACAAAAAACCACACAAATACGGAAATTTAACTTAGATTTTATTGTAAACAACTGTATTTTTTTGTATAATGGAATAACAGCGCAACGGTGTATGGGACAGCAATATAAATTATGCGCTTTCTATAATATACCAGCAGCAATGGAATTTTTATGGAAAGGCTCTGTAATGTAAAATAATGGAAGACAATATAACAGGAAATACAAAAACCAAACAAAAGAAAGTTAGAACCAGGAGACGTACAGAGACAAACTGGCAGAAGCTTGACAATACAGCCAACCTTTTCCCTGCCATCGCAACACATACAATGACGAATGTATACAGGATAGCAGTTGAACTGGATGAGGATATTGACAGGAACACACTGCAGAAAGCACTGGATATGGTACTTCCTGGTTTTGGTACATTTAATGTCCATATGAGGAAAGGGGTTTTCTGGTATTATTTTGAAACAAATAATAAAAGACCGCCGCTTATTGAAGAAGAAAGTGATTACCCATGCCGGTATATTGAGCCATATGGCAATAATAACTATCTTTTCAGGGTAACTTATTATAAAAAAAGGATTAACCTTGAAGTATTCCATGTACTTGCAGACGGGATGGGCGGCATTAACTTCCTGCGTGAACTGGTGTACCAGTACCTGCGCCTGCGGCATCCTGGCATAGAAGGTGAACAGGGCAGCGGGCTTTCTGATGTAACATCGCTTAATACAGAGGACAGCTACCTTAAGAATTACCGTAAGGGCCATGCAAAAGGCTATAAAACGGCAAGGGCGGTTGAAGTAAAAGGCGAAAAGCTTGTAGCAGGTGAACTGGGCGTAATACATGGGTATATGCCGCTAGATGAAGTTAAAAAGGCAGGAAAAAGTTTCGGGGCAAGCATAAATGAGTATCTGGCAGGGCTTTTTGCATACTCTGTTTTCTGTGAATACCTGCATGGGCAGCCATCTTCTAAGCCTGTTGTTATATGTGTGCCTGTAAACCTGAGACCATATTTTGACTCAATGACTACCAGGAACTTTTTTGTAATGGTAAGTGCACTTTTTAAAGCGGAAAAGGATGATTATACATTTGAAGAAGTCCTTGGTAAAATAAAAGAAAGCCTTAAAAGCCAGATAAATAAAGAACACCTGGAAGAACTTTTTTCATATAATGTGTCGAACCAGAAGAATATATTCCTGCGTTCAGTTCCATTTTTTATAAAGAAAATAGCAATGAAGTTTGTTTACAAATCATCTGCAAAGGCAGGTACTACTACACTTACGAATATAGGGAATATAGCTATAGATGATGTATACAAGGATTATATAAAGCGTTTTTATTCAATGATTTCTGTTTCAACAGGACAGAATATAAAAGGGGCAGTAGTTTCATATAACGGAGAACTTGTCTTTACATTTACATCAATACTGGCAGATGTATCAATACAAAGGCGTTTTTTCACACTGCTGGCGGAACATGGTGTAAATGTAACAATAGAAAGCAATGGTGTATACTATGAACAGTTGTAAAAGATGCGGTGTGGCAATTAATGATGAAACCACTATATGTCTTTTCTGCGGCATGGTTTTATCTGGCGACGGGAGTGGTACTAGAAGTATTTACCCGGATATAAGGAACAAGACAAGGATGTTAAAAAGGCTTATAAATATTGCAAGCTATTTTGCAATAGTGCTGGAAATATTTTTAGTGGTTATAAATTATTATAATTATTATGGGATAAAATGGTCAATTATTACAGGAGGGGCAATATTTTATATAATACTTACCCTCCAGTATTCAGTAAATAAAAGGGACGGCCATATTAAAAAGATATTTGTCCAGATGCTCGGGGCAATGCTGCTTGTCGTGGTTATAGACTTTGCACTTGGGTTCAGCGGCTGGTCATTTAATATAGGAATTCCTTTAATTATACTTTTACTGGATGTTATTATATTAATATGTATGGTTATTAATTTTGAGAACTGGCAGAGTTATCTTTTAATGCAGATATTTACGCTCGTTATGAGCATAATCCATATGGTTTTTTACATGACAGGCATAATTAAAAACGGGCCTCTGCTGCCCTGGGTGACATTCGGGGTTTCGGCAGTGATTTTTACATCATGTCTTGTAATAGGGGATAAAAAGGCAAAGAGTGAACTTAAAAGAAGATTTTATATTTAGGTATAGTAACTATAGAAACGGAGATAAAAATGGACACAGATAAAAACAGTAATATCAGCATACAGGCAAAAATTGTACGCCAGCTTATAAATATTGCAACATCTGACCATCTTATAGGGCTAGGCATTAAAAAGGGGACATTCAGGCGCAGGATGGTTGAGCCGCCCTGGAAGTGCCCTTCTGGCTATTCGCTGCTTAAAGTCAGGATGAAAAAGTTTGATATGGAGCTGCTGTCACCACCAGAGGTTAATTCAGGCTGTGTTGTTTTGCAGCTCCATGGAGGCGGCTATATAGGAAAGATGCGGAATGTTTACAGAAGTTTTGCGAAATATTACAGTGATATGCGAGGCGGGATTAAGGTACTTACAATTGATTACAGGGTTGCCCCCGAAAATCCTTTCCCGGCAGCGCTTGAAGATGCTGTTGCAGCATATAAGTGGCTTCTTGGGCTTGGGTATAAAGGAAGTGACATTATAGTTGCAGGCGACTCAGCAGGCGGCGGTCTTTCACTTGCCCTTGCAATGTACCTTAAAGACCACCAGGAAAGCCTGCCGGCAGCACTTGTGCTTATGTCACCCTGGACAGACCTTACCGCATCAGGTTCGTCATATGAAACAAATTATGAAAATGACCCTCTTTTTGGAAATACGCGTGAAAGCATGATTTATAATGGGGAATATATAGGTGCAAATGAACCAGACAACCCATATATATCCCCGCTCTTTGGTGATTTTAAAGGGCTTATGCCTATGCTGTTCCAGGCAGGAAGTGTTGAGATGCTTTTAAGTGATTCCACTGATGCAGCAAAGAAAGCAGAAGAAGCAGGCTGTAATGTGAAACTTCATGTCTATGACGGGATGTTCCATGTGTTCCAGATGGGGCTTGACCTTATGCCAGAGTCCAAACAGGCATGGCAGGAGGTAAAAGAGTTTATAGAAAGCATAGAAGAGCCAGTATAAAACAACAAAGTATTCCTGCATAAATTGCATATGCAGGAATAATATATTACTGAAACTTTTTATATTGGAGATGCACCATATATGGTGCTGCAGATGGTATGCCTGGTATTATGTATAGTAATACAGATGGAGAAAATACAGGGTGGGAAGTAACATGCCATTATGATAATAATTATAATAATGGGACAGGGCCAGCAAGCTTTATGGAATGTATGGCTCTTTTTGTGCTGGAAAAGCAGCAGGGGTGGGACAGTGATTTAAAGCCTGCCTGCCCTGCAGGCATGGACACAGGGAACGGAGGCATGTTATGATAAGATGTGGCATTTACCTCCGTATTTCCAAGGAAGAAGAAGCCACTGGAAGCAACAGTATTTCAGGCCAGCGTATGGTAACAGGGCAGTTTATACATGGGCATAAGGATATGGAAATGGCGGGGGAATGGTGTGATGATGGTTATAGTGGTGTTACTTTTGAAAGGCCGGGGATAAAATCACTGCTTGCAACTGTTTACTCAGGAGGTATTGACTGTATAATAGTAAAGGATTTGTCAAGGTTTGGCAGGGATTATATACAGACAGGCAAATTTCTAAAGTATATTTTCCCAGGGCTTGGTATAAGGTTTATTGCCATATGTGACAATTATGACAGCCAGAACAGCGGTTTTCTTGAGGATGCCCTGCTTATGCCTGTAATGAACCTGGTTAATGACGCATACTGCCGTGATATTTCCAATAAAGTCAGGTGGCAGCAGGAAGCAAGGAGGAAACAGGGCATTTATATAGGTGCATTTGCCGTATATGGCTATATTAAGTCAGATAAAGAGCGCGGCAGGCTTATACCCGATGAATATGCAGCAGGTATTGTCAGATGGATTTTTAATATGCGCCTCTGTGGCAGTTCTGCTGAAAAAATTGCAGGGAAACTGGATGAAATGGAAGTACCATCACCACTCGCATATAAAAAAATTAATAACAGCAGGTTTACAACAACATTTGCCAGAAGTGAGAACCCTGGATGGTCGCCGGTTGCTGTAAGAAGGATTCTGTCTAATGAAATATATACAGGTGTACTGGTGCAGGGCAAGGACAGGAAAATTAGTTATAAACTGCCTGGCAGGAGAAAACTCCCAAAGGAAGAGTGGATAAGGGCTGAGGGTGCTGTAGAGCCTTTAGTAAGCCATAAAATTTTTGAACAGGTGCAGAAAATGGATTTAAGGAAAGGCAATAAAAGGGGTATTAAATAATGGAACGTGCCGGCATTTATGCAAGGGTTTCAGTAAAGCATTATAACAGAAAAGATTTGACAATAGAAAACCAGGTGCTTGCTGCAGGAAGGTATATTGACGGGAATAATATGGTACTGGAAGATGTGTATTCTGACAGGGGTTTTTCCGGCATGGATTTTGAAAGGCCTGCATGGAAAAGGCTGGTTAAAGATATAAAATGCCATAAGCTTGATACAGTGGTTGTAAAGGATTTTTCAAGGATTGGCAGGAATTATATACAGACAGGAGAGTACATAGAGAAATTTTTCCCTAAGCATGGCATAAGGCTTGTGGCTGTTGCAGAAGGCTATGACAGCAGGGATGGCATTGGAGGGTTTAATGCAGGACTGGAAAATATTATTAATGAATGGTATGCAAGGGAGTCGGGACGGAAAGTTTCAATAGCTAAACAGTACCAGAAAGCAAATGGCGGGTATACGGGTGGTACTGTGCCATATGGTTACTGCCTGGCAGCAGAAAACGGGCTGCGTATGCTTAAAGAGGATGCTTCAATGGAAATAATTAAAAAAATAAAAGAGATGCACCACCAGGGTTTTACTTCCAGGGAAACAGCAGAATGGCTGAACAGCCAGAAAATAAACAGGCCTTCTGTATATAATAAAACCAGGGAGGTTTACTGCACAAGCGGCAGTTACCTGGAATGGGATGCAGGAAGTGTAAGAAGGCTGTGGTAAACAGACACCAGCGGGGATTACCACACGGCTTAAAACAATATTGCCCGTTTCCTGTGTGCTTTTTATCTCACTCTCTGCTATTTTTGGCGGATAATCACCATACAGGGTATGGGGCGGTATCACAAAAAGTTCTTCACTTTCCCCTACAGAGTCTTTTAATGGCATAAGGGAAACATTCTGTACAGCAGTCTGTCCAGACAATATTTCTGCACCTGATACTTCTACTGTTTCAAAACCAGGTGCAGATATACGTATATTATAAACTGAATAGGGCTGTTCAGCGGCAGGCTCCATACTGTATTCAACCGGAGGTGCCGGAAGCTCAACAGCCTCAGTCTGCCCCGAAGTATCAGTTTCAACTTCTTCAATTACCCTGCCAGGGTCATTTATATCTGTAATCTGGACTTTAGCACCAGAAACAGGCCTTGAAGCAATTATAGAAGATACATTTGCCTGGAAATACCCTGTGTCCTCTGTCTGTTGTATGCGGATTGAAGCTGGCATAAAAATTACCTCATTTCTGCGCCATTATAACGCAATACTGTTTTTATATTATTGTATGCAGGCTTAAGGAATGTGGTGTAGAAAATTATGTATATATATGTTAAAATATAAAAACATTATAACTATCAGTGAAAGGCGGGAATTATATATTTATGGAGAAACTAAAAATCAAGTATTTTACAGACCAGATTGAGCATCTTGAATATATAGGGGGCAAATCTGACTGGATAGACTTAAGGGCATCAGAGGACGTGGAGCTTAAAAAGGGTGAATTCCGTCTTGTGCCCCTTGGCATTGCAGTAAAGCTTCCAGAAGGGTATGAAGCCCATATTGTACCAAGAAGCAGTACATATAAGAATTTTGGCATAATACAGGCTAACAGCTGTGGTATTATAGACTGCTCATATTGTGGTGATAATGATATGTGGATGATGCCGGTTATTGCCATGCGCGATACAGTGATACATACTAACGACAGGATTTGCCAGTTCAGGATATTTAAGAACCAGCCAGAACTGGTATTTGAGGAAACAGACTATCTTGAAGGGGCTGACAGGGGAGGCTTCGGGAGTACAGGCAGAAGTTAAACAATATTAAAAACAGAAATGGGGATTAACACAATGAATAAAAGAACAGCTAAAAGATTAAAAGCCATGCCGGGCATTATAATGGCAGCGGCTGTATTTACTGGTATAATGCCAGCAGGAAGTACTATTGCGGATGCAAAGCCTTCTGTAAAACTTGATGGTGAATACCATGCCGCCCTTGGTGTCAGGACAGGCTCAGGCAAAAATATATACCGTATGGCATATTACCATAAAAAAAGTGCTGGAACTGGTAAGTGGAAGCATCTTGCAATTGGTGATTACAGTTCTGGAGAATACCAGGAAATAAAAAGCACATTTAAAGATGTAGTAATAAAAGGCAACGGGAAATATACAGTTTCATTAGAAAATGCTGATTTCCAGGGAGAAACAAGTTTTAGCAGGATGCAGGTTTCAACAGATATACCAGATACGGGCAAGATTAAATTCTCGGATATGTCAGTTAAGGTTAATGGCAGGGAACTTGTAAAGTATGATGAACCATATATTGACAAACATGGTGATGCAGATGGAAACTGCTGCCTGCTTGTAATTAATGGGGACAGGGAAGGGTTTGAAAGCCTGGATGGGGACTGTGTGCCACAGGGGACAGAAAATAAAATTTCAATTACATTTAAAGTAAGCGGTTTTAGTTACAATAAAGGTGAAAAGCCAAAACCAACAGAAACACCAGCTCCTAAGCCAACAAAAACGCCAGAACCAGAAAAGCCAGATAACACACCAGAACCAGAGGAAACTGCCAGAGTTTCACCAGCTCCGGATGCATCTTCGCAAAAACCGGTAGTTGATGAAGAATTAAGACCTGCTGTAATTATTTCAATAATCGTAATAGCGGTAATATCTGTAATTGCAATTACATTCAGTGTAACAAAAAGAAAGAAGTAGAAAAAAGAAAGAAATAGAAAGACGGGGGATAAGGTATGGGGAAATTTTTTAAAAAAGCACTTGCAGGTTTATTAACTGTTGTACTGGCATGTGGAAGCCTGCCATTTAATTCTTATATGGCAGGTTATGTGCAGGCAGCCGCCAGAAAAGCAGCAGGCAAAAATGTATCTGCTCCAGAAATAAAAGCAAAACCAGCATCAAAAACATTGTATATTGGATGGAAGGAGAAAAAGAAATCCACATCAATAAAGGTAACATATAAAAATGTCCAGAAAAAAGGTGTTTCTTTTAAGTCATCCAATAGAAATATACTGAAAGTATCACAAAAAGGAAAGGTAACAGCAGTAAAGGCAGGAAAAGCTTATGTGACAGTTACATTAAAGGAAAATAAAAAAGCAAGCATAAAAGTAAATTTTACTGTTAAAAATTATCCAATGGCTTTTGCTTCAAAATCTGTAACTGTAACATTACAGGGTACATCTGCTGTAACGCAGAAAAACCTTGTATTATATGGTACACAGAAGGATGTGGCATATTCTTCAGGCAATGAAGATGTGCTGTCTGTAGATAATAATGGCAAAATCCAGGCAAAAATGTTTGGAAAGGCTGTTGTTACTGCAAAAGCACCTGATGGAACAACAGCAGAATGTACAGTTAAAGTAGTACATCCTGATATGGCAGTACATGACCCTTCTGTATACCATGACCCTGTAAGCGGGAATTATTATACATTTGGTTCACATCTTATGGCAGTAGTTTCAACAGACCTTAAGGGCTATAGTGTGGCGGCATCTTCCGGGAGTAATTATGCTTCCACCAGCAAACTTTTTACAAAGAAATACACAGAAGAGTTTGCAGAGGCTTATGCATATACAATGCCTGGTGGTGCAAGCCAGAACCTGTGGGCACCTGATATTATTTACAATACAGATATGAAAAAATACTGTATGTATGTTTCGGTTGTTGATGGCAGCACAAAATGCTGTATTGCAATGGCATCATCAGATAAACCAGACGGGCCTTATAAGTACGAAGGAATAATAGTCTGTTCTGGCATGGAAAAGGATGGAAGTGATACAGACAGGACTAACTTGGCGGAAGCACTTGGCATTACAGAAGAACAGGCAAAAGAAAGCAAATATGCAAAACTTGGCATAAACAGCCCTGACTGTATTGATGCCACAGTATTTTATGACCATAATGGCAGGCTCTGGATGGTTTATGGTTCATTTACAACTACTGGCGGCATAAGGCTGCTTCCATTAGATAATAAAACAGGACTCCGTGGCAGCAATTATACAGACAGCGGGGATGGCACAGACACAACACTTTCCATAGATGACCCTTATTATGGAAAGAAGATTGCTAACAGCAACGGCGAAGGCCCGTATATACAGATGGTAAAGAATGAAAAATCATCTACAGGCTATTATTACTATTTATGGATTTCTGCTGGAAACCTCCAGAATTATGGCAGCTACAATATGCGCCTTATGCGTGCCGAAAACCCGGAAGGCCCTTATTATGACCCAAAAGGCAATGAAGCTGTAAAGGATATCCAGAAATATGCATTAGGATTGCGTGTAATGGACAACTACCAGTTTTCATTTATGGATACTTCCTATGTATCACAAGGCGGCAATTCAGCAACAGACGATGGGAACGGCAGGACATTTATCCAGTTCCATACAAGGACAGCACGTTCAGACAGCTATACATTCCGCACACACCAGACATTTGTTAATGAGGATGGATGGCTTGTAACTGCACCATATGAATATAATGGTGAAACTATAAAAGACAGCTACAGTATACAGGATATAGCAGGGGATTATGAATTTATATACCATAGAGACACATTTGCCAAGACAACAACTTCAAATATGGATTACATACAGTCTGAAAGGATTACGTTAAATGAAGACGGTACAGTTTCTGGTGCAGTACAGGGCACATGGGAACTGTCAGGACATTATTTTACTATAAATTTTAATGGAAAAGTTTATAAAGGTGTTGTGTTAGAGCAATATGAGCAGACTGTTGCAAGGAATAAAACATTTGTATTTACAGCAGCAGGAAATGATAACAGGGCAGTCTGGGGCAGTAAGATTTATAAAACAGATGCTGTATCGGTAAAATATGATGCTGCACATATTGAAGTGCCCGAAACAGCAGACAAAAATTTTACACTTCCATCAGAAGGCCTGTTTGGCAGCAGTATTTCATGGACATCAGACAACAGTGCTGTTACATTTACCACTACACCTGGAGCTGTAATTGCCAGCGTAACACGTGGCAGTGGTGATATAAATGTTGAATTAACTGCAGCAATTTCTAAAGGAAACAGTTCTGCCACAAGTAAATTTAATGTACTTGTAAAAGAGAATGTTTTAGAAACCAGTAAAGTTGCGCAGGGTGGTTTTATAGAGCTTCCACAGGAATTTAATGGAAACAGTGTAAAATGGACATCTTCTGATAAAAGTGTAATAACGGATGATGGCAAAGTATCACTGCCAGCCACAGGTTATAAATCTGTTATAATGGAATCAGAAACAGGCGGTGTAAAGCAAAGCCATGAAGTAATAGTGCTTCCAGCCAGTACAACTGCATCCGAGGCAGCAGCAGAAAATGCCAATATACTTTATAAAGAAGACTACAGTAATATGGTTAATGATGCAATGATTGCAACCACATGGACATCAAAAGACAAGCAGAACTGCCTGTATACAGAGTCTGATGCTGTACATGACAGCTTTATAAAATTTGCGGCAGGCAATACAGGCTCTTCACAAGGGGCAAATACAGACTTTGGACTGCAGGATAAAGCAGTTAAAGATTATACTGTAGAATTTGATGTTGCACTGGATGCCGGGACAAGGGATATAACAGAATTTGCAATAACAGGACAGGATGCAGCTTATATTGATGGTGATACAAATGCGGGTATTGAAAGCGGGTATATATTAAAGCTTTCTGCTGATAACAGTACAACATGGCAGTTAAATGATGATACAGAAAAAACATGTGTGCTGCCGCTTGGCTGGGTACATGTAAAAGCTATTATAAACAGCAGTACCAGTAAAGCAGCAATTATAATAAGTGATGCAGAAAATATATATTTTGCAGGAGAAGTTAAAATTAATGGTACAGGAAAACCAGGAGGGCTTTACCTTAAATGGGGATGTGTACAGGCATTGGTGTCAGTTGATAATGTAAAGGTAACAGGCCAGTATTAATGTATAAAACAAAAAACAGGGGAGCTGGTACTATGCAGAAAACCATTTCATTGGGAAACCAGAGTTTTAATAAAATCAGGAAAAATGATTATTTCTATATAGATAAAACAAATTTTATAAAAGAATGGTGGGAAAACGGAGACGTTGTAACGCTGGTTACACGTCCCCGCCGTTTTGGGAAAACCTTGAATTTAAGTATGACGGAGTGCTTTTTTTCAAACCAGTATGCAGGCAGTGGAAACTTATTTGAAGGGCTTTCTATATGGAAATATAAAGAATACCAGAATATGCAGGGAAGTTATCCTGTAATTTTCCTAAGTTTTGCAGGTATAAAAGCAGATAACTACAAAGCAGCAAGAGACGGTATTATAAATATCATAATAGACCTATATATAAAATATAATTTTCTTCTGCAAGGAGATGGGCTGGATTTACAGGAAAAGGAATATTTCAGCCTTATCAGCCCCGGAATGACAGATTCTGTTATAGCATTATCATTACACAGGCTGGCACTTTGCATGGAACGGTACTATGGGAAAAATGTCATTATACTTCTTGATGAATATGATACACCTTTACAGGAAGCGTATATATATGGTTTTAAGGAAGCACTTTTAGCTGGTGATTTGGATTATATGAACCAGTTTATAAATGATGTATCAGAAGAAATGTTTAGCAGTTTTGATACAGGGAATAAACCATCAGAAAAAACACAGCCTGAACGTTTTTATCATGGGTTTGTCCTGGGTTTAATAGTTGACATGGCAGAAAGATACTATATAAGGTCTAACAGGCAAAGTGGTCTTGGAAGGTATGATGTAATGATGCAGCCAAAAAACAATTATGATGATGCAATTATTATAGAATTTAAAGTTTTTAACCCAAGAAAAGACAAAAGCCTTGAAGATACAGTGAAAAACGCACTAGAACAGATTTCTGAAAAAAATTATGATGCAGAACTGTTATCACGTGGTATTACTAAAGACAGGATACGGCATTATGGATTTGCTTTTAAAGGAAAAGAAGTTTTGATAAAATAACAGTGGATTTTGCAGGTTTAAAATATTATGGGCATAAAGATTTAGATAAAATATAACTGGCATAATATATGCCAGTATATTATATCTAAATCTTTTGTGTTTTTTGATGTTATAAATTTTTTATAATAACATTAGTATATAAAACAAAAAGAGAGGATTAATTACATGAAGCATATTATTACAGAACAGATACTTGATGCATATAAAAATTATTTGATAAAAGAAGAAAAAAGCGATGCAACAATCAGCAAATACATAAGGGATATTAAAAAACTTATGGATTATGCCAGGGGAAAAGAAATTACAAAAGAAATTACAAAAGAAATTATGGCTATGTATAAAAAAGACTTATATATTAACCAAAAATATGAATTGTCCAGCATAAATTCTTTTATAACTGCTGTAAATGGATTGTTCGTATATCTTGAATGGTATGGACTGCGTATTAAAACATATCATATACAAAAAGAAGTTTTTCTGCCTGAGAACAGGAATTTGTCCAAAAAAGAATATAAAAAACTAGTAAATTCAGCACTTCATAATGGAAAGAAAAGGCTTGCAATGATTATACGTACAATATGTGCAACAGGAATACGTATAAGCGAATTGTCTTATATAACATTAGAAAGTGTTAAAAAGGGAATAGCTGATATTTATTGTAAAGGAAAACAAAGAAAAGTACTTATACCAGGAAAACTGCAAAAACTTTTATTACGCTACGCCAGTGAAAATGGAATTGAAAAAGGTATTTTATTTTGCACATCCAGAGGAAACGCTGTTGACCGTAGTAATATATGGAAAGAAATGAAAAATCTGGCAGAAAAATCAGGAGTTGCAAAAGAAAAAATTTTTCCACATAATTTGAGGCATTTATTTGCGAAAACTTTTTATAAAATAGACAAAGACATAATGATGCTGGCTGGACTGCTTGGACACAGCAGTGTAGAAACAACAAGAATTTATACAATGACAACACATGGTGAATATATGAAACAGCTTGACCAGATGGAACTTGTATAAAAAATACAACATAATAAATATTATGTAACAAAACCACTACTATAGTATAGCTTCTTTTAACTATATTTTCAAGTATTATTTTGAAATTCCATATATTTCTCTATTTTCTTATTCTATATACATATTAAATCTAAAAATTTTATCGGCTGTTTTATTTACAAGCTTTAATCATTAAACATTCAAAAAATTTTATACAACATAATATTTATTATGTTGTATAAAAGACTAAAATCCAGGTTTATTACAAAGGAAACTTATAATATGGCAGAAAATTTATTAGAAGAAAAATTTAATGAAGCGGAAAAAGGACGGCAATACTGGATTACCCTCCAGGAAAAATACAGCCTGGAAAGTTCTGATTATGTATTATTAATTCCAGACAAGGAAGATATTATACATTTAAAAAAACAGTTTCAGCAATTTATCAGTAAAAAACATGGCAGGAACGGTTTAATATTAGCAGGAAAAGATTTATTAGATAAACTGGAAAAGATACAAAGCAATAATATATTTATGCAGGAGTGCAGTTCTTCTGAAGCACATAATCTTATGAGGTTTTATTGTATGTACCAGTTTACTGCAAATTTACTAATTGCGTCATTAGAAAAACCAGATGGCCGCAGAGGCAGTAACCTTATTGGTAAAAGAGGATTAGATAGAAAAGAAATACTAGATATGGTTGTATTTGGAATAGAAAAAGAATAATGGGGGATTATTATGGATTTTGAATATATTATTGTGCAGGCAGGAGGTAAAGGAACTCGTATGGAATATCTTACTACCAATAAGCCAAAATGCCTGGTATCTGTAAATAAACTTCCCATATTATTTCACTTATTCAGGAAATACCCAGATAAAAAATTTATTATAATAGGTGATTATAAATATGATGTGCTTAAAGAATATCTTAAAGCATTTGCAGAAGTAAAGTATATTTTAATTGATGCAGAAGGTAAGAAAGGAACTTGCGCAGGCATATCAGATGCCATCAGAAAAATACCACAAAACAAAGCATTTATGTTAATCTGGTCTGACCTGGTTTTGCAGGAGGATTTCTGTATTCCACAGAAAACAGATAATTATATTGGATTGTCTGGTGATTTTATATGCAGATGGAAATATGAGAATGGTATATTTGAAGAAAAATCTTCAATGGAATATGGTGTGGCGGGATTATTTATATTCGAGTCAAAAGATAAGATAAAGGATGTTGCCAGTGAAGGTGAATTTGTCCGGTGGCTAAAAGAGAAAAAACTTCATTTTTCTGTTTTAAATTTATCTAAAACAAAGGAATACGGGCTTTTGTCAGAATACCAGAAATTATCTGGGTTAAAATGCAGGCCTTTTAACCGCATGACAGAAAAAGATGGATGTATTATTAAAGAAGGGGTGGACAAACAGGGCAAGGAACTGGCCGTACGTGAAAAATCATGGTATAAACATGCACAATATCTTGGAATAAAAGATATTCCGGCTATATATTCATTTGAACCATTCTGTATGGAGAAAATAGACGGTATGAATGTTTTTGAATATAATCTGTCCAGACAGGAAAAATCAGAAATATTGAAAAAAATAATAGCTGCCTTAAAAGATATACATAATAAGGAAATAGTACCTGCAGATTTTTTCAGTATAAAGGAAGCGTATATTTCAAAAACATATTCCAGGCTTTCATGCATAAGGGATTTAGTACCATTTGCCAGGAACAGGCATATTACTATAAACGGCAGAAAATGCAGGAATATATTTTTTTACCAGAAAGAGTTTGAAGAAAAATTAGAACAATTACCAGTAAAAAACTTTTGTCTTATTCATGGTGACTGTACATTTTCCAATATAATTCTTAAACATGGCATAGAGCCTGTTTTTATTGACCCAAGAGGTTACTTTGGATTTACCAGCCTGTATGGTGATGCTGCTTATGACTGGGCAAAATTATATTATTCCATTATAGGAAATTATGACCAGTTTAATATGGGAAATTTCAAACTGGAAATAAAAGAGGATGATATAAACCTGCAGATTAATTCAAATGGCTGGGAAGATATGAGCCAGGAATTTTTTAGCCTTTTAGATGGAAATGTTACAGAACAGCAGATTAATCTTATACATGCTGTAATCTGGCTTTCCCTTACAACTTATGCATGGGATGATTTTGACTCGATATGTGGGGCATTTTATAATGGATTATTTTACTTGGAAGAGGTTTTATAAAAAATAATAGGAGCAGTATAAATGGTAAAAGGATTTGAGGATACATTAAGGATATTGTCAGAGTCATTAAAAACAGTTGATGAAAACATGTTTAAAAAATTGCTTGACAGATGCTGTTTATCACTTTCAGAAGGAAAAAAAGTAGTAGTATCTGGTCTTGGGAAAAATGTACCAATATGTGAAAAATTTGTTGGTACTATGAATTCTTTAGGTATGGATGCAGTTTTTTTAAATACAAATTCAGCAGTACATGGTGATATGGGTATTGTGAAACAGGAAGATGTAGTAATTATCTTGACAAAAAGTGGCGAAACTGCCGAATCAGTATATCTGGCACAGCTTTTAAAATACCGCAAGGTTTATATGTGGCTTCTTTCATTTGAAAGAAACAGTACACTTGCAGAAATAATACCTGATAAATTGATTTTAGACCTGGAACATGAAGGCGATATGTGGAATATTATGCCAAATAATTCAACTACACTTAATCTTATTATATTACAGAATCTTGCCATGAGAATTGCTGAAGAAAGAAAAATTAGTTTAGAGGTTTTTAAATCAAACCATCCAGGAGGGCATATAGGCAAACTGCTGTCTTAAAATATATTTTATAGAGGGGTAAAAATTGGATAATATAGTAAAGGTATCACCATTAGCTAAAACCTGGATTTTAGACTTGGACGGGACAATTGTTAAACATAATGGATATAAAATTGACGGTGAAGACACTTTTCTTGATGGTGCAAGGGAATTTCTAGATAAAATCCCAAAAGAAGATATGGTGGTTTTTATTACTTCAAGAACTGATAATGAAAAAAATATTACAGAAAATTTTTTAAGTAAACACCAGATAAAATATGATATGGTTATCTATAATGCACCATATGGTGAAAGAATATTAATAAACGATTCAAAGCCATCTGGTTTAAAAACTGCGCTGGCATATTCTACAAAACGGGATGAATTTTGTATGGTTACATTTGAAATTGATAATACAAAATAAAGGGAGACAGGCTGTAATGTTAAAAGAAGATAAGGCAGAAATGTTTGAAAAACTAGAACAGCTATATAATAAATGTATTTTTGATAATAGATATATAGTTATATTTGGCAGTAATGAGCCAGCCGAAAGAATGGCGGACTGGCTTATATCACATAAAATCATGCCAGATGCAATGATAGATAATAACGAAAAAAAGCAGGGAACATTTTATAAAGATATTATTATAGACAGTCCCGGGAATGTACTTGGCAGTCTGCATAATAATGCACTTATACTTATTGCTTCAAAATATTTTAATGAAATGGCACAACAGCTTGAACTGATGGGGTATAAAAAAGAAAAACATATATGCCAGGTTGTTGATATGGCAAAATGGAGTACATTTTCTATTACAGAAGATACATTTATAAATAAAAAAATAGAAATTATAAAGGGCTGGGAAATTTATAAAAATATTGTTGGAAAATATGGAAATGAAACCAGAATATTTATTTGTCCATACTGTGCATTAGGAGATGTATATCTGGTTGGAAAATATTTAGGAGACTATTGTAAAAAAATGCATATAGCTTCCTATTTGGTAACAGTTATAGGAAGTTCATGTAAAAAAGTCCTGAATTTATTTGGTATCAGCCAAATAGAAGTTTTAAAACAAGATGAGAGTAACAGGCTTCTACAAAGCCTTATATTTTATGGCTTAAAAGAATGTAACACTGAAATACTGCATCACAGGCTTCCATACACTGCAGGTATAGGAGTACTTGGTAATTACAGAAATATATGTTTCAACAGCCACTTTAAATATACAATTTTTAATATGGAAGAAAAAGATTCTGGAAAACTGCCACAAAAAACAGAGGACAGTTCTTTTATAGATAATTATTTTGAACAAAATGGCATGGTTAAGGGAAAGACAGTTATTATGTCACCATATGCAAATACTGTGACAAGCCTGCCAGATGGCTTTTGGGAAGAAACAGCAATAACATACAAAAATAAAGGGTATATTGTCTGTACAAACAGTTGTGGAGCAGAAGAACCAGCAATAAAAGGAACAAAACCTGTATTTTTCCCTTTGACAGAGGCAATAAGCATTGTAGAAGCAGCAGGTATTTTTATAGGTTTAAGGAGCGGGTTATGTGATGTAATTTCCTCTGCCAAAGCAGAAAAAATTATAATATATCCAGACAGGGTTTACCAGGGAGGAAAATATATTGATTTTTATAGCCTGAAAAATATGGGGTTATCTGAAGAAGCAGAAGAAAGGATAATCTAATAATGTCTACATATATAACTCCAGAAAGAATATCTTACTTTATTTCTATACTTAAAGAAAAAGGTAAAAGCGATAATACTATATCTTCTTATAGCAGCAATATTAATAAACTGGTTTTATTCCTGGATGGTTCTGGATTATCAAAAGAGTATATGGCTGCTTATAAAAAGTGGCTTATAGAAAAAGGTTTTAAACACCGTACAATTAATGCCTATCTTGCTACTGCAAATTATTTTTGTGAAGTGATGGGATGGCAGGATATGAAAATTGGATTAGATTCCCTGGATTATTATGAATTACAAAACCCTATGCAGATTTCTGTAAAAAATTATAATAAAATCGTATATACAGCATTGCAAAATGGCAAAGAACGTCTGGCAATGATTATACAGCTGCTTTGCCAGACAGACTTACGGTTCTGTGAATTAAAATTTTTAACTGTAGATACACTTGAAAATGGTTTTGTTGAAGTTACAAGGAAACATAGTAAAGCAAGAATAATAATACCTGACGTAATTTTAAGGGATTTGAATACCTATGTAAATAATGAAAAAATTGTTTCTGGAATTATATTCAGGACTAGAAATGGTTCTTTTATTAACCGTTCTAATTTTGGTAAAGATTTGAAAAAAATTTGTGTATTAGCAGGGATTAATGAAGACATGGTATCAATACAAAGGATAAAAAATGTGGTACTTGATACTTGTCCATATTATGAATTAAATAAATAATATTTTCCTGGTAACATTTGTAAGTCAAGTGGATATTCGCAATCCGCATTGCCTGCAAGCAGGCATTAGCTACTTGCCCACTTACAAACCAACTTCATTGCCGCTTTGCGGCAGTCTGGCAGGAGCTTGAACTCCTGCCAGACTAAGTAAGCCCTGGCAAACCAAACCCGCCGCTTAAGAAGCGTGTATTTTAAAGGGCTTACTTAATGAGGTTAAAAAGGTATAAAAAATTAAAAAAATGGAGTATCAATATGAAAATATTAGCAGTAATTCCTGCAAGGGCAGGTTCAAAAGGCATACCTAATAAAAATATCCGTTTCTTAAAGGGGCATCCTATGATTTGGTATGCCATCAATAATGCACTATCTTCAAAATATATAACAGATATTGTTGTGTCAACAGATTCAGATATTATTGAAACTATTTGTAATGAAATGTCCATAAAAGTAAGAAAACGTCCTGATAATTTATGTACAGATGAAATAACGCTAGATTCTGTAATATATGATGCGTGTATAAATGCAGAATATGATTATGTAATTACTTTGCAGCCAACATCACCAACATTAAGGACAGAAACTTTAGATACAGCAATAAGTTATACAATTTCAAATAATTTTGATACAGTTTTATCTGTTGTAAACAAACCGCATTTATCCTGGAAACTGGATAAATCAGGCAGAATTGTCCCCGGCTATGAAAAACGTCTTAACAGACAGCAGCTGCCTCCAAATTTTATTGAAACTGGTGCTTTTGTTATTACAAAATATAGCTGTGTAACTCCTGGAAGCCGTTTAGGTAAAAATATAGGTGTTTTTGAAATACCAGAAAAAGAAGCAATAGATATAGACAGTTTTGTGGATATGAAAATTGCAGAACAATATATGGATGAAGAAAAAGTGGCTTTCTGGGTTAATGGAAATAAAAAAATTGGTTTAGGGCATATTGCAAGGGTGCTGGAACTGGCAGACGAATTTTATTTAAAACCAGATATTTATTATGACTGTAATATTACAGAACAATCTTATTTTGGCAATACAACACATAATATTATTGCAACGGATGGAGAAGAAGGCTTTATTCAATGTGTTAAAGAAAACAATTATTCTCTTATTATCAATGATGTCCTTGATACAGATGTTTCATATATGGACAAGTTAAAAACAATAACAGATGCAGTTATTATTAATATTGAAGACAGCGGTGAGGGTGCAGTTTATTCTGATTGTGTAATAAATGCATTATACGAAAAAGCAGAAGGAAAAAATATTTTTTGTGGCAAAAATTATTACATAGTTCCAAAATTATTTATGCTATACGAGCCAATACATATAAAAGAGGTTAAAAAAGTCTTTATCTGTTTTGGTGGTGCAGACCCGCAAAACTACACAGAAAGGGTTTTAAAAATAATCAGCCAGAAAAAATATGATAAATATAGTTTTATCATTATTCTGGGGAAAGCAAAAGATAATATAGAAGAATTAACACAGTATAAAAAATCTAATATAGAAATTTTATATGATGTAAATAATATGCCTTCTCTTATGAAAGAATGTGATGCAGCAATTACTTCAAGGGGAAGAACAGGATATGAACTTGCTTTCCTGGGAATTCCAACACTTGCTATGGCACAAAATGACAGGGAAGCAAGACATACATTTATATCTGGCAAAAACGGATTTATTTATATTGGACAAAATCCATCAGATACGGAAATCGAAAAAGGTATTATACAATTGCTTGAAATGGACATTGGTATGCGTTATGAAAGCCAGAAAAAAATGTTATCAAATAATCTTAGAAACGGACGCCAGAATATCATGAAAAAAATCAGGGGAACAGAGGTGGATAAAAATTGAATAAACCATATTTGATTGCTGAAGCAGGAGTAAATTATTATGATACAGCTGCTAAAGAAGAAATACCTGTTATTGAAGCGGCTAAAAAATATATATCCGAAGCTAAAAAAGCTGGAGCTGATGCTATAAAATTCCAGGCATACAAAGCAGAAACACTAGCAGTTAAAAATTCACCTGCATACTGGGATATATCAAAGGAAAAAACAAGAAGCCAGTATGAGCTTTTTAAAAAGTTTGATTTTTTTGGAAATAAAGAATATGAAGAATTATATAGGTATGCTAAAGAAACAGGAATTGATTTTCTGGCTACGCCTTTTGATTATAAATCTGCTGATTACCTTGAAAGTATGGTTGGGCAGTATAAAATATCTTCTTCAGATATAACAAATTTTCCATTTTTAAAATATATAGCAGGAAAAGGAAAACCTGTGATTTTATCTACTGGAGCTTCATATTTGCATGAAATAGAAGAAGCTGTATATGTTCTACAGAATGGAGGCTGTAAAAAAGTTGCTTTATTACATTGTGTTTTATCATATCCATGCAAATATGAGGATGCTAATCTAAACAGAATAAAAACACTTAAACGGATTTTTCCTGGATTGGAGATTGGATATAGTGACCATACATTGCCAGATGAATCCATGACTGTATTATCTGCAGCATATCTTTTGGGAGCGGATATAATAGAAAAACACTTTACATTAGATAAAACACTAGAAGGCAATGACCACTACCATTCAGGAAATCCTGAAGATTTCAGAAAAGCTGTTACTAACTTCAATTTAATAAGAGAAGTTCTTGGAAATACAGATGAAAAAGTATTACAGTGCGAGGAAATTCCAAGAAAAGAAGCGAGAAGGTCGTTAGTTATTAATAAAAAACTGGAAAAAGGGACTGTGATTACTGAAAATGATATAACGCTAAAAAGACCAGGTACAGGTATTCCTCCAAAGTTTTATGATATTGTTGTTGGAAGAAGTGTTAAACATGATTTAGAAGAGGATACAATATTACAATGGGAAATGATTTAAATAAAATCAATTAAATTTGTAAAAATATTTATGGCAATATATTATAGTTTATATGTTTTTTGGTCTGAGTTTTTACATAAACCATTTTATAAAAGGAGGGAAGAGTGAATGCAATATAATTTTGGGCTTCTTTCAGGAGCATATAAAAATGCAGGGGATTATTTAATACGTAACCGAAGCATTGCCTTATTAAAAGAAGTTTATCCTGATTGTAATATTACTATATGGGAGAGGAATAAATCCCTTAATGATGTATTAGACAAAATAAATAAATGTGATGCCCTTATTTTAGCTGGAGGACCAGTATACCAAAAAGATATTTATCCAAATGACATACCCTTAGTGGAAAATTTAGATAATATAAAAACGAAAATTTGTGAAATGGGGCTTGGATGGTGGAATAGAAATTATGCTTTTAAAGATATTATAGAATATTCTTTTGATGAAAAAATGCATAATCTTCTTAAACGTATCATGCATGATACTGGTGAATTATCTTGTAGGGACTGGGTTACAGAACAAATATTAAAAAATAATGGTTTTTCTAATTTAGTTATGACGGGATGTCCAGCATGGTATTCTGATTATACTTCTGAAAAGCAAAATAATTTTACAGATTTTAATTCAATTAAAAAAATTTGTGTTTCTGATTCTTCGCGTTATAATAATCATGAAAATTTATTTGAATTAGTGCTGTATTTAAGAAAAAAATTTAAAAATGCTGAAATTCATTTTATTTTTCATCGTGGTATTTTTGCAGATAATTATACTAATAGTATAGTTAGTGAAAAAAATACTGAATTGAAAAATAAATTATCTTCTATTCAAAAATTATTTATTCATGATATATCATATTCAGGTGAAGGATTTAATATATACAATGATTGTGATATACATATTGGATTCCGGGTTCATGCACATATTTATAATTTAAGTATAATGGGATATTCTATATTAATAGAAGAAGATAGCCGTGGGTATGCTGCAAATGAAGCTTTTGGTTTAATGTCAATTCCTGCCAGGATATCTATTAACCAGCATAATATTCCTAATCCATATATGGTATCACAAATAAATAACTATATTAATTATTTATTTGAAAATAATTTTAATATTTTTGGCGTAGTATATAAACAGATACAACAAAATAAAAATAAAATGATTAAACATATTAAAAAATTTATTTAAATAAAAAACAAAGCAAGAAATATAATTTTTTAGGAGTATTTATTATATGGATATAAAAGATATTGAATTGCCAGAAATTATATTACCAGAAGATAAGGAAGTTGCAATTTTTGGAACAAAAGAGTTAGGTATTAAATATTATGAAGAAATAGAGGAAAAATATGGTAGTGAAAAAATCTGCTTTTTTATTGATTCAAATAATACAGAAAAATCATTTTGTGGAAAGAAAGTTGTAAAGCCTGTAGAACTGGCAGAAGATAAAAATAAGAATGGACGATACTATATAATAGCTTCTGCTAGTAAGATTTTAATAATGGAAAGTGTACTTTTATCTTATGGGATTAGTAAAGAATGTATTATTGAACCTGTTAAACGCTGTTCTGTTGAATTTTTAAGAAATAGTAGTAAGTTAATTAAAAAAATTGCTTTTTACCCAGTTGTTAAAACAGAAGAGCAATTAAGAAATTTAATAAATAAGGTTTTATTTTACTGGACCGATATAAATTCTACAAATATACAAGTAACCATATTTTCTTCATATACATATAATTATAATAGAGATTGCATATTTAGAATTATGGATACACAGGATTGTAAAAATCTGGACATGTATGATGCTGTACTTGTATGGGATAAAAGTGTTTTATATTCTAAAGAACTGGCAGGAATACAGGACGGGGTATATTGTATAGATGAGAATATTGTAGAATTTCAGGATACAAAAATGTTTGCTGCAATAAATAATAAAATTATAGATGAAAAACAAATGGATAAATATATACAGACTTCAAAATCAGGCTGGGAGACTATTGTACAATCTACAAATAAAAAAGAAACTGCCTATGTATTTGGTACAGGTCCGTCAATGGGTGAATGGGTAAAAAAACATTCAAGAGGATTTTTTGATAATAGTTTTACAATAGTATGTAATGCATTTCATAATAATCCAGATGTTATGGAAATTATTAATCCTGATTTATATGTAATTTATGACCCTGATTTTTTTGCTCCTAAATTAAGTAAATCATTAGACCATATTATTCATATTATAAAAAACAATAAATGTATTTTGGTTATACCATTAATGTATTTGCGTTTTGTATTTCATAAATATAAATTAAGCAGAAATAAAATAATTGGGCTGGAATATTTTTCTGATGAAATTATTTTTCCAGATAAAGATAAATTAGAAATATGCCGTTCAGAAAATGTAGTTACTACATTTTCTGTTCCAATTGCATCATCATTATGTAATATAATTAATATTGTAGGATGTGATGGAAGAGATGAAAATTTTGAATGGAAACATAGTGAATATATACTTGGGGATGAAAGCAGGAATTGTGAAATTTATGAGAAAAATGTAAATTCCGAAAAGAAAAAACGGGCTTACTTTGAACATTGTGATTATTGGGAAAAAATCATTTCATTTGGGGAGAGCCTAGGAAAGAAATATTATAATCTTACACCATCTTATATACCTGTTTTGAAAAGCCATACCATATGTGAAGATGTGTCATTATAAAATAAAAATATTTGCTACAAAAACTCTATAAAAATAGTATAAAAAAGCACCACAATAAAAAAGAACACTTTCAGGAATAAAACCTGGAGGTGTTCTTTTATTTCAAATTTATTAATCTATACCATAATGATGTTCCCTGTCTTTATAATAAAATGGTTATTTTAACGTTTATTATAAGAGATTTTTTATATCATGCCCAAAAGAATAATTGAAGCTTGAGAAGATAATGGATTGTATTTATTTCCATAGTCTGATAAAATTGAAATTAAGATAAACTAGGGAGGTGTAAAAATAACTATGAAAATGTATGCTTCTGGTGATAAAGGGAAACAGGAGGAAAGCAGTAAAATAGAACTGGTTTCAGATTTTAATACTATGACGTATGATGGACCTTTTAAAAAAGTTTTTGCTATCAAACGTATCTTAGCAATTGTAATTAAAGAAACTATTGGTTTATACAAGGATTGTACTTTAAGTGATATAATTGGTTTAATTGAGTCTGTAGCCCCGGGTCCGGATACTGGACAAAATTATGGCAGTGATAAAATTACCATAAGTGAAAGTTATGTAAACGGAGAAGGTACAGTTAAATTTGACCTGCTGGTAAAGGCAGGTGTACCAGCACAACTTATAGAAAAAGCTGGATGTAAATATGTACAGATTAGGCTGGACTTAGAAATGCAGAGGGATTCTTCACCAGGTTATCCGCTTACGTTCAGGGGTTTGTATTATGGTTCAAGGCTGGTTAATGACCAGATACCAAAAATTTCAAAGAACACTGATTACAGTGTTTTAATTCCAGTATATAGCATCTGGATAACACTGGTTGGAAAGAATACAGACGCTGCCAATAAAGTATTAAGGTATAAATTGCAAAATACAGGTTATAACCATGCAGACAGTCCAGACAGTTTTACGGGCAGGATGAATACAGTTACAGATTTATTAAATATTTATCTTATTTGTATAGACAAGAGTATACTTGAGAGCAGAATTATAGATGATAACTTAGAACCTGTTGTTGAGTTTATTTCTTTACTTTTTGCAGGTTTGTTTAAAGACAGCCGGTTAAAAAAACATGATATAGAATTTAAAGGAGTAGCTGATAAATATGGAGAGGAGCTGGAAGATATGGCTAAATATTATTCAGAAGTAGAAGAAATAGTGGCAGAAGAGGCAGCCAGGGCAGCGGCTGATGGAAAGGCTGAGGGAATTATAAATATGTCTTTAGAGTTTGGGAAAGACAAAGGATTTATAATTGGAAGCCTGACTAAAAAATTAAATATTTCGACAGAAAAAGCAGAGGAATATTATAAAATGTTTTCAAAGTAAGTATAGCTATATTCGATATAAATATAATGATATTTATATTGGAATATTCTGTTTTAAATTTAACCTTTAAATATTTTAGCAGTATATACTACCTGTTTTTTTATAAAATCCCTGTTTAGACAAAATTTATGTATTTATAATATTATTGTAACATCATGGAAGCAATTCACAAGTTGACATATTTGCAATCAAGGGTTAAGATATAGGTAAGCAGTATAAGGAGGTTATAGAATGGATTTTCAACGCATTGATAAAAATACAGTACAGTGCCGTATGACAGAAGAAGAAATGAACGAATATGGATTCGAGATAGAAGATTTCTTTACAAACCAGGAAAAATCGAGGGCTTTTTTAGAGCAGATTGTGGAACGTGCAGAAGAAGAGGTAGGATATGAGGTTGAAAGTGGCATGATTTCAATGCAGCTTATGCGTATGCCAGATAATTCACTTATGATTACGTTTTCAGACCACGGTGATGAAAGCCTGCAGAACATGCTGCACCATTTACAGAACCTTGCAGGGCTTATAGATGAGTCTTCTGTTGAAACAGTTATTAATGGTCTTCTGCAGGACTGGCAGGGTGACAAGGGCGGTGCTGCTGTCCAGGATGTACATATGTCAGAAAATATTGATGAACAGGAGAAAACGGGTGGAAAGAAGTTCACAGAAGCAGATAAAGCTGCTTACCAGAAGCATTTAAAAGAAATTGAAAGGATAACACATGAAAAAGAAAAGAAAAAACTATCTGCTGCAAAGCTTTTCCGCTTTAATTCACTGCATGACCTGGAGTTTTTTGCATCTACAGTTTCATATAGCAAACCTGTAACAAGCCGTGTATATAAGGACAAGGCTATGGGTGATTACTACCTTTTTATAAAAAAAGGAAAACTTAAAGTCGGTGAATTTGACAATCTTTGTAATTATATTAAAGAATATGGAGAACTTTGCATAAACCAGCCATATGCAGAACAATACTGTAAAGAACATTTTGAGTGTCTTATTCCAAAACATGCTTTAAAAGTTTTGCAGGAATACTAATAAAGTGATTGGAGAAAAAAGTGTTTTATGAAATATGATTTTAATCTGGAAGACCGCAGTAAAAAGTATAAGTCAATAATAGCCCAGATTGTAATAACACTTGTAGAAATTGCTATTGTTATAACTGCTGCATATGCTATAACCCATTACGGGCTTGAAAAGATGAGTGTGTCTGGCGATTATATGAATCCTACACTTAAAGATGGTGATGATGTTTTAATCAATAAAATGTCTTATGCCATTTCGCCTGTTAAAAGAAATGATGTTGTTGTTATACAGCAGGATGGTTCAGAACACAGTTATTATTCAGTTGCCCGTGTAATGGGACTTCCAGGTGAAACTGTCAAAATTGAAGATGGTTATTTGTATATTGATGGAAAACAGGCTGAAGAGAAATATAATTTTCCTGTAATGGAAAATGGCGGGCTTGCGCTTGAAGATGTTATCCTTGATGAAGATGAATATTTTGTACTATGTGATAACCGGAATGAAGGTGAAGACAGCCGAAATGCCAATACAGGCAATATTCTAAAGAAAAATATTGTTGGCAAGGCATGGCTGCGTATTAATTCACTTGCAGTTATTAACAGTATTAATGGATTTGGTGAGGACAGCAGCAGCGGTAAAAATTAATAAAGATAACAAAACGCCACTTGGCAGAGTGGTGTTTTTTAGAAATGGAGAATTTATATTATGCAGTTCCAATGGTATCCAGGACATATGGCAAAGGCTAAAAAGGCTATGCAGGAGGACATTAAGCTTATAGATGTTATTGTTGAGCTTGTTGACGCAAGAGTGCCATACAGCAGCAAAAATCCTGATATTGATACTCTTGCCAATGGCAAATCAAGGGTTCTTGTTTTAAATAAATATGACCTGGCAGACAGCAGGGTTACAGATGAATGGGTAAAATATTATGAAGATAAGGGATATTTTATTGCCAAGGCAAATTCTAAAAATGGAAAAGGTGTTAAATCTGTTAATAATATAATACAGGAAGCGTGTGCCCAGAAAATTGAGCGTGACAGGCGCAGGGGAATTATTAACAGGCCTGTAAGGGCAATGGTTGCAGGTATACCCAATGTAGGAAAGTCTACATTTATTAACAGTTTTGCAGGACGTGCATGCACTAAAACCGGCAATAAACCAGGAGTTACAAAAGGAAAACAGTGGATAAGGCTTAATAAAAACGTAGAACTTTTAGATACACCTGGAATACTCTGGCCTAAATTTGAAGACCAGCAGTCAGGGCTGCATCTTGCATTTACTGGTGCAATAAAAGATGAACTTTATAATATATATGAATTAAGCATATTACTTATAGACTTTCTGGATAAAAATTACCCAGACGCAATTAGCAGTTATTATAACACTGGGACTGGCAGTACCAGCAGTGGTGCAGAAACATTAAACCTTATTGCAAAATGCAGGGGATGTATTAAAAGCGGTGCAGAGCCTGATTTAGATAAAGCAGGGAAACTTCTTATAGATGATTTCCGTGCAGGGAAACTTGGTGCAATTACCCTTGAAAGACCTTAAACGTTTTTCACAAACGGATTTATTCGTTTTGCTGTTTGTGCCGCAGGACGTGCGGCATGGAGGAGTATTATGTATGATGAAAACCTAATAGATGAAAGCCTGGAAGCCTGCAGGGATTTAGATATTGTCAGAGAAGGTACAACTGCAACAGGGCTGTTTGACGGGCTGCATGAACTGAATGAAGCCAAATCCAGCCATTCATGGGAAAAAGTACTGGATGAAATTGATATTGACAGCATAAAACAGGATATTATACAGACAGCATTTGAACCTGGTGCAGAAACACAGAATATTGTTATTAATACAAAAAGCACCGGCAGTAAAAGAAAAATTTTTCTCCATAATGTTTTCATTGCTGCTTCATGTATAATTGCTGCTTTTTTCCTGTCTATGTTTATCAATGCCAAAATAGCACACCAGACAACAATAGAGGGCGGTTCAATGGAGCCAGTCCTTAAAAATAATGATTCTGTTATAATCCAGAAGCTTTCTTATTACTGGGAAGACCCTGGACGCTATGATATAATAGTATTTCCCATATCAGACAGGGATGAAGATGGCAAAAGGATATATTATATTAAACGTATAATAGGACTGCCAGGGGAAATAGTACAAATTATTGACGGGTCAGTTTATATTAATGGCAAAAAACTTGATGACGACATTTACTCAGATGAAAAAATTGAAGACCCTGGAATTGCTGAATCACCTGTGCAGCTTGAAGAAGATGAGTATTTTGTACTTGGGGACAATAGAAATATGAGTACAGACAGCAGATTTACATATGTAGGAATGGTTAAAAGAAAAGATATAGAAGGTGAAGCATTTTGCTGTATATGGCCTTTTTCACGTATAAGGAAAATATAATATCCATTTTATAAATAATGCAGGGTTATAGTGGATTTTACTGCCAGGATTGGAGAAAATATGGGTAAACCAGTTAGTGAAATACGTAATGAATTTAAAATGGCAGATAGTGCCAGAAGAAAAGAACTTTATAGTTTATATGCAGATGATGAAAGAAAAGGAGTGAAACAGTTAATTGAAAAAGCACAGCATGAAGATGAAAAGCTGCTGTCAGAGCTTAAGCGTCTTGATGCAATGAAGGTCTTTGAAAGGAAATATGCTGTTTACCAGAATATAGCAGGTATTGATGAGGCAGGAAGAGGCCCGCTGGCAGGCCCTGTTGTAGCAGCTTCAGTAATACTTCCTGTGGATTGTGAAATCCTTTATCTTGATGACTCCAAAAAGCTCTCTGCTGCCAGAAGGGAACAATTATATGATGAAATAACCAGAAAAGCGGCTGCGTATGGTGTCGGGATAATTTCTGCTGGCAGGATAGATGAAATCAATATATTACAGGCTACATATGAGGCTATGCAGGCAGCAATAGAGGATATGGGAGAAGAACCTGGAATGGTGCTTGTGGATGCTGTTACAATACCTAAGATAAAATACAAGCAAGTAGGTATTATAAAAGGTGATGCCTGCAGTGTTTCTATCGCAGCAGCAAGTATAATAGCCAAAGTTACAAGGGACAGGATTATGATGGATTTTGACCAGATATATCCTGGATATGGATTTGCTTCACACAAAGGATATGGTTCAAAAGCACATATTGAGGCAATTAAAGAATATGGGCCATGCCCTTTGCACAGAAAAACATTTATTAAAAAATTCGTTTAAATTCCTGTCTGGATAGGAAAGGTTGTGGTAACAATATGGCATATGGCAGCAATTCTAATAATAACAGCAATAACAGAAACAGGAAAATATACAGCAGGAATGACCTTAAAGGCAGTAACAAGGCAGCAATAGCGCTTGAATACCAGCGTACTGAAAAAGCACCTAAAGTTATTGCCACAGGGAAAGGGTATCTTGCTGATAAAATCATACAAAAAGCAGAGGAAGAAGACATTCCTGTACATAAGGATGAAAAACTGGCAAGTGACTTGTCAAAGCTTGATATAGGGGAATATATACCACCAGAACTTTACCAGGTAGTTGCAGAAGTCCTTGTTTTTGTTGATACTATGGATAAAATAAAAGGCAAAGTAATGGATAATAAAAAACACTGACAGACATTTTCCGTATGGAAGGAGTGGACAACATAAATAAAAGGGAAACTGGCATACAGTATGAGCAGGCGGCGGCGGATTTTTTAAAGGGTATGGGTTACAGTATTTTAAAACAAAATTATTACTGCCGTTATGGTGAAATAGATATAATAGCAGAAGAAAGCAGATATATTGTATTTATAGAAGTAAAATACCGTAAGAATACTATGTCAGGAAGCCCTGAAAGTGCTGTAAATGGTATAAAAAGACAACACATAAGGCAGGCGGCACTGGACTTTCTTATAAACAGTTATGGGACAGAGGAAATTCCATGCAGGTTTGATATTGTTGCAATTACAGGAAAACAGATACATCTTATTAAGGATGCATTTTAAGCATATATTGTATTTTCACCATTATTTGCGCCACTAAATGTGGCATGGAGGATTTTTATGTTATATGGTATAAATGAACTGTACAGAGTTGTTGATGATATAAAACCAGATATTAATAAGTGTTATTATCATGCTGGCAGGGAAAATACCTGTTATGTTGATGACAGCAGCGAAGTACCATTAATAAGGTTTACTCCTTTCAGAAAACACGGATGGCTCAGCCTTGGCTTTTCTACAAGGCTTGGCGGTGTAAGCAAAGGCAGGTTCGCAAGCCTTAACCTTGGTTTTAACAGGGGTGATGACCAGGAAAATGTAATTGAAAATTATAAGCGTGTGTCCAAAGCAATGAATGGAAGTTATAAAAACCTTGTATTATCTGACCAGGTTCATGATACTAAAGTAATGTATGTTGACAAAACATATACAGCAGGCAGCGGGTTTGAAAAGAAACTGTCTGGCATAGATGGCATGGTAACAGATGTACCAGGAATTATACTTGCAACTTCTTATGCAGACTGTGTGCCGCTTTTTTTTGCTGACCCTGTAAAGAAAGTTATTGCTTCATCACATTCAGGCTGGCGTGGCACAGTGGGTTTTATTGGCAGTAAAACTGTAAAAAAAATGGAAGAGCAATTTGGCAGTTCCCCTGCCAGTATAGAATGTATAATTGGCCCTTCAATATGCCAGGACTGTTACGAAGTAAGCGAAGATGTAATAAATGAGATTAAAAGGGTTTATCCTGAAAATATATGGAAAGATATCTTTTATTGTAAAAATACAACAGAAAAAAAGTACCAGCTTGATTTATGGGCAGCCAACTTCCACCAGCTTCTGCTTGCTGGTTTAAAGAAGGAAAATATACATATTTCAGGTCTTTGTACATGCTGCAGCAATATGGTATTATTTTCGCACAGGGCATCAGAAGGGAAAAGGGGCAATCTTAATGGATTTATAATGATAAATGAAACATAACCGGTTTCTTAAAACAGGCAACAGGCAGTTGCTTGTTTTTTTGTTTTACAGGCAATATAATTAAATTATCAAACAGAAATGAGGTGACATTATGCAGACAAAAGAAATTATATTGGAACTGCGCACAAAAAAGGCATTGACACAAGAAGAACTTGCAGAAAAGGTTTTTGTAACAAGACAGGCGGTTTCACGCTGGGAATCCGGGGAGACAGTACCGGGCACTGAAACATTAAAGCTTTTATCAAAACTATTTGATGTTTCAATAAATACCATTCTGGGCTCTCCACGTAAATTAATCTGCCAGTGTTGTGGGATGCCGCTTGATGATGTATCTATAAGCAAAGAGCCTGATGGCAGTTTTAATGAAGAATATTGTAAATGGTGTTATACAGATGGTAAATTTATATATACAGAACTTAGCCAGCTTACAGACTTTTTAGTAGAACACACATCAAATGAAAAATGGCCAAAAGAGCAGGCAAGGGTATTTTATGAAGAAGAACTGCCAAAATTAAAATACTGGAAGAATAAATAAGTACATAAATGTACACCCTGCAAAACAGCCTTGCCATGCACCAGACTATAATTCTTATTGTAAAACATGTCTTTAAAGGACTTGGCAGGTAAGGCTGGATATTGGGCATTGTACTGGTTTCAGGCATGTTCATTTACATAATCCAGAAATTCCTTTGTTTTTGACCAGTATTTTATGCCCCAGTTCTCAAAATTCCATTCATCCATATAATCATTACATTCATAGTCAATATAGTACAATATACCATCCTGTAGTACAAAATTAGTTGGAAAATAGTCAATATTAGTATTTGCAGGATATAATAACCCACACATTTTTTTAACCTGTGCTATACAATAATCTGGAAGTTCATTATTTAGAATCATTTCATATGCAGTTTTTCCAGCAATAAATTCTTTTACAATACGTTCTTTTTTAATATCAATATCTATCATTACAGGCATTAGAATCCCAATTTTACTCAGGCACTTATAATCATTAATTTCTGCCTGGATTTTATTGCCAAACTGGTAATAGCTGCAAGGCTCATGGTGGATTTGTTTCAAGACCACATTTCTGTTACCATCACATGCCAGATAAGAATACCCACCTTTACCTTTTCCAAGAAGCTTTAAAATCTGGTATTCCTTTCCGTTTACACTTAAGCTTTTAGTGACCATTAATTATTCCTCCAGATATATTTTATTATATAACAGATACTTTTATTTTGCTTCTAATATAAAATCACCTGCTCCAAGTAAAAAACATGAACCATCTGTTTTTTTATATTCTTCCCATAAAGAAATATCCTCTGTTTCCTTATCAAACATTATATGGTAATATGTAAAACTGCCATATCCTTTAATAAATGGCAAAGGTTCAAAATTATATCTGCCTGCATTATCTACTCCTTTATCCTGAAGCAGGCGCAGCCATCCTAATGCTTTATCTAATTGCTGTAAATCCCATAATCTTTCATGTTGTCCGTTTTTCAGCCCAGATATAATGGACAGACGTTCTGTCTCTAAAAATTTAATTGCATAATCCATTTCTTTCCCTCTTTTTTGTATAATATAATTAAACATAATATTTTTATCAACATTATTATATAGTATGGTACTATACCCGGGCTCTGTCAAGACTTTTATGGTAATTTACAGTTATCTTGTGTTTGTGGTTTGTGTAAGGACGGACGGTTTCTGTGCCAGAGCCAGAATATTACATAAAAGGGCACGCTTCCGCTACGTTAACCCACGCAACGGCACATAAAGCCAGATATTTAATGTTCCAGAATAAACTTACGTTTATTCCATCACATTAAATATCTGGCTTAAATGCCGGCGGGGTTAAAGTGCCCCTTTTATGTAATATTACTGGCATCCGGCACGCAAAACCTGTTACTATAAATTTACACTAAATCCCAAAATATTAAGATAACTGTAAATTGGGTGGTGGAGATTATTCTGCTAGTCACTTGTTACATAATTTAAAATTATAATAGCAGGAGGTTTTTTATTGTTTTTGTTGGAAAACAGCAGGTTATACGTGTTTCCAGCTAATATTATTCCATAAAAGGGACACTCCAGCACCGCCGGCGCTTAGAGCCCGTTTTGGGGGCTGTTATGCGCCGTTGCGTGGGCTGGCGTAGCGGAAGCGTGTCCCTGTATGGAATAATTTAGTGGAACGCGTATAAAACCCTGCGTCCTTCCCCAGCCACCAACACAAAATAACTGCAAATTATCTCATATTTTTATTATTTACAAATCTTTCATGCTCCTGTTATAATAATTCCATATAAAATATGCCAGATAACCAAAGGAGGCTTTATGTTTGATATAAAAAACTATTCCAAATCTGTAGATTTTCTTTTAGAAAATGCCGGACCTGTTATACAATACCGTTTACATAAAGAAATCTTAAAGGATATTGATAAAAATGAAGAAGAAAATTTATTGAACCAGGTTTATGAAATGCCTTGGTTCCAGCTTCTTAAAACTTATGTCAAGCCAAATGGTTATATTGGAAGCGGGATGCATAGCTGGGATAACTGGCGTGGGACAGTTTTACACGAAACACCATTACAGGATGGAGAGAGTGCGGCAAGGCTGCTTTCATATTACAGAATTCCAAAGGAACACCCTGTTGTAAAGAATTTTGTTTCAGTTTTGCGTGATGAAGAAGCTTTGCGCAAGGAATTTTCTTATATTCCTCCTGAAATACCACGTTTTAATAACCGTTTTGAAGGTATTAATAATGGAAATTCCCTTATGTCCCTGGTTTATACATTACAGGCAATGCTTGGATATGGTGATGATTATAATGATTTAAAAGATTTCCAGCAGATATCACTTAAAGGGTTCTGCCGTATTCTTGAAATACAGTCACTTGAAGAAATAACAAAATTTAACCCGGATGCAAAACGTAAATATAATTATCCATATATTGAAGCAGATGAATATTTTCCTAATGTCTATACAGTTTCAATGCTTGCATATACAAAAAGCTGGCGCAGCAAAGAAAACCTGCATACGCTTTCAGATGCCTTTAACCATATAAATGCTATTATGAAACCAGATAACAATATGCATGTACATATAAAGGGTAAATATACTGCTCCCTGTTTTGCACTTATAAGACCAGTACGTGCCTTTGATACTGGTATAATTGATGTTATAAATTACAGGCGTCTTTTAACTGAAATTGCAATGACAGGCGCAGGCATGGGAACAAAAGTTATCCGCCAGTCAGCAGATAATATAAATGAAGCTCTGGGTAAAGACGGTATACTGCACCTGGATTTTACAAATCCATATAATAAGCATTATTCTCCAGAGTATTTAAAGTACCCTTCACCATATACAGATGTAATGCTTGAAGCTTCATATAAAGATAAAAATGCATTATTATGTGACCTTACATTCTGGGCTTTAGAATTTTTATTTTATTTGTGTGCTTGTAACAAAACTTGACAGCAGGATATAAGTAGGTTAAAATTAATAAAACCGGATTGGAAATTATTGATAAAATTATTTACTGGCATAACAGGATAGGCATAAGCCTGTCCTTTAATATTTTGCCGTTACATTGGGAATATTTATAAAGGGGAACAGATATGGAAGATGATAAAAGAGGCATACCACGCCATATAGCAATTATTCTGGATGGTAATGGAAGATGGGCTAAGAAAAGGCTGCTTCCACGTAATGCAGGCCATGCAGCTGGAAGCAAGAATGTTGAAAAGATATGTGCTGCTGCATGGGATATGGGTATAGAATATGTAACAATGTACGCATTTTCTACTGAAAACTGGGCAAGACCAAAAGATGAAGTAGATGCACTGATGAAACTGCTTGGCAGTTATCTTAAGGATTGTATTAATACAAGCAAAAAAAACAATATGCAGGTACGCGTAATAGGTGATATCTCACGGCTTGACATGCGGTTGCAGCAAAGAATACAAGAGCTTGAAGAAGTTTCTGCACAAAATACAGGGCTTCATTTCCAAGTTGCACTAAATTATGGAAGCCGGGATGAGATTACACGCTGTATCAGGAAAATTGCACAGGAAGCCAGGGATGGAAGACTGGATATAAGCAGTATAGATGAGGATGTTATTTCATCACATCTTGATACATATGGTATTCCTGACCCTGACCTTATGATAAGGACAAGTGGTGAACAACGGCTGTCAAACTACCTTCTATGGCAGCTTGCGTATTCAGAGTTTTATTTTACAGATGTATTATGGCCTGACTTTGATAAAAAAGAGCTTGAAAAAGCTGTGGAATTTTACAGAATGAGGGACAGGCGTTTTGGAGGGGTATAATAAATAACAACTTACAGAGAGGAATAATAAAATGTTCAGGACAAGGCTTGCCAGCGGAATTGTTCTTATGGCAGTAACAATTACACTTATGGTTTACGGAGGATACCCGTTATTCTGGGTTATAACAGCAATTTCTTTAATTGGGCTGTATGAACTTTACAAGGCAGTTGGAATGGAGAAAACAGTCCCTGCACTGGCCGGGTATATTTCAAGCATTGTTACAGACTGGCTGCTTTTAAAGAATGAATATGAATACCTGTTAATGTGGATTATATTTACCCTGATGGTATTTATGGCATGTTATGTAATTTCATATCCAAAATTTAATTCAGAACAGATAACAATGCTGTTTTTTGGGATTATTTATGTTACAGTAATGTTATCATTTGTATTTAAAGTGCGCTTTGTGCAGGACGGGCATCTGCTTGTATGGTTTATATATATAGGGGCATGGGGTTCAGACACATGTGCATACTGTGTAGGGAAACTTATTGGAAAACACAAAATGCCTTCAAAGCTAAGCCCTAATAAAACTATAGAAGGCTGTCTTGGCGGCGTTGCAGGTGCAGCACTTATAGGATTTATATTTGCGGTGGTATTTTATGATAATAAGGATATATGGTGGCAGCTTCCTTTAATTGGCGCAGTCTCTTCTGTTATATCACAGATTGGCGACCTTGCGGCATCAGCAATTAAAAGAAACCATGATATAAAAGATTATGGAAACCTTATACCTGGGCATGGTGGTATACTGGACAGGTTTGACAGCATTATATTTACTGCGCCAGTAGTATATTATCTGGTAAAATTTATTGTTTTATAGGACAGGCTGTGCCAGCTTTACAGGAATGGAGAGAAAATGAAAGAAATAGTTATACTTGGTTCTACAGGTTCTATTGGGACGCAGACACTTGAAGTGGTTGAAAATAACAGCAGTTTACATGTAAAAGCGCTTGCTGCTGGAAGTAATATAGAACTTCTTGGGAAACAAATAGAAAAGTTTATGCCAGAAATGGTTTGTGTATATGACAGCAGCAAAGCACTTGTATTAAAAAAGCGTCTTGAGGCAAAAGGCGGGGACTATAAGCATATAGATATTGTAACAGGAATGGAAGGATTAACAGAATGTGCATCAATACATGGTGCAGATACAGTAGTTGCCGCTGTTACTGGCATGATAGGCATAAAACCTGTAATAGAAGCTATCCAGTCGGGAAAGGACATAGCATTTGCCAATAAAGAAACACTTGTTACAGCAGGGCATATTATTATGCCTATGGTTAATAAATATAAAGTAAAGCTTCTTCCAGTTGACAGTGAACATTCAGCAATATTCCAGTGTATTGGGGGACAGCATGGCAACAAGCCGTCAAAAATTATACTTACTGCCTCAGGAGGCCCTTTCCGGGGGATGAAGAAAGACCAGCTGGATAAGATAACGCCTGCTGATGCACTTAAACATCCTAACTGGTCAATGGGCAGAAAGATTACTATTGATTCTGCAACAATGGTTAATAAAGGTTTAGAAGTAATTGAGGCTAAATGGCTTTTTGGCATGGATATTGAAAATATTGAGGTAGTAATCCAGCCACAGAGCATAATACATTCAATGGTAGAATTTAAGGACGGGGCAGTAATTGCACAGCTTGGGACTCCAGATATGAAGCTTCCTATACAGTATGCACTATGCTATCCTGAAAGGAACAGCCTTCCAGGTGAACGCCTGGATTTCTATAAGATACCACAGATTACATTTGAAAAACCTGACCTGGAAACATTTGAAGGCCTGGAACTTGCATATAAAGCAGGAGAGGCTGGAGGCAGCATGCTTACAGTGTTTAATGCTGCTAATGAAAAAGCAGTTGCAATGTTCCTTGCTGGCAAGACAGGTTTCCTTAATATAGCAGAAATCATTAAAGAATGTATGGCAGCACATAAAAATATTGATAATCCATCATTAAGTGATATACTAGAAGTGGAACAGGATGTTTACAGGTATATTGAAAGCAGATATTTGTAAAATATGGAGGTTTTATAATGAATATTATCGTAGCGTTACTTATATTTACAGTGATTGTAGTAATACATGAACTGGGACATTTTCTCCTTGCCAAAAAGAACGGGATAGGTGTTCCTGAATTTTCCGTGGGCATGGGGCCAAGGTTAATAACATATGCTAAAACAAAAGAAGGACATGTAATAAAGCTTTTATGCTCACAGAAAGAATTTGAAAGCAGGGAAAACTGGCAGGATGTAACAAAATACTCATGGAAACTTTTTCCAATTGGCGGTTCATGTGCAATGATTGGTGAGGATGAAGACAATGATTCCGAAAACTCATTTAACAGCAAAGGTGTATGGGCAAGGTTTTCGGTAGTATTTGCAGGACCATTCTTTAACTTTATACTTGCATTTGTATTTGCAATTATAATACTTTCCTATTCAGGGATTGACTATCCTGTAATAAGGCAGATATACACAAACCAGCCAGCAGAAAAAAGCGGGCTTGAAACAGGTGATGTTGTTAAAAGCATTAATGGCAAAAAAATTACTATAGGGCGTGAAATACTTACTTATACACAGCTCCACCCGCTTACAGGTGATAAAGTTGAGATTGTAGTTGAACGTGATGGTGAAACTAAAACATTCAGTATTGACCCTTATTATAAAGCAAGCCTTTTTGGCTTCTCATACCCGTCAGCCAGGGAAGAGGGTACTAAAATAACACAGGTAACAGAAGGTGGTTCATTTGAAAAAGCAGGTATTAAAGCAGGCGACATTATAAAATCTGTAGATGGCGTTAATGTGTCCAATGCAGGTGAATTAAGTGATACAATGAACTCAGTAAATAAAAGCGGAAGCGGGATTAAATTCGTAATAGAACGTGACGGGACAGAACAGGAATTTACAGTCCAGCCTGTAGAATATGAAACATATACACTTGGTTTTAATGCTGCATTTGATGAAAAAGGCGGAAATGCGCTTGATGTGATTAAATACAGCTTTGTTGAAGTAAAATACTGGATAGTTACTACCGTTGCAAGCCTTGGACAGTTAATTACAGGCAAGCTGTCTATGAATGATGTGTCAGGCCCTGTAGGCATTGTAAATGTTGTAGGAAGTGCTATTGACCAGAGCAAGAGCCTTGGAATAATGGCTGTAATAATACAGATGCTGTATATGTCGGTACTGCTTAGTGCTAACCTTGGTGTAATGAACCTTTTGCCGCTCCCGGCACTTGATGGCGGCAGGCTTGTATTTATACTTATAGAAGCTATACGCGGAAAGCCTGTTGACAGGGAGAAAGAAGGGTTTGTGCACTTTGCAGGTCTTATAGTGCTAATGCTTTTTATGGTATTTGTAATGTATAATGATATAATTAAGATTATTAAATAACGCAGGCAGGCTTTGGCAGGAATGGAGGATTTTTATGTACAGGGATAATACAAGGGTGGTTAATATAGGAGGCGTAAAAATAGGAGGCGGCAATCCTGTGGCAATCCAGTCTATGACTAATACAAAAACATCTGATATAAATGCTACAATAGAACAGATATACAATCTTGAAAAAGCTGGTTGTGATATTATAAGATGTGCTGTTCCAGACATGGAAACTGCAAAAGCATTAAAAGAGATAAAGAAAGCTATACACATACCACTGGTAGCTGATATACATTTTGATTATAAACTTGCTATTGCCGCAATAGAGAATGGTGCGGATAAAATAAGGATTAACCCAGGCAATATAGGTGGTAAAGACAAAGTGCGTGCAGTTGCCAGCGCAGCAAAGGAAAGAAATATCCCAATACGCGTTGGAGTAAACAGTGGTTCACTTGAAAAAGAAATTATAAAAGAATATGGCGGTGTTGCAGCGGAAGGGCTTGTCAAAAGTGCGCTTCTGCAAGTAAAAGCATTTGAAGATATGGGATATAACAATCTTGTAATCAGTATAAAATCTTCAGATGTGCTTATGTGCATAAGGGCACATGAAATTATTGCAAAACAGACAGATTATCCTCTTCATGTGGGAATTACGGAATCAGGCACAATGTTAAGCGGCAATATAAAATCCGCTATAGGGCTTGGAAATATTCTTTACCAGGGCATAGGTGATACTATACGTGTTTCACTTACAGAAAACCCTGTACAGGAAGTGGTTTCTGCTAAATTAATTTTAAGGACACTTGGTTTAAGAAAGGGAGGTGTTACAGTCGTATCATGCCCTACCTGTGGGCGTACACAGATAAACCTAATAAAACTTGCCAATGAAGTTGAAAATATGGTACAGGATATTATTACAGACAAAGAGCTTAAAGTGGCTGTAATGGGATGTGCGGTAAACGGGCCAGGGGAAGCAAAAGAAGCGGACTTAGGAATTGCTGGTGGAAAAGGTGAGGGACTTCTTATCAGGAAAGGTGAAATAATTAAAAAAGTACCTGAAGATAAACTTCTGGAGGTACTTAAGGAAGAGATTTTTTCAGAGCTGGCAAAGTAGTACCTTTAGGTTAAAGTTATATGTGAAAAAATATAAAGGAGTGGTTAAAATATGTCAGAGGAAAGTCCAATTATAAAAATAGCAAAGATAATTTCAAATGATGATACTGATGTAATAAAAGATATTAATGTCTGTATTAATGATACAGATACATATTTTAAAAATAATACTGTAGATTATGATGAACGTGGAATTACGCCAGAGGACTGGGAAGAGGGTGAGATTGAAGAAGACAGGATAAGATGGCTTGGGATGATTGATATTCTTCAGAAATATGGTTATGTGTGTGAAGTAGATACAAGTGAGTTCCTGGAAGATTTTATAGACGCTGTACAGGATTTTAATGGCACAAAAAGTTATAACCTTCCAATAAATGCAGACTGGTTTGATGAAGATGCAGATACATTTGAATGGTGTGAAGTACTGGATGAAAACTGGGCATCTGAAGGCTTCTGTATTGCTGATATTGAATTTGACGGTGATGACCTTGTTTTATTTCCATGTTCTTTAGAGCAGCTTGAAGAATTAAACGGATATGCCCAAACAATGGGTTATTCTATAAAACATGCCAAGGATGCATAAAGGACAGGTTTTTAATGGATTCAAAATACAATATGACACAAGAAGAAAATATATTTCTTGCCAAAAGGAATATTGTGGATTATATCTGGAAAAGCGCTAATCTTGAAGGCATTGGCATAACATATCCAGATACACAGGCAGTTTATAATGGCATGGCTGTATCTGGATATACAATAGAAGATATAAATGCTGTAAATGATTTAAAACATGCATGGCAGTTTCTGCTAGAACATATTAATGACCAGCTGGATTTGGAATTTATAGAAAAAATCCATATGTTATTGGGTAAGTTTACAATTATAAATGCTGGAAGCATAAGGATAGAAGAAGTAAGGGTTGGTGGTACAGAATATATTCCTGAAATTCCAGATAAAGAAAAGATATGTAATAAAATCCATGAAATTACTTCCAGCAATGCAGAACCATGCAGCATTGCACTGGATATTATGCTATATCTTATGAGATTACAGTTGTTTTATGATGGCAATAAACGGCTGGCGATGCTTATTGGTAATAAGATAATGATACAATATGGCGGAGGGATTATAACTGTCAGCCAAAAGGACATAAGCGTGTTCTACAAGTTATTAATTGAATTTTACGAAACAAACAACAAAGATAAAATGAAAAAATTTTTATATAATAACTGTATAGATGGAATGAAATTTAACAGATAAGCATTTTTACAGTTTGGTCAATAATAAAGGAGCTGGTATGCTTAATTTGATTTTTCAGAAAAGAAAAACAACAATGCCTGTGTATGTTGATTCCAGGACTTTTTTCTCTATCAATAAAAAGGAAACATGGTTTACTAATAAAGTTGTACAAATAATTATGGATTACGTAGATGGTACAAAATTAGTAGAAGGATTTGTATTAAAAGACAGGCTTGGAAGGATAATACCTCCTGAATATTTAAGTACAGGTTCTAAAACAGCAATACTTATATGGCTGTACCCAGAAATAGTTTTTAATGTTACCCAGTGTGGAGATAATGCATTTAAATGTGTTGCCGATTTTTGTCAATATTGTGACAGGACAGTCCTGACATACAGATACCTGCCAGAACGTTATCTTAGCAGACTTGATTTACAGAAAGATGGTACAAGTTTTGAACTGGATGATTATGATGACTTAGTTGATGGCTGGCTGGAGGAAAAATATAATGATTAAAATTTCTTCAACGGAAGATTCAAAATCTGTTGCAGAATATTATAAAGAGAAAACGGGCTATGACTTTTGTGCTGCATCTGGTAAAGACCGTATTTATAAATATTTGAGATGCAAAAAGAACCCATTTATTATTGCAGATAATCCTAAGTTTGGAAATGTACTATTAGATATTATCGAAAGAAGAGATAACCTTGAAACATTAGATTTGTTTCTGCCAGCATGTTTTGAAGAATTTATGTTAATTTCAGATTTTAAAGTGGATGATATCAGAAAACATATAAAGGATAATTTACAGTTAAACCAGATTGATGGAGAAACTTATTGTGAGGATTTATTACGGGCACATTGTGGTAATATTTACTCTAAATCTAATATATCAGAATATATTAATTGTATTAAAAATGGAATAAAATGCGGTTTATGTGATGTAAGGATAGAACATTCCGCTTTATTTACTTTGTTACTTGAACATCTGGCACATAAAAAAGAATATTCATATATAGGAAGTAAAAGTATTTGTTATACACTTCTTAGAAGGGATTTTAAAAAATTTACAGATGATAATAGTGATATTTCTGATAATTTATTTTCAGGGATTAATATAGAAAAAAATAACATGGAGGATTAACAGTAATGCAGACAATTATTATTTTATTAGACCCATCTAAACTTGTAAATCCTGATTTAGATTTGCGTTATAAAATACCAGACTGTATAGAGGAAGTTACAGACGGCAGAATACAGGATAATGGGTATGATTATATTGACAGCAGCCTGGATTCAGAAAATGGCAGGGATTTGCTTGGTATATGGCTTAAAACAGAAAATGCTTCAGAGAATTATAAAGATATTGTAAAATTATTCCAGGAACAGAAATTCCTTAAGAATGATTTGTCAGAAAGTGCAGAAATATATATTTCAGAAAATGAGACAGAGAACTTAGAGAACTGTACTAAAGTGTTCCCAGCATAAAGATATTAAAAATACTAGCGGCAATAGCATTTTGGAGAGTGGAATTTTGGTTCAGTTTTACATGGGGTGTTTCGCTTTTACTTACGGGATATGACCAGATAAAATGGGGCGGTGCAGAAAACAAACTGCATTTTATACCTGTATGTAAGCAGGAGCATTTAAAAAAGTATTACTGTACAGAAGATTTCCAACATAATAAAAATAATCTTTTGCAGTCTTTTATCTGGTTTGAGGAAGATATAAAGGATGTTTCTGCCAAAAAAGGACAAGATTATAATGCCAGAAATATAGATATTATAAAGAATTACTGGATGGCAAAGGCTTAAGGGGGATTAAATCCAATGGAAAAACCTTTACTTGAAACATTTGAGAATTTAAACCTGACGGACAGGCAGGCTAAACTTTTTAAAGATGTTGTGGTTTCAAGGGTTGTTGTAACAAGAAAAACTAAAAAAGTAGAAATTTATATAAAAAGCAGCCATATTATTGCATACCGTGAAATAGGGCTGCTTGAATATGCTTTGGCTGGAGTGCTTGGAAGGGCAGGTTATACAGCAAAGGTTTACGACAGTTTTAATTTGTCATCACAATATACACCTGGAAATTTCTGGAATGAATACAGGGACAGTATACTGCTTATTTTAAAAGAAGAAAACATACTTGAGTTTAATATGGTATACAGTGGTATTGTAGATATTTCCGGAAGTATAATAAATATTTCATGTGAAGATGACAGCATGTACAGGGCAAAGGAAGAGAAGCTGGCAGAGGTTATAAGCAGTATATTCCGTACAAAAGCATCTTTTGAAATATCTGTAAATGTAAAATATACTGAACCTGTTTCTATAAATGAACTTCCAGCTACAGGTACATATGGCATGGCAGAGCCTGTTATTTATAAACATAAATCTGCTGGAAGTAACGTAAAACAAGCTGTTCCTGGCAGGACTGCCCCTGTCCAGAAAAGCAATAACCCTGTGCAGGATAATGTTAATCCAGAAGATAATTACTATACCACAATGGCAGGTGCAAGCCTTGCAAGTGAAATGTTTAATAAAAAAGAAGAATCTTCCAAATTACAGCCAGATAACCATAACCAGAAATACAACAGCCAGCAGAAAGGCAGGTATAATAAAAGTAATAAAGGACAGGGCTATGGCAAGGGTGCTGATGAAGAATGTTTCTATGGAAGGAACTGTGATGGTGATATTATTAAGATTGCTGATATCCAGGGCGAAGTCGGGGAAGTTGTAATAGAAGGCCAGGTCGTTTCCGCAGAAGAGCGTGAGATTAAAAATGAAAAAATCATATATATGTTTAATGTAACTGATTTTACGGATACAATACAGGCTAAAATATTTATCCCTAAAGAAGAAGCTGGTACAATACGTGATAATATAAAGGCAGGGAAGTTTATTAAGCTTAAAGGTGTACCGCTTTATGATACATTTAGCAGGGAGATTGCTATTTCTTCTATACGTGGTATTAAACCAGGTGCAGATAAACGTGTAAAACGTATGGATAATTACCAGGGTATGAAGCGTGTTGAGCTCCATGCACATACACAGATGAGTGAAATGGATTCTGTAATGGCAATAGGTGATTATGTAAATACTGCTAAAAGGTGGGGACACAAGGCAATGGCTATTACTGACCATGGTGTAGTACAGTCTTTCCCAGATGCAGACCATGCATTAAAGCCTGGTGATGACCTTAAGATTATCTATGGCGTTGAGGCTTATCTTGTAGATGACCTTATAGATACAGTAAGTAACAGCAAAGGACAGGATTTTACTGGTGAATTTGTTGTATTTGACCTTGAAACAACAGGTATTGGGGCTGCCAGTAATGAAATAATAGAAATAGGGGCAGTTAAGGTGGTTAATAATGTAATTACAGACAAGTTCAGTACATTTGTAAACCCAGGAAGACCTATACCTTACCATATACAAGAGCTTACAAGCATAAATGACCAGATGGTTGCAGATGCACCATCTATAGATACAGCACTGCCAGAATTTCTTGAATTCTGCGGAAATGCAGTTCTTGTAGCACATAATGCTTCATTTGATACAGGATTTATATACCAGAAGGCAAAAGACAGGGGAATACACACAGATTTTACTATAATAGATACTGTTTCCATGTCAAGGGCACTTCTGCCAGAACTTAAGAAATATAAGCTTGACACAGTTGCTAAGGCACTTGGCGTTTCACTTGAGAACCACCACCGTGCCGTTGATGACGCAGGTGCTACAGCAGAAATATTTACCAGGCTTGTAAAAAGGCTTGAAGACAAGGGAATAACCACACTGGACGGGCTTAATGAATTTGGTATTCCTAATGATGAAACAATAAGGAAACTGCCATCATACCATGCAGTAATACTGGCTAAGAATGAAACAGGGCGTGTAAATCTGTACAGGCTTGTTTCAGAGTCCCACCTTAAATATTTTAACAGAAGGCCAAAGCTTCCTAAAAGCCTGTACCTTAAGTATAGTGAAGGGCTTATGATTGGCTCTGCCTGTGAGGCAGGGGAACTTTACAGGGCAATACTTGAAGAAAAACCAGAGGAAGAAATAGACAGGCTTGTTAAGTTTTATGATTACCTTGAGATACAGCCACTTGGCAATAATGCATTTATGCTGCGTGATAATAACAGGTTTCCACATATCCAGGATGAAAACGACCTTATGGAAATTAACCGTAAGATTGTTTCCCTTGGTGAAGAATATAATAAACTTGTAGTTGCTACATGCGATGTGCATTTCCTGAATGCGGAAGATGAAGTATACAGGCGTATTATTATGTCTGGAAAGGGCTTCTCTGATGCAGACCAGCAAGCACCGCTTTATTACAGGACTACAGAAGAAATGCTTTCAGAGTTCCAGTACCTTGGTTCTAAGAAAGCGGAAGAAATTGTTATAACCAATACAAACCTTATTGCAGATATGATTGACTATATAAACCCATGCAGCCCCAGGAAATGCCCGCCAGAAATCGAAAATTCAGATAATGACTTAAGGGAAATATGTTATAATAAGGCACATTCAATATATGGTGAAAACCTTCCGCCTGTAGTTACAGAAAGGCTTGAGAGGGAGCTTAATTCAATTATCAGCAATGGTTATGCGGTTATGTATATTATTGCACAAAAGCTTGTGTGGAAATCAAATGAAGATGGCTACCTTGTAGGTTCAAGGGGTTCTGTAGGCTCGTCATTTGTTGCAACAATGGCAGGAATTACTGAAGTAAACCCGCTTTCAGCACATTATTACTGCCCGGAATGCCATTATTATGATTTTGATTCAGAAGATGTAAAAGCATTTGCCGGAAGTTCAGCATGTGATATGCCAGACAAAAAGTGCCCTGTGTGTGGCCACATGCTTGAAAAGGACGGGCATGATATACCATTTGAAACATTCCTTGGTTTTAAAGGCGACAAAGAGCCTGATATAGACCTTAACTTTTCAAGTGAATACCAGAGCAATGCACATGATTATACAGAAGTAATATTTGGGGCAGGACATACATTCAGGGCTGGCACAGTTGGTACACTTGCTGACAAAACGGCATATGGCTATGTTAAAAAGTATTATGATGAACATGATGAAGCAAAGCGCAAAGCAGAAATAGAGCGTATTTCTGAAGGGTGTACAGGCGTACGCAGAAGCACAGGGCAGCATCCTGGCGGTATAGTTGTACTTCCTATGGGTGAAGAAATATATACATTTACACCAGTACAGCATCCCGCTAATGATATGTCTACTAAGATAATTACAACACATTTTGATTACCATAAGATAGATGCTAACCTGCTTAAACTTGATATACTTGGACACCAGGACCCTACAATGATACGTATGCTTGAAGACCTTACAGACGTTGACGCCTCAAAGATAAGGATGGACGATGAAAAAGTGCTGTCACTTTTTGAAAATACAACAGCACTTGGCATAAAGCCAGAAGATATTGGCGGATGTACACTTGGCTGCCTTGGGCTGCCTGAATTTGGCACACAGTTTGTACATGGAATGCTTACAGAAGCAAAGCCAAAGAACTTTTCAGACCTTGTGCGTATATCCGGGCTGTCACATGGTACAAATGTATGGCTTGACAACGCACAGTATTTTATTGCAAATGGTGACTGTACGCTGTCAACTGCAATATGTACGCGTGATGATATTATGACATATCTTATCCGCATGGGTGTTGAAAACGAACGCTCATTTAAAATAATGGAAAGTGTACGTAAGGGCAAGGGGCTTACACCTGATATGGAAGAGGACATGCTGGCATGTAATGTACCAGAATGGTATATTGAGTCCTGCAAGCGTATTAAATACATGTTCCCAAAAGCACATGCTGCCGCATATGTTATGATGGCTATACGTGTAGCATACTTTAAAGTGTATTACCCGCTTGCGTATTATGCCGCATTTTTCAGCATACGTGCAACATCATTTAACTATGAACTTATGTGCCTTGGCAGGGAAAGGCTTGAATATTATATGGAAGATTACCGCAAACGCAAAAATGAACTTTCAGATAAGGAAAAAGATACATATGAAGATATGCGCATAGTACAAGAAATGTATGCAAGGGGCTTTGGATTTGTAAAGCTTGATATATACAGGGCAAAGGCAAACCGTTTCCAGATTACAGACGGCAAACTTATGCCTTCATTTTCCACAATAGACGGGCTTGGTGACAAAGCGGCAGAAATGATAGAAGATGAAGCAAGTAAAGGTAAATTCCTTTCACGTGAAGACTTTAAAAACCGCTGCAAAGTAAGTGAAAAAGTGGTTGAAGCAATGGCGGACATGGGGCTGATGGGAGATATGCCACACAGTAACCAGATGTCAATAATGGACTTCCTGGCTATGTAAGCTAAATACCAGACGCAGGGTTTCCATGTCCAGGAAAGGGGGATGTAATGGGAAAAATCTTTAATATAACCGCCTTCTGTAATCCGGCATTACATTATATGGCTGATATTAGTTCCAGGCTGGTACCTGGAACATTATCATTTGATAAAAGTATTAATTGAATGTGCTGCTATTTCCGGCTGTATGGTTTTGCCACAAATATCTATTACAGGTGTTATATTTGTATCAGAACCATTTTTTATTTCAGTAATAATTTTACCATCAGGATTTTTAAATGCAATTACACCTATGTTCTGGCAATTACATTTAATATTAACATCTATACGTTTTGCCCCGCCTGCTATTAAATTACTGAAATGTTTTGTAAGGTAATAGCTTGGGCAGAAAGTAACTTCTGATGTCTGGCTGTCAACAATTACTGGTGCGTTCTGGTACCAGGGACTGCTGGCAGTATTTGCGCCTTTTTCATCAAGTACCATATTCCATATATAGTAACGGCTTACCCCTGCCTCCAGGAACTCTCTAAAACAGTCAAACTGTTCTTCTGCATAGCTCCAGTTGTTTTTGCCATCGCCACATTTGGTTTCTGACTGTATTAGTTTCTTGCCATATGCTCTTTGTACTGCCTTGGCAAGATAAGAGCCCCACCACTGGAAACATACTGCATCTATTATTTTGTTTGTCCTTGCATCTTCAAGGGCAGGCACAACAAGCGAAGCATTGGAGTCTGTAAATGTCCCAAGCCATATTTCTGTATTATTAATACCTGCTTCCTTTAATGCAGGATATAAATAATCCCTTATAAATACATCCAGTTCTTCACCTGTCCATACACATGAAGCATAAAGTGTATTCATTGTAGGTTCATTCTGTGGTGTAATGGCACTTATATGTATACCATGTTTATTATATTCTTCAATATATTTTATAAAATACCTGGCATATGCTTTTAGTATCTCTGGCTTGAAAATAATCCTGTTATTATCATCTGTTCCATGTATACAGTTATTCTGTTTCATCCATGAAGGCGGCGACCAGGGGGTTGCAAAAAAGTCTATATCTGGTCTGGCCTGCAGTGCCATTTTAATATATGGCAGGAGATAAGCTGTATCAGTTTCAAGGCTGAAATGTTCCATGGAGAAATCACCGTTATTTTCATTATATGACTTATGTGTATCCGAAAAATCATTATTTCCAAGTGGAAGGCGTGCTGATGTAAAATGCAACCCGTCATCACCAAATAGTGAGTTTATAATTTCATGTTTCTGATGGTCTGGCAGCTTTTCCATAGCCATATAGCCACGGTCAGCAAAACAGCCGCCCCATGGCTTCTTGTCCATTGTCTGGTAACAGATATCTGGATTAATTATAATATCTTTATTCTTATTTTCTTCTGTAATATATGGGATTTCTTTATTTACCCAATAATCTTCCTTGGTAGTTGAAATCCATAATGCCTTACTATCCATATGTAAACCCTGCCTTTCTTTAATTATGGCAGCCAGATATATAATATTTCCAGCTGCCTTCAGATTACCAGTATAATACCAGTAATATATATAAATAACAAGTAAAAAAACAAATAACTGTAAATATTATTAAAAATATGCATCAATTGATGCCTGGTTTCCAAGTATTTCGCGTGAAGCGTATAATTCCATATCCTTTTTAGTGCTTACAGACCATTTGACAAGAGTAATAGTGCGTTTCTCTATTTCTATAGCAGTTATGCCGGCAGGATGTACACAGCTTCCAGTATTGCAGTATGGCGAGGTTTTAGAACCTGTCATCGGATGGTGTGTATGTCCTGTAACAAGCAGATGGTTATTTTCCAGTGCCCATCCTGCCAGTTTCTTTTCAGACTTTTTCTTCCTGGTATTATTTTTGGCGGCGCTTGTGGGGTCTGGAACACCAATGCTTTCCAGAGGCCTCCATACATAACGTACCAGAAAACGTGACAAACGCCAGAATGTGCTGTTAAGCAAATCTGCCTGGTGTCCATGTGTCATATAAATATCATGGCCTTTAAGTTTATCATGCAATATAATTCCTGGATAAAACGTAATATCAGGAAAAAGCGGCCTGTCACAAAATGTTTTTACACAATAAAAAGAAAAGAAATGCTTTTTAGGAAATTTACTGCTTTTTTTAGTTATATCATGGTTGCCATAAACTGCAAAAAAGCGGTTCTGCCTGTAAAACAGTGAGAGCATTTCAAAACTTTGCATGTGGTTTTCCTTAATGCCCTGCATAGAACGGTTTTCCCATAATTCATCAGCATCACCAAGTTCAATATAAGTAAATCCTTTCTGGTAATAGTAGCGCAGGGCAGCAAGGTAAAGAAATTCATTGTGCAGGAAATTATCATTTGCCCTGCCATTTCCACGGTGGCAGTCACTGAATATAACATATTTTGAACCTGGATAGAGCGGAAGATTAAGGGAATTGTCAAATGTCTTCTGGATACGGCTTTCAAATCCCATACTTGCGTCTTTCCTTTCTCCGCGGTTTGCGGAATTTTTGCTTCCTGTGCTTCTTCATGCAAAGCATATGCCTGAATGCAAAAGGCAGAAAATAATATAAATATAATATTTTATCAAGTGTACATTTGAAAGGTCTTGTTACCCACATATATAATTTACAGAAAAGCCGGTTCTTAAATTGTGCCCATCTTGCACTTAGGCAGGTTTTACAACATGGCTGATGGGAAAATGGCCTGGCAAACATAAATGAAACTGTCATGTCACAAATTGAAATGCCACATTTAATATAACCAGACTGCACAAGGCTGGTTAGAAAACAGTACATCATATTTTCACTTTTAAATGTAATAGAAACACGTAGTGCCAGGTCTCCTGGCCAGCAGAACCTGCCAGGGCAGAAACCTGTAAGCCACCATTGGGGCTGGCATGCAGTAAACAAAGGGCTTCCTTTATAATATGCTGTCATTGTAACAGGCATAAGTTCCTTATCGCTTATGCCATGAAACAGCGTCTTGTCATATTCCCAGGGACTTAAAACCTTGTCTGCACAATATAACCCGATTTCGCCGCCAGTGCTTATTCCATATTGGCCTTTCCAGAATTCAAACATCCAGGTACGGTTATTATAGTTAAAATAAATTGGTTCACAGTCAAATACCATAGAGAAGTGGACTGCTGTTTTATCATATAAGGCACAATATCCAAACTTTTTCTGCCATGCGTCAGTCCGCGAGGTGATTATATCCTGTGAAGGGGAATAGCAAAAGCCAAATGGTTCCATAATCTGGTTTAACAGACAAACTTTTTGTTCAAGCTGCATTTCACAGATTTTACAAATTATTCTCTTTTTTCTTATATGGAAAACAAGAGAGAAAAGTATACATATGAGAATTAAAATCCCAAAAAACAAGTACATAATACAAATCCTCCAGAAAGTATTTGTATTATTATATGAAGAAAGAAACTTTGTGGTTACCATTTATGAAACAGACGTGGAAATTAATACACGTCCGTTTCATAAATTTCTACCTAATAAACTGTATGCATGATAATTTACAGTTATCTGATATTGGTTTGTGGATGACGGACGCAGGGTTTACATGTCCAGCTAAATATTATAGTTATTCTGCTGTCCTGTTTTTTGTTGTGGATTTATGGTAACAGGTTTTGCGTGCCATGATGCCAGCAATATTCCGTAAAAGGGGTACTTTAAGCCCGCCGGCATTTAAGACCATATATTACGAGGGAAACGTAAGTTTCCTTTGTAATATATGGTCTTTATGTGCCGTTGCGTGGCTTATCGTAGCGGAAGCGTACCCCTGTACGGAATATTCTGGCTCTGGCACAGAAACCGTCCGTCATCCACACACCAATATCAGATAACTATAAAAACAGACGTGGAAATTAATACTTTTTGTATTGACACTTTTTAATACCAATAGTAGAATATATCTATTGGAAACGGGCAGTTATATTTAAGAACTTACCAGTCATTAAATATGGCTGTTTTAATTTGTGCTTTCTTGTGCTTTACTATTGTAACGTTATGGTGATACTACAGGCATTTCAGGAGGTATGTTAAATGGGGGAAATACGCTTACATGAAGGTGAATTAAATGTAATGGAACTTTTATGGTCTAATAAGGCACTTGCCGCAAGGGACATTGCTAAAATTATTAAAGAATATATCGGATGGGAAAAAAACACTACATATACAGTAATTAAAAGGCTTATTGATAAAGGCGCTATTATAAGGGAAGACCCAGGTTTTATATGCAGGGCAAATATTTCTAAGAAGAAAATACAGGACACAGAAACCAAGGTTTTACTGAACCAGTTATATAATGGATCTGTTTCTAATTTTATATCTGTATATCTTGCAGACCAGAAGTTATCTGGTAAAGATATTGAAGAGCTCAAGAAAATTATAGCAAACCAGACGCCATCATATTAAACATGGCATCAGGGCTGGAAATAATAAAATCTTAATATAAATATAAAGATATAACTGGATGAGGTTTATTTACTTTTATAAAAAGTTGTGCTAATATAATAACCAGCTTTATGGATAGAAAACTGGGGGAGTAATAATGGATAAGACCATATTAGAAATAATTTTGATTATATTTGGATTTGCCTGGATTGCATTGTTTTTCTTATGGCTGGTACTGGGGCGCAGGATTAAATCTAAAACTGGAACAATCGTTATTGATACTGTTTTAATCGTGTTCAGCCTGGTAACTATGTTTTTAGCAATGCTCCTCCGCCAGGAATATACTAAAGGCTTATAATACTTTAGCACAGGTAAAACTTTGAAGAAAGGGGACATAAGATGAGGAGAATTAGCAAGCCAGCATATTGTTTAATTATTTTAGTTTTGTTCTGGATTGTTGGGCTTCCAGCTAATACAGTGTCTGCTGCAGGCCAAAAAACACAAGGCAATATGAATGTGGTATTTGTAATGGATGGCAGTGGTTCTATGGCAACAACTGACAGGTATAAACTGCGGTTTGAAGCTATGGATTTGTTTTTAGGTTTATCTACAGAAACAGGAAACTATATGGGAGCTGTAGTCTTTGATGATGATATACTGCTGGAACAAGACCTTGTATATATAGATGGTAAAAAAACAAAGAAAAACTTGTTTAATAAAGTAAAGAAAACTACAAGCACGGGTGATACAGATATTGGAAAGGCAATATACCAGGCTGTCCAGATAATTGAAAACCAGGGACAGAAGGATTTGCCTTCTTCTATTATATTGCTATCAGATGGCAATACAGATTTACAGGGAAAAGACAGTACCCAGAAACTGAAAGAGTCTGGACAGAAAAAGAAAGAAGCCATTGATACCGCCAGAAAAAATGGTATAAACATCCATTCTGTATGCCTGAATACTAATGGCATGGCAAAACCGCAGGAATTACAGGAAATTTCTGATTCAACAGGGGGAACTTGTGTAGAAGTTAAAAGTGCCAGTGATTTAAAGGATGTATTTAACCAGTTTTATAATATTATTTATTCAACAAAGACGGTAAATATTGTAAAAACTTCAATTCCCAGAAGCGGTGAACTGAAAGTTCCTTTTACAATTCCTATGATTGGTGTAAAGGAAGCAAATATAATTATTAATACTTTAAATCCAAGAACGGAATATAACCTGTTTAATCCGGATGGATATGGTTATACCAATAGTGAACTTAAACAAATGTCTGTTAAGGCAAAGACTTTTACTATTATAAAAGTCCAGAAACCGCAGCCGGGACGCTGGAAGCTGGTTGTAAGGGGCGTAAGCAAAGACCAGGTTAAAGTAGATATGGTCTGTAATTCTGATTTAACCCTGGAACTTGAAAAAAAAGCAGTTAATTCCCAAGGTAAAAACTCTGCCTGGGAACTGTCCGCAAAAATATATAATGAAGGAAATGCTGTATCTGAAAAGAAAGTTTATAAAAAATATCCTATAAATGTTACTATTACAAGAAAATCTAATGGCAAGAAGAAAAATGCCGGCAAAATGAAACCAGATGGCGCAGGAAGCCGCCTGGAGATTAAACTTGATGGTTATGGCAAATATGAAATACAGGCTTCTTGTGAAATTGATGATATGCCAGTAAAGTCAAATATTTTATCTGTAAATATAAAAAATTCAAAGCCTGAATGGAAAAAAAGCCATATTCTTATTGACAAAAAAACAGGTCTGTTTTCAAAGAAAAACTATAACCTGGATTTATCAGGCATGGCTTCTGATGCTGAAGATTCCAAATTGGATTACAGTATTAAGGATTCTGGTTTTAGCGGGGATAGTGTAACCCTGGACGATAGTATTTTAAATATCAGACTTAATAAATGTGGCAATGGAAGCCTTACAGTGGTGGCTACAGACAGCCAGGGTGCTTCTGCAGAAGCAGAAATAGAGATAAAAGTCCAGTCTTTTGAAATCTTTGAAATACTAGGCATAGTTTTAGTCCTTGCAGTTTTAGCACTGGTATTCCTGGTACGCTATTTTATAAATGCAAACAGGGCAATCCGTGGCACAATACAAATTCTGGCATATGGGGATGAAGGGACTGTACCACCGGTAACATTTGACGGAGGAAAGGGAAAGATGAGGCTGTCTAAGTATATAACCCCAGACCAGGATATAGGGATAAACCTGGAAAAATGTTATCTGGTAGCCGGAAAAAAAGATGATTTTATTTATCTGGTGTCTGGAGATGGTTATTATACAGATTCAAAGCCCGGTTTAAACAGAGAAAAGAAAATCCGTATTACCAGGGAAAAAGATATAAATATCAGTAATGATAAAGAGATGGAAAAGGGCATGAGAATATTTTATAAGCCTTATTAAACCCAGGAATACTGCCATAGTGCAGTTCCGCCAGATATATAGGAAGAGGAGGAAAATATGGCTACATATGGACAGTTATTAATTGATGCTGGCGGCGGCATTGTTGACCGTAGGAAACAGTCTGAAAGACAGGAAGGGGCTTCTGTAATTATTGGTCTTGGTGGGACTGGCTCTGATGCTGTTATGCAGTTAAAACGGGAAGTTTACAGGCAGCTTAAGCCTGATAATACAGATGCAGTGCTGCCAAAGTATGAATCAATAAAATATCTTGTGGTTGATGCTGATGATTCGCAGATTGTACAATCTGGAAGCATAACTGATATTGATAAAAGCACAGAGTTTTTTCCACTTTCAAATGGTGCTATTAAAAGCACATTTGAGGCAAAAAAAATATTGCAGAACAGGCCAGAACTTTACTGGCTTGATTATGAACATATTTCTATAGATGAGGCAAGCAACGGGGCAGGAGGCATAAGGCAGGTCGGAAGGTTTCTGCTTGTGGATAAGGGTGCTGCCCTTTATGATAAGATTAAATCCGTTATGACTAGTGCCCTTACTGCTGCAAATACTGGAGAGCTGGATATCCATATATGTGCGGGAATTTCAGGCGGGACAGGCAGTGGTACATTTTTAGACATATGCTACCTGGCCAGGAAAGCTTTAAAAGAAATAGGCAAGGACGGGGCAAGGGTAAGCGGGTACTTTTTCCTTCCAGATGTAAACCTTTCAGTTCCTTCTATACAGGAAAACCCTTTGATTTCAGAATATATCAAAGTAAATGGATATGCTGCGTTAAAAGAATTAGACTATTGTATGAATTTTGGCAGGAATAAAGACAGCTTTAAGATGAACTATGGTTTTACAGAGGTAGATTTTGCTGCCAGCCCTGTAGATTTATGTTATCTTATATCTACAACAGATTCTTCTGGCAACCATGTTAAGAACGGCTACCAGTATGCTATGGGTGTTGTAACCGATTATATTATCAGCTTTTTAGCTAAGGAAGACAGTGGCTTTACATTAGACAGCCATATTGCAAATTTAAAATCTATTAAAAATGGCATTAAATTACAGCATGGGGCTAGTGTAGATTACAATATACTGGGCGCTTCAGTTGCAGAGATGCCACTGTCAGAGATTGCTACATATCTTGGATGCGGGTTATTTGAAAGCTATAATAGTATATATAACAAAATACCATCTGAAAAAGACAGGGATTTATTCCTTTCTAAAATGCAAATACAGTATGAAGATATCAGAAAAGAATTATCACATGGCTGTAGTGCAAATATAACATTTAGTAAAGCATTTGATGCAAAAATGTACGAACAGAACGGCAACCATTCTTTTGTAGACAGGGCATCAGAATTTCTGTCTGAAAATATTGGAATACTGGAAAAAAATTCAAGAACTATGATGGAAGATATTATGGAGTATTCCATACCTAAGAACAGCACTTCCCTTGTTAACAGGACTTATAAGGGACTATTTGATTCCTTTGTCACTAATCTGGATTATGGACCGTTTTATGCTGGCAGGATGCTGGCGGGAGGGGATAACCAGAACTTAATACACGCAGTAGACGGGTTTATTAAGCAAAATGAAGAAAACCTGGAACATGAGCTGCGCCAGGCAAACCTGCGGTCAGATGACTATAAGGACGCAGAAGCAAAGATGGATAATGCTAATTTCCTGAATAAAAATACCAGGCTGGAAAATTATCTGGATGCATTGAATAATTTATATGTACATTATTATCTTGTAGAGCTTTACCACAATATGGACACAGTACTCCAGGAATATAAAAGACAGCTCCAGAAGCTGAACCAGAATATTTTCAGGATATTGATGAGTGTGATGGAAACCCTGCGTAAAACCTTTGAAGTTAATAAGTCTGTCCTGCTGCATAAAGGAAATAACAATAATATATATAAATGGCAGATACTAGATATACCAGATATAAAAGAAGGTCTTGACGCAGAAATTAAAAATATTGACATTGGTATTACTTTGTATGATTTTATGAATACATTATTTGAACAGTGTAATGTATGGATAAACCAGGATGAAAATGAAATACGGAAACTTGTGTCAGATTTTATCTTACAGGAATTTGGCAATGCAACCAAAAAAACTATGACAGATTATCTTAAGGAGAAATTTAATGTAGATAATCCAGGGCTTTTAGCAGAAGCAATAGAAAAAGAAATTATACAAAATAAGCTTGGCAAAGATTCTACACCGCTTTTCTGGAAAAATTCCATGTACCATAAAAACATGGGAATGCATAGTTACCTGACAGTGCCTTATGACGCAGCAGAGATAAAAATGGCTGCAAATTCGTTTGCAGGCAAACAGAAAGAATTTACTGTGCGTGAGTCACATATTACTGATAAAATATCAATGATGCGCTTTTACAGCGGGCTTCCTATGTTTGCTTACCAGGGGATTATGGAATTAGAGCGGGCTTATGAAGCAGATAAAAAGCCTGGCAGGCATATTTTCGAGCGTGGGGATGAGGACTGGAATAAGAAGCTGCCATCACCTGTCCCTTCAAGCTTTGAAACTGACATACCATTACAGCGTATTGTACAGCGTAACAGTGCACTTATTAGTGAATTTGAAAAGGCTGAAACAGCAGGAGTAGTTGTAAAGGATGAAACCGGTTACTGGAATATTATTAAAACAGAAGATATAGATTTAACACAGTGGATAGAGCAGTCTGGCGGCATTATGACTAATGGTGTGTATAATCCAAACAAAATTAAGGAAATGATTACTAAGTTAAAGGAATTAAAGGAGTCTTTACACAAAAACGCGTCTGAAATACGCATAGAATGTTTAAACACAATTTCAGGCAGCGAAAGACAGGTTATGCTTGATTTTTACCTGCTCTCCCCAGTGTTAAATAAAATACTCCATAAAGAGCTTCAGAAAAGCATGGAATTTGATAATAAAATTGAAGAACTTGAACAGATTTTTGATGGAACTCTTAGTGAGAAAAAAGACAAAAATGATTTTTTCAATGCAATATTTACGGGTGTACTGTATTATGGTAAAAAGATAATTTTTACATATAATGATTTTGGCATGGAAAAAAGCGTAGAACTCCAGAACAGCAGTATGCAATACGGGCAGTCTGGCGCATACCAGGCGTTCCTGACTTACCAGGGACTGGGTAATGATATACGTAAAAAAATACATGATTTAACAATGGAACGTATGGATGATGAAAATTCCAAAGAAGTCCAGGAAACTGTTACAGCACTTGAAGCAGTTATGCCTAAAAAAATTATGGGGTATCTGGGTATTTATGATGAACTTGACCCAATACACGATGAATTAGAAGCTTTCTATAATGATTTTATGAAAATGTTGCACAACTTTAAACTCAATATGTAACTGGATGCAGGCTCTAAAACCAAAGCTTTTATATAGCAACAGGCAATAGGATAAATTTATGGAACAGGAAAAAAATATACAAAAAAATTTTTGTAATGGAAAAGAACTGTTAGAATGTTGTATACATAAACTTAATGAAAACCAGCAAAAAGAAACTGGAGGCAATGTAGCACTTTACCCAACTGTTATTATTATGATGGGAAATAAGTGTAGGAATTTTGTGCAGTATATTAAAAATACGCTGGATGAAAACTGGAATAATGCCTGTTTTCTGCAATATTTATGTGTTATAAAAGAAGACAGCCAATGGAAAGTTTTTATTCTTAGGGATGGAGATAATAAAAAGACATATACCTGGGAAATGGGTAATATAAACTGGGAAATGTCTTTAGACAATGCTATTGTAAGAATGCTTGAAACAGAAGAGAAAATATTTTCCAGCCGGACATCTGTTAAACTGGAATATGTACTGGATGCCACAGAAGAGGACAGCATGGAGTATTTTAAATTATTCCAGCAGACAAATAATACTATGTGTCCTAATGAATTAAAGACACTATATTTAATGCTTGACCAGAGACCAGGTGACAGCCATGTGGGAGCGTCACACAGGCTGTTACGCAACATTGTTAAAGATAATGTCCTGACAGGTTCACAGACAGTATATCTTTTAAGTAATTACCTTAATTCCGGCCAGATGCTTGGTGATAATAATATATGGCAGAATTACAGGCTTTCTGCTAATCTTATTTTATTAGGAGGAAATAAAAAGGGCAGTGACAGGGTTATACAAAACCTGTTCCGCGGATTTAAAACAGTTTCTTATGCGCTGGTTACTAAACCTACAGATGAAATTGCAACAGTTTCAATACTGGCACTGCTACATGGATTGTATACATCAGAAGAGAATAAACTGTTCCATGAGATGACAGCAAGTGAGATTAAAGAAAAACTGCAAATGGACCAGTATAATGGTTTTTTGTATATAGAAGAATTATTTAATAAAAAAATAAAGTCAAAATTCCCAAAGGAAACTGACTGGAAATATCTTCCATTCAGTTCATGCCAGGACTATAAGAAAATCCAGGGATATACAGATGTAACATTAGAAATGGCAGATAATGCTACATTTAATGCGGCAACTGCATTTATGCAAAAGCATTATACAGAACCTGCCAGGAATTTTTTTAAAGATAATAATGAAATTATTCAATGCAGGAAAAAAATCTCCGGAATACTTAAGAAAAACTTTAATTATTTTGAAATTTTGTATTTATCGGAACACCAGGACGTTTTAAAAGAAATGGTTGTTTCTGAATACCATTTTGCGGGTTTATCAGAAAAAGACAGTTTTTACAAAAGGCTTCATAATTTAAGTGTATATAAAAGCAAATGTATATTTTATAATTATGCGAAAAATATAATTAAAGATGAACTGGAACTGCTTTTAGAAAGTGCACAGAATTTTAAAGAAACATATATAAAATGTGAAAAAGAAATGGAACAGCAGCGTTTTGTAACAGACAGTAAATCAGAGTCTGTAGAAAAGTTTTACAGTGAAACTGTAAAGGAATATATAGAACAAAAACAACAGCATTTTAATTATATTCCTGATAATTACAGTACTACGTTTCCAGAAGTTTTTTCGGTGTCAAATACTAAAGAAGAGCTGCTACAGGCGGTGTGGAATGAATATCTTGGATTAATAAAAAATAATATATATAACTGTAACTTTGAACAGGAATTAGCTAACCGGATGAATAAGGTAAATGAAAATGGCAGGCATAAATTTGTATCTGAAGAATTAAATAAAAGACTGAGAGGCAGCATACGCATTAAAAATAATATAGAAATACCTATGGTTAAAACAGGATGTTATTATCTGGTTAATGCAAATGCAGAATATGCCAGGACTTTAGAAGCGGCAGGAAGCAAAGAGTATGTTTTGTTTGATTTGAACAGGACAGACTGTATTGAACAGCTGGAAATTTACGATATTACTAAACCAGAGCAGCTGCATCTGGCAGGGACTGGGGCAGGAGATGGGAATTATGATAATAAAGAAAGCAGACCAGAATTACCAGATAATGGAACTGGATTATAAAAAAAAGACAGGTATGGTTATTTTTAACTGGAGGTTCAGGGAAGCTACAGATTTTCTGGTATTTATTTACGACAGCAGGCAGGAATTTAATTTAACAGATGCAAAAGAAATAGTAGAAGAGGCAGGCTTTAGTGACCAGGATATTATTAACAATACAAAAAAGCTGGTTACATTAAGAAAAAACAGGACTTTAAAGATGCTTCATATAGGCAGGCGTGAGTTCCTTAATAATAACAGGCGTTTGCAGCTGCCAGTAAATGAATTTAAAAAAAATATCCCATATGGAATTAGTATATATGCCTGTAAATATATAGAAGATGGGAAAAAGATTTGCATTTACCAGACAGTTTTAGAAGACAATACTTGTTTTTTGCCAGTTTTAATTAACGCAGATATACAATATAAAAAAATTCCCTTTTCAAAAGATAAGCTTTGTATATTGCAGCTGCCAGTAATTGACGGATATAAAGATGGCGCTGTAATGTACCATGTCAGTGGTATAGTTCCAGATTTTCCCCTGCCACAGCAATGCCTTGGCAGGGAACTGGTAATAACCATTCCAAGACAGTCAGAAGTTAGTATCCGTATCCAGGAAAAGTATAAAAAATACTATAAGGACAGGTGATTGATAATGATAGATTTCCAGGAAGCCCTTGTAAAAATGAACTGTAAATGTCCGTTTTGTTTTGAAACTTTTGCACATGATAAAGTAGCATTCAGGGCTATGACAGCTTTTGTAAAACAGGATTTTTCTGATGAAATGGAAGAACAGGAAAGAAAAATTAAAGAAAGATACCAGGAAGCAGAAGATGAATTATATAAAAATTTCTGGGATAACTTTCCAGGAAGTGAAATTAATAATGAATATAGCAGATATCCAGTTATTGACAATAACAATCCAAATGCTTTAAAAGGAGCTTATAAATATGATGCAAGCGGTTTTGTAAATGAAGTAACTGATGAATTTGGCAGGACATCAGATGTAAGGATATGTCCATATTGCCATAATAACCTGCCTTTTGAATTTGGAAAATATCCAGTTAAATATATTTCAGTAGTAGGAATTACAAGTTCAGGAAAGACTATATACCTTTCACAGCTCCTTAAATATCTGGACAGTTTTTTTACAAAAGCTGGTTTAACAATGTTTGGCACTTGTGATGAGATAGATAAATTCCTGGCTGGCCATAAAATATCTAAAGACAAGCCGCTTCCACGTGGTACAGTGCCAGAAGCGCTGACTCCTCCTATGGCTGCAAATGTAAAAGATAATAATACACAAAAGATGTATACTCTGGTTTTTTATGATATAGCAGGTGAAAATTGTGTAAAGCCGCGCAGAATGAAAAAATTTGGGCCATTTATAGAAAATTCAGATGGCATAATTTTAATAATTGACCCTGGACAGTTTATGGGAGAAATACAGGGCGCTGATGAGGAAGAGCAGGAGTTATATAAACCAGACAAGGTAATAGGTGCAATGTGTGATGCATTTGTAACATCCAATAATAAAAATGGCCAGAGCAATATACCTTTAGCTGTTACAATGTCTAAAGGTGATACTATGAGAAATGTATTAAACTACAGTTCTAATATTTTTGATAATATTGATTATTCACTATATGAAAATGGCATTTTTCCATATAATGATTTCAGAAGTACAGATATAGATGTATGGCATCTTATGCAGGAGTTAGACAACGACAAAGCTTTAATATTAAAAAATAAACTGGAACAATGTTTTCCTTGCCATTTATTTTTTATAGTTTCTTCATTAAATACTGAACCATATGAAGCTGAAGATGAAGATAATAAAGAATGTTATAAAATAGATGAAGAGCCTGAAGCTGTCAGGGTTGAAGAACCTTTATTATGGGTTTTAGATAAAATAGGAATTGGAACAAAAACAGAAAAAAACAATAATCCAAAGAAAAGGAAATTCCCGAAACTGTTTCATATAATGTAGGCAATCCGTTTGACATTGTTTTGCGGATATCATTTTAAGGAGGTTTTTGCATGGACTTATACCAGGCAGGGTATTTCAGGCTGGGTAAACAGGGAAGAGGGTCAGGCTGGGATATTATAGCGCCTTCTGATGGAATGTCAAACTTTGCAATAGATGGGTTTAAGGGTATTGCAGCAAGCCTGATAAATTTACAGGAAACAATAAATATGCCTGCGGAAACAGCAGGTTTATTCCAATATGATAAATTTATATATTTTATACATGTAAACTATGCTGCACATGGCGAAGACGGCAGGGGCGTGGCTTATGTCCATACTTATTGTTTTAGCACAAAAGACTATTATGAATTATGCCTGCATCCAGAAATGCTGTTTGGTATTAAGCCAGGGACATTTGATATGGAATACATGCCTGGAATTAAGGCATATCCAATAGAACATTCACTTCAATATGAAAGAATTGATTATAATAATCTTATTGATAAATACCATATTTCAAATGCGCAGTACAAAAACCTGGTTCTTGGGGCAATCTGCGCAATAGAAGGATATAGCAGCCCTATGTGTATAAAATGCAGCACGTCTTTAGATAATTACTGGGAAATATACAAAGATATTATGTACCTGGTTATGGCAGGGCTGCCTTACCATTTAAGGCAAAAGGCACTTTCATTTTCATATAAAGGAATGCATACAACCATTTATTTTTCTGATATTACGGAAGGAAATAATTACTTTGACTTAGACAGCGGGGAAGCTTTTTGTGATTATTCAATGCTGCAGAAGTATTATTTTATACGGATTTATAATACTCCTGTATATTATAATAATGAAAACAGGGACAGGGCATTCCAGAATATAGCTAATTTTATAAATGCTTCATATAAAAATCCTTTAAAAAATGCAGATTGTGAAATGATTGAAGCAGGTTTCCAGGCAAAAATAAAAAAAAATGAAGATGGTGGCATACTGCCAGAGACAGTCCCTGGGCTTTTAGATACTTTATTAAAATATGATATTACAAATAGTGATGAAGCTGCAGAATATATAGCAGCCCTTTTAGAAACGGCTTATAATAATAACATTGATATTACTAAAAAAATACCAATAGAAAAAATAAAAGGGCTTTATGGGAAGTTTACTCTTGAAAGGCTTCATACGCAGATTGCATATGTTTTTATAAAGCTTATACTTGGATGTAAAAAGAATGGCAGGACAGAAAAGGGCTTTGATATTCTCTGGAATTTGAAGAAAGAAAACCCTTCACTGTATAACTTAGTATGTGCATATTTAAAAGAAATCAGTTATGAATTTTATAACAGTTATTTTATAAACAGGTTTCTCCCTTCTGAAATTATTAACTTAGATAAAGCAGAAGAATATTTAGCCAATAATAGAAAGAATATTTCTGCAGATACTTACCAGGCATTTTTAAAACAGATTAAAAGTATTATTGGTAAAGAAATAAAAGAAGCTACAAGTTTTACAGGAATGTCCAATGTGGTAAAAAAGGTAAAACTGGTTGCAGACAGGTTTAGCGGATTTAATGGTTTAAAAGATATTTTTTATTATTCATGTTATGTATTATGGAATAATTTTAATATGGACTGGTTTAGAATAAAGGACTGGGATAATTATAAGTTCTGCCAGGTACAAAAGATTGCTGGCGGATTTGAAGGAAAACCATCCCCAGATGCAGAAAATGTAAGCTGGCTTTTACTTATGGCTGAAAATGTTTTACAGTTTTCAGAAATAGCAGAGCTTAACCAGTTTATATTTACAAATAACCAGTTTAATAATAAAGAATTTAAAAACAGGGTTTTACAGGAACTTAAAAAAGGATTTAATACTGGAATAAAAAGAAAAACAACATACAGGGATATGGAAATTTCATTGTTATTAAATTATAATGTTAAAAATAAACAATTTGCACTGGCAGACTGGATAAATGAAATAGAAGGTAACAATGGAATTGATGAAAATTTAATAGAAGAGTTTGTACAAGCTTCTCCTTTATTACAAAAGGAAGAAATTAAGAGAATTGTAATACAGTCCGCAGAAAATACAATTAAGAATAAAAGAGAAGCAAAATACTATAATCTTGACAGGGATGGCAGGAAAGTTTTAAATAAATTACAAAGCTGCCTGTCTGGCAAGGAAAGTGCCAGCAGGAATACAAAACAGTTATTTTATTATACACTTCACAGGGAGATTATCGGTTTCTTTGCACTTTTTACTTTTGTTATTTGTAATTTATCGTTATGGCGTTATAGCAGCATGGGAAGTGATATACTACTGTTGCTTGCAAAGGTTTTTGTTATTCCATTATTTGTTTTAGTTGCTTATATATTATACAGAGCTGGCAACAATAAAATTACTGTATTGCTTAAAAAACGAGGTATAAAAACTATTAATGATATATTGGTATGTATAGACATTGTTATTGTATTTTTGTTTATGGTAATTGTTGTCTGGGATATTGATATTTTTCTGGTAAAAGCAATATGCAGTATGGTATTTTTAGACATTGCAGCAGCTTCAGTGTTTCTATACGGGATTACCTTAAAAGAATAGGTGGTAGTGCATAAATGTGGAAAAAGCGTTTCTCAATAAAAATGATTATTGGCAGTATTTTAGCAGGGTTTATATATGGGCTGGCAGGTGAATTAATATACAAAAGCATGGAACTGCCAGTACCGCATATTATAGTTGTAATGCTGTATTTTACAGGAATGTTCCTGTTTATTGGGATTGCAGTCTATTTTATAGGAAAATCAGGTAATTACCAGTCTTATACACAAGTAAATAAAAAACAATGGCTGGCTGCCTTTGTTTTAATGATATTTTTGTCATTATTATTTGAATTTCTATATAGCAATATATCATTAAAAGCAAAAGGGCAGGACTTTTCATCTTATTTGTTTGTTGTAGATAATTCAGGCTCTATGGATAATACAGACCCTGATGGAATACGTTACCAGGCAATTGATAAATTACTGGGCAATAAAGATTCCAAATTTGAATATGCAATTTACAAGTTTTCAGATTCAACAGAACTTGCCAGGGAGATGTCCCCAATAGACAATAGTATTAAAGAACAGGAAATTGTAAATGCAGGAGGCACTCAGATAGCTAATGCTTTAAGAACAGTGCTGGAGGATATCCAAAGTGGAAAAATGGTTTTAGGCAATGACTCCAGGGTGATTTTATTAAGTGACGGACAGGCTACCGATGTAGATAGTTCAAATATGGATGAATATAATAAGATGCTGGAACAGTTTAAAGAACAGGATATTACAATTAGTACAGTGGGAATGACCCATAAAGCTGATACAAGTCTTCTGATGCACACAGCAGAAAGTACCGGTGGTATGTTTGTTAGTGTAGATAATGTGGAACAGCTTGAACAGGAAATGAAACAGATGGTAGAAGAAACGGAGGAAGACAGGAGTCTTCTAAAAACCAGTATCGGAGACAATATAAACTGGTTGTTTGTGGTTTTACGTGTTTTATTTATTATATGTTTAGGAATTATAATAGCTGTAGAAAAAGCAATTCTGTGTGAAAGATTTCTTAATACTAATACTGTATTGTCCAGTTCAGTTGCAGGAAGTGTAATGGCAGGAATATTTATGGAAGCAGGAATGGATTTCTTTTGCCTGCCGCCTGGAATTGTCCGTATAACTGTTTGTGTACTTGTGGCATTTACGTTACTCCACGAAGATATGTCATCCGCAGCATAAATGACAACAGCATAAATGCTGTAGCATTTTTCATTATTTTTAATTATTTTGACCAATAAAGCGCGGCATGGGGGATTATTATGAAAAAAGGTATAAATATTATAATTTACAGTGTACTGGCACTGGCTGTTATATTTGGCAATATCTCTATAATTAAGTTTATTATAAATGACAAAGAAATTATGTCAATGGCTGAAGCTACAAAAGAGCCTGTCATTATGCCAACAGAAACACCAGAAATTTCATACCATGTGCTTGTAAATGAACTTCCTGTTTTTAAATATAATACAGTATCAGAAAATAAAACAAAAGATGCAATAATGGGAAAGTATTTTTATGGGGATAAAATCAAAACCAAATCCCAAAAAGACGGTCAGATTTATACGCAGACCGAAGACGGTTGTTATGTATGGAGCAGCTGTATAGGCAATCTGCCCGAAGATAACAGCTTAAATTCCCAGCGTCCGAAAGTTATAGTTATAGATGCAGGAAACCAGGAAACAGGAGCAAAACAGGCTGCTTGGGCAGAAACAGCAACAAACAGCAGCGTGCAAGAAAACAGCCTTAATTTTAAAATTGCACAGAAAATTAAGGAAAAACTTGAAGAAAACGGATATATAGCAATAATAAATACTGATATTAATATTAACAGTGAATACATGGCAGGGCTTGCAAACCAGATAAAAGCTGACGCTATGGTAAGTATATGCTTTGGCAGCGCTGCCAGAAAAAAAAGAAATGGCACTACAGTATATTGCAGCACCAGGAATAACCAGAATATTAAAAAGAAAAAATATTTAAGAAACAAACTGCTTGCAAAAAACATACTTGAAGCATATACAAAAGAAACAGGTTTTAATGGCAGGGGTGTTAAAGAAAGTGACAATTACCCAAGTATAAATTGTTGCAAAATTCCTATGGCAATAATAGAGATGGGATATATTACTAATAAGAGGGATTATAACAAAATGAATAACAGTGGTTTCCAGGATAAAATGGCAGAGGGGATTGTAAATGGCATTAAGAGGTATTTGATATCTCTTTGATAAATTCCAGTTTATCAAAGAGATGCTGCCAAAACAGCAATAGTGCTCTATAATATAGCCTGGTTAAGATAATATTTTTAAATTAGGATAACATTTTTAAATAAGGAGAAATTTTATGGGCAAACCAGCTAATGAAACTTACCACCAGCAAAGTATGCAACAATACACACAAACGTTAAGAAATCTTTTAAACGAAATGCCAAAATTCTGTAAAGATTTTTTCCGTGGCATTGAACCTTCTACATCTGCAAGGACACGTGTTGGCTATGCGTATGACCTGCGGACTTTTTTCAGGTTCCTTGTATCAGAAAATTCAGGTCTGGATGTTGACGTTATCCCCGACATTACACTTGGGCATCTTGAAAATCTTGAACCTGTAGATATTGAGGAATATATGGAATATCTTAAATTATATTATTACAATGGTAAAAAATATACTAACGACGAACGCGGGCTTCACCGTAAAATAGCTTCTTTGCGCAGTTTTTATATGTATTACCAGAAAAGAAAAATTATTAAAAATAACCCTGTTGAAGTTATTGATATGCCCAAAATACATGAACATGAAATAATCCGTCTTGACGCTGATGAGATTGACGGACTTTTAGCGCTTGTTGAACATGGAGGCAAAGACCTTAAAGGCATTAAAAAAACATATTATGAAAAGAATAAATTAAGGAATATTGCTATATTTACCCTGTTTCTTGGAACTGGAATACGTGTGTCGGAATGTGTCGGCTTAAATATTGAAGATGTGGATTTTAAAGAAAACAGGATAAGGATTATACGCAAAGGCGGCAAGGAAGAATATGTTTATTTTAGTGATGAAGTTGCCGAAGCACTTATTAATTATGTAGAAATTTCAAGATGTACAATCCAGCCTAAAACCGGCCATGAACATGCACTGTTCTACTCTATACAGAAACGCCGTATAACAGTACAGGCCGTTGAAAATCTTGTAAAAGAATATGCCAGCCAGATTACAACTTTTAAACATATAACCCCTCATAAATTAAGAAGTACATACGGTACAGCACTTTACCACCAGACAGGTGATATTTATCTTGTTGCAGACGTACTTGGACATAATGATGTAAATACTACTAAAAAACATTACGCTGCAATTAATGATGATAAAAAACGCAGCGCCGCAAGTGCCGTAACCCTGCGTAAAAGTTAGTTAAAATGAATTTGATTTGATAAGCTGATGGGCTGGCAAATCCAAATGTAGCTTCCATGAACAAAGCACGCTTGCGCTTGAACAGCTCACGCAATGGATGCATAAAGCCCTAAAGTACAGGGCTTAAGCACCAGCGGCGCTGTACAGCTTGTTCATTGGAAGCACATTTGAAATTTGCCAGCTAATCTACTCTTTGTAAGTTTCAAAAAACATTTTCTGTTAAAATTAAAACATTTTGCAGGAAAAATATTTTAGACAAATTAACTGTAAATTATCCCATTATTTTTATAAGACGGAAAACCTGCTCAACTGTATCTTCTATATTTCGTTGAGCCCTCTCCTTTTCCATTGCTTCATCTAAAGTACATACTGACCTTAAAACTGGGAAAAATGCGTCAATACCCGCATTATTACAGGCAGATGCCTGGTCTGTAACACATCCCGAAAATGCAATTACAGGCTTGCCATACTGTTTCGCAATCTTTGCAACACCTGCTGGTGCTTTTCCCATTACAGTCTGCCCGTCAAGGCATCCCTCTCCTGTTACAATAATATCTGCTGCTTTTATATGGCTGGTAATACCAGTTTCGTTTAATATAAGCTGTACACCTGGTTCTAAACTTGCATTTAAAAATGTTACAAATGCAAAGCCAATACCGCCTCCTGCGCCTGAACCTGGAATATTGCCATCTGCTGATGGCATGGTTCTTTTTACCAACGCCTGGTAATCTTCCATCCATCTGTCCATCTGCTTTACCATTTCAGGTGTTGCACCTTTTTGTGGTGCAAAAACCGCACTGCAGCCATTTTCTCCGCACAACGGGTTTGTTACATCACAGGCTACTTTAAAGCTACATTCTTTTAGTTCTGGCATAATATTTTCTTTTTTAATAACTGCAAGCTCCTTTAAGCCATATGCTCCATATGCCACTTGTCTTCCATCTTTATTTTCCATTCCAAACCCAAGAGCCTGTAACATCCCAATACCGCCATCATTTGTGGCACTTCCGCCGATACCAATAATAAACTTGCGGCAGCCTCTTTTTATTGCATCTTTTATAACTTCACCTGTACCATATGTAGTTGTATAAAGTGGATTTCTTTCTTCATGGCTGGCAAGGGTAAGCCCCGATGCACCAGCCATTTCGATTACTGCTGTATTGCCGTTAATAACTGCATATTTACAGGATACTTTTCTGCCTGCCGGTCCAGTAACATTTACATTATATATTTTGCCATTACAGCCATATGCCAGTGCATCAGTTGTACCCTCCCCGCCATCTGCAAGCGGAAATATTGTAACCTGTGCATTGCTATATACTTTCTTAATGCCATTTTCTATGCTTTTTCCTGCCTCTGCCGAAGACAGGCTTCCTTTGAAGGAGTCTGGTATTACTAAAATTTTCATGTATATATCTCCTGCTAACCTTCTGTTTTAAATATAGTTTTTTAAGTTAATCCAGGAATAATTTTTTGTGCTGGCATTTTTTACTCTTTTGGCTTTATTAGCTCCTGGATACGGCGTTCTGCTTTTTTATATACAATTTCATCATCTCTTACTGAAATAATGATAATTTTCATAACATTATCTTCAAAGACTAAATTATATACCACACGATATCCAAGGTTTTTAAGTTTTATCTTGAAAAAACCACTCAGTTTAGATGAAATGTGACTACCTAGTGGTGTTCCAATACCATCTGGCGGGGGCATTGGATGTTCTGCAGTTTTGTTAATAGCTTTTAAAACCATTTTCCTCACATATGGGTCTAATTTACGTAAATCTTTCTGTGCCTCTTTAATATATTCTACTGTCCATTTCATAAAACTACCTTTATTCAAGTTCCACGTCTATTGTATCTAGTTCGCTTTGTGTAATGCCAAATTCCTGCATCATCTGTTCCTGGGTCCGGTTCCCAGAAGCATCATAATGTTTCATACGTTCTTCCGCTTCCTCCATAAGAATGAAATCAGAAAGCATCTCTATTAATGATTCATATTGTCTTGGTGAAACCAGTACACAGGCAGGCTTGTTATTTTTTACCACAATCTTTGTCCCTGTTGTTTCCACTTCATCAAAAATTTTATTTGCTTCTCCTTTATTAAAACGTGAAATAGGAATCATTGTTTTAAGCATCCCCATAACAGACATCTGTTGCATATTAATACCTCCAGTCTATTAATAATGTATATAATCCATATTTATTATACCAGAGGCAGATAATATTTCAAGGAATTTGTTGTTTTTTTTAATATAAATTTATCAATATTTTTTGTTTTGTTAAAAATACCAAGCCCGCATGTATTAATTTATAATGGCTTAAATGCCTCTGCCCCATGTTTGCATACAGGACATATATAATCTTCTGGAAGCGTACTGCCTTCATAAATATAACCACAAACTGTACATATAAATCCTTTTTTACCATCTGTTTTTGACGGTGCTGCTGTCTTAATATTTTTCTGGTAATAATCATAAGTTACAGATGTATCTTCTGTAATAATTTCTGCATCTGTTACATCTGCTGTAAAAAGAGTATGCGTCCCTAAGTCTTTTTCTTCTGTTATTTTAGCAGATAAAAAGGCGTTACTGTACTCTGTAAGGTATAAAAGACCATTTTCTGAACGTGATACACTGTTAAAACCGCTAAATTTATCTGTATCACGTCCGCTTGCATATCCAAACCTTTTATATATATCCATTGGTGCTTTTTCTGAAAGGACTGATACATTAAAAATGCCTGTTTCCTTTAACATATCATGTGTATAGTTCTTTTTGTTAACAACAGTTATTATCCGTACAGGAGATGCTGTAACCTGTAATACAGTGTTTATTATACATCCGTTGTCTTTATCTGTCTTTGAAATAAGCAGGAATAAACCGCTTGTAAGTTTAAATAATGCATTATTGTCCATAAAACACCTTCCTTTCCTTATTAGTTATTGTGCTCAAATGGAAGGTTTTTTAAACTATATTATATATTATCTTCAAGAACTTTAAATAAATCTGTTCCATAACTTGTATATGCTGGTTCACCTTGTACCATTCTGAAAGTCCTTGTCCCGTCTTCTTTTCTCTCTGCTACAAGAAAGGCAGCATGTTCCAGTTGTTTATTATAAAGTGACCTGGCAAGCTGGAACAGGTGTGTCACCATAAAAGTAGTAATTTCTTTGTCATAAAATGCATGAAGTATTCCGCCAGATATTTGTGACCCTTCTTTCTCCGTTGTACTGGCAAATGATTCGTTCAGGAGAAAGAGGCTGTGTGGCTTCGCCGCTGATACCATTTTAGCTATGCGCTCAAGTTCTGCCTGTAGACGCCCGCTGTTTAGCTGTTCGTCTTCCCTTCTGGTAAAATGTGTAAATACCTGGCTGTAAACAGGTGCCGAAAACCTTTCCGCAGTTACTGGCATACCGCACTGCATAAGAACCTGCGCAATACCATAGCTTCTTAAAAATGTTGATTTGCCTCCCTGGTTTGCACCTGTTACTATTACAAGTTTATTATCCTTAAGGGAAATATCATTGCCTACAGGTTTTTTCTGCATATAAACTGCCATTGAGAGCTCATACAGGTTTTTAAATTCTGTATCTTTTGTCCCTGTTTGCTGTGGTTCTGGCATTACAAGTGTTATATAAAGCTCTTCCATGCGTTTCATAAAATTAATTACACCCACATAAAATGCTATTTCTTCTGTAAAATGGCTGTAAAATAACATTATTTCTGAAAGGTAAGGCTGGAATATTTTAAGTATATGCCGTAGTGTGAATTCTTCTAAATATTCTATATCCTTTTGCAGTTCTTCATTATTATTAATCTGTACAGAATTCTTTTTTACATATTTATTATATAATTTCTTAAAGCCTCCCTGTTTCTGTTTCTTTTGTATACGCTGTTTTGTACGGCAGTAATTAACAGTTGCATTATCAATCTTATGCCCTCCGCCAAACTGGAATGTATACCCAGTTTCACCGCCTGATATAAAGAAATCCATATCTTCAAGTTTTTCCTTTATTTCTTTAAGCGGCAGGCAGCAAAGCCGTGTGTATAATCCCTGTAACCCTTCTGATTCCAGCTTTCCATTATATTTTTCTAGAAGCTGGCAGATAAAAAGCAGCCCGTTCTGCCCGCTTCCAAGGTAATTTAATGTTTCTATAATCTGGCTTGCTTTTCCCATCTGCCTTGAGCGGTTTTTATTGGTTTCTTCCTTGTATTCTGCCAATGCTTTCTGCTGTTTTAACACACATCCATATATTTCTTCAAGCAAGTCCTGGTTCTGGTAAAAATCGTTTATTATCTCCTGCCTGTAAATAATTTCTTCTGGTGTTTTAAGCGGAAGCATCATTATCTTGTTAATATTTTCAGAAACCAGCACATCACCCCTTGACATTGTGCGGAAAATAATATCCAGGTTTAAATCTTTTATTATATCATACTTAGAAAAATACGGTTTTTTGCCTTCTGTTGAAGAGTCTTTATAAAGTAAAAAAGAATCTGTCATATTAATTTCCTCCATGCCGCGCTTTCTAATCTCCCACTTTTTTTATAATATCTTCATAGCGCAGCTGGAATTTTCTTACAAGCGGCTCTGTATATCCATAACCCTGTGCTTCCATATGCACTATACGGTAAGTCCGTTCCATATCTGGACTATTGTCTTCAACCTGCGCCACAAGGCTTATAATATTCTCTGTTTCTTCTGCAAGTTCCTGTATATGGGTTACATAAATGCCATAGCAGTCCATACCAAGGAAATGCGCCATTACCTTTTTACCCATAACCAGGGCATCATTTGTTGTTGCTGTTGTAAAAAGTTCATTAAGTATTACAAAGTTACAGCGGTTATCCTGCTTCATCATGGGTGCAAGCCTGTCTATCTCTTCTTTAAGCTTTCCTGAGTTGGACTGGATTTTCTCTTCAGCTTCAAAATGTGTTGAAATTCCTTTGAATAAAGGCGTGATAAATAATGCAGCATTAGCAGGAAGCCCCATTAGCGAAAAGTAAACTGCCTGTCCCACTGAACGGGCAAATGTGGTCTTGCCTCCCTGGTTAGGGCCTGTTACCACAAAAAAAGAAGGGTGGCTGCCAAAGCAGAAATCATTTGGTACTACTTTATAGTCCCTGCCTGCACTCTTCCAGACAAGGGCAATATCATATATACCGCTGCCCCTGAAACCGTTATCCTCTGCACTAATAACCTGGTCTGTAACTTTTGGGACAGCCATTCTGCTGCCATGCGCTTCTGTCTTTTCTTTAAAACTTATAAAACCCAGATAAAATGTACTTCTTCTTCAAAACGCAGCAGCTTTTCTGGATAAAAATCCTTATAATTCTTATAAAAAAGCTGGATTTCCTTAAAAACACCTGGATTGCTCTTCTTAAGAAGTTTAACCAGGGCATTTTCCAGATATGAAGGCTATAGGGCATTTGGGAAAATATTTTTTAAAACAGTCTGGTTATCTGTGCCATTACCATCCACCTGGAGCAAACCTGCCAGTTCCGCAAGGTAATCCCTTTCCTCCCTTGTTTCTGTATTATCCTTTACATTAATTGTAACGCCCTCATTGTTTAAATCCATATAAAAACACATTTGTGAAAAAATCTCTTTTGCGCCTGCTGCTGCCCCGCTAAAACCGTTTTCATTACATTCCGCAATATGGTTTAAAACATACTCTTTAAGCAGGCTTATGCCACTTGAAACTGGTTTAAAACTGTCCAGGCAATCCCCGAATTTTTCCAGTGCCTCCCAGTATGAAAGCGCTGCCTCCAGATGGTATACTGCTGCCCTTACAGGCTCATCACATTCAAGTGAAAGCATATAAGAATGGCGCGACTGCCTCATTCCAGAACAGAAATCTTCTACAGCCTGCCTTAACACGCCATCCATCAAATCCTTAAATACCTGCTGGCGGTAATTAACCAGCTGGAGGCTGCCTGGAAACGTATAATAATAATGGTCTGTCTGGTAATCCCCTGTTGTATGGTGTTTTATAATATCTAATATATAATCTAAATGCAAATCCTGGAAAAATGCTGGAATGCTTCTATCCAGTTCCATTGGTGTATCTGCAAACAATATGCTTTGAAATTCCATTAACTCCTCCATCAGTCCCCAGACTGTATAACTATTAAAATACCTGTATCAAGTGAAACCACAGCTTCACTTGCATTTGTAGCAAATTCATTGCTTACAGTTGTGCTGCCGCCCTTTTCAAGAACTGCATTTTCCAGCGGGTATTTTACACCACTAAGGCTTACACCTGTAACTCTATTTGTAAGCGGATATACTGATATATATTTCCATGGGCTGTATTCCTTCTTAATAACATGCCTGCTGCCAGTAAGGCATAATTTATTATTCCTGTCTACAATATATGCAGGAATATTATGTGCCCGTGGAAGCATAAGGATATTTATATTAGCAACCAGGTGGTCAAGCCTGCCGCCTGTTGCACCAAGTATGATAATTTCAGACGGTTTCTGCTCTACAGCCCATTCAAGTATAAGGTGCATGTCTGTATAATCTTTCTCAGGCGGATATTTTGCAAACCTGGTACTGCTGCCATGCTGGGCATTTTCTTCCATAAACCCTGCAAGGGTATCTTTCTGTACACTGTCAAAATCGCCTAACAGGAAATCAATACCAAGCCCAAGCTTTCTGGCAGCATCAAGCCCTGAATCTGCACAGGCTATAGTATCAAACTCCTGTCCCTTTATGTATTCCTTTGCAAAAGCATAATCTATTGTACCGCCGCCTAATATAAGAATCCTTCCAGCCATAATAATCCCCCAAGTGTTTAAAGTGTTTATTTAAGCCCCGCCGTTTTTATACCCTCAATCTGTGGCTGTGGTGTTTTATCGTTCTTTTTCTTCTCAAGCTTTTCCTGTACCTCATCCATAGTAACAATACCTTCTACCTTAGGACGCGGCTGCTGTTTCTGTTTCTCTTTTGCCTGTTCCATGTCAGCAACCGTCTTTATGCCCTTTATCCCATGTGCATTAACCTTCTTTTCCTGCTGCTTTTTAATGCTGTTACTTAAAATTCCCTTTTCCAGCCTGCCAAGCACCTTGTCAAGTTCCTCTTCCTCCTGCTTCTGCTTCTGTACTTTTATTGCTTCACGCTGTATATCAGTAATATGTCTTGAAAGTTTGTTATCTGTTTGTAATAACACACATCCATAATAATTTGAATATTTATTCTTTGAAGGGTTGGTTTCAACTTTTCTTACAACCTTTGCTTTTGCTGTAAGTTTACCATAATTTGATGAAATAGAAAAAAACATTGCATCATCAATACTAAACTCATAATTACTGCATATACCGACACCTGTTGCACTTATATCACGCACTATGCCTTTTACAAAATTAGGAACCATCATTGCAGGCGGTGCACTGGCTTCATCAGACAGCTTGAACTTCTGCATATCTGCACTTTTGGCAGTTGTTCCATACTGGTCATAATAGCCAAGCATAACTTCTTCATCTATAGTTACACGGTATGCATTCCTTCTGTTAAATGACCTGCCCCCATCCACAATATCAAAATAGTGCATTTTAACGCCATATTTCTTAACAATCCCGGCTTTAACATCTGCCCACTCCCATATCTGGTCTTTATCCCTGTAAACAATGCGCACTTTATCCTCTTGCCTGAACTCAAATACCCTGGTATTGGTAGCTATTAATGTTATATATAGTCTTTTTGCACTTGTTTCTTCTATTTTGCTTGTAAGATGGTAGCAGTATTCATCCCTGTTGACAAAGATTTCAACTGACCTTCCTATAGCAAGGTTTTCAAGAAGCATACTATAGAACCTCCTTTAAAGTATTAATATTCTCTGTAATGTTTCCATTAAAAACTGCCGTACCGGCAACAATTATATCAACGCCATTTCCTGCAATTTCTGCAATATTGTTTTTATTAACTCCCCCGTCAATCTCTATCTTATATGAAAGCCCTTTTTCTTCCCTTTTTTCTTTAAGCCAGCGTACTTTATCAAGTGAAGAAGGAATAAACTTCTGTCCGCCAAAGCCAGGATGCACACTCATTACAAGAACCATATAAACCATGCCAAGCACATCTTCTATCTCCTGTACTGGCGTTTCAGGGTTAATTGAAACAGACGGTTTAAGCCCGAGTTTCTTTATCCCGCTTAAAGTTTCCCTTAATTCTTTGCATGCTTCCTTATGCACAGTAATTCCATCAGCCCCTGCCTTTGCAAAATCACTTAAATACCTTATTGGCTCATTAATCATAAGATGCACATCAAAAAACATGCTGCTTTCTTTTCTTATGGACTCAATAAGTGGCATGCCAAATGAAATTGATGGTACAAATAATCCATCCATAACGTCTATATGAAGGTATCTTGTACCTGTATTTCCAACTTCCTTTATCTGCTCCCCGAGCCTGTTAAAATCTGCTGCTAATATAGATGGTGCAAGTTCTCCCATAATCTCCTCCATTTCCTAAGCCATATTTAACCTCACCAGGCAAGCCGCCAATGCCTGCTTACAGTCAACAGGCTGTACGGGCTTTGGCATTTTTAATATTTCTTTAAACGGCTTATCTCTTCATAGAACTGTTTGTAATTATCATACCTGCTTCTGGAAATATCCCCTCTCCCTGCTGCTTCTTTTACTGCACAGCCAGGTTCATTAATATGGACACAGCCTGAGAACCTGCACTCACCAGTATACTTCTGGAATTCAGGATAGTATTCCTTTATATCTTCTTTCCTGGTGTCTGGCAGCCTTAATGATGTAAAACCTGGTGTATCCATAATATATGTGCCGCCGCCCATCCCAAAAAGCTCTGAATGCCTTGTTGTGTGTTTCCCTCTTTTTATCTTGCTGCTTATATCACCTACAGCCATGCCAGCTTCTGGAAAAAGCTGGTTAAGCACAGAAGACTTTCCAACACCAGAAGGGCCTGCAAGTACAGTAGTCCTGCCATTAAGGCTTTCCTTAAAACCAGCGAGCCCTTCACCTGTAACAGTGCTTGTCATGAAAACCCTGCACCCGCTGTCCTTATAATTACCTGAAAGCTGCAAAACAATCCCTTCATCTGCGTCATCTGTCTTATTAAAACATACTGATACTGGAATATCCTGTATTGCCATCATAAGCAGAAACCTGTCAAGAAGGTTAAGGTCTGGTTTTGGGTATGATGCTGCAAATATTATTACTGCCTGGTCTGCATTGGCAACAGCAGGCCTTATAATGGAATTTTTCCTTGGAAGTATACTGGTAATATTGCCAAGCATATTTTCCATATCCAGGATTTCAAGCTCCACGTTATCACCAACAAGCGGTTTTTCATTATTATTCCTGAATATCCCTTTTGCCTTACATTCAAAAACACCAGTTTCCATTACATCAACATAATAAAAACCTGCTATGCCACGTACTATCTTACCTTCCATCTAATCCCTGACCTTTTTAAATTCTACATTATATGAATTGCCAGTTGCCGCCCCATCTAAAAACAAGGTTACTGTCCCGTTATTTTCACTCCAGCCTGTTATTTCAAATTTCCTTGGGAAGTCATCATAACCCAGTTCATCTTCCCAGACTGTCTTTTTAACACCGTCCTGTGTAAGCACAAGTGTTATTGTACCTTTGTCATCTGCAAAATCAAACGGATTCCCGCTTATTGTAACACTTCCTTTATAGGTATATGTCACTTCTTCTGTAGGCTCAGGTGTAGGTTCTTCTTCCTCTGGTTTCTGTGTAGCTGTAATTTTCGGGCCAAGGCTTACAGCGTAGTCAATTACTGTACCTACCTTAACTTCTGTATCCCTTGCAACAGACTGGCTCATAACTGTATCTTTTGGATATTTGTCAGAATAATAATAACTGACATTATCAGTATTGCCTTTAAGCCCTTTTTCTGCAAGCCTGTCAAGTGCAACAGACACACTTTTCCCTACAATATTAGGAACTTTAGTCATCTTGCTTTCAGGCCCTTTGCTTACAAGGACTTTAACTGCATCACCTTTCTTTACTGCTGAACCAGCAACTGGTTCAGTGCCACATACTTTGCCACTTTCTATAGTATCACTGTATACTTCTGCCGTCCCTGATACAGCCAGACCGTAATCTTCTAATGTTGTCATGGCAGAATCAACAGAGTAATTTTCAAGTTCTGGTATTATTATATCAGCTTCCCCCTGGCTGTAATAAATTATAACTGTGGTATATTCTTCAACTTCTTCACCATATTCCGGCTTCTGGCCTGTAACCATATTTGCTTCTGCTTCTGATTCAACAGGCTGGGGGTCATATTTAAGCCTTACATCTTCAAGCATCCTTTCTGCTTCTTCAAGTGTATGGTTCTTAAGGTCAGGGACTTCTACAAGGTCTGTAGCAGTATTGTCTTCATCAGGATGTGGCGAATCTGTAACCTGGGGCGCTTGTGTTGTTTCTGGCTTCCCAGAAGGCTTGCCCCACCATCCGCTGACCTTGCCAATAATAAGCAGTATTACAACTATAATTATAACAGCAACTACTGCACTGCATATTTTCAGTATTTTTTCAAGTTTCGGGTCTATGGCATCTTCGTCAAGGATTTCTTCACGCCTGGAAATCTCTGGCATTACCTTTGTTGCTTCTTTTATATCACCAAGTTCTGAGTCAGAAATCATAATTGTTGGTGAAGAGTCGGCACTGTTTTCCATAAGCATGACATAATTGCCATCAGGTTCTGCAAGCGAACGTTTTAAATCTGAAATAAGCGCTGCTGCCGACATATAACGCATATCAGGCTTTTTCTGCATACATTTCTGCACTATTTTAGAAAGGCTGTGTGGTATGCCTGGTTCTGCTATATCCAGTGTAACAGCTTCTTCCTGTATATGTGCAAGCGCAACTGTAACAGTGCTTTCACCTTCAAATGGCACTCTTCCCGAAAGCATCTCATATAATGTAACACCAAGTGAATATATATCGCTTTTTTCATCACTGTAACCGCCCCTTGCCTGTTCAGGGCTTATATAGTGTACTGAACCCATTGCATTGGAAGTAATTGTATTGGAAGTAGCAGCTTTTGCAATACCAAAGTCTGTTACCTTTACTTTTCCCTCTTTTGAAATAATAATGTTCTGCGGCTTAATGTCCCTGTGTATAATATGGCTCGCATGTGCCGCTTCCATACCCTGTGCAATCTGTATTCCTATGCCAGTTGCTTCTTTAACATCCAGCTTGCCCTTTTTTTCAATAAATTTCTTAAGGGTAATCCCCTCAACAAGTTCCATTACTATATAATGTAACCCATCGTCATCACCAACATCATAGACATTTACAATATTAGGGTGTGAAAGGCCGGCAACAGACTGCGCTTCGCCCCTGAATTTAGTTACAAACTTTGCATCACTGCTGTATTCCTGCTTTAAAATTTTTATAGCAACAAATCTGTTTAATCGGTGGCATTTGGCTTTATATACATCTGCCATGCCGCCGGAACCGACTTTATCGATAATTTCATATCTTTCGCTTATCATCATTCCCGGACTAACCATTACATCCTCCATTCTGCCCTGCTGGCATTATTTAATCTATTTCTGCAAGAACTACTGTAATATTATCATAACCACCATTTTCATTAGCCTTGGCAACAAGTGAATTAACAGCCTTCTGTATGGAACTGCTATGCTTCACAATATATTCAATATCGTCATCCTCAATCATGTTAGTAAGCCCGTCTGTACACATAAGTACAATGTCTGATGTCTCTACTGATATCTCAAAATAATCTGCCCTTACCTCTTCTTCTATCCCAAGCGCACGTGTTATAATATTTTTCTGTGGATGGATTCTCGCTTCGCTTTCTGTTATGTTCCCATTTTTAACCATTTCTTCCACAAGTGAATGGTCACTTGTAATCTGCTTTATGCCATCATTAATTAAGTACAGGCGTGAATCCCCTATATTGGCTATATATAAAGTCCTGTCCTGCAAAGTACATGCCACTATGGTAGTTCCCATCCCTTTAAACTGCGGGTTTTCCATTGCTTCCCTGTATACAGCACTGTTAGCACCCATAACGGCTTCATTCATTACTGTAACAGGCGTGCTGTGCCTGCTTTCTGCTACTGACTTTACTATGTTCTCTACACAAAGCTTCGAGGCGTGGTCACCAGCCTTATGGCCTCCCATCCCGTCTGCAACAATCAACAGGTTCTGGAAACTACCAACCGGGCTGTCGCTGCAATAGAAATAATCCTGGTTCATTGAACGTTTTCTTCCAACGTCACTTTTCGCATATGCTTTCATGTAGTTTCCCTCCTTTGTCTTTATTACGTAACTGGCCACAGGCAGCATCTATGTCACTGCCCATCTCTCTTCTAATAGTAACATTAATATGGTTTTTTTCAAGTATTAATTTAAACTGCTGTATACCTGCAATGCCGGGGCGCTTCCCAAGCCGCCCGTTTACAGGGTTTAGCGGTATCAGGTTCACATGGCAGTTTAAGCCTTTTAAAAGCCTGGCAAGCTTTTCTGCGTGCCTGCTGCTGTCATTAATCCCTTCCATCATGCTGTATTCAAATGTTATACGCCTGCCAGTTTTTTCTATATAATACCTGCATGCTTCCATTATATTTTGTATGGAATACCTTTCTGCAACTGGCATTATCTGCCTGCGCAGCACGTCATCAGGCGCATGGAGCGATACAGCAACTGTTATTGCCAGGCCCTCATCTGCAAGCTCTTTAAGCTTTTCCACCAGCCCGCATGTAGAAAGTGTTATATTACGCTGGCTTATATTAACGCCGTTGCTGTCTGAAAGCATCTTTATAAATTTAACAACATTGCTGTAGTTGTCAAGCGGTTCCCCAATTCCCATAAGTATTACATTGGAAACACGCTCCCCTGTAGTACGCTGTATTTCATAAACCTGGCCAAGCATTTCAGAAGGGGTTAAATTCCTTATAAGCCCTCCAACTGTTGAAGCGCAGAACCTGCATCCCATCCGGCAGCCTGCCTGCGTTGAAATACACACACTGTTGCCATGCCTGTATTTCATAAGCACGCTTTCAACCTTATTGCCATCATGAAGTTCCATTAAAAACTTTGCTGTGCCGTCTTTTGACACCTGTTTCCCTGTAATACGTGTACTTTCTATAAAGCACTCTTCTGAAAGCCGCCCACGCAGGCTTTTTGGAATATTGGACATATCATCAAATGACTGTACAAGCTTCTGGTGCATCCACCCATAAACCTGCTTTGCCCTGAACGCTTTCTCCCCAGTGCTTTCAATAAATTCTTTTAATTCATCAAAATCCAGGCTTTTAATATCTTTTTTCACTAAAAGTCTTTCTGTCAATTTACCACCGTCCTGTTTTCCTGATAAATGAAGCCACAAAGAAGCCGTCTGTGCCTGCCATATGCGGAAGCACCTGTATATACCCGTTATGCCCTGTATTCCCCTTAAGGCATAACGGCAATGCATCTTCTATGTCTTCACTTCCAAATGGAAGGTTTTCACATATCCATCTGGAATTATCCATATTTTCTTCCTGTGTCATTGTGCATGTACTATATACAAGCCTGCCGCCGGGCTTTACATATTTTGCTGCAGCACTTAATATTTCCCGCTGCAGGGCAGCAAGTGTTTCTATATCACCAGGCTTTGTCTTGTATTTTATATCGCACTTTTTCCCAGAAACCCCAAGCCCTGAACATGGAAGGTCTGCTATAACAATATCTGCCATGCTGTCCCATTCCTGCCTGTATATACGGGCATCATTTTCGTATATTTCTATATTTTTAAAACCACACCGCCTGGCATTATCACGCACCAGCCTTGTCTTCCTGCTGGAAATATCACATGAAATTACCTTTCCAGTGCCATTCAGCAAATCCGCTGCATGCAGTGTCTTGCCGCCAGGTGCAGCACATAAGTCAATAACTGTATTGTTTTCCTTTATACGTGCAATGGCAGCAGGCAGCATTGAGCTTTCATCCTGTACCTGGACAAGCCCGTGGTTAAATGCACTTAATAAAGGCAGGCTTCCATAGCCGCTAATCCTCAGGGCATATCCAAAAAATTCCCCGTTATTTATAATTATATCCCTGGCATCCTTTTTAAGCAGTCCTGTTATTCCAGATACATCTGCCTTGGAAATATTGCATCTTAATGTAAGATACTTGTCCCCGTTTATAAATGTATCTAATATTTTTTCTGTAACTTCCATGCCATATTCATTACAGAACCTTTCCACAATCCATTCCGGCATGGAATATTTAACTGAAGCATATAAAATAAAACCATCACTGCGCAAAGGGTATTTTACATTGTCCTTCCCACGCACCATTGCCCTCAGCACGCCATTTACAAAACCCTTTAAGCCCTTAAACCCACGTGAAACTGCAAGTTTTACAGCTTCATTGCAGGCAGCGCTGTCAGGCACTTGTTCCATATAAAATACCTGGTATGCTGCCATACGCATTATATTTCTTATGGCAGGTTTCATTTTATTAACCTTAATGCTTGCAAAACAGTTAATTATATAGTCAAGTGTAAGCAGGCGCTCAACTGTCCCTGTACAAAGCCTTGAAAGAAATGCCCTGTCCCTGTTATCTGGAATAACACCACTGTCTAAAACGCTATGGAGCGCTTTATCTGCATACGCACCTTTATCAAGGACTTCTGTTATGATATCCAGTGCGTATGCACGTATATTGCAACTGTCTTTATTCAAAACGCTCTCCCTTTTCTATTTTATATCCTCTCAGGAATGAACCTGTATCCATTCTTTTCTTGCCTTCTGGCTGCAATGAGGTAATTGCAAGGTAGCCGTCCCCTGTTTTAATAATTATATCATTTTTTCTGGCAGCGGCAACTGTCCCGGCAGCAATTTTTTCCCCTGTATCTATTCCGTTTTCTGCTGCCTTTTCTTCTGGAATAACAAATGCCTTCCAGATTTTAAGGGTCTTGCCATGTATATGTGTAAATGTGCCAGGCCATGGGTCTAAGCCCCTTACCAGCCTTTCTATATTGATTGCAGGCATGTTAAAATCTATATGCCCTGTTTCCTTCTTTAACATTTTAACATAAGTATGCTGGCTTTCATCCTGTTTTACAGGCTTTAAAGTGCCATTTTCTGCCATATCAAGCACGTCAAGCACCATAGCACCGCCAAGACAGGCAAGCTTATTAAAAAGGCTTCCGCCTGTTTCATCCGGGTCTATGGCACATTTCTGGACAAGCAGCATATCCCCTGTGTCAATCCCTTCGTCCATCTGCATAATAGTAACACCGCTTTCCCTGTCACCATTAATAACAGCCCACTGTACAGGGGCAGCGCCACGCAGCTTTGGAAGAAGTGAAGCATGTACATTAATACAGCCATACTTAGGTATGGAAAGGATTTCTGGTGTTAAAATCTGCCCAAATGCAGCTACTATGGCAACATCAGGGTTAATGCTTTTTAATTCATCAATAAACCACTGTTCCCTTGCCCTGGCTGGCTGTAATATTTTAATATCCCTGCCAGTTTCTTCAATGGCTTTAAGGGCGGCTTCCTTAACAGGGGGCGGTGAAGCCTTGCCGCTCCTGCCCTTTGGTTTGTCTGGCTGTGTAACAACAGCAGCAATTTCATGCCTGCTTTTGGCCAGGCAGTTAAAAGTGTCCACCGCAAAATCAGGTGTACCCATAAAAATTATTCTCAAAATCTGCATCTCCTTCCGGGGTTGTATATGTAGTGGGGTACTGGTGGCTTGGGGTGCTGGGCGCTGTTTAAAAATTACATATGCTGGGTGCGCTGGCAAATCCAAAGTGCCTTCCATGAAAACAGCACGCTTGCGCTTGGACTTGCACGCAATGGTGCATAAAGCCCCTAATGTTCCTACGGAACATTTTAATACAGGGCTTAAGCACCAGCGGCTTCGTACAGCTTTTTCATGGAAGCACATTTGGAATTTGCCAGCCAGCTTACACTTTGGTAATTTATAAAAATAGCCAGCTACAATACAAAGCACCACTCCAGCACACTTAGCTTACATTCAGCAATACCTTCCACTACATAATCTAAAAAGGAAGGAGCAAATGCAGCTAAAAAACGGGGTGATTTAGCCGGCACGTCTATAAATACCAGGCAAATACTTACATAACCGCGGTATATTCACAAACTATCCATTTACAAAGTTGTTATGGCTAATAGTGTATGTTCCACCTGCTAAATCTATTTTTTCTCCAATTTCAAATAATTAACATAACACAATATCATTTAGTTAAAGGTTTTGGCAAAAATGTTTTTGGAAACTGGCAAAGTGTAAATTGCTGGCAAATTCCAAATGTGCTCCCAGAAGCAGCTGTTTGAAGCCGCTGGTGTTTAAGCCCCGTTTTGAATGTTCCAAAGGGACAAACTGTTCCGTTGGAACATTAGGGGCTTTATGCACCATTGCGTGCTTCATCCAAGCGGAAGCGTGCTGCTGGGTGGGACACTTTGGATTTGCCAGCCTGTCATTATTAATTTGAAATCACTCTGTTTCCTGTGAAGTGTCAACTAAGTCCCCCTCCACTTTTGATACATAAAGTATCCCTGACAGATGGTCTATTTCATGCTGTAATGCCCTTGCAAGCAGGTCTTCGCCTTCTACAATTATTTCTTTCATATGTTCATCATATGCTTTTACTTTTGCATAGTTTGCCCTTGTGACCACCCCTGATTTGCCTGGGACGCTAAGACATGCTTCCTGTCCTGTCTGTTCGCCTGAAAGTTCCAGTATTTCAGGATTTATAAGGACTATTGGGTTATTTCCTTCTTCTGTCACATCTATTACTACAACCTGTTTTAAGACCCCGACCTGTGGTGCAGCAAGCCCGACACCGCCTGCTTCATACATTGTGTCAAGCATGTCACCAATAAGAATTGATGTGCGTGGTGTCATAAATTTAACTGGTTTTGTAGCATGTTCAAGTATTTCATCACCTATTTTCCTTATTTTCCTAATAGCCATAATAATCTAATCCTCCATAAAAATCCCCATGCCGCTTACGCTGGCACAAATAATAAAAAATGCTTACCTGTTAATGTTAAATTCAAAGTTTATGCCACAGTCCCTGAATTCTGTATCCTGTTCTTTAAAGGCTTCTATATAATCTTTTACAGAACAGAGCGTGCTGTAATCCATGCATTTGCCATAGACCATTTTGCGGTAAATATCTTTTGCTTTTGCCACTGGTGCATCTGCCGGGCCCAGCACTGTAACGGTCTGGTACTGTTCTGCTATCTCTGAAATTATTCCAGCAAGCTTTGAAGCGCTTTCTTCATTTTCTGAAAACACTAATATACCTAGTATATTTGAAACTGGCGGATAATGCAACATTTCTCTTATAGATATCTCCTGGTTATAAAAACTTTCATAATCCTGGCCTGCTGCATGTACTATGCTGTAGTGGGATGGCTGGTATGTCTGCAGTACGACTTCACCGCTTTTGCCGCCCCTGCCCGCCCTGCCTGCTGCCTGTGCTATAAGCTGGTATGTGCGTTCGGCTGCCCTGTAGTCGCCAGCATTAAGTGACAGGTCAGCAGCTATTATCCCTACAAGGGTTACATTTGGGAAATCATGGCCTTTTACTATCATTTGTGTACCTATAAGGATATCTGCTTCACCCCTGCCAAACTGCCCAAGTATCCTGCTGTGCCCGTCCTTACCGCCTGTTGTGTCTGCATCCATCCGTAATATGCGCGCACCTTGGAAACGTTTTTTTGCTGCTTCCTCAACCTGCTGTGTGCCTATGCCAAATGTACCAATATATTTAGAACCACATGACGGGCAGGCAGCAGGCAGCGGTATTTCATAGCCGCAGAAATGGCATTTCATCCTGTCAACAATGCCATTATGCATATGGGGCTTCAGTGATACAGAACAGTGCGGGCATCCTATTGCCTCACCGCATTTACGGCATGAAATAAAACTTGCATACCCGCGCCTGTTTATAAATATTATTGACTGCTCATGTTTCTGTAAACGTTCTTCTACCAGTGTGCTTAGCCTGCTGCTGAATACTGAATAGTTCTTATTCTCAAATTCTTCCCTTAAATCCACTATATGTACTTGTGGAAGGTGTGCGCCTCCAGCACGCTTCTTAAGTGTAAAAAGCCCGTATTCCCCTGCCTGTGCCTTGTAATAAGCTTCAAGTGACGGCGTTGCAGAGCCAAGCAGCACACTTGCTCCAAGCATACGTGCCCTCTGCACCGCCACTTCCCTTGCATGGTATTTTGGCGGTGTTTCGCTCTGGTAACTTGTTTCGTGTTCTTCATCCACCACTATAAGCCCCAGTTTCTTAAATGGCATAAAAAGCGCAGAACGCGGGCCAATCATAATATCAACAAGCCCTTCTTTAGCCCGCAGGAACTGGTCATACCGTTCACCTGCTGAAAGCCTTGAGTGTATAACTGACACCCTGTCCCCAAAACGCTGGTAAAACCTGTTTACTGTCTGGAATGTCAGGGCAATTTCTGGTATAAGCACAATTACCTGCCTGCCGTATGAAAGCACACCTTCAATTATTTCCATGTAGACTTCTGTTTTGCCGCTGCCTGTAACACCATGTATTAAATAAGTTTTCCTTATGCCGCCTGCATAATCTGCCAGGACTGCATTTGCAATATGCTGCTGTTCATCATTAAGAACATGCCTTGTGCTGGATGTGTCCCCATGCTTTGCAGGGTTGCGGTACTGCCTGGATGAACTTGTGCTGGTTATGCCCATCTGTTCCAGGCTGTCAATTACGGATTTGGGGCATTTAAGGTTCTTTGTTATATAGTTGTAATCAATACCATTATAATATATGCTGCTGTCAAGGCTTGTAAAGCACCTTAAGACCCTTGCCCTTGCAGTATTGTGCTTCTTTTCAAATTCCAGGGCAAGTTTTTCCATTTCCGCAGGGCTTAAAAGCGGGTAAACTGTCCTTTGTACCCGTTCTTTTATTTCCTTTTTTACAGGCATTACTGCCTTGATTGCATCATTCATTGATGCGCCATAATTTTCCTTAATCCAGCCTGCCAGTGCAAGAAGGTGTGACTCTGCTGGTATGGCATTTTTTTCAACACCTGTGATGCTTTTGGTCTTTGCCCTGTCAAACTTTGGTGTATCTGTTAAATTCACCACATAGCCTTTAAGCTGCCTGTTGCCATTGCCAAAAGGGACTGTTACAAGCGAGCCGGTTTTTATTTCATCTTCAAGACATGCAGGCACAATATACTGGAATGTTTTATCAAGGCTTTTAACAGATATATCAATAATTATATCAGCAAATATCATATATCCCCCACAATATTGTCCTTAACGGATAAAATTGCCGTCACGTACAACATCCGCAACAAGCTCCCTTTCATCCATATGGTATTTTTTCCCTTTTATTTCCTGGTAGTCTTCATGCCCTTTGCCTGCCAGTACAATTACATCACCTTTTTTGGCATTTTCAATGGCATAACGTATTGCCTCAGGCCTGCCAGTAATTTTTATATATTCCCCGTCTGCCTTTTCCACGCCTGCCACAATATCTTCAATAATGGCTTCTGGTTCTTCATTGCGCGGGTTGTCTGAAGTAATTATTGTCAGGCCTGCAAGCCTTGAAGACACTTCCCCCATCTCAAAACGCCTTTCCCTGGAGCGGTTGCCCCCGCAGCCAAAAAGGCATACAAGCCTTGCTGGTTTATATTCATTAAGCGTTTCCAGAAGGCTTTCCAGGCTCATTGCATTATGGGCATAATCTATCATTACTATAAATTCCGGTGATACGTCCAGAAGTTCCACCCTGCCTTTTACACGTACCTGCGAAAGTGATTTTAATACTATTTCATCTGGAATATTGAAATGCCTGCATATTGCAACGGCTATCATGGAATTATATACACTGAATTTGCCAGGCATGCTGGTTTCTATGTCCATTTCCGCAAGCCCGCTAGTATGGTATGAAACCCCAAGAAGCCCGTTTTTCATTGTAAGCTCCACAGAAGAAGCCCTTAAATCTGCATTGCTGCTAAAGCCATATGTTTCTACATCACATGTATGGTGCTCCAGTATTTCAAAAAGATGGCTGTCATCTGCATTAAATATGCCATGCCTGCACTGCCTGAACAAAAGGCTTTTGCAGTATATATAATCTGCCAGGTCTTTATGCTCGGCTGGCCCTATATGGTCTGGCGCAAGGTTTGTAAATACCCCGTAGTCAAATGTAAAGCCGCCAGTCCTGTGCAGCATAAGGCCCTGTGATGAAACTTCCATAACAACACATTTACAGCCTGCATCTGCCATTTCCCTGAAAGTTTCCTGTATAATATAAGACTCAGGTGTGGTATTTGATGAAGGTATATGCTTTTCACCAATTATAGTTTCTATAGTCCCGATTAAGCCTGTCTTTATACCAGAGGCTTCAAGCACAGAACGTATCATATATGTTGTTGTGGTTTTGCCTTTAGTCCCCGTAATGCCTATGGTTATAAGTTCCTTTGCAGGATTCCCGAAATATTCTGCTGAAAGCCCTGCAAGTGCAATACGGCTGTCTTTTACCTGTATTACAGTCACAGTACCAGGCACATCAACAGGTTTTTCTGCAACTATTACTGACACCCCTTTATCTGCCACTTCCCTGGCAAAACTGTGCCCGTCTGCAACAGCGCCGCTTATACATACAAACAAATCCCCTTCCGATGCTTTTCTTGAGTCATATACAATCCTGGAAACTTCCATTCCGTTTATACTGCCCTGTATACATGTATACTCCAGGTTTTTAAGCAAATCATCCAGTTTCATTGATAGTCCCCTTTCTTCTTTTTAATCCAAATCAATATCTATTTCACCTTCAAATACAGTTTCTGCAGGCCCTGTCATCCATACAGTGTTATTCTCCCTGTCATATTTTATAAATAAATCCCCTCCTAAAAGGTGTACTGTCACTTCATCATCTGTCCTGCCATTAAGGACACATGCCACAACTGCCGCACAAGTCCCTGTGCCACATGCAAGTGTTTCGCCAGAACCACGTTCCCAGACACGCATATTTATCTCATTGCGGTTAATTACCTGTACAAACTCTGTATTTATTCTGTCAGGGAACAGCATATGTTCTTCAAACCCTGTGCCATACCTGTTTATTTCAAAATTATCTGTATAATCAACAAACACAACAGCATGCGGGTTTCCCATAGAAACACATGTAACCTTAAATTCTGTGCCTTCCACAATAAGTGGCTGGTCTATAAAACTTTCCATGCCCTCATCTGCTGTTACAGGAATGTCAGATGGTTTTAAAACAGGCGCGCCCATATCCACCTTTACAAGGCAGACTTTGCCATCTTCAACAGTTAAATCCAGTTTTTTAATACCACTCCTTGTTTCAATGGTTATCTCATCTTTAACTGCCAGCCCGTTTTCATAGACATATTTGGCAATACAGCGCACACCATTGCCGCACATCTTTCCTTCTGAACCATCAGCATTATACATTACCATTTTAAAATCTGCAACATCCGACGGACAAATTAAGATAAGCCCGTCTGAACCTATCCCAAAATGCCTGTCACTAACATAACGTGATACCTCACAAGGGTTATCTAAAACTTTATCCATACAGTTTACATATACATAATCATTTCCGCACCCGTGCATCTTAGTAAATTTAACTCTCATAAAACCCCTCCATTCCTGCCTGCCATAAAAAATCCTATATGCGGCTTTTTACATTTTGTTTTATTATAACATATAATTACAACCCGCGTATATAAAAATTCTTATGGGATAATTTCCAGTTATCCTTTTTTGGTGAAGGGACGCATGGTTTCTAAGTGTCCACTAAATTATTTCATGCCAGGGCATGCTCCCATAAGTGCGAACTTAAGCAAGCAATCCTGGTAAAATTGCTGTATGGAACCC
>CAJUPJ010000009.1 GCA_910588655.1 uncultured Lachnospiraceae bacterium | reverse complement strand
ATTTTATTATGGCATAGTTCTCTATTTTTTACAAGTAAGTTAGTGCATATGGGGCACGCTCCCGCTGCGACATAATGTCATTTAGTTAAGGGGAGCGGCTCTGTACAGCTTTTTCATGGAAGCACATTTGGAATTTGCCAGCGCATCCAGTAATGTAATTTTTAAACATCTTTTCTTAACTTAATGACATTAGAAGTGGCATTACTGCCTTTATTATTACCATTATTATTGTATAGGTTACTACAAGTGCCCCAGAAATACTATAAATTTTTTTATTGGCTGGAAGGCTGCTTTCTTCATTATATACATATATAAGCGTTGTAATAGAAATAATATTTCCAGCAGCTACAGATATAAAGAAAAAGAAATTTCCCAGAAGCATAAATAAAGAACCTGCAAGAAGAAACAAAGAGTCTGTTACTATTTTGCCTCCTGTTAAGGCAAGCATTTTTGAAAACATTGCTTTTTCTTTGAATATTATGTTTGTACTTACAAACAATAATCCTGAAAAACCAAAATCAAAAAACAGGGCAAGCAATAAACCAATAATTATTATTCCAGATAAGGAAACATTAACCCATGAAAAATATAACCTGTATCTTATATTCATAATAATAACACATATTATACCTGCGGTTAAGACAGATATTAAATTTATGGCAACCAGTATAAGGGACGTCTGTATATTATCCCCTGCTGCCAGCTGCCCTGCTGCACCGGCTGGATTTTTTACAAATTGTACAAGCCAGCGTAAAAAATTTAATGGCTGTTTCCAGTCTGGAATGGCATTGCTGCCTGCCTTTTCCCCAGCACCCGTGCTGGTATAAAGCCTGTTTTCATAATAGTTGTGTTTTTCTACCATATGGTATCCTCCTTTTTGTTAACCTGGTATATCAAAACCAGTTAATAATATTTTCTATAACATACTATATTAAATATATTAGATTTTCAACTATTTTTTTGAAATTTTAATCATTTTTAATAATTTTTATATCCAGGCTATATTTGTAATTGTCAAATACTGACAAATTATGCTATAATTATTAATATTTTTAATTCTGTGAAAAGTGCTGCTTACACAGAATTAATTTTTACAAATACCTTCCAATTTGCAGCACAGAAATGAGGATTAAAATGGCAAATAGTAAGAATTTCAAACCATATGTTCCAGCGGACAAGGTAATGCCGGAACTTACGTTTACCTCCATAATACTTGGAGCTCTGCTCGCTGTTATTTTCGGCGGTGCTAATGCGTATCTTGGACTGCGTGTAGGAATGACTGTATCAGCTTCAATACCCGCGGCAGTTGTTTCTATGGGCATTATACGGAAAATTTTAAGAAAAGATTCTATTCTTGAAAACAATATGGTACAGACTATCGGCTCTGCCGGTGAGTCACTTGCTGCTGGTGCAATATTTACACTTCCAGCACTTTTCATGTGGGCAGATGAAAACAGTTCAATATCTGCCCCTCACTTCCTGGAAATAGCCGCTATTACAATTTGTGGCGGCCTGCTTGGTGTGCTTTTTATGGTTCCTCTGCGTACAGCGCTTATTGTAGAAGAACATGGCACACTTCCATTCCCGGAAGGAACAGCCTGTGCAGAAGTCCTTCTTGCTGGTGAAAGCGGCGGTTCTAAATCTAAAATTGTATTTTCAGGGCTTGGAATTGCTGCTGCATACAAGTTTATAGCTGACGGGCTGCGTCTTTTCCCTTCTGAAACCCACTGGGAAATTAAGAAGTTTAAAGGCTCAGGGTTTGGTATTGATGTACTTCCTGCTCTTGCTGGTGTTGGTTATATATGTGGGATTAAGATAGCCGGCTATATGTTTTCGGGTGGTATTATTGCATGGTTTGTACTTATGCCTCTTATATCACTATTTGGAGGAGATGCCCTTGTTGCACCTTCTGACAAAATAATCAGTGAAATGTCTGCCAATGAAATATGGAGCAGTTATGTACGCTATATTGGGGCAGGTGCAGTTGCAGCAGGAGGTATTATAAGTCTTATAAAAACACTTCCAACAATAATAAAAACATTCCGCAAGGCAATAACAGGATTTGGGCATAAAGAAGCAGAAAGCATGCGTACTAACAGAGACCTCCCTATGCCTTTTGTTATTGGAGGAGCACTGGTTATAGCTATTATAATATGGATTATGCCATCAGTACCAATAAGTTTCCTTGGTGCTCTGATAATTGTAATATTCGGTTTTTTCTTTGCTACAGTATCAAGCCGCATGGTAGGGCTTGTTGGTTCTTCTAACAACCCTGTATCTGGTATGGCAATTGCAACCCTGCTTATTGCAACTGCACTTTTAAAAGCTACAGGCACTGACGGATATAAAGGAATGGCATCCGCTATATGTATTGGTACAGTTATATGTATTGTTGCAGCAATGTCAGGTGATACCTCACAGGATTTAAAGACTGGTTATATAGTAGGTGCAACACCTATATACCAGCAGACCGGCGAATTAATTGGTGCAGTAATATCAGGTCTTGCAATAGGCGGCATAATGTACCTTCTTAATAATGCATGGGGTTATAGTTCCCCAGAACTTCCTGCACCACAGGCTTCTCTTATGAAACTTGTAGTAGAAGGTGTTATGGGCGGTTCTCTGCCTTGGGGGCTTGTATTCTGTGGTATTGGTGTTGCAGTTGCTATAGAAATACTTGGGCTTCCTATACTTCCAGTTGCTATAGGGCTTTATCTTCCTATACATCTTTCATCACCTATATTTATAGGCGGTGTAATACGCTGGTTCTTAGAAAACAAAAATAAAAACAGTTCAGATAACGAACGTAAATCTGTTGTTGAAAATGGTATCTTGTACAGCTCAGGGCTTATTGCTGGTGAAGGTCTTGTAGGCATCCTGCTGGCTGTACTTGCAATTATACCATTTAAGGATGATACAGTTGCAGGATTTATTAACCTTGGAGGAATACTTGGCAATACAGGCGGAATTATATTCTTTATACTGCTTCTTGCAACACTTGTATATTTCTCCCTGTATAAAGACAGGGCAGCAGATTAAATCTTATAACAGAAAGGCAGCCAGTAATGGTAAAAAAGAGAACAAAAAAAATACCACAAAACTATATGGATGTGGTAATGTTTTGCAACCCTGGTTTTAAATGGTCGGAAAACGAAGAGGGCTTAGTTACAATAGATGTTATAAATAAAGGACTGCATCATAAAATAGCACAAAAATTTTTCCATAAACCGGAAATAAGCCATATTGCCCTTGACAAATATGGCTCTGTCCTCTGGAAATCAATTAATGGAAGAAATACTATTTATGATATACTAAATATTATGTCAGAAACATTTCCTGATGAAAAGGAAAGTATGCTTAAACGCGTTATTGCATTTATGCATACCTTGCAGGTTAATAAATATGTATACCAAATGAAGGAGTAATAAAATGGGTATTTTATCAAATTTAGAACCAGAAGCTGTATTCAGGTATTTTGAAAAAATATGCAGCATACCACATGGTTCAGGCAATACAAATAAGATAAGCGGTTTCTGTGTTTCATTTGCAAAGGAACATGGGCTAAAATACCAAAAAGACAGCCATAATAATGTAATAATATGGAAAGACGGCTCACCAGGCTATGAAAACTCCCCTGCTGTAATGATACAAGGCCATCTTGACATGGTATGTGAAAAAGAAACAGACTGCAAGTTTGATTTTGAAAAATATGGATTAAATTTACAGCTTAAGGATGGTTTTATATCTGCAAAAGGTACTACACTTGGCGGTGATGACGGAATTGCAATAGCTTACGCACTTGCAATACTTGAGTCAGACAACATACCCCACCCGCCTCTTGAAGCGGTATTTACAACAGATGAAGAAGTCGGAATGACCGGTGCTGCTGCTATTGATGTTTCATCTCTCAAATCACGTATTATGCTTAATATTGATTCGGAAGAAGAAGGCTATCTGCTTACCAGCTGCGCTGGCGGTGCAGCTGTTACTGTTGAAATCCCTGTAAAAAGAAAAGGGGCAGTTGGGAAATGTGCAGATATCTGGATAAAAGGCATTAAAGGCGGCCACTCTGGTGTTGAAATAGATAAAGGGCGTGCCAATTCAAATGTACTTATGGGCAGGACGCTTTACTCTCTCTCCCAGAAGTTTAAATTCAATATAATGACAATATACGGAGGGCTTAAGGACAATGCAATCCCGCGGGAAACATACTCCAGGATTATTTTTAATGAAAACACAGATATGGAGGAAGTTCAGAAACACTTAGAAGAGTTAAATAAAATATATGCTAATGAATATTCTTCTACAGATGCTGGTATAAAAATTGTTGTTAAAACAGAAAATAAACCTGGCAATTATTTTGTATTTTATGACAAATCCACATCAAAAGTTATAGCTGCACTTGTCAGCCTTCCTAATGGAATACAGCGTATGAGCCATGATATAGAAGGTCTTGTACAGACTTCACTTAACCTTGGCAAACTAGATACAGTTTTCCTTGACCCCAGTGACCCTTACAGCCACAGGGACTGCCCTTTCTGCGTACGTTTTAATTATTCCTTAAGAAGCAGCATAAGCACTGAAAAGGAAGAACTGGCAGACCGTATAAAATGCCTGGCAGAAACACTTGGCGGAACTGTATCTTTAAATGGTGATTACCCTGCATGGGAATATAAGAAAGAGTCCCCGCTACGTGACCTGATGATAGAAGTATTTGAAGAACAGTATGGAAGAAAGCCTGTAATACAGGCAATACATGCCGGTCTTGAATGTGGGCTTTTTGCTGGCAAGCTCCCAGGACTTGACTGTATATCATATGGCCCTGATATTAAAAATATCCATACCCCGCAAGAGTCCCTGGATATAGAAAGTGTAAAAAGAACATGGGAATACACACTTGAAATACTTAAACGTTTAAAGTAAATAACCATTTCCAGTCCTGTTGCGGATGTGGACGGCTTCTTTTACCAGAAACCATCTGCATCCGCATAGTTGTTATAGATGGTTTTCTATGCTATAATGTCTTACTGTAATTTAAAGCTTACAATAATTAATAAGAATTATTTTAATCCAGAAAGGGAAATTAAAATGACACTAAAAGAGCTGGAAATTGGCAAAACAGCAGATATAATATCTACTGGCGGAGAGGGTGCATTAAGGCAGCACTTTCTTGATATGGGACTTATCCCTGGTGCTGAAGTTACAATGGTTAAATTCGCGCCTATGGGAGACCCTCTGGAATTAAAAATACATGGATACGAGCTTACACTCAGGGTTGCAGATGCAGATAAAATTGAAATAAATAACATACGTGAAACAGAAATAGAAAAAAATATTCCTAAAAAACACAAAACCATGCCGCACCCAGGGCTTGGTGAAGGTGGCAGATACCATATAAAAGCAGATGAACATCCACTTCCTAAAGGACAGGTGCTGGAATTTGCCCTTGCAGGAAACCAGAACTGTGGAAAGACAACATTATTTAACAGGCTTACAGGTTCTAACCAGCATGTCGGCAATTTCCCCGGGGTGACTGTTGACAGGAAAAGCGGTGTAATAAAAGGCCATACAGATACTCTTATTACTGATTTGCCAGGAATATATTCAATGTCACCATACAGCAACGAAGAAATTGTTACAAGGGAATTTTTATTAAAAGACCACCCTCTTGGTATTATAAATATTGTGGATGCCTCAAATATCGAAAGAAACCTTTATCTTACAATGCAGCTTCTGGAACTTGGAATTCCTATGGTAGTTGCGCTTAATATGATGGATGAGGTAAGGGAGAACGGCGGCTCTATATTAATTAACGAAATGGAAGAAATGTTAGGAGTCCCGGTTATCCCTATATCTGCTGCCAAAAATGAAGGTGTGGATGAACTTGCAGACCACGCAATACATGTTGCCAAGTACCAGGAACGTCCAAGAAAAATAGATTTCTGTAGTGGTGATGACGAAAGCAGTGCTGTACATAGATGTATACATGGAATTATGCACCTGGTGGAAGACCATGCAAAAGCGGCGGGCATTTCAGTGCGTTTTGCTGCCAGCAAACTTGCAGAGGGTGACAAACTTATTTTAGACAGCCTGGATTTAGCACAAAATGAAAAAGAAATGTTAGAACATATTATATTGCAGATGGAAGAAGAATGCGGGCTTGACAGGGCAGCTGCCATTGCCAATATGAGGTTTTCATTTATAAAGCGCATATGCAGTGCCGCTGTAATAAAACCCAGGGAAAGCAGGGAACATGCCCGCAGCCGTAAAATTGACCAGGTTCTTACTGGAAAATACACAGCAATCCCCATGTTTATACTTATTATGGCTGTTGTATTCTGGCTTACATTTGATGTAATTGGCGTATTACTTTCAGATATACTGAACCTTGGCATCACAAAGCTTTCAGAATGGACAGCGCAGGCATTAGAAGCCGCCAGCGTCAATTCTGTACTACATTCATTAATAATTGACGGAATTTTTAATGGTGTTGGCAGCGTATTAGGATTTCTTCCAATTATTGTAACATTATTCTTCTTCCTTTCAATTCTGGAAGACAGTGGCTATATGGCACGTGTAGCATTTGTACTGGATAAACTTTTAAGAAAAATTGGATTATCAGGAAGAAGTATAGTACCTATGCTTGTTGGGTTTGGATGTACAGTTCCAGGTGTTATGGCAAGCAGGACATTATCATCAGAGCGTGACAGAAAAATGACAATCCTTCTGACCCCGTTTATGAGCTGTTCCGCCAAACTTCCAGTTTATGGATTTTTTACCGCAGCATTTTTCCCAGGACATGGTGCACTTATTATGGTTGGCTTATACTTCTTCGGAATATTAATGGGAATACTTATGGCACTAATATTAAAAAGAACCATATTTAAAGGGGAAGCCGTGCCATTTGTTATGGAACTCCCGAATTACCGTATGCCAGGCGCTAAAAACGTATGCCAGCTCTTATGGGAAAAGGCAAAAGACTTTTTACAAAGGGCATTTACAGTTATTTTTATAGCAACTATTGTAATCTGGTTCTTACAGACATTCGACATACGCTTAAATGTTGTAAAGGACTCCCACGATAGTATGCTTGCATCCCTTGCAGGAATTATTGCACCAGTATTCAGACCGCTTGGATTTGGTGACTGGAGGATTTCCACAGCACTTCTTACAGGTTTTATGGCAAAAGAAAGCATAGTATCAATCCTCTCAGTTTTAACTGGTTCTACAGATGTCCTTTTAAACATGCTTACAACAGCAGGCGCTGCATCACTGCTTGTATTCTGCCTTTTATATACACCTTGTGTTGCTGCTGTAGCATCTATAAAAAGGGAACTCGGCGTCAAATGGGCACTTGCTGTTGTTATCTGCCAGTGTATTACAGCATGGATTGCTTCATGGATTACTTACCTGGTTTTAACGCTATAAATGATACCCATTCACCAAGTGTATTTTTACTAATAACCTTGAAATTATTATTTAACAGTGCTTCTTCTACTTCGCCAGCCTTTTCTGCAAGTATGCCAGAAGAGATAAAAAGCCCGTTATCCTTTATATACCTGCCAATATGGCTGGCAAGAAGCACAATTACATCTGCAAGTATATTTGCTACAGCAATATCAAAAAGCCCATTATGGTTTTGGGTTATAATATCCCCGTCTTCCAGTATATTTGCTTTAAAAACCTTTATTCTGTCCTCACTGATATTGTTAATTCTGGCATTTTCTATGGCAGCGCAGACAGCCGCAGGGTCAATATCAAGACAGAATGCAGACTTTGCACCACATAAAAGTGCACTGATTGCAAGAATCCCGCTTCCACATCCAGCATCCAGAATTTCAGTCCCAGGTGTTATATAATCCTTAAGCGAAAGCAGGCACAGTTTCGTAGTTTCATGTGTCCCTGTACCAAATGCAGAACCAGGGTCTATTTCAAGAATAATATCATTCTCTCCTGCACCAGCAGGTATTTCCTCCCATGTAGGCTTAATTATAATATTATCAGCAATCCGGAACGGCTTAAAATTCTCCTTCCACTTATCCTTCCATTCTGAATCATCTTCTATAGAATAATTAATTTCAGGAACTGGTACAGGAATAAATTCCTGCATTTCAATAATACGTGACTGGATTTTTCCAATAATTTCACCAGGAACAGGAATAACACTATCCCCCATACGTCCGTCACGCAGCGAAGAACCTGTACTAAAAAAAGCTGTATCACTATTACCAGGTGCTTCTGTATAAAACGTAAGTATAGACGTGCCATCATCAAAGCCCATATCAGCAGGAATATCCGTATACATCTGTTTCTCTTCTTTCTCTGTCAGCGGCACATGGTCTGTTATTTCATAGCCATTAATATCCATACTGCAAAGAATATCCCCAATAATATTTGCATATTTGGTTGTAGTGTGTATCTGGTACTTAATCCATTTCATTTCAATTCTCCTTATCCAAAATAAATATAAAACATCCCTTCTAAAAATCCAGCCAGATACAAGTATAACATATTATAAAATAATTTCCACTAATCCAGAAATATGTTAATATTTTAATATCACTTATTTAGCTAGAAACAGTTTTTTATTATACTGGTTTAGAAAGAAGGTTTTAGAATGTTTAATTATATTTATCCCGTTATTGCAAACCAGGTATGTTTTCCGTTTTATCTGTCTGGGGCAGGTATTGCATCCCCGGAATACCATGTTATAAGAGAAAGCGGGCTGGTTTCCCACCAGATTTTATTTACACTTGATGGCAAAGGTATCTTAAATATAGACAATAAACCATTCATTATGGCAAAGGTATCTTAAATATAGACAATAAACCATTCATTCTGGGTAGTTTTCAGGGGTAATTACCTGCCAGAGATAATGCAGCGGCTTAGATTTCCAGATTATATTTGTAAAAAAACCAAAAACATAGATAATATTAAAAGAATATTTGATATGATATATACTTCTGCAAAAGGTTCAGGAAGCATGGATGAAAAATGCTCCCTGCTTGTTTATGAATATATCATGGCTGTCCGTAATTTACTTTTATTAAATGAAGATAATTCCGCAAATAGTGTTATTAAAAATGCAATTAAATATATTGACAAAAACTTTAATAAAGATATAAGTTTACAGGAGTTATCAGAGTTGTGCGGCATTTCAAAACAACATTTCTGCCGTGTATTTAAAAAGAAACTTGGAATAAGGCCATTAGAATACCTTGCCCGTAAAAGAATATCAGAGGCAAAGGTACTTCTTATTAATACAGATAAAAGCATTTATGAAATTGGTAAAGAAACAGGATATAATGCTGCAAATTATTTTGGAATTGTATTTAAAAAATATGAGGGTATTTCCCCAGGGGAATACCGTAAAATAAAGAACACCAGAAACTAAATATATGCTAATATCTTTCAGGATTTTTAATTATTTTTTAAAGGAGACAAATATATTGGGAAGATTAAACTTTAAAAAGGCAGGTGCTGTTTTAATAAGCCTTTCACTTATATTAAACTGCACTTCATGTACCAGCCAGAAAGATAAAGGAAATAACAAAGAAAATCCATCCAGCAGACAGGAGGCAACTACAAATATGCCAGCTACAATAAGTACATTTAACAGGGAAACCCCAGCAGATGCCAAAGAATATAATATAACTATAAATGGCAATGATATACATACAGATAATAAAAACGGGCTTACATATAAAGGTTTTGGTATTCTTAGCGGCAATTCCACAAGTGACCTTTTAATGGACTATAAGGCAGAAAACCCTGAAGCTTATGCCAGGCTTATGCAATATCTGTTTGGCGGTGAATATCCGCTTATAAACCATGTTAAGCTTGAAATGGGTAATGACAGGAATAATTCAACAGGCCCAGAGGCAGCAACTAAAAGAAGTAAAGATGAAGTTACAAATATCTTGCGCAATCCAGGCTGGCAGCTTGCAGCAGATGCTAAAAGAATTAACCCGGATATAAAGACAAGCATTTTAAAATGGAACTCACCTGCATGGGTTAAAACAGGCAAAGATATTTATAACTGGTACAAAGAAGCAATACTTGCAGCTTATGCACAGTATGGTTTTATTGTTGATTATATTAACCCTAATACTAACGAAAGATGGGACGGCGAAGCCGATGTAAAATTTACAAAGGAATTTGCAAAATTGATTGATGAAGAAAAGGAATACTCAAAGTTGACATGATTGGAATACTTGGGGATATATACAGATAAATTTTATATTTGTTTAAAAGTGTAAAGACGGACGGTTTGCGTGCCAGAGCCAGAATATTCCATAAAAGGGCACTCTTGCGCTACGCCACAATATCATTAAGTTAAGAGGAAATGTTTAAAAATTACATTACTGGGTGCGCTGGCAAATCCAAAGTGCCTTCCATGAAAAAAGCACGCTTACGCTTGGACTCGCACGCAATGAATGCATAAAGCCCTTATGTTCCTTCGGAACATTTAATACAGGGCTTAAGCACCAGCGGCTTCGTACAGCTTTTTCATGGAAGTACATTTGGAATTTGCCAGCAATCTACACTTTGGTAATTTATAAAATATTTTCTATCAGCTCTTAACTAAATGATATTACACTGCGCAGCTCAAAGTACCCCTTTAATTGAATATTACTGGCATCATGGCACACAAAACCTGTCATCACAAATTTCTAACAAAAACAAGAATAAAATTATATCTGTAAATGGGGTGAAGGTAATTATTCTGCTAATCACTTATTACCTAATACAAGAATTTTTGTTGCAAAAACAATCAGGCAAATATTCAAAATCTGCATTGGTTGCAAGCAGCCAATTCCTAACTACCATTTATGTTTTAATGTGCCTATATATTTCCGTCCGTCTGAACCCCCTTCTCCCAACATAATTTACAGTTATTTTGTCTTGGTGGACGGACACATGATTTATGTGTTCCAGCTAATATTATTCCATGACAGTGGCACGCCCATGCTACGCCACAGTGCCATTTAGTTAAGAGTCCAGATAGAAAATATTCTATAAATTACCAAAGTGTAAGCGGGCTGGCAAATTCCAAATGTGCTTCCATGAATAAGCTGTACGAAGCCGCTGGTGCTTAAGCCCCGTATTAAATGTTCCGCAGGAACATAGGGGCTTTATGCACCATTGCGTGGTTTGTAAACGGGTTCAAGCGGAAGCGTGCTTGTTCATGGAATGTACTTTGGATTTGCCAGCGCATCCATCATATGTAATTTTTAAACATCTTTTCTTAACTTAATGGCATTGTGACGTAACAGAAGCGTACCCCTTTTATGGAATATTCTGGCTCTGGCACTGGAAACCGTCCGTCAACCAGCAAAAGATAACTGTAAATTATCCCCCTCCTTGCATTTTATCTGTTTTTTTGTTAATATGCTCTTGGATTGTGATACTTAAAACTTTATAAATGTTATATAGAAATGAGGGATATTATGGAAAAGGAACAATTTGACGGATATAAATACATTAAAGGCGGTGTCTGTGCTTCAGAAGGTTTTACTGCAAACGGGCTTAACTGTGGCGTTAACCCTGTAAAGGAAAAGAATGACTTAGGCTTAATATACAGCAGTGCACCATGCAGTACAGCGGCAGTTTATACAAGGAATAAAGTAAAAGGTGCACCTATTATTGTAACACAGAAACACCTGAAAAAAAGCAACGGAATATCAAGGGCTGTAATTGCCAATTCCAAGAATGCTAATACATGCAATCCCAATGGTGAGGAAATTGCGGAAAAGACAAGTATTCTGCTTGCAGATGTACTTGGAATCCAGCCAGAGGAAGTTATTGTGGCTTCTACAGGTGTTATAGGTATGCCTATACATATAGAACCATTTGAAAATAACATGGAAAGGCTTGTAAACGGGCTTTCTCCAGACGGCAATACAGAGGCGGCTAATGCAATTATGACTACAGATACTGTAAGAAAAGAGTGTGCTGTTGAATTTGAAATAGACGGGAAAACATGCCATCTTGGCGGGATGGCAAAAGGCAGCGGCATGATACATCCTGATATGGCAACTACCCTTAACTTTATTACAACAGATGCTTCTATTACAAAAGAAATGCTGCAAAAAGCCCTTTCAGATATTGTTAAAGTTACTTATAACTGCCTTAGTGTTGATGGTGACACATCAACTAATGATATGGTCAGCGTTATGGCGAACGGGCTTGCTGGCAACAGACAGATTACAGAAGATGGCATAAATTATGATATATTTAAACAAGCTTTGTATATTGTAATGCTGGATATGGTAAAAATGCTGGCAGCAGATGGGGAAGGTGCATCTAAGTTTGTTGAATGTAAATGTACTGGTGCACCTGATACTACTACAGCAATTAAAGCAGCAAAAAGCGTAATAAGCTCTTCACTTGTAAAATGTGCAGTATTTGGAGGGGATGCCAACTGTGGGCGTATTCTGTGTGCAATAGGTTATGCTGGTATTGATATTGATGTCCTTAAAATTGATGTGGAACTCCAGTCAGCGGCTGGTAAAATTTTAGTGTGCAAAGATGGCATGGGGCTTGTATTTTCAGAAGAAAATGCTGCCAAAATCCTTGCAGAGGACGAAATTTATATTAATATAAACTTAAACCAGGGTTCTGCCAGTGCAAGGGCATGGGGATGTGACCTTACATATGATTATGTTAAAATAAATGGTGATTACCGTTCTTAATTATTTCTGGTTATTCCAGAACTCCCTGATACATGTACCCATATAATTTCTGTTTACAATATTATATGGGTACCATTCACGTGGAAATAAATCTATATATTCCTGGTTAAGAAACCTTCCATCAAGCAAAAGTATAGCACCCTTGTCAGTATCTGTCCTTATAACCCTGCCTGCTGCCTGTAACACCTTGTTCATTCCTGGGTAACGGTAAGCATAATTAAAGCCTGAACCTTTTTCTTCATCAAAATATTCACGGAAAAGTTCATTTTCAGTACATACTAAAGGAAGCCCTGTGCCAACAATAACAGTACCAATAAGCCTGTTATGTTTTAAGTCTATTCCTTCTCCAAATATCCCTCCCATTATACATAATCCTACAGTTGTATAATCAGGGTTATCCTTAAATTTTAAAAGAAAATCTTCACGTTCCTGTTCATCCATTGATACACCCTGCCTGCACAAGCAGATTTTAGTACCATAATTATTTGTATAATTACCAGTATCATCTGATGTATATCCATTAAAATGCAGGCTGTCCAGCAAATGCCAGGAGATATCCTCCATCATCTTATATGACGGGAAAAAAACCATATAATTGCCAGTTTTAGCATTTATAAAATCATAAATATACCCTGCAATTTTTTTATATTCTGACGGTGTCCGCCTTGTATATTTTGTACTTGTATCTGATGCAACCATTACCAGCCTGTTATCTACTGGAAATGGTGATGGTGCATATATTGCATAGTCATCTGCCCTTCCAGCAAGCTGTTCCATATAATAACGCACTGGAAGAAGGGTAGCAGAAAAAAATACTGCTGCAATCCCCCTGTTTAAACAGTTATCAAGATTGCCAGACGGGTCCATGCACTTTAAATGAAGGCAGAAAAAACCATTTTCTGTATAATCACTATATATAATATATTTAAAATCAAGAATTTCATATATACTTAAAAATCCATATACTTTAAAATAAAAATCTAACAGTTTTTCACGTATTTCTGGCTTTACAGGATTAACAGATGCAGACTGTTTCTGGAAATATTCATCAAAAGCAGCTGACAGCCGCATAAGTTTCATTATAAATTCTTCAATATCATTAACTTCATATTTCCTGACATCATCACATTCCCTTTTTAAGGCTAACAAACACTTGTTACACTGCTCCAGCGCATTTGTAAGTTTTTTGCTAATAAGTTTTGTTGTCTTCTTAATATCAAGAAAATCTTCCTTAATTAATTCTGCGGAATACATCTCCCTTGCCCTGTCAACAAGGTTATGTGCCTCATCTATAAGAAAAACATAATTATTCTGTGTCTGGTTTGCAAAGAAACGTTTAAGGCTTGCAGAAGGGTCAAATACATAATTATAATCACCTGTAACTGCATCCGCCCATATAGCTGTATCAAGGCACATCTCAAAGGGACATACATTGTGTTTTTCTGCGTACCTGGTTATAACCTCCCTTGAAATATTGTCTTCATGGGTAATAATATCAAATACCGCATCATTTATACGGTCATAATGCCCTAATGCCCTTCCACATGTTGACGGATGGCACTGTGGCGTGTCCAGTATACATATTTTTTCCTTAGCAGTAATAGTAACATTTTTTATTGCCATGCCACTACCAGAAAGAATTTGGTAAGTTTCTTCTGCAACTGTCCTTGTAATTGTCTTGGCAGTAAGATAAAAAATCTTCTCCGTAATTCCCTCACCCACCGACTTTACGGCTGGAAATAAAACAGATATTGTTTTGCCAACACCTGTTGGTGCTTCAATATAAAGCCGTTTCTTACGTATTATAGACTGGTATACCCCTTTTACAATATTATTCTGCCCCTTACGGTATTCAAATGGAAACTCCGAATTCTGTATTGAAGCATTTCTCTTTTTATGCCATTTTAGCTGCCATGAAATCCACTTGGCATATTCATTAACCAGCTGGTTAAACCATTTTTCCAAATCACTATATCCAATAATTTCATGAAAATACCGCACTTTCTCCGTAGGAATATGGCAGTATGTCATACGCACACCAATCTGTTCCAGTTTATGTCCTGATGAATATATATATGCATAACACAGTGCCTGTGCGCGGTGGACTGGAACTGGTTCTTCCATTATAAAAATATCATTATATACACCTTTAATTTCATCTATATTAGTACCTGTTTCATCTGTAAATATGCCATCTGCCCTTCCCTCAACAACCAGTTCAAAGCTAATGCCATCATACTCTGCTGGCAATGTCACAGACAATGCAATTTCAGCATTATAAGCAGCACCCATTTTCTTCTGGAGCATTTTGTGTATGCGTGTACCTTCCTGCATTGCATCAGGGTCTTTTATTCCTGATGAAGAAATAATACTGCCAGAGCGCAATATAAATTCTACAAGGCTGCGTACTGAAATTTTTGTTGTATACATGTTATTCCCTTTCATTCCATTATAACAGATTATAAAGCATATTCCTGTCCCATAACACAACTCCTATTTTATCAGCAAGTTTCCTGGCACTTCTGGTAAAATACTGGTTTGTAAATACAACTGCAACATGACATTCATAATAAGCACGTCCTGCATATGCCTGCTGTACCGCCTCTATCCCTACAAGGCTGCTATATCTTTTACACTGGATTGCATATGTTACATTATCTTTAGTAGCAAGCACATCTACACCAAAATCCCAGCTTGCTTTAGTGCTTTCAGCATGTTCAAAACCATTAGCAAGTAAAATATCACATGTAAAATGTTCAAAATCTATACCATCCATTTCATCAAGTTCATATAAAGAATAATCCCCTTTATGGCAAGAACGGCGTCTGTGCTTTGCCCTCATTATCTTATATAAACAAAATGCAGTAAAAAGAAACCATGTTGTTATACATACAGATATAAAACCTGCATCCACATCTTTAGTACCTGCAACCGTTAATATAAGAATTAAAAGCCCCACAACTATAAGAAAAATATATAAAGCAACTTTAAATGTAATTTTATCTGGCTTTATCATAACCGTAATCCTTTCATAAGTCTATAGTATAATTTAAACTTATTATATCAGAACGCTAGTTCGATGTAAACATAAATTTTTAAAATTTTAACAAATAACCAAAATACACATATGCACAATACCATTAAATTAATGGAAATTATGGTGGCTAGCAGAATAATCCCCTCCACCCCATTTACAGTTATATTATTTTTTATGGTTTATTGTAATTTACGATAACAGGTTTTACGTGCCAGATGCCAGCAATTATTCCGTACATGGCTTTATGTGCCGCTACGTGGCTTAACGTAGCGGAAGCGTACCCTTGTACGGAAAATTCTGGCTCTGGCAAGAAAAACCGTCTGTTTTTATCCAGACAGATTGCCGCTCTATATTTTTAAATGGCAGAATTGTTATGATTAAACAGGAAATTGATGATATTGATACTAATGCACGCCATGTAAAACAAAGTGCTGACATAGTGTAATTGCGTGTTGAAGAAGGCAAAAAACAGATGGATGACATGCAGGAAATCATTACAATAAGCCAGTTAATTGAGGAAATTGCATCACTTTCACTAAACCAGGCAGAGGAACTAGGCCAGATTGTATCTGCTGTCAAGCTAAAGGAGGTTTAATAATGAAAAGAAAATTATTATTTTTAATACCTGTATATTTTTTCTATGACATCAAAAGATTTGATATCAAGAGAAAAGAATCTCTTCCGAGATGCTTTTCTCTTGATAGTCTTCCAGGTAATTTTTCCCGTCAAAGTTTATTCTACAAGCAGCTCTTCTCCAAGTGCAAATGAATAAATAACCTTTTCTTTAACCTCTTTTCCAGTTATATTATTAAGAGCCCTTGCATAATACCCAAGCTGCTGCCTGTATTTATCTGCCAGTTCGCTACTGCTGCCTCTCTTTACAAAATCTGTTTTATAATCAACAAGCACAATCTTTCCATCTTCTTCAAAAAATGCATCAATTATTCCCTGCATTAATATGGTTTCTTCGCCCATATTGCCAGGCATGTCATAAAGTTCTTCTGCTTTAATTCCAATTATAAAAGGCTGTTCCCTTTTTAATGTGCCATTTTCCTGTGCCCTGCACATACGCCTGCAGATACTGCTTTTATAAAATGCCTTGAATTTCCTGGTATCAATAACAGCGCCTTCCTCTTCTGTCATATAGCCACTGTCTGCCATTTCTGCTATAAATCCTTTAAAATCAAATCCATCACTTAACCTGCCATATGGCAGATGTTCCATTACAAGATGGTAAAGCGTGCCCTTCTCTGCGTTTGATATTTTACTAGTATCTTTCATAAAACGTGCTTTAGGTATAACATCATAATTACGTTCTGTTACAATATTATCTTCATCTGCAATATTGTTTTCATTTATAATATTATCTTCATCACCTGCAATTATTTCCGCTTTTTGTTCTGTTACCCTCTTAATTTCTGTAACTGATATTTTAACAGGAATTTTCTGTCCACTGTAATATGGGTATTTATAATCTAACTGCCTGTCTATTTCTTTATACAACGCTTCATTATAAACTTTTTCTATATCCCAGTTTTTCAGTAAATTATAATTATTTATACTTCTTTCAAGTTCTTCTTTCTCTTCTGTAATAATATCACCCTGTCCTGTTGTTTTAATATCAAAAAGTTTTTCTGCAACATTTCCTCCATTAAGCAGCACTGGCATAATCCAGTCAAAATATGCCTGGGCACTCATAAGCGAAGTCATGTTGTGGTTTCCGCCTTTATTTCTCCACCTGTCCATTTTCTTACTAACATTCGCTGCTGTCCCTGTTAATATTAACTTTTCTTCAGCACGTGTAAGCGCAACATAAAGTATTCTTATTTCCTCAGAAAGCGTATTTTTCTTTATCTGGTTTGCCATAAACTTTTTCATAAGCACAGGCTGTTTTACCCTTAAATCCAAATCAATATAATCTGCACCTATTCCAAAACTTGCATCAATTATAGTAGATTTCCTTGCATCCTGTAAATTAAAATGTTTGCCCATGCCTGCCACAAATACAACAGGAAATTGCAAACCTTTGCTTTTATGTATACTCATAATCCTTACAGCATTAGTATTCTCTCCATTAACCGAAGCCTCCCCAAAATCAATATTTGATTTATTAAGACGTTCAATATAATGTGTAAATCCAAATATGCCCCTATGTCCGTTTTCTGTAAATTCTATAGACTGCTGTAAAAGAATATCAAGGTTTGCTGCCCTTTTTTCACCAGCAGGCATGGCAGACATAACATCATAATATCCTGTTTCTTTATAAATACATTGTAATATTTCATAGACAGAAGAATATTTCGCCATTTCCTGGTAATGTGAAAGCATATTGCAGAACTTTTCAAGTTTTTCTGCAAGCTTTTTCCCATCCTTATAATCCAGTGGTATTTTGTCAATATATTTCCGGGTATTAAATTTAATCCCGTTATATTCTAAACCCCCATCTTCCATTAGATTAAATTCTTCCATATTGTATATTTTAATAAAAAGACGCAGCCCGTCCATATAATTTAATGTACGCGGCAATGCGGCAATACAGGCTAATTCCTCATCTGTTATATTACATATAATAGAACGCAGCACTGCCACTAATGGTATATCCTGCCTTGGATTGTCAATAATACGCAGAAAATCCAGTACAGTACATACTTCTATTGCTGAAAAATACCCTGTCTTTGTATCAGAAAATGCAGGTATTCCCATATCTGTAAGTGTTTCTATAAACTCTTCTGACCATCCGCTTACACTTCTTAATAAAATCACAATATCCCTGTATTCTATACGTCTGTAACCGTCCTTTCCACTTATATAAAGCGGATTGTCACCTTGTACCATTCCACGTATACAGTCACCTATAGATGCCGCTTCAAGAGTACGTTTCTCAATATTTTCTGCCTCTTCGCTTTTCTGCTCTATAACAAGCACATCTGTTTTCTTAGAAATATTTAAGTTTGTATCTTCATAATTCCTGCCTGTTACAAGTTTTGCATCTTCATCATAATTAATGCCTCCAAGACATTCTTTCATAATATTTTCAAAGATAAAATTAGAGGACTCAAGCACAATTTCCCTGCTTCTGAAATTCTTATGCAAATCTATCCTGCGGTATGGGCTGTCAGAAATTGTATAACTGTTATACTTCTGCATAAAAAGCTCAGGCCTTGCAAGACGGAACTGGTAAATACTCTGTTTCACATCACCAACCATAAAAAGATACGGCTTCTGCTCTGGTGCGCGGCAAAGGCTTGTCAGTATAAGCTCCTGTACAAAGTTGCTGTCCTGGTACTCATCAGTCATTATTTCCTCATAAAATTCCTGTAATTCACATGCAACTGCACTTGGCTTTACTTCCCCATCCTCCTTGCAGGTAAGTATATTTAAGGCAAAATGCTCCATATCTGCAAAATCCAGAATACCTTCTTCCCTCTTCCTGGAAGCAAATAAATCTGAGAAATCCCTTACAAGCTTTACCAGTTCATTTACCAAAGGGTACATCGCCTTAATATCGGCAAGCATTTCATCCGGGGTCTGGTAAAAAAAATTTTTCTTAAGAACCTGTAAACCATTTTTCTGGTAACTGTCCCTAAGTGCCTTGGCCTCCTCTTTCTTCTCTGGAATAACATTTGGGTCACGTTTTGAAGAAAGCCTTGCAGGGTTAAGCAGGCAAAATGCGTTATAATAACCAGTATAACTATCTTCTTTCTTTACCATTAAAATCTGGTTAATATCAGACTCTATTGCATCACAGTAATTTCCAGGCCCGCCACCGCTGTTACATATTTCCAGTGCCCTGTTTGCCGCTGCCAGATAGTCATTTAATGAGTCATCTATATACTTTTTAAGCTCCTTCATCCATAAAGTTTCTTCAAATTCTTCCATATTATTACATGAATACATATCTGCACAGCTTATAAGCCATTCCTCTGGCCAGGGATAACTTACAGATATATTGTACAGCCTTAAGACAAGTTCTTCTATATTGCTGTCAGTCCTTCCAGGTGAAAAACTCTCTGTAAAATCAAGGAAATCCTGGTTATTTGTTTCCCTGCATTCCTTATACCTGCTTTCCAGAAGTTCCTCCATAATATCTGTTTTCATTATTGCAAGTTCATTCTCATCTGCAACCCTGAATGAAGGGTCTAAGTCAATTACATGGAAATAATTGCGTATAATATTCTGGCAGAAACTGTCTATAGTTGTAATCTGTGCATTGTGCAAAAGTGTTGCCTGCCTTTGCAAATGTTCATCATCAGGGCTGTCTAAAAGCATCTTCTCTATTGCATCGCCAACCCTGCTTCTCATCTCCGAAGCTGCTGCCTTTGTAAAAGTTACAACAAGCAGCCTGTCTATATCAACACGCCTGCTCCTGTCTGATATAATCTGTATAATCCTTTCAACAAGCACCGCAGTTTTACCTGAACCAGCCGCCGCAGATACAAGTATATTCCTGTCACGCAGGTTAATAACAAGTTCCTGCTCCTTAGTCCATTTTGCATCTCCCATATTTAATCTGCCTTTCTATTTATTATTATCTTCTGGCTCTTGTATTTTATTAAGTACATCATCATCACTTAACTTACTAAGCACGCGGAAACTATTACCTGGAATTCTCACATCAAACCTGCATATATCCCTGTAACCACAGTAATCACATGCTGTCCGCCCCTCAGTATCATTCTTCCTGTATGGATATGCTTCCGTCCTTCCGTCCATAATTTCCTTGCCCATATTTACAATATTTTTCTGTGTATAAGATATAATATTGTCAAAATCCTTTGTTGTAATTACCTGGGACGCTTTCTTTAAATTGCCATCTTTATCAGTACCAAAGGGTGCAATTACTGATGAAACTTTGACAGGAAGTTCTCCTGTATCTGTTTCAAAATTAGCATCAAGCAAAGGTATTACAGGGTCATCTTCATTTACAATCCCCCTCATTTTAAGGCTCTTTAACATTTCAACTTCAACCTGGCTTTTATCAGGCTTTCCCTCAATTACAGGGTCTGCTATATTATAGTAAAGAACACCTGCTGGAATTACAAGCTTTGTTTCATCTGCTGCCTCCATAGCTGCTTTAAGATATATAACAAGCTGCATCTGCAAACCATAATAAAGGTCTGAAAGTGACATATCCTTTTTTCCTGTTTTATAATCCACAATCTTTAAATATGTGCACTTATCATCTTTGTGTTCATCAATCCTGTCAATACGACCGATAAGGTGTATTATATCCTTTTTATTATCCTTAATATTGTCATTATCTTCAGTTATATCAAACTTAAATTCACTTTTAATTGTATCAAACTTTCCCAGTTTCATCTGTTCTGTTACAGCCCATACAGTCCTGTTTAATAACTTCTTAAGCCTAATAAGCATATAAGTGTCCCTTTCAGTCTCATACATAAGGCTGTTTTTATATTTGCTGGCGGCTTCTTCCAGGCACTCATCTGCCTGTCTATGCTGTTCTTCCTCCGTAAGCTCCCACCACTGTTTTCCATTTTTAAGAAGCCTGTCCGTATATAACTGTAAAGCTTCATGCACAATATTTCCTATATCAAAAAATTCAACCTTATGCTCTGCCCTTTCTTCAAGGCGCAGCCCGTATTGTGCAAAATATGAAAACGCACATGCAGCATATCTTTCTAACTGTGAAGTGCTTCCGCGGAATACTTCATTATAAAGCGCTTTTGCCGCTTTTTGTGAGATTTTGCTTTTTATCTCCCTGTAAAAAGAAGCATTTACCAACCTTCCAAGCATAGTTTTATAATCTTTATTTACCAGGTAAAATTTATAAAGCTCACCCCACTGGCTTCCACTGTAATCTGCTTTCCTAAGTCCGTTTATAAGATATTTAAGCCCCATGTCATTTGATAAAATATGTTCTGCATCATTTCTTGTTTCTTCTGTCCTGATACTAAGGCCTGGAAACATCTTTATAAATCTTTCTATTATATATGACGGGTTCTGTGCCCTTCCGTCATTGCCTGTTTCACAATATGTTATATAAAGATGTGATGATGGCTTTGTCATATTAAGATAAAGATAAAACTGTTCCTGGTACACAAGCTCCCTTGATGTTGGTGCAATCTCAAATTCTTCACCTGAGAGAAAAGTCCTTTCGGAGTCTGAAAGAATACCACCGCCAGAATTTCCTTTAGGAATATTTATATCATTTACCCCTATAAAGAATAAATATTTAATTCCAGAAATACGTGTCCTTGATATATCACCTACAACAATCTGGTCAGTACCAGGAGGTATAAGCCCTATCCTTGCTTCTGAAAATCCCGTATCAAGAAGTTCCTTAAATTCAGAAAGTTTCATTTCCTCATCGCCAAGAAGTTCTACAAGCCTGTCAAATACAGATAATACAATTCCATAAATCTGCCCATATTCACCAGCAAGTGCAAGCTCACCCTGTTCTGTAAATAAATCTGCTTTTTCCATTATAAACCTGTAAAAACCCTGTTCTTCAAAAAAGTTACAGAATACCTCTGCAAAATGCCTTACAGTATGTTTCTTTGGTACAGTTTCTTTATAAAGCGGCAATAATACTTCTGCCACTTTTTCACGCACATCATTTATAACACTGTCTGCATACTCTTTTGATTCAGCAGTACGCCTTTGGTACACATACCCGCTGTCCCACTCTTTACCCCATTTCTTATGTCCCCTTATGCCTGTTGCAAGAATAAAATTGTCCATAATATCTGCCTGTTCCTTATTAATTCCTGCAAAGCTTCCTTTAAGGTATCTCATTACATCTTTATAAGCAAAATCTTTAATTAAAACATCAAGTACCGCATCTATAGCATCAACAAATGGGTTTGAAAGCACACTTTTCTTCTGGTCAATAAAGCATGGCAGCCCTGCCTGCTTCATTTCATTATCAATTATAATTCCATACGCCTGTAAATCACCTGCTATTACCGCAATATCCTTATACCTGCATTTCTCCTCCCTTAGCAGATGGTTAATCTCCTGTATAATAAAAGAAACTTCATCACCAGGCTGTTTTAACAAATGAATTGAAATTTCAGCCGGGTTACTATATTTCTTTACATTGTAACGGAATAAATTCTTTTCAAGGGCAGAAAGCGACGGTGCTTTGGCATACCTGCTTTTATCTTCACTTAAACCTGTCCATATATTATCCAGGACTTCAATATTATTTGCATATGCAATATCCCTAAGCTTGCATATTGTTTTACGGCTCATATGGAAAAGCCTGTGTTTCGCGCCCTCACTAGTAACCGGCTCACTGGCATCTATTGAAACAGTTACATATACTTTCTCTGCCGCCTTCATCAGCTCTGCCAGAAGCTTGTACTGTAATGGGGTAAATCCCGTAAATCCATCAAGAAATATAACACTTCCCTTTATAATTTCTGACATATTTGCAATTTCAGAAAATACAGTTATAACTTCTTCAGAAGTTATATAATTATTATTAATATAATTTAGAAATGCCCTGTAAGCTACAGCCATATCTTCAAGCTTCTGTTTAAGTGCAGGCTTCTTTTCTGCACTTCCAATCATTCTTCCAAGCATTTCATCATCAATTCCATATTGTACAAGTTCTGATAAAAAAGATTTTATCTCTGTAATATAACCCTTTTTATGTATATTCCTTCCAAAATATCCAAGTTCATCCTGTCTGTCAAGCAGGACTTTCTTTAATATCATAGTCTTTCCCATATCATCAAGAACAGGTTCATTTCCTGCCCCAAGTTCAGTAAAAACCCTGAAAGCAAGCCTTAAAAAACTTTGTACATCAATATTCATAATGCCCTTTCCAGGGCTTAATTCTACAAGCTCTTTCTGTGTCTGCATTGTAAACTGTTCAGGCACAATTATTATATATTCTTTCTGCGGGTTTTTAAAAGCCCCATCAACAGCCATATGCTGTATATAGTATGTCTTTCCCCTGCCAGAACCTCCAAGTATAAATTGTAATGACATCACTTTCTCCTTTATAATACTGTAACAACTGTTGTCTTATTATAACATAAAAGGTGCGCCTTTTACAGACACACCTTTACAAATCATTTTGCCTTATGTTCATCTAAAACATTATCTACTTCATTTAAAATCATTTTTTCTGTATACTGCCCCTCATCTGACAATACAACTTCATCTAATGATGCACCTGCTGCAAGCTGGTTTGAAATCGACTCAACAGAAGGTCTCATAAGCGGGTACATTGCAGACACCGTATCATCCAGGTTTGTCATTTCAACTGATTTAACCTGTTCCTCATCAAGAACCACCTGCAGGTTAATAACACTGTCGCCTACTGTCATCTCTTTATTATAGATGCCAGCTTCATAAACAGCTGTCTTTTCACTATCCGCCCGTTCCTTATTTTCATCCTTACCATCAGGCCAAAACATGAAAAACAAAATTATAAGCAGCAGTATGCCAAGGCCTGCAAATATAGCTGTATATATAATTTCCCTCATTTGTAAAATCACTATCCTGGTTCTTGACATAGTACCCTCCCTTTCCAAGAATGATTTACTAGAATTTATTTATACAATATATTCTGTACCCTGTTTTAATATTCCTGTATATTTTTAATTATGCCTTTGTCACTGGCTTTGAAGCAACAATACCAAAAAGCTGGTCTCTGTACCTGCCTAATGAACGCACAAGCAGAGTTCCAAGTATACAGCATGAAATAACTTCACCTATGCCTACAGTTGCCATAAGAAATGGAATAGTCAAATCCATATCTTTAAAAATAACTGGCGGCACACCATATGCATATTTAAGCACAAATGGTACTATAAGCATATTAGATATTACTGGAGGAAGAGTAAGTGCAAACTTATGGTTTCTTAAAAGATATGTACCAACAGCGCCAATTAATGTTGCAAGGCTTCCAAATATTATATCTGGAACAAGGCTTCCTATAAGTATATTAGACAGGAAGCAGCCTATAAACAGACCTGGAACTGCCGCTGGCGTAAAATAGGGGAGAACAGTTAAGGCTTCTGAAATCCTTATCTGGATTGACCCTGAAGCAAGATTAAATGCACTTATAAAATATGTAAGTACAATGTAAACTGCTGCAATCATTGCTGACTGTGTGATAAATAGAATTTTTTTGTTCATAATATTAATCTCCTTTAGTTTTGATATGCGGATGGAAGGTCCCGAACACCCGGATTATTTTTTCATGTAAAATAACCAAAACACAACGGTTCAAAGTATATCACAATCCTATACCTATTTCAAGTTGTATTAAGTAGTATTTTTTATGTTTGTTTTTTTGACATGTACCAGATGCACTGGCAAATCCAAAGTGCCTTCCATGAAAACAGCACGCTCCCGCTGGTTTGGCAAGGGCGTCGCACGCAATGGTGCATAAAGCCCTTAATGTTCCTACGGAACATTTTAAGACAGGGCTTAAGCACCAGCGGCTTCGTACAGCTTTTTCATGGAAGCACATTTGGAATTTGCCAGCTAGCCTGCACTTTGGTAATTTATAAAAAATTTTCCACACAAACTCTTAACTAAATGACATTGTATCGTAGCATGAGCGTGCCCTTTTATGGAATATTCTGGCTCTGGCACTCAAAACCTGTTACCATAAAATTCAAAAAACATAAAATATACTGGGTGGTGGATGATTTAGACGAACGGTAAGTTTATAATAAGTGACTAGCAGAATAATCTTCCCCCTCCCACATACATAATTTACAATTACAAGAATTAACTGTTATTTTCTGTAAAGCACAGCAGGTTTTACGTGTTCCAGTTAATGTTATTCAATGACAGCAATACATTTGCGCTACGTTGCAATATCATTTAGTTAAGAATTTTGTTGGAAAATATTTTTATAAATTGCCAAAGTGTAGAATGGCTGGCAAATTCCAAATGTGTTTCCATGAAAAAGCTGTACGAAGCCGCTGGTGCTTAAGCCCCGTATTAAATGTTCCGTAGGAACATAGGGGCTTTATGCACCATTGCGTGCAAGTTCAAGCGGGAGCGTGCTTTATTCATGGAAAGCACTTTGGATTTGCCAGCCCATCCAGTATATGTAATTTTTAAACATCTTTTCTTAACTAAATTACATTGCAACGTAGCAAGAATATAACCTGTCATAGAATAATATTAGCTAGACACGTAAAACCCTGCGTCCATTCCAAAAAAACCTAAATTATGTATGTGCCATCACAATTATTGACTTTTATTTTTACTTGTACTATAATGTCTTATCAATCTAATTTTAGAAATTTTAAATATTTGGCATTATTTAGAATACCAGAACAGGAAAAAATAATGAATTATTTTACAAATATATTATACATGATAAATTACATTTTTTTAATGGTATTTATCTTCTTTTTTATTTTACACCGCTACTCAAAGCGCACTACGTTTTTAATATGTTTTTCTTCATTCTGCTTATTAACTTTTCTTGATTTTTTTAAGCTGAATATTTTTCCTGACAGTAAATTATCTTATGTTATAACAACAATTATACAAATAATTATTACGCAGTCTGTTGCTATTATTATATCTAAGAAAAGAGATACTAAAATCCTGTTTATGGGGCTTAGTTCATCTAATTATGTAATAGCAGGAAGCACTATGGCAATAATACTGCATATATATACCGGAAATGAAATTATATCTATTTTAGGAAGTGTTATTGTACATATTGCTATTCTTCTTTTTTTATATTTCAGGTTACGGAAAATATGCCTTAAATGCCAGGAAATGGAATATTTAAAAAACTGGTGGGAATTATGTCTTATTCCTGTATTTTTTTATTGCAGTTTTACATTTTTAGCATATTTCCCAAACAGGCTATATGATATCCCTGATAATATTCTTGGCGTAGGTATTTTTATTATAACTATGTTTGTTTCATATGTAGTTATTTTACGCTATGTAGAAAGCCAGTCAGAAAATGCAGATATTTACTGGAAAAATATATTTATGCAGGAATATATTAAAGGTCTTGAACGGCAATATTACATGCTGGAACAGTCAGAACGTAATATGAAAATATTGCGCCATGATATGAGACATTATTCTAAAATAATTGATGCTATGCTGGCACAAAAGAAGTATGACGAAATTAAGAAAATAACTGAACATATTAATAATGTTGCCGATGAAAATAAAATAATTAAATATTGTAATAACCTGATAGCTAATACTATTATATCAAAAATGATGGAAAAAGCCCGTTTCCTTGGAATTAAAGTAAATTTAGATATTTCTATCCCAAAAGAAATACCAGTTAATGATTATGAATTTACTCTGGTTATTGCAAATTTATTTGAAAATGCGATAATTTGTGTAAAAGATTTTGAAGAAAACAGAAAAAATATATATGTAAAAGTAAACTGTTCAGAAGAACATTTGTTAATACATATGAAAAATGAATATGACCATCAAATAGAATTTGATTTGACAACAGGGCTTCCTAAAAGTACAAATGGTGAAAATCATGGACTTGGAATGCAAAGTGTATTATCATTTTCAGAAAAAAACGGAGGGGAAACAGGATGCTATCTGGAAGATGGCTTTTTTAATATAATCCTTTTTGCGAAATTTTAGAGTGTTTTTGTGAAAAAACAGATTAAAAAAACATTAAAATACAGCGTATAATTAAGTGGCTGGATTTACTTCTGGATCTGAAGTAGTTAAGCACACCCACAGCATTACAATAATATTTGCTGTGGATACCAAACCCTAAACAAACAGGCTAAACAGGCATAAAACTCTGACCCTTGGTTTTATGCCTGTCTGTCTGAAAAAATATAATTGGAAATTTATAAAACGGACACCAGATATTCCTTAGTTATATTTGCAATTTATAGTACTTTATGTTAAAATTTTATATAACAGATGGTAAACGCATAACACAAACAGTAACTTCCGGGGAAACGTATATGAAAATAGTAATATGTGATGACAGCATTGAGGATTTACTAAAAATAGAAAAAATCTTATTAAAATATAAAAAATTCTATCCAAATATTGACTTTGAAGTAGAAAAGTTTTCTAATGCATCCCAATTATACAATAATATCCAAAAAAACGAACTGGCAGATATATACATACTAGATATAATTATGGCTGGAAAAGATGGTATCGATATCGGACACCAGATACGTAAAAACAGCACTGATAATATAATTATATATACTACATGTTCAGGCGATTTTGCACTTGAAGCTTACGATTTACATGCTGTCAGGTATATTTTAAAACCAGTGAATGAAAACAGGATTTTTGAAGCACTGGATTATGCCCTGTCTTATAAAAATGCCGGGAAGGAAGCATCATTTCTTATAAAAATTAAAGACGGGCTTGTTCCAGTTCCTTATTCACAAATTGAATATATTGAAAATTCTTCAAGGACGTTAGAAGCACATTTAACTAATGGCAAAATTATTAAAAGCATATTTATAAGAAAATCCTTTGAAGAAGAAATTTCTGAACTTATACAGGAGCACCAGTTTATACAAGTCCATAAGTCATTTCTTATTAATTTAAAATATATAAGAAAGCTGTCCAAAAATAATGTTATAATGGAGAGTGGTAAAAATATACCAGTAAGCCAGAAACGCGCTACTGTTGTTAAAAGAGAATATTTATCTTTCTTTTCAGATTATTATTAATACTTTTTTAATTGTAAGAATTCAATATGCTTTTGCGTAGAAATAAAATCCCAGAAAATTATAAAGCATGTATAATGATATTTACTGTAATACTTACAGTATAATATATAGAAGAAGGGAAAATTAAAAATGAAACTTAAAGCTAAAATTCTTACTTTTTCATTAGTGCCGCTAATACTTCTTGGAATAACCCTGTTCCTTGTTTCCGCAGACAGGATTGCAAATGGTATTTATGATGAGGCGTACGTAGGAATGAAAGCCACCACTCTTGCGGTAAAAGATATCTTTGAAATTGGATATGAAGGTGATTACCAGCTTGATGAAAATGGTGAATTGTGGAAAGGGAATGAATTAAATATCTCACAGGCTTATGATATTGTTGACCATATCAAAAAGAACACAGGACTGGAAGTAACAATTTTCTGGAATGATACACGTATTCTTACTTCAATAAAGGATGATAACGGAACACGCCAGACTGGCACTAAAGCGCCAGCAGAAGTTATACAGTCTGTACTTAATGAAGGCAAACCATTCCAGAACAGGAATGTTGAAATACTAAATAAAAAATACGTTGTTTACTATGCACCTTTCTGCCAGCCTGGTAAAAACGAACCCGCCGGCATGTTATTCCTTGGAACTCCGCAGAATACGGTTTCAAAAATTATTAATAAAATCAGGCTTCAGATGTTATTAATTATATTTGCAGGTCTTGTTCTTGCTTCTGTATTTATATACAAAATGGTAAGTAATATTACCTGTTCACTTAAAATGAGCATGGGTTATCTTAATGATATTTCACATGGCAGGCTGGATATCCAGGTAGATAGCAAAACCCTTAAAAGAAAAGATGAAACCGGGGATATTGGCAGAAGCATTGAAAGCCTGTGCAGACAATTAAAATCCATTATCAGCGGAATACATGAAAAAAGCAAAGATGTATATATTGAAGCAGATGCCATGAAGGATATTTCCAAGAATATTTATAATATAATGAATGGAATAAACAATTCTATACAGGATATTTCTGCCAGCAGTAATAACCAGGCAGAAGATGCAGTTAATGCCGGGACAAATGTTACACAAATGGGTGATATTATTGAAATTAACGGAAAAGAAATTATAAAACTTAATGGCACTTCTGAAAGTATGAAAAATGCTTCTGAAAAAGCGATTGGACAGTTTAATGAAATGAACAATGTAATACATGATGTACGTGGTTCTATACATTTTCTCTCAGAACAGACAGCACTTACTAATGAAGCCGTTTCAAAAATAAACTATGCTACAGAATTAATTACAGATATTGCATCACAGACAAACCTGTTATCTTTAAATGCAAGTATAGAAGCATCACGTGCTGGTGAACATGGAAAGGGTTTTGCTGTAGTTGCATCAGAAATACAACAGCTGTCACAGCAGTCTAATTCAGCAGCAAAGGAAATTAAAGAAATTGTTAATAACCTGAGCTCACATTCATCACAGACATTAAACAGGGTTGAAGAAACAAGAAAAATGATTGAGAAACAGGAAGAAAATATTTTAAATGCAGGTAAAAGCTTCCAGAATGTCAGGGATGGGATTTGCGAAACAGCAGATGTAATGGCATATATTATGGATAAAGCAAAACAACTAGAAGATATAAGAATGGATACTGTTGCCATTGTACAAAATTCAGCTGCTATTTCAGAGGAAAACACAGCCGGCATTGAAGAGATTGCAGCAGAAATTGAAAATGTCTATGCGGATATTGAACATATATCAGCCAAAACTAAAAAATTACATAAACTTTCAGAAGAAATGGGCAAGAGAATAGAAATATTCAGTCTGGCAAAGCAATAAGACGGAATAAAGAAATATTTCTATAATAGTTTGCATAACATTTCTAATGCAAATGCGGCGGCACATGATACTACTGCAACCATAAGCAGGCTTTTTCTTTTATATGCAAATAAAAGCCCTGTAGCTGTACCAGCAATACCAGGTATAATACCATCTGTGGAATAGATTACAGCTGGAAATGTCATTGCAGCAAGTACAGCATATGGTACATAATAAAGAAATGACTTTATAAACCTGTTCTGGACTTTACTCTGGCATAATGCAAATGGCAAAGCCCTTATAAGATATGTAACACCTGCCATTACTGCAAGGTAAATAAAAAATCTTTCTGCTGGCATTATTCTTCCTCCGTTTCTTCTACAGGGTATAATACTGCACCGGCAACAGACGCTAAAACTGCACATATAATTATTACAAACCCTGAAGATACATTATCCAGTAATGGAATATATTTAAAACAGCAGCTGGAAACTGCAGCAATAATTATTACTACAAGGCATTTATGGTTATCCCTTGCCTGTGGGATAATTATTGCCATAAACATTCCATATATTGCTATCCCTAATGCACTGCTTAACGCTGCTGGTATAACTTCACCCAGAAGTGCACCTGCTGCCGTCCCTGATGCCCATCCAATATATGGCATTAAGATTAAACCAGCCATATAATACCGGCTTATAGTCCTGTTTTTACTTGCAGCTACCGCAAAGATTTCATCTGTAATCCCAAATCCTGCTAAAAGCCTTGATATAATATTAAAACTTTTATCCGCCTTTTGTGATAATGATATTGACATGAGTGCATAACGCAGGTTAATAACAAACTGCGTCATTGCCATTTCGACAAGCCCCCCTGCGGTTACCATAATCCCAAGCCCTGCAAACTGCCCTGCGGATGTAAGGTTAGTCATTGAAATTAACAATGTCTGCCACCAGGTTAAACCAGATGCAACCCCCATAATTCCAAATGTAAAACTTACTGAAATATATCCAAGTGCAATTGGGATACCATCATGAAATCCCTTTTTTATGTCCTTAACATTCTTTATCCTGTTTACATTATTCATTTAAAAACTCCCAGTCTTATATCTGTCCATATATTTTGTATTTTATAACTGCAAATGCTTCACGTAAATAACAGTTTGGTACTGTAAAGATAACCGTCCTTGCACCGCTTCCAGATACATTTTTATATCCTTGTTTCAGTGCAATCTTTTTTGCCCTGTAAATATGGAAATTATTACTGACAACCACAACTTTTGCAGAATTGTCTTTAATAATATCCATACTGTATTTAAGATTTTCCTCTGTATTTTCTGATTTTTCTTCTTTAATGATTATACCAGGGTCTGTGCCATTCTGCACCAGGTAATCTTCCATTGCCTGCCCTTCTGTTATATCCTCGCCCTTTCCCTGCCCGCCTGTTACAACAATCTTACATCCAGGATTATACTCCAGATAATCCAGTGCCGCATCCAGGCGGTATTTAAGGTTTCTTGAAACCTTAGTACCATTTACTCTTGCGCCAAGCACAATTACATAGTCTGCACCTGGTTCTGGCTTCTGGAAACCATTTGCTATAATTACCAGCTCTATTACAGCAAGTATAAAAAACCCGGTAAATACAAAAGCATAAAAAACCGCCAGCAAATGTTTAGGAATTACAATCTGGCGTTTCTTTATAATATGGCAAAATATTGCTGCACCAGTAAATAAAATCCCTGCCAAAAGCCAGAAATATGTAAATGCATTATTATTTCCTGTACCCAGTATATATACCACAAAATATAATGTACTTGCAAATCCAATTAAAGCTAATACAAGTGAAACCATAAAAATTCCCCATACTGTATAATAACCCCCATGCCACCTTTTGGCGGCACAAATGAGGTTAAAAAATAAACTGTACTACTGCAAAAGCCTTGTTATCTTCACCATTAAGTGAAACATATGCCATATTTTTATCCCTGTATACAACAGGGATAATTTTATTGCCAAGAAGTGCCTGCCTCTTATATTCTACACGTAATTCTTTTGCCCTTTCTTTTACCCCAAGTGCAAACATTGCCATTCTTACATACTGCCCGTTATTTACATGATGGTTAGTATCAAGATGGTATTCCTTAACAATAAAGCTTTCACCTGGAATACCATCCCCTGACAGCTTAATCTTCTTAGGTGCATAATCCATTTCCAGAGGCTCATGCCTGCCATATATCTCACCAATTTCTGGTTTTATTATAACAGGTCTGCCCTTTTTCATATCCATAAGCACCCAGTTTGAATTTGCCTTAGCGATTGTGCTTCCGCCCTCCCCTGTTATAATGAAATTGCGGAAGCCCACCATTTTATCATAGCCGTATGACTGTGTACCAACTTCTATCCTCTCACCAAATGAAGGGTAATAACTAATCACTATCTGCCATGAACTTAAAACCCACATTATCTGGTTTTCAGTTAAAAATTCTATGCCAGCCCCAAGGTCTTCTGATTCAAAATTAGTGCAGTCCTGGAAATAGTTAATAATTGCATCAAGGCTTAGGCAGCCTGTTTCATCAGTTTCACTATATCTTACACGGCTTTTAAATGTATACATAGTTCCTCCATTATTACATCTGGTATTGTGACATATACAAGTTATAATACAGCCCTTTCTTATCCAGAAGTTCCTGGTGGCTTCCAGATTCCTGCATCCCGCCTTTGTCTATATACATAATCCTGTCTGCATTTTTAATTGTAGAAAGGCGGTGTGCAATAATAAATGAAGTCCTGCCCTTAAGAAGCCTTTCAAGCCCTTCCTGTAAAACAATTTCTGTCTCTGTATCAATGCTTGAAGTTGCTTCATCCAGTATAAGTATAGCCGGGTTTGCAAGCAACGCCCTTGCAAATGAAATAAGCTGGCGCTGCCCTGCTGACAGCCTGCTGCCACGTTCATTTACCTGTGTACTATAACCATTTTCCATATTCATTATAAAATCATGTGCACATACAGTTTTAGCTGCTTTAATAACTTCTTCATCTGTAGCGTCTTTATTGCCATAACGTATATTATCCATAATAGTGCCTGAGAATATAAAGCTGTCCTGCATCATTACCCCCATCTGCTTGCGCAGGGAATTAAGACGGACTTTTGATATATCTGTCCCATCTACAAGCACCTTTCCGCTGTCTACATTATAAAACCTGCTTAAAAGGTTTACTATTGTAGTTTTGCCTGCTCCCGTAGGGCCTACTATGGCTATTGTCTGCCCCTGTTCCACATGGAAGTTTATATTCTTTAAAATAACTTCGCCTTCCTCATAACTGAATGTCACATCCTCAAATGTTACATCACCCTTTATAGAAGGCATATCCTTTGCACCAGGTTCATCCTTTACCAGTACAGGCTCATCAATAGTTTCAAATATACGTTCAAGGTATGATACTGCTGTAAGCACACTGTTGTAAAAACTGGCTATAGTATTAATAGGTGCCCAGAACCTGCTTATATAAGCTGTAAATGCAAATATAACACCAATTTCAATTCCAGAACTTTTTCCGCCCATAATACTATAAACACCCACTACATATATAAAAGCAGTAGTAACTGTTGATATAAGGTCTACCATTGGTCCCATTGCAAAGTTAAAATATACAGCACGCAGCCACGCCTTACGGTACATATTGCTTAAATCATTAAATATATCTGTATTTCTCTGCTCGCGCACAAACGCCTGTGTTACACGTATGCCATTTATACTTTCTGCAATATATGCGTTAAGGTTAGACTGTTTATTACTCTGTATCTGCCATGCACGTCTTTGTTTACGTTTAATTATTATAACATAAATTACAAGCACTGGAAGTCCGCATAAACATATTAATGTAAGCTTTGGGCTCATTACAAACATAAATATTAGTATAAAAACCAGGTTACATAAATCAGTTATTGTATTTAATATACCATTTGACAGAAGGTCACTTAAATTATTAACATAATTTACAACACGTACCTGTATCTTGCCATGCGGGCGGTCATCATAATAACTAAATGGAAGTTCCTGTAAATGTTTAAATATATCCTCCCTTAGCTGGTGTATAATATCCTGCCCTATCCTTGTTGTTACACTTATCTTTATTCTTGTGCTTATAACTGAGTATACCACAATAATTACTGCAAGCAAAGACAGAAATATAATCCCGTCTTTATCTTTTGCAGGAATATAAACATCCATTTCAAGCTGTAAGAATTTAGGCAGGAACATTCCAAGTGCAGATGAAGAAAGCATAAGGAAAAGTACCACAGCCATTCTTTTCTTATAAGGTTTTATATATCCTGCAAGGCGTTTAAGCTGGTTTATGTCAAATTTATCTTCTAAAGTTTCGTCTATATCATAACGGTTTCTTGCCAAAACTGCCACCTCCTGTCCTAAACAGCACCCTGGCTGGCATTTCTTCTTTTTAACTCAGCCGCCATAGGGTACTGGTGGTAATAAACTGTTGAATAATAACCATTTTGGGCTACAAGTTCTTCATGTGTGCCCTGCTCAATTATCTTTCCATTGTCCAGTACAATAATTTTATCTGCATCCCTTATAGAAGAAATCCTGTATGCAATAATAAATGTTGTACATGAATGGTCTATATTTTCAAGCTGGCGTTGTATATAACTTTCTGTTTCCATATCAACCGCAGAAGTTGTATCATCCAGAATAAGTATTGAAGGCTCTTTAAGAAGTGCCCTTGCAAGTGAAATTCTCTGCTTCTGGCCGCCTGAAAGCCCGACGCCCCTTTCACCAATCATAGTGTCATAGCCTTCCGGCATATTTTTAATAAAAATATTAGCATCTGCCATTTTGGCAACTTCCTTAACTTTTTCAAAACTGCAGTCTGGCTTGCCATACGCAATATTTCCCTCAATAGTATCTGAAAAAAGGAATACATCCTGCATTGCTATTCCTATATTTTCACGGAGCTGGTACATATCCAGGTCTTTTACATTAACCCCGTCTACAAGTATTTCACCATCCGTAACATCAAAGAAACGGCATAAAAGGTTAATAATTGTAGACTTGCCGGCACCTGTAGTACCAGTTATGCCTATAGTCTGCCCTCTCTGGACTTCAAAGCTTATATTATGGAGGATATCCTCATCATCCGCCTTATATGATACATTATTAAATACTATATCCCCTTCAAGCTTCTTTCTTTTTACAGGATTAAGTGGCTTCTGGACATCAGGTTCTGCACTATATGTAGCATAAATCTTCTCTACAGATGTAGTAAACCTCTGTATATCATTAATCCACCAGCCAGCCATACGCAGCGGTACAGTAAGCATCCATAAATATCCATTTACTGCAACAAGGTCTCCCATTGTCATTTCATTTTCCACAACCATTATTCCGCCAACTATCATAAGGATAATATTAAGTGCATTTGAGAAAAGTTCAAATACTGGCACATATTTTTTCCATATGTTTGCCGCACCAAGTTCAGCATCACGGTATCTGTCATTTTCAACTGTAAACTTTTCCATCTCAAAATCTTCTTTTGCAAATGCTTTTACTACCCTGTTCCCGCTTATATTTTCCTGTACAAATGTATTAAGACTTGAAAACGCATTACGGCAGTTTGTAAATGCAGGTTTTACGCTTTTTGCCTGTGAATAAGTAGTCATTGCAGTAAGCGGAAGTACTATTACCATACAAAGCGCCATTTTAGCATTTGTAGCAAATATCATTACAAGTGCAAATATAAAATAAAGCACATTTTCATAAACCGTATAGATAACATATGCAACAAAGTGGCGTATTGCATCCATATCACCCGTCTGGCGGCTCATAAGGTCTCCTGTACGGTTCTTATTATAAAACGCAAAATCTTCCTGTAAAAGTTTGCGGTAAACCGTTTCCCTCATCTTAAATAAAACATTCTGTGAACTTGTTTCAAAAAGCACCTGGGAAAAAAACCTGCACACCCCTTTAACAATTACAAGTGCTATAAGGATGGTAATAAGTTTCCCAAGAAGCCCTGTCTGTCCGCCGTTAATAACATCATCAACAATAAGTTTAGATACATAAGGCCCTGCTAAGGCGGCGGCTGCCAGTATAGTTACAAGCAAAAGCCCTGCTGCCATACGTATCCAGTATTTCTTTAAAAAAGAACCAAACCATTTCATCGGTGTCATACGTTTATACCTCCTTTTTGATAACAGTAAGTAAGAGTATATCACCAGTAATTCTGTTACAATATAATAAATTTATCAAAAAATTGTATAAACCTCTTATTTTTTAAAGAAGCAAAATATGTCAAAAATATAGCAAAGCACTATATCCACTGTACTTTTTATAAAATATAACCTATAATAAATATTGAATAAAATTATGTACCAGATAAACAAAACACCTGCTTGAAAGGATTGTAAAATGAAAAACCTTTATGAATACAGTGACAGGCTTAATTCTCCATTAGTGGCATTTGACTATATAGCAACAAATGAAAATTTCCCTGTACTACCACACTGGCACTATTTTTTTGAGATTATACATATACTGGAAGGTGAAGTAGAAGCTACTTGTGGTAATTATGTCTATATACTGCGTCCAGGCGATATAATAATATTTTTTCCGCAGCTTGTACATTCAATAAACAAACTTAAAGATAATAAGGGAAGCCGGCGGGGACTTGATAAATCAAAATCTGCATTTACTGCATCAAAAGAAAACCAGATGCTGCATCCTAAATACGACCTGGTACACAATTCAATTATGCCTGTACCAGAGAAAAAATTAATTATGGAACAATATAATATAAAATACCAGATAATTAAATTTGACATGAATTTCCTGAATATAAACACATGTTATAAAACAAGGTTTCTAAAAATATTCCAGCTTGCATATAATAAAAACCCTGAATATATTTATTTTTCTTCAGAAATGCTAAAAAACATACCAGTATATAATATATTTAATACATGTATAGAGGAAATGGCAAGCAGGAATTATGGTTATGATATAGTAGTATGCTCACATATATCTGCTTTATTATCATACTTTGCAAGAAACTGGATTGGGCGCGGGCTTGATATAGACGAAGCAGTAAGGATGTCAGATAACAAAGCCAGTGCATTTGCCGGGATTACAGAATATATTGATAAACACTATAATGAACCTATAAAAATTAACAGCCTTGCTGGAATGTGCGGAATGAGCTATTCTAACTTTGCCAAACTGTTTAAACAGACATACCACCAGTCATGCAAGGAATATATTGAATTTACAAGGCTTAATAAAGTAGAAGACCTGCTTCTTATGACGAATTTAGACCTTACAACTATAAGCAGCGAAACAGGCTTTGCAGACTGCAGCCATCTTATACGCACATTTAAAAAATGGAAAGGCGTTACCCCTGGACAGTGGCGTAATAAAAATGAAAAGTAAATTAAGTTTATATAACATTGATTGACTTACATATTATATTGGAATATAATATGTACACTTGCAGGAATACCAATATAGAAACGGATTGATTTTATGAATTTATGGAATAATTTCTTTGGACACCTTTCAACTATATTACACCATAAGAAACTTGTACGCGGGCTTTGTTTCCGCGCAGGGCTTTACAAACAAGGTATTATGCATGACTGGTCAAAATACCATCCTGTCGAATTTCTTGCTGGTGTAAAATATTACCAGGGCGGCAAGAGAAGCCCGAACTTTGGTGAAAAAGAAGTTTATGGATATTCATCCGCATGGCTGCACCACAAGGGAAGGAACAGACACCATTTTGAATACTGGATAGATTATTCCTTAAAACCCCAGGATGGTTTACAGGGAATGCCAATGCCCGAACGTTATGTTATAGAAATGTTTTGTGACAGGGTAGCAGCAAGTAAAAATTACAACAGGACTTCCTATGATGACTCATTTCCACTTGCATACTATACCAAAAACCAGAACCATTATGTATTACATCCTGATACCAGGAAACTTATTGAAAAATTACTAAATATGCTTGCTGAAAAAGGGGAAGACGAAACTTTTAAATATATACGGAATGAAATAGACTGGAAACATTCACGCAAATGGTAACTACCAATTAACCGGAGGATTTTTTAATGAAGAAATTAAAACAATTTCTATTTAAATATAAACATGCCATTATAATTCTTTACCTTCCAATATACATGGTATGGTTTATATTGCTCGAACATCGCACTGATGTAAAATTTAGTGAAGTCCATTGTATTATAGATGATTTTATACCATTTTGTGAAATATTTATAATACCATATCTTTTATGGTTTGTATATGTAGCGGCAAGCCTGGTTTTCCTTTTTTTCCAGACAAAATATATAGATGACTTCTACAGATGTGCCGCAATACTTGTTATGGGAATGACAACCAGTTTAATAATATATACATTTTTTCCAAATGCACAAAATATGCGTCCAGACTCATTTGAGCGTGAAAATATATTTACAAATATAATATCAATACTATATGCCACTGATACAGACACAAATGTATGTCCAAGCATACATGTATATAACTCTATTGCAATACATGTTGGCATAGCTACAAGCCAGTATTTTAAAAATAAAAAATGGGTAAAAAACAGTTCACTTATATTATGTATATTAATATGCATGTCAACATTATTTTTAAAACAGCACTCATTTATTGACCTTGTCTGCGCTGTAGCATTATATATATTTTATTATATTATTATATACAGACCTGTCCCAGAACACTACCATATGCCATACAGAAATTTAAACCAGCGCCATAAACTTGTGAAAAGTTTAAAACACCGCAGGGAATTACAATAAAAAATTATGAAACAGGAGAAAAAAATTGCAAATAGAGTACAAAAAGAAAGCAGTAAAATATATAAATTATTGCGACAAAGATACAAAAAACGGTTAAAAAAAGCAATCGAAAAATTGCCATTTGGAGATATTAAAAGACTATCAGGATTAAAAAACGAGTACCGTTTAAGAGTTGGAGATTTAAGGGTACTTTTTACAAAAGAAAATGACACAATAACAATCAATGATATATTACCAAGAGGACAGGCATATAATAATCTCTAGGAGGTGATAGAGTGAGCCGGGAAACAATTAAAAATCTGGTTGACATGATACCAGAAAAAGATATTGATACAATTTATAAAGTACTGATTAGGTTTATCCCTGAAGATGACCCGTTACCAGATGAGCTAGAAGCGATAAGGGAAGCAAAGGCTGACACAAGTCCAACAGTCCCACATAATTCTATTAACTGGGATTAATAAGCAGCAAAAATTATAAAAGAAAAGAGACTATATTATGGTAACATTTGAGTTAAAAGAAGGAACAAAATTAAATGAAAATGCATTTATTGCTGCCAGGAAAATGGGAACAAATTAAAATTGTGAAATAAAAATATTCCACCTGCCAGATTGCAACTGCACAGGTGGAATATTTTTTATATGCCCAGTCCATTAATATTCTGTCTTATTTTTTTCTAATAATGATACTGCCCTGTCACGTATTCCTTTATCCATAAAACCCATTGCCTCGTCTGGCAGGTCTTTATCAGAAAGCCCTCTCTGTGCCCTGTCATAACGGTAAAACTGGATTGTATATAATGTAAAGAAATATGAAGTATGTATATTGCCGCTTCTTCTGTAGGCAGTTTTCTTTTCCTGTGAAGGCTTTATTTCTTTTATATCCTGTAATTTTACAATTATTGCATATGGAAAACCGCCTTCTAACATTGCATAATGTTCTGATACAACAAACCTTGCAGGTGTATTTTTGGAGTTTGGACCTTTCATATCAAAACTAAATGTCTTTTTTACATTATTTTCTGCCTCTAAAAATTCCCTTGCAAGCTGTTCTTTGCCAAAATCATCTATGCCAGCTTTACTTACAGCTTTATCTATCTTTTTAACATACCTTTTTGGCGATAAAGACGGAAATAATATTACAAGGTAAATTAAACAGACAAATATCCCAATAAATAAACCTCCTGATGCACCTTCAATTATATTATCTGCTGATACATCACCATTAACTGCTGCCATTACTCCAAACAACAGAGCAAGTATAATTATTGTAGCAGGAACTACTTTTAAAACTGACATTACTTTTACTTTTTTGCAGTAACTGCCTATCCATTCTTTTTCTGCTTTAAGCCACTGTCCATATGTATCCATATTAATCCCACCAGAAGTACCATACTTTGGAATTCATTAAACACTCTGCCACTTCACCAAGTGTATAAGTTGCTGTGCACTGGAATACCCTGTCAGCAGAAAATGCAAAATGTTCCTTGGCAAGTTCCCATGCTTCTTCTTCATCTGTTACAGGTTTCTCAACATAAAATTCAATAGTATCGTGTGTTATAGCTGCTGGATATGCACCATATTTTTTATACCAGTAACGGCATACTGTTATCATTTCTTCTGGTGCAGGACATTCATTCCATCCTCCCATTGGAAACCATGCTATAACCTTCCAAGGCTCGTCCACAGGAACTTCAAAAAGTATTGTTTCTTGTATTTCACCATCTTCCGCAAACATGGCAAATGTAGATAATTCATTTATTGGTCCGCTTCCTCCCATGCTTCCAAGAAAGCTTTCCATCTCACTTTCATCATCTGCAAAATCTTCAGTAGCTGAATTATACCATTCCTGTAAAAGTTCTTTCCCATTATCATTAGCAGCATCAATAATAGCCTGCCTTTTTTCATTAGTTGTTTTTTCCTTAATCTTTTCCTTATCATCTTCATCAAGATGGAACCATTCATTAAGAACATCATCACATGGTATTAAAACAGGTACAAAACCTTCCTTTTTACCACGCTCAAGCTCCTCCACATAAACCCTGTTTACCTCTTCCTCAGTACAGGCTGTGTCAAAAACTTTATAATTACCACCAATTACATCAATAATATTTTGTGTTGCCTCCTTATAAGGCGCTTCTTTAAATAACCCCATATCTTCTCCTTCCCCATTATGTATGGTATAATTCCAGTTATAACAACATAATTATAACATAGAATAGCCGGATAGTCTTTAATTATTTGCTTTCATCCTGCGTTTTTCTATAATTTTATCTGTTATATTTACCACAAGAAATACTAATCCCATAAAAACCATTATAATACAAAATACAACCAGTTTATCTGTTATGCTTTCCTTAATATACTCTCCCGTTGTAGCAGACTTTTTGGAATAATAAATATGTTTATCTGTGTAAAATATGTATCTTTCAATTGTCTTTTTTGAAGCAACTGCATTAAGCCCTGTTGATGGAGAATTTTCACCATATGCATCAGATGTTTCCATATAAAAAGAAGTTCTGGTATTATTAATTTCAACAACAAACTGTACATAATTAGTTACAGTTTCAGTTGTCCTTCCTTTATAATATCTCTTTTTAGTTTTTTGTTTTACATTAACAGGAGTTAATACCTTGCTTCCTGCTGCTTCTATTTTAGAATAATCCATTATTTCCTGTATATCCATTAATACAAAAAACAAGAAAATTCCTGCAATAAACAATAATGCAAATATTAAATTCTTTTTACTTTTTTTCATTTTTATACCCCACCTTTCCAGTTTTTCCTATGATACTCTTTTATTCCTTAACAGGCATTATACAATAACCAGCGGACAAGAGTATATAACTTCAATAACCCTGTCACTAATCTTTGCCAGATACTGGTTTACCATACCAAGAAGTTCTATATACTCCATTGTACTTTTATCATATATAACCCCGTCAGCAAATATATCATTTGTCACAATTACAAGATTATCTGTTATTTCTTTTAACCCGTCTATTCCACTGCATATCTTATGGTAAACAGAATATTTGTCTTTTATGGTTTCTGTAAACATTTCATTAGCAGCAAGGTTTGACATACATTCAAGCAGTACATTACTCTTGCTCTGTAACATACATCTGCCAATATTATTATAACATTCAATTGTTATAAACCCCTTGCCTTCACGCAGCTTCTGGTGGCGGTTTATACGCCAGGCGGCATCCTCACCATATGGTTTCATCGTAGCAATATAATATAATTTATTATTTCCTTTGGCATTGTTTACTAATTCTGCCAGCATATTTTCGGCAAATTCTGACTTACCGCTCCCACTCCCTCCAGTAACTGTAACCATCATATATCCGTAAACCTCTTGTATTGTGTTATATTAATATCATCAAATGTTGTATTTTCCCTGTAAACCTCCATTACCATATCAAGCATTGGAAACATGAGTACAGCCCCTGTGCCCTCCCCCAGTGCAAGTCCTGCATCAATTACAGGTTTAAGAAAAAGCCTGTCAAGAATTAACCTGCATGCAGGTTCTTTACCTGCGTGTGAAGCAATCATATACTGGCAGCATCCAGGTACAAGCTTTTCTGCTGCTAATGCAGCAACTGCTGATATAACACCATCAATAATTACTGGTATATGGAACAATGCACCTCCAATAAATACACCTGCAAGTCCCGCTATATCCAGTCCTCCAATACAACATAATGCCCTGAAAGTTTCTTCCCTGCTGTTTATTTTCTGGTGTTCCAGACCATATTTTTTAATTGCATTTTCTATTACTGAAATCTTCTTTTCAAGCCCTTTATCGTCCAGCCCTGCACCCCTGCCAGCCACCTTAGGGACAGGAATATTTAACATTACACTTGCAAGTGCACTGCTTGTAGTAGTATTGCCAATTCCCATCTCACCTGTAGCAATAATATTATAACCATTCTCTTTTAAATCCCTTGTAATATCTATTCCTGTCTGAATTGCCTTCAAAAGCCCCTTGCAAGTTATTGCTGGTTCTTTTGCAAAATTGGCAGTTCCATTTGAAACCTTTCTGTTTAAAAGCCCCTTTATATTAATATTATCCTTAATGCCAATATCAACAGGTACTACGTCTGCCCCTGCAACATGCGCCATACGGCACACGCTGGCAATTCCATTTGCCATATTTGTGGAAACCACTGTAGTCACTTCATTACCTGACTGGCTTACTCCCTCTTCAATAATTCCATTATCAGCACACATTACAATAACAGCTTTTTTATCAATTTTTACATCCGCATTTCCTGTAATTCCTGCTATTTTTTTAATTATATCTTCAAATATGCCAAGCCCGTCTAAAGGCTTTGCAATTGCATCCCAGTGCAGTTGTGCATTTTTATAAGCCTTTGGGGAAGGCTCTTGTATTTTTATATTAAATAATTCCTCTTTATCCATATTTACATACCCCTTATAACAGACAAATTATACTGGTATTCCCATACATTTACATATTTTATCCATATCCACGTTTTCCCTTATTGTATCTGCAAGTATATCATACTGCTTTTCTTTGTATTCTTTATAGTTATAATTATTAATTTTATCTACATCTGCACCTTTTCTTACAGCAATGGCTTTAACCATAGTATATGCTATATCACCACTGTCAAAAAGCCCATGTATATATGAACCATAAACATTATTATGGCCGGAATATGTATTAACAGGATTGTATACATCCTCATCCTTATTACTGCCAGTTATTCCTATATGTATCTCATATCCATTATATTCTTTTCCAGACAATTCTTCAAATACACCATTAATCCTTTGTAACTTTCCACTGGTTTGTACTGTTTTCTTCTCATTTCCAAATATGGTATTAATATTAATAAGTCCCATTCCTCTGGCTGTCCCGCCTTCTTCTATATTGTATGGGTCACTTACCAGATTGCCAAGCATCTGGTAGCCTCCACAAATTCCAAAGATTATACAGCCTTTTGAATTTGCTTTTTTAATTAATGCTTCAATTCCATTCTGCCTCATCCACATAAGGTCTTTGATAGTATTTTTAGTTCCTGGGATAAATATAATATCCGGCTCTCCCAAATCTTTTACTTTATCTACATATCTAAGTGAAACCCCTCCAAAGTTTTCAAATACATTAAAATCTGTAAAATTAGAAATCCTTGGAAGCTTTATTACTGCTATATCTACAATGCCTGTACACTGGTTATTAGAAAACCTTTCTGACAAACTGTCTTCATCATCTATATCAATATTTATATAAGGAATAACACCATATACTGGCTTACTGCATTTATCTTCAAGCATTTTAATTCCCGGTTCAAGTATTGATTTGTCCCCACGGAATTTATTAATTAAAATACCCTTTATCCTGCTGCGCTCATCCTCTTCAAGAAGTGCAACAGTCCCATAAACCTGTGCAAATACACCTCCTCTGTCAATATCACCAACAAGCAGTACAGGTGCATCTGTCATTTTTGCAAGCCCCATATTTACAATATCATTTTCTTTAAGGTTTATTTCAGCAGGGCTTCCTGCTCCTTCTATTATTACAATATCAAACTTATTATCCAGATAATTAAATGCAGCCATAATATCAGGTATAAGTTTTGTCTTATACTGGAAATAATCCTTTGCTTTCATATTACAGACAGCTTTCCCGTTTACAATAACCTGTGAACCCATATCACTTACAGGTTTTAATAATACCGGGTTCATATAAACTTCTGGCAGGACTCCTGCTGCCTCAGCCTGTACAGCCTGGGCACGTCCTATTTCAAAACCATCTTTCGTAATATATGAATTAAGTGCCATATTCTGTGATTTAAAAGGAGCAACATTATAGCCCTCCCTTGCAAACAAACGCGCAAGTCCTGTTACTACCAGGCTTTTGCCAGCATTGGACATAGTTCCCTGTACCATTATTTTATATGCCATATAAAAAACCTTCCATAATTGAATATTTTGCACCCAACCTATGCTATGAATTGTTTACATCTTCAAATTCTTTATCTTCAGGCACATCACTATCATATTCATTTTCTTGTTCTTCTTTCTGTGCTGCCCTTTCTTCATTATCATTTTCAATTAATCTGAAGAGAGGCCTCGCAAAACCGCTTATTGTAAATATAATACATGCCGGTCCTATTAACATCCCAAGAAGAATTGTAGTAAAATTCCACATAAAAACCGCACATTCAAGTACAATTATAAGAAACAAACCCAAAGTTTTAAAGAAATATCTTAAACCAATAGAATATGAATTTCTTAAAGTATTTATAATTGTATTCTCATATCTTGCAAGAAGTGCATATGCATAAATAAGGTGCATAAATGCCAGGAATATTGCAAGTACGCCAACAACTGTAAACATAGTACCCTTGCCCTCAACTTTAGATAACTGGAAATCCAGATATATTGTATACATGGCAAATAACTGTATAATCCCTATAACACTTCCCTTGACAAGATTATTTTTAAATTCACGGAAAAAAGGCCTTGCTATATACCCTTCCTCTTCTTCTACCATCTTAAGTGTTATAGTAAATGCTGCTGTTGTTGCTGCCCCCATTGTAATAATTGGAAGACTACATAAAATCCATAAAAAATTAAGTTTAATCATATCCAGAAGCCTGTTCATAAACTTGTACAAAGGACTTTCTATGCTAAAAAAACTATTATTGCCCATCCAGATGTTCCTCCTATAATTAAAATTAAATCCATTAATAAATACAATTTATCCAACCGCACAGGTGGCCATTTTTTCTAAGTATATAACATAACAGAATAAAATGCAAACCGGACTGCCCAGATATGGACAGTCCAGCAATTATTTTTATACTAATATTCTTAATAAAGTTATCTGAAACCTATTCAGCCCCGCTTGAAGCTGTATCACTTGTTGTATCATTACCTGTACTGCTGCTGCTTGATGCAAGTGCGTCTTCACAGGCCTTACGTTTAGCAGCTTCCTCTTTTGACCACTCAAGGCACTGCTGGTAGCCGTAACTTTCTGCTTCTTTCTTCATGCTATCAACAATCTTGTCAAATTCTGCATCAGTTTTAGCATACATAGCCTGCCATGAACCTGTCTTAATAGCAGTTGTTACCTGGCTCCATATAGTAGATAATTCCTGGTCCATTTCTGGTTTTGCATATGATGAAACAGGTGCTACTGTATACTTGCCTCTCTCCATATAATCATCAATGGTTATACATCCTGTTTTATCTACCCAGTCTTTTTCAATCTCTGTTTCAGGCTCTACAAGTTCGCTCTTCCAGTATTTACTGTTATAAGTTTCTCCATTTGAGTCAGGATTATCTGCATCAAGCGCCCATGTAAGGTTGTTAATCTGTAACTCACCATCATGGTAAGTACCTTCATGGTTTTCCATCTTTGTACCATTCTTATCCTGGTTACACTTCTTGCCAAATTCTGTGAAGTAAGTATTGCCTTCCTCATCATAATCCCATGTTTCACCCTTAGGGCCATACTGTGATACCATATAGCCTTCAGGAGTACAAAGATAATTAATTACTTCCATAGCAAGTTCAGGGTTTTCCGATTTAGAACCAATAGCCCATATCCTGTCACCGCCGAGTGAAGAAAGACCATATACCAAAGGTGAAGCCTCTTCTGGCTTTAAGCAGTACATCATCTTGCCATCTTTAAGATGTGCAGGTGTATTATATGCTAACTGTCCTGAATAATTGAAAATAGATGTAAATACACCACCATTTTTAATTTTTTCAATAGCCTGGTCATAAGTCTGTGTCATTGAGTCAGGGTCTACAAGACCTTCCTGGTATAATTTATTAAAGAATTTAAGCATTTCAAGATAAGGGCCATTATCCATAAGTGCATCATAGTAATCACCAGTTGAAGGGTCATAAAGCCCAAGCCCCTGCTCATCATATCCATAGTATGCTGTAGCCATAGACTTAACATACATTACCATTGCATCATCCCACTGGTTCCAGAGTGATACTGCATAAGTTTTCTTATCTGATTCATCTTTCGGGCAAAGCTTCTGCATATCTTTAAGGATTTCAAGATAATCATCAAGGTTTTTACATTCAGGATAACCAAGTTCCTTATATAAATCCCATCTTATATCCCATGTATACATAAAAGCAGCATGGTTCTCACTTGATGATGCAATAGCATGGCCTATTCCATAGCACTTGTCATCTGCACCTTCTGTAATTGTCTTGGTAAGTTCCTTATTATTATTAATTGCATCCTGCATATGCTCATTAATATACGGACCGAAATCCTCCAGCAGCCCATCCTCATTCCAGTCATAAAGCAGCCCCTGCTGTACTGCACTAGGATATTTATCATAGTTATTGCCAAAAACAACTATGTCCCCCAAATCACCATTTTCTGCACGTGTATCATACACTGTCTGTCCAGCCGGGTCTGGAATAATATTTAATTTTACATTGAACTTTTCAAGCAGGATATCAGCACTCCAGCCGCCCTGCATACCAGAATAGTTTGCTAACTGGCTGAATACATTAAGGGTAACAGGTTCATCACTAGAACCTCCGCCACCATCACCACTTTTGCTGCCACAGCCTGTCATTACCGAAGCTGAACCAATAACCATACTGGATGCCAGCAGCATTGATAAAACTTTTTTAGAAAAATGCTTTCTCATATAATCATCCTCCCAGATTTTATTTTACAGGCAGCCTGATGGCTGCCCATATATAATTTAATTTACCAAAAACCTATTAACCTTTAACAGCACCAAGCATAATACCTTCTTCAAAATACCTCATCATAAATGGATATACCAGCAGTATAGGTATAATTGAAACCATTGAAATAGTATATTTAATAACCTTTGCATTAAGTGCCTGTTCCATTGCTGCTGCCGCAGCTGCACCTCCCATACTCATAACTGCACCAAGATTTGATGACTGGTTCAGGTAAATATAAAGCCTGTGCTGTAATGTAAACAGCTGTGAATTATTCTGCATCAGAATAAGGGAATCCTGGAATGAGTTCCAGTTACCTACTGCACCAAATATAGCTACTGTAGCAAGTATTGGCTTACTTAGAGGGAATATCAGCTTCCTGAACACTGTCAGATGCGAAGCACCATCTATAAACGCACTCTCCTCCAGTTCCGCTGGTATCGACTCTATGTACGTCTTTACCAGTATTATATTATAAGGTGCAACAATAGCTGGCAAAATATAAGCTGAATACTTATTAGTAAGACCTAACATAGCAAAGTTCAAATACCAAGGTATAAGACCAGCATTAAAATACATTGTAATTACAAGAAACCTGTACCAGAAACTTCTCTTCCACATCTCCTGTTTTGTAACAAGATATCCTACAAATGCAGATGCTACAACCATTAATGCAGTAGCAAGGACTGTCCTTGTTATTGTTACTATAAACGCATAACCTAAATCATTTACACCTTTAAGTGCTAAATAGTTATCAATATTAAGCCCTTTTGGATAAAAGTTAATAAGCCCTCTTTTTACCAGTCCATTATCCGAAATTGTATTAATAAACAAATAATAGAATGGGAATATACATATAATTGTAAATAAAATAAAGAACAAATAGTTTAAAACATTAAAAACTACATCCCCGGGTTTAGTACGGTATATTTTTTTATGGGTTTTCTTATATTCTTTTTCCCTTTTTTCATCAAGTTTTTCCTGTGCTGTCTTTGCCATACTCTATATCCTCCTTCCTAAATAATGCTCTCGCCACGGAGTTTCTTAGATACACCGTTTGCAGCAAACAGCAATACTACACTTATTACAGATTTAAACATACCTATAACCGTTGAAAGTGGTATCGAACCTCCGCTTATACCTAACTGGTAAACATAAAGGTCAAGCACTTCGATTGTCTTTTTATTCTGTGCATTCATAAATACAAGATACTGGTCAAGGCCATTAGTTAAAATATTAGCAATGGACATAAGCAGTAATACAAAGAATGTAGGCAGAAGGCCTGGTACTGTAATATGCCACATCCTCTGGAAACGCCCTGCACCATCAATTTCTGCTGCTTCATAAAGCTGCTGGTCAATACCGGAAATACCAGCTATATAAATAATCGCACTCCATCCGACGCCTTTCCACGTGCCCCACAGCCACATCTTAACCCATGTAAATGAATCACCCATAAGGTAATTGTGTCCAGTTGCTTCTTCTGACATAAGATGGAACTCTTTAGCAAATGTGTTAATAAATCCATCTGTTGAGAAAACAGCAAGGGCAATAGCATAAACAAGAATCCAGCTTATAAAGTTAGGAATAGTTGTAAATGTCTGGACAAAACGCCTGAACCTCATATTTTTGACTTCGCAAAGGAATATTGCAAACATCATAGGCAGCCAGCTTGTGCATATATTAAGGGCACTCATTGCAAGTGTATTTTTAATAACCCTGACTATATCAGCTCTAGTAGCTGCATTCTGGAACAGATATGCAAACCATTTAAATCCTACAAAATTATCCATTGAAAGCGTACTACCTGCTTTATAATCAAAAAACGCATATCTCCATCCCCATAAAGGCAGGTAGCAGAATACAAATGCAAGTGCTGCAAATGGCATAAACATAAGGAAAAGTTTATACTTTGACTCAATTTCAAACTTAGCATCTTTAGCAGGCTTTGGAAGCTTAATATAAAGAAAAGCTGAAAGCAGCAATATAACTGCTGAAACCACTATATAAATAATAATTGCTGATGGGAATTCAGGTTTTACCCTTTCAACTTTAGCAGCACCCTGTGCCATTGTGTAACCAGCAATACATAAAACAGCACCTATTATAATAAGCAGCGCCCCGCCTATTGAGAACAAAAGACCTGTTTTCTGCATTTTATTGTTACCAACTGACATACATCCGCCAGCTATTGCAAGAATAATGCCTAAAAGCATAATAATAGATGCAACAAATAATAAGATAAATACACTTTCATCAATCCATCCCACGCGGAATGCTCTTGCACAATCCGATGTAAGGCTTGAGTATGAGATTGCTGATGTGAAAAGAGAAAGATTTTCATTAACAAGTTCACACACCTTTGCCGGATTGAATGCAGGGAAGAACATGGCTACTACTGCCACAAGCGTAGCAATACGCTGTACAATATACACATTGCCAAGAGCTCCCTTAACTTCTGTTTTTTCTTCTTTCATAAGGTTCCTCCTGTTTCATTAAATTTTCTGCCAAATTAAATTTTGGTTGTATTAGACAAAATTCAAATGGCATTACACCTTCTTCTTTGTATAATTATACCTATGTCCCTGCCAAAAAAATACCACAAATTATTGACTGAAAATACATTTATTTTTCATACTTTTTATTGTATTTTTATACCTTATAAAAAAGGAGACAAATAATTTGTCTCCTTAATATTATTACCAGATATTATATATCAATTTCCCTGGCTTCCCGGTTATTTCTTTTTCTTCATTAAGAAGAATGCTGCACCAGCTATTACAACGATTACAACTACTACTATAACAATTGTTGTAGCTGATGAACCACTATCTTCTTTATTGTTATCTGTGCTGCTGTCTGTACCTGATGTTCCAGATGAAGTATCTGATGTTGCAGGTTCTTGTGTTGGCTCTTCTGTAGGTTCTGCTACAACAGCATCAGGGTCATCTGCATTAAATCCACTTACTGTAAACTGTATCTCAACAGAATCATTCATAGCAAGTATACTAGGTGATGTATATGCTTCCGGATGGTATGTGTTTACAAGGTCAAACTGGTAAAGCCCAAGTTCCTGTGCATCTGCATTAACATATGGCTCCGGGCTTGGAAGTGCAATTTCTGCACCATCAACAATAAGCTTTACATCTGTAAAACTAAGAGTCCCAATAGCACTTGAAGGTATATCTGTTGATACATAAACCAGTGATGTCTTTATATCAGCACCATCATCAGCAGGAATTGCACCATTAAGACCTGTCACGCTTACTGAATATGTACCATTTCCCTTAATTACAGCATCAGTTATTGTAACACCATCAACAGTAGCATTACCACCATCAGTAAATAAAGTATTATAATCACCAGTACTTAAGGAAGTCCCGTCAAGACCTGAAGCCGGGTTATACCATGCATCCCTGTATGTCCATGAACCAGTCTGCTGGAAACCAAAATATGCATGGTATTCTGGTGTATCAAGGTTCAGTTCAGCCTTTGCAGCCTTCTTTCCTGCCTTGCTGCAGTCAACTGCTTCTGCCACATTTGGCATTATGCCTGCCGCAAGTGCTAATGCCAGTGAACATGTTGCAACACCTGCGATTAATTTCCTTAAAGATTTTCTCATATCATATCCTCCTAAATAAATAATCAATTCTATAATACTGCTTATTACGATATTTTACCATAACATTTCTTAAAAAAAACCATAAATATTTGACATGTTTACTTTTAAAATTATATTTTATCCCAGTAATATGGCATTGAAATAATTATCTTTGTGCCTTTTCCTTCCTTACTGAATATCTCAACTCCGAATATTTCACCATACTGTAATTTAATTCTCTGGTTTACATTATTTATTCCTATATGTGACTTACTGCTTGTTTCAGTATTAGATTTTAACATTCCTCTCAGTTCACTAAGCCTGAACTTATCCATGCCTGTACCATTATCCTGTACTGTAATCTTAATTACCCCGATTTCCCGTTCCACATATATTGACAGCCTGCCATCCTTTTCTATTCCTTCAAGTCCATGTACAAATGCATTTTCAACAAAAGGCTGGATTATAAGCGGAAGTACTTTTGCATTTATATCAATATCACTGTCAACCTCTATTTCTGACTTTATCCTGTCCCCAAACCGGTAGCTTTGTATCTTCAGGTAATATTCTATAGACTCTATTTCTGACTTAAGAGTTACCATCTTATCACTTACCTGTATATTCCTGCGCATAAGCTTGGCAAGCATTTTTACAAGCTCTGCTATTTCACGCTGGTTATTAACAAGTGCTTTCATCCTTATTGTTTCAAGTGTATTATATAAAAAATGCGGGTTAATCTGGCTTGCAAGCATTTTAAATTCCATCTCCATCTGCTTTGAATGGAGTTTCTCCTCCTGTACCTGTTTTTCAACCACACTTCTTAACAGTTCTTTATTTTCCTCTATCATCTTTTCAAGCTCTTTATATAAATCAGTAATCTCATCATTTCCATCTATAGGAACAACCTTATCATAATCACCAACAGCTACCAGATGCATTTGTCTGCTTAACATAACCATTCTTTTTCCATATATACTCGAAAACAGGGTTATAAGAAATACTGATAATGCTATACTTGTAAACATAGTTATAAAACTTACCATATTTTCTTCATCCATCTGTGACATAATCTTCCTGCAATCCAGTACACTTACCAGAGTAAAAAACCTTCCTGTATCCATCTGGTAAATTTTATTATATGTGACAATATAGTCTGTTATTCCCCTGCTTAAAGTTCCCGAATAGGACATAAAACTGTTATTATGTAGATGTTCAAACAGAAAATCCCAGTCATCATTAATCCGGAAATTTGTGTATAGTACATCATCATTATTATATAAAAACATTGTATTAACTGTACGCTCTGAAATAAACTTCCTTACATTGTAAAATTGCAGCTGTATAGCAATTATATATTGTATATTACCATATTCATCCTTAACAACCCTGGTAAGCTGTGGCCTCTTTTCCATCATCCCCCTTTTAAGCCCAAAACTCCAATATGAACTGCCGCCTCTCTTGCATGTAGGCTCATACCATTCCTGTGATGTAATTGTTTCCCCAATACGCCCAAAATATTTATTAATTTTTACTGTACTATTATTTGTATAAATAATAATATCTGAAATATCCTGCTCATAATCATATATATAATCATCAATTATTTTAAGCTTTTCACATTCCTCTTCAAACTCTTCATTAGATTTATATCTTTTAGTAGCAACATCCCTTATTGTATTATTTATAAAAAGCTTAGTAGATACCTTTTCAACAATATCCATTGATTCCCTTATCCTGTCCCTCATAATCATTAACTCTTCTGTCTGCGTTTCCTGGCTTAGCCCAAGCATTGTATTCCTGCTCTGTATATTTGTATAATAGCTTGAAAATATAAATGGTATTACCCCTCCTATAAAATAAATAATAAACATTCTGTCCCTAAAACGTATTCTTTGTAAAATTCCAAATTTTTTCATACTATTTATTCTCCATTTCCATATACTAATTAAGTTAAAAATGCCAGGTAATATTACGACATACTTGTTCTGCCACAAGTATACACTTATAGTAAACAGCATAATAACTATCATTTACTATGAAATAAAAATTTATACAAATTGACCATAATTTGCCATTTTTGCTATATATTATATATCAAGTATAACGTAATAAAAACTACAAAGCAATATAATAAAGGACGGATTTCACAATGAACAAAAAAAGGCATTTTAAAACCTCAGCAATATTTTTATGCATTATACCATTGCTGTCTTGTATATTTTGCAGTACCAGCTCAGAAGCATCTGGATATACAGAAAACTGGTTTAACCCATATTTAAAGCTTTCTGCTGTACAGGATGCACCTGTCCCGGAAACTCCTGCTATAACAGAAGCACCACCTGTCGTTACATTTGATACAGTTGTAACAACATCTTCTGCTATTACTGCAACTGCAAATGATATAACAATTACATGGGATACTGTAACAGATGCAGAAGGATATGAACTGGACATAAATTACAATGGCATATCATACACAGCAGAAACAACATCAAATTCATTTGTAATTCCTTCTCTTAGTGCTGCAACAATATGTTCCTACCAGATACGTTGTTATAAAACGGTACTGGGCGAAAAAATATACAGCCCTTTGTCAGAGATGTTTTATGCTGCAACTACAGTAGATAAGGTTACTGGAATTGCAGTAACAGACAGGGCAGCACAGACAGCAACAAGTGCTTCAATAAGCTTAACATGGGACAGTATGAACAACGCCTCATACAAAGTATACTATAAACCAGTTTCTGAAGGTGTATACAGATTATCAGGAAACACCTCTTTAAATGCATATACAGTAGAAGGGCTGTCAGCTTCAGAACGGTATGACATATATATCCAGGCATATTGCCTTAATGAGAACAACACAGGTGAAATATCTGATGTATTATCATTATATACATGTCCTGCTGCCGTTTCCGGGTTCAAAATCGTAACAGAAGAAAGCCACAGGGTTGATTTATCATGGAATGAAAACCCTACAGGCAGTTCATATTACTTATACAGAAGCATTAATGACCTGCCATATGAATTATATACAGTAACAACAAGTACATCAATTTCAGAAATTGGTCTTGAAGCAGGTACTGTTTATTCATATATAATATCATCATACCTTGATACTACTAACCTCTTAAGCCAGTATTCTGAAGAATTACGTGCAGTTACAACACCTTATGTTACAACAGGGCTTGCCTTAAGTGCCAATACAGCAGAGTCAATACACCTTTCATGGAACTTAAATAACACAGCTACAGGTTATATTATATACAGAAGGCAGGGAAGCGGTGATTTTGAATATTTAACAAGCACAACAGAAACTTCTTATACAGATACAGGGCTTGGTTCTGGCAAAAACTACCGCTATAAAATAGTAACATATGCTGATACAGAAGAACATACAAGTGAAGCTGGCAACGTAGAAAAAACATCAACACTCCCTGCACAAGTAAATCTTAAAGGCAAAGCAGGCTATGGAAAACTCCGTTTAACATGGGAAGCTGTAACAGGTGCAGCAGGTTATTATATATATCAGAAGCAGGAAGAAGATTTTACACTTATAGATAAAATAGAAGATAAAAAAACCATATCAAAAGTATATGAAAACCTTACAGCAGAAGAAACATACAGTTATAAAGTCTATGCTTACCGTATAGCATTTGATGAAGAATTTATTAGTGAAGAGTCTGCTGCTGATGTTATCCCGCGCGTAACAAAGGGTACTACAACATCGCCAAGCTATTACAAGACTAAAAAAGAACTTATAAATTCAGATGCCTGGAAGAATACTGCAATTGTCAAAAAACATGCAAATTACAGTAAATCATACACAATACCAGGTATACGCTCCACAAATGTAAATGGCTTTGAAAGTACATCAATGTGCCCACAGGGGCTGGCATTTGCTAAGGATTACCTGCTAATATCCGCATATGACTCTTATGGGGAAGAACAATCTGTAATATATGTACTTGATAAAGAATTTAAAGACCTGCTTACAGTAATAGTCCTTCCTAACCAGACACATGCTGGCGGGATAGCTTTTGATGGTGAAAACATCTGGGTAACAAACGGCAAAAAAGTCTGCACAATAGATTTTAACGAAGTAGATAACGCAGCACAGGAATATGCAATGTTCCACAATGTTAATTTCTCCGCAGTATATAAATTAGGAAAGAAAGCCTCATTCCTTACATGGCATAAAGACCAGCTGTGGGCTGGAAGCTTTGAGAATTATAAAAATGGCACACTCAGAAGTTATAAAGTGGAAAAAAATACATCAGAAGAAGAAGGCGTTGCACCATTAATCCTTACCGAACAGGCAAATGTTTCCATTCCTCCTGCTGTACAGGGTATAACATTTACTGGGAAAAACATGATATTATCAAGAGCATACGGATATACAAATGAATTAAATATATACAAACCATCTGGAACAGGCACAAAAAATATGCAAACAGGCAAAATCAAAAAAACTGTACAGATGCCAGCACTTAACGAAGAAATTGCCGTACTTGGCAAATATATATATGTAAACTTTGAGTCTGCAATACCTGGTTCACAGGCACTTAACCATATGGACAGGGTACTTGCAATTAAACTAAAACCTGTACTAAAATAAATCCATATAGATAATTTACAGTTATCTTGTGTTTTTGGTATGACGGACGGTTTCTATGCCAGAGCCAGAATATTACTGGCATCTGGCACGTGAAACCTGCCACCATCAATCTGCACTAAAAGAACAACAAGATAACTTTAAATTATGGAGAGCCACAGGTTATTCTGCCAGCCATTTATTAAACTTCTGGACTGTCTATTCTATCTTAAACTGTACCTGCAGCGGCTCACGCAGGTGCTTTCCTCCAGCCGATGCTACATTAGTTGTAATATTTAAAATATAAGACTCATTCTGGGCATATGGTTCTAAAGGTTCTATCTCTATTTCATTATCCATAGAGTTATACCTGATAGAAGTCCTAAGAGGTGCTAAATTTACAGATGTAACATATAAATTTACATTATTAACTGTACTAGGGTCTAAAGGTACATTAAACTTTATTTTCCATAAAAAATTACCTGTCCTGAACTTTAAATTCTGGACAACCTTATTTTCAAGACCTTCCGTCATTGATTCAAATTCCAGATATTTTGCCATTATATCCCTGCCTTTCTATGTATAAAAAAATAATGATGTAATAATTAACACAAGCCGTATTCCTTTTTTAGTACTTTTTATTTTATCACAATAATTTTTGTTTGTGTAGTATTATTTTATGATATAATGAATGTAGTAGTTTCCAGTTTTTTTGGATGGACGGACGCAAGGTCTCCAGAGTTCCACTAAATTATTCCATTAGAAACTTACTGTACCTAGCAAAATCAACATAACAACTGGAAATTGTGTGGTGGGCGGAATCAGACGAAAGTGAAGGTAATGGCAACTGAACAGGTTTCACGTGCCAGATGCCAGCAATATTCTGGCTCTGGCACAGAAACCGTCCGTCACCACAACTAACATCAATATAACCACCACTAATTCCCCGGAGGTCAAACATGCCTAAAACTAATTTTAAACCAGGTAATATGCTTTACCCTGTCCCAGCAGTCCTGGTAAGCTGTGGCGATATTAACAATTTTTCCAATATTATTACTGTTGCCTGGACAGGTACAATCTGTACTAACCCGCCAATGTTGTATATTTCGGTACGCCCGGAACGCTTTTCATATGATATAATAAAAAAGACAGGTGAATTTGTAATAAACCTTACTACTGAAAAACTGGCGTATGCAACTGATTTTTGTGGTGTCCGCTCTGGCAGGGATACTGATAAATGGAAATCATGCCATTTAACAAAGGAAAAAGCAGACACTGTCCAATGCCCTATGATTAAAGAAGCCCCTGTAAATATTGAATGTCATGTAACAGAAATAAAAGAACTTGGTTCACACCATATGTTTATTGCAGATGTAACAGCAGTACATGCTGGTACAGAATACATTGATAAAAATAATAAGTTCCACCTTGAGCAGACAAATCTCATAGCTTACTCGCATGGCTCTTATTTTGCTCTTGGAAAACAGGCTGGTACTTTCGGTTTTTCTGTAAAAAAAGGCACACAAACAAAACATAGGAAAAAGTAACAAAAAACACTTTATACCATATAATATGAGAAAGGGAATATTTATTATGAAAATTAATTATCTTAAAATCGTTAATTTCAAATCCATACGCGGGCTTGAAATTAATAATATGGAAAATTCTCTTATACTTGTTGGTAAAAACAGCACTGGCAAAACTTCTGTAATAGATGCAATACTTATTACAGCAGGACTCCGCCAGATTCATCCGCATGAGTTTTTAGATTCCAGCAAGCCAGTTGAAATATCAATGCAGATTTCACTTACAGATGATGACTTAAATTATTATTATACTAAAGGAATATTAAGCAAAACAAGAAATTATGACAAATGGCTTGAAGAATTTAAAACAAAACTGCCATCATTCCAGGATGGCATAATTTGCTTTAACTGTTATATAAGCCCTGATTTTTCCATACATTATAAAGATGGATTTCATAAAAATAACCACTATATAAAACAAATTATTCCCAAAATATACCATATAGACCAGAACAGAAATCTCGAGACGCTGCAGAATGATGTATTCAGTTTCTATGATAAAGAATCCTTTAAAATGCTTAAGGATAACGAATGTACTTTTGATTCTGCGAGAAAATGCAACCTGTGCTTCCAGTGCATAGGGCTTATTAATAAAAAAGCACCTGAGGAACTGACCCTTTTTGAAACTGCGCGTCTTTTACAATATAAACTTTTTCATACAAAGCTGGCAGAATTTGCTACAAAAGTAAACCGCCATTTCCATGAAAACGGAAGCCCTTCACAGGAAATACGTTATGTTATGGATTTTGACATAGACCACTTATTAAAGATTGACACACAGGTATATAATAAAGAACGCGGCGGCTCTCTTGGCTCTATAAATATGCTTGGCGAAGGATTAAAAAGCATTTATGCACTGTCACTTCTTGAAACATATATAGAAGAAGATGATACCCTTCCATGTATTATCCTGATGGAAGACCCTGAGATTTACCTGCACCCACAGTTACAGAAAGTTGCAAGTGAAATTTTATTCAGGCTTTCCAAGAAAAACCAGGTGATTTTTTCAACACATTCACCAAATATGATTTTTAACTTTTCTACAAAACAAATTAAAGAAGTTATACTTGATAGTGAATATTACACAATAGTAAAAGAAAATTCGGATATTGATGTAATACTTGATGATTTAGGATATACTGCCAATGACCTTATGAATGTCAGCTTTGTATTTATAGTTGAAGGCAAACAGGACAGCAACCGCCTTCCATTACTTTTAGAAAAATATTATTCTGAAATATATGATAGTGATGGCAATCTTTCACGCATTACCATAATACCTGTAAACAGCTGCACCAATATTAAAACATATGCCAATTTAAAATACATAAATAAATTGTATCTTAAAGACCAGTTCCTTATGATACGTGACAGCGATGGTAAAAACCCTAAACATTTAAAAAAGCAGCTTTGCAGTTATTACAGCCAGCGCTCCAAAGAAGACCCTGGCAATCTTCCAAAAGTTGAACCAGAAAACGTACTTATTCTAAAATATTATTCTTTTGAAAACTATTTTTTAGAACCTTCTGTAATGGCAAAAATTGGAGTAATTAAAAATGAGGAAGACTTCTATAATATATTATATAAAAAATATAAAGACTACCTTTTCAGGCTTAACAGTTTCAAAAGAATGCAAAAAACTCTTAACATACGTATAAAAAGCAAACAAGATATAAAAGATAATATGGAAAACATAAAAATTTACGTGCGCGGCCATAATCTTTTCGATATTTTTTATGGAAAATACCACGGGGAAGATGAGCAGCGGATATTAAAGAAATATATTGATGCTGCGCCGCGCAGGACATTCCAGGATATTTTTGATGCCATAGATTCATTTGTTTATTTTGAAAACCGTAAAAAATAGAGTTGACATAATTAATCATTTGTTTATAATAATGTTATGCGTTAAACTATGTAAATTGATAAAGGCATATAGCAGATATTATTTGTGACAGTACAGATTTATAAAATTGTTTATAGAATACTACTTACGTTTGAATATATATTATGAGGTGCAACAATATGGAAAACCAGTATATTATTAAAGGTGGAACACCTTTACACGGAGAGGTAACAATCGGTGGCGCTAAAAATGCTGCTCTTGGCATACTTGCAGCAGCTATTATGACAGATGAAACAGTTTTAATTGACAATCTGCCAGATGTAAGGGATATTAATGTATTATTAGAAGCTATCAGCGGAATAGGGGCAGTTGTTGAACGCATAAACCCACATTCAGTCAGAATTAACGGAAGCACCATTAATGATGTCATAATTGATTATGAAGCCATACGCAAAATACGTGGCTCTTATTATCTGCTTGGCGCTTTACTTGGCAAATATAATAAAGCAAATGTAGTCCTTCCAGGAGGATGTGATATAGGAAGCCGTCCTATTGACCAGCATCTCAAAGGATTCAGGGCACTTGGGGCTACTGTAAATATTGAATATGGAATGATAAATGCATCAGCAGACAAACTTATTGGCAAACACATTTATTTTGATGTTGTAACTGTTGGTGCTACAATAAATATTATGCTTGCTGCATGTATGGCAGAAGGCCGCACAGTTATTGAAAATGCTGCTAAAGAACCACACGTTGTTGATGTGGCAAACTTCCTTAACAGCATGGGTGCTGATATAAAAGGTGCAGGTACTGATAAAATCCGTATTAACGGTGTAACAAAATTACATGCAAGCGAATATCCTATTATACCTGACCAGATTGAAGCAGGTACTTTTATGGTTGCTGCTGCTGCAACCAGAGGCGATGTCCTTATAAAAAACGTTATACCACGCCATTTAGAAGCAATTTCTGTCAAGCTTAATGAAATAGGGGCAACAGTTGAAGAATTTGATGATGCAGTAAGGGTAACATGTAACAGCAGGTTATGCCATACACAGATTAAGACACTTCCATACCCGGGGTTTCCTACAGATATGCAGCCGCAGATTTCAACACTGCTTGCAATGTCTTCTGGAACAAGTATAGTAACTGAAAGTCTTTTTGAAAACAGGTTTAAATATGTTGATGAACTGTCCCGTATGGGTGCATCTATTAAAGTTGAAGGAAATATAGCCATAATTGAAGGTGTTGACGGGCTTACTGGTGCATCAGTAACAGCACCTGATTTAAGGGCTGGTGCTGCACTTGTTGTTGCCGGGCTTGTAGCTGATGGCTATACTACTATAGATTCTATCCATTACATTGAACGTGGATACGAAAATTTTGAAAGAAAGATGACTGCACTTGGCGCTTCAATGCAGAAAATACCTGTAGATGATGAACGCGCAGTACAAAAATTCAAATTAAAAGTAAGCTGACAAAATTATGATGCTTTTTTGTGGTATGATGACATAAATTGGATGTTATCATACCTTTTTTACCAGATATTGTAAAAAAATGTAAATATTACAATAAAATACAATGGAAGAAGGGAGGAACATACAATAAAATCTCAAATGTTTAAAGACTATTACCATATATTACAAGTGCACTATGATGCTTCACCAGAAGTAATAAAAGCTGCTTACCGCAAATTGTGCACACTATACCATCCAGATACAAGTAACAATACTAACGAAGATGACAGAATGTTAGAGATAAACGAAGCTTACCGTATACTTAGTGACAGTACAAGCCGTACAGAATACCATAAAAAATGGCTTTCAAATAATACAAACAGGGCTTCATATGTTTCCTCTATGTCATTTTCTAACCGTGGGATATTAAGCGCATCCCCCAAAGATGTACTAGACCAGTTTTTCCATGCTATGCTTACTAAAAACTGGGATAATGCTTATTCCTGCCTGTCACTCGAAGACCAGACAAGAGTAACCCTTTCCCAGTTTAAAGAATGGAGAGAAGCTATAAGTTCATGTTATGAAATGCAGGATTACCGCATACAGCTTTATAAAGTATACAACAAATGCCGTATTGAAGACACAGTATACCCAAAAGTTACAGAATTTGCAGTAATTATAAATGATATAGACTTACAGACATCTAAAACAGACAAAAGCACAGCACATAAATATGTAGTATTTGATGGAAATTCATGGAAAGTATGTCTTGGTGTACGTTCAGTAAAACGTGCTACGCTTAATTTCAAACTCCTTGCGCAGAGACGCCAGAATTATGACCCTGTTTCAATTTATGAAAAAGCAGTTTCCCGTAATGACCCACTTACAGGGCTGCTAAGCAAAAAAGGGTTTTATGACGATACTTTTAAAGAAGTAGAGCGCCACAAAAGATACCATAACCCGTTATCTTTTGTAGCCCTGCAGATAAACTGCGCCAGTTCTGACAGGGAGATACAGTGCCTGTGCCAGTGTGCAAGCATTATACGTTCAAATTCCAGAATTAATGATATTGTAGGACGCTTCGGCAATGACCAGATAGTATGCCTTCTGGTCGAAACAACCGGGGAACAGGCTATGCTTGCAGTTAATAAATACATAGCCGTTATAAAGCAAAGACAGACTGAGCAATTCACAATAAATGCAGCAGTTATGGAATACAACCAGTCCCATACATTGGAAGATACTGTATTTGCCGTATGCTCTGACGCAAGCAAAAGTAATGACACTATTAAAGTCATTAAATCCAAGTTTTAACATTTTATTTAAAATATTAAAGAAAGGAGGAAGAAACATATATGAAAAAAATAGGCTTTCTATGCCTGATGCTTTTACTTTGCATTGGTTTTCCAGGAAGTAAAATTAAAGCAGAAGCTGCTTCCAAGACAAAACTTAAAACCAGTGAAAGCACTATTTTTATTAATGAAAAATATACTATACCATTAACTGGCAAACTTAAAAAAGCAACTTATATATTTACTTCTAATAAAACCAAAATTGCAAAAGTAAATTCAAAAGGTGTAATTACTGGAATTAACAGTGGTTCTGCATCAATAAAAATAAGATATAAGTACAAAGGTGATTTTTATTCAGTTGGTACATTTAAGGTAACAATCCATAAATCTTCATTAAAAACAGATTATAAAGCTATGGATATGCTTACCGGGGATACATTAAACCCTAACGATTATCTTAGTGGAATAAATCCAAATGCTTCATATATTATTACAAGTTCTGTATCTGCTGTAGCAAAGGGTGGGTCTGATGGTGTTATAACAGCTAAAAAAGCAGGCAGGACTGCAATATCAGTACATGAGGTATATAACAACAGAAGCAGGAAAGTTGGTTCAATAGCATTGTCTGTAGAAGGTGCATCCATTAAAATGGAAGAAATAAAAATGGCTTATAATTCCAATATTAATATCACTGATTTACTTGATGATATGGAATCCACTTCAAGATATGAACTCAAATCAGACAATTCAAGCCTTGTAACTACTTCAAATACACGTATTTCATCAACATCCAGGGGCAAAGGCGTACAGACCTGCTCAATTACTGTTGATGAGACATTATCCAATAAAACAAAACATAACATAGGTTCATTTAAAGTAAACCTTACAGATGAAACATTTATTTCATTTCTTAATAAAGATGTTTTAATAGGTTTTGGTGAAGTAATTACTGTTGGCAATACTGGCATTGTAATCCAGAATAAAGTTGCAGGCGCACAATATAAACTTACGCCTAAAGATGCATCTGTGCTTAAAACTGAAGAAATAAAAAACAGGTCAACTAACCTTGAAGCAATAGGTTATGGTATTACATCTGTTTCTATTGAAGAAGTAAGAGGTGGTAAGACCAGGGTTTTAGAAGATACTGTAGATGTAACTGTCAGCCAGGCGTACATTCTTAAAGAATTAGCTGAAAATGGATATGAAGTATCACTTGGAAGTAATGATACATTTGGCAGATATCCATTTGAATGCAGGAACTTAAAAGCAGTTTATGACTATACATCTGCAAGTTCAAGTATATGTGGTGTAGGCTCTGCTGGTACTAACAAAGAAGAAGATTATCTTGTAATAACACCTAGAAAAGTTGGTACTACAGAAATATCTGTTTATGAAACTATGGTTAATACAAATGCACAGACAAAAACTACTACAAGGTCAAGGAAAAAAATAGGTTCTTTTAATATAACTGTGCGTGAGGCTGGTTACACACCAAATTACACACCAGCACCTGGTACAACAGCTACTCCAAAACCAGGTACATCAAGTACACCAGTACCTGGCACATCAAGCAGTCCAAAACCTCCAAGGCCTTCAAGTAATCCAGGCGGTACAGATATAAGCTTAGAACAGTTCTTAGACGACCCTGTTGCATGCAATATTATAAACAGCATAAGGCTTGACTATAACAATAAGACATATTATGGATATGCAAGTGATACAGGATTAGAATGTTTATTTGGTGATGATGATGGCTATAGTGATTATATTGACTATGGTACAAACTTTGAAAATATTTCAATCAATGACTTTACCATCACACTGGCAAACTCTGGTTATGAACTTATAGGGCTTGAATCATATGGTGGAACGGAATGGTCACTAAGCATACAGCTTAATGATGAGGACAATACAGTTGAAGAAGTGCCAATCTACCTTAATACAGCAGAATTTGACACTAACTCAATACTGTCAGATGTTATTGTAAAAGTTGGTGGTGCAACAAGACATATACCATCCAGTCCATATCCAGCAACTTCATCACTGAATGATGATGAATTCAACCAGTTTGAAGATGGAAACAAAGAGTTCCAGGCATACTTCACTCCAAGAGAATTTTTCAAAGCTGGTTCATATGAATACTATGACCTGCTTTACCCTGATGCTGACCCTGACTCTCCAGGTTATCCAGAAGATAAGCTTGACCTGACGCTTTCTGACCTTACTAATGTAAGCTGTACTTATACAGAATCTGGCGGCAATGCGGCAGTAAGAAGTATATCACAGCCTGTAACAGATGATAACTACTACTGGACATTTGAAGTAGAGTTTGAAGATGGTACAACTGAAGAATTTTCTATTTCAATAGAAGTAGATGACGAGGATTATTAATTTTATGGAGAACCCAGATGGACAATGTAAAAGGACATTTCATTGTTTTTGAAGGAATAGACGGAAGTGGCAAAACCACCCAGATAAACCTTTTAAAAAGGCGTATTGAAGAAAATAACTTTATATGCCATATAACTAAAGAACCAACTGGCAGGCCAGTTGGTTCACTGCTCAGGCAGTGTCTTGCAGGCAGGATTAAAACAGATGAATTAACCCTGGCTGCACTGTTTGCAGCAGACAGGCTTGACCATATATTAAATGATGATGACGGGCTTCTTAAAACATTACAAGAAGGCATATCTGTTATATCAGACAGATATATCCTTTCTACATATGCTTACCAAAGTGTAAGAGTACCATTTAACTGGGTTATGGATTTAAATTCTATGGCAGCCGGGAAGATTCACCCTGACTGCCATATATTTATAGATACAGACCCTGTTACAGCACTTGGACGCATATCTGAAGGACGCCCTGGTACAGAATTATTTGAAAATGAAAAACGCCTTACAGAAGTAAGGGACAGATACTTTGAACTATTTGAAAAGTTTAAAGACACGGAAAATATAATTGTAATTGATGGCACAAAGAGCATTGGTAAAATTTCTGATGATATCTGGGAAAATGTGTCAAAATATTTTACCAGGAAAGGGGATGCCTGATTTGGAATTAAAAGTTACACCTATGCAGCTTCTGCAGCAAGCTGGACAGAAACCACAAGTAACTGAAAGTGATACTTCTTTCCGCTATACACTTCTTAACACCTTAGAAGAAAATGAACTAAAAGCCGGTCTTGCCACTATGATGGAAGACATAACACAGCAGGGATATAAACTTGGCAAGCGCATGGATGTAAGGGACATGAAGCTTTACCGTAAGTTAATTAAAGAATTCATGAACGAAATAGCCGGCCATTCACATAAATTCAGCCGTGAAAATTTCCTTGATAAAAAAGGGCGGCACAGGGTTTATGGTATAGTAAAACAAGTAAATGAAACATTAGACGAATTAGCAGCAGAACTTTTAAAAGATGAAAAAGACCATATTGCAATATTAAGTAAAATTGATGAAATACGGGGACTTCTCCTTGATATTTTCACCTGATAAATACAAGGTTTAAAACCTGCATGACTGGAGGGGGGATTACTATGGCTAATTTTAAAGATATTATAGGACAACAACAGGTTAAAAACCACTTACAAAGTGCAATTAAACAGAATAATATATCACATGCCTATATATTATGTGGTGAAAAAGGTTCTGGCAAAAGAACTGTATCTGATGCAATTGCACAGACAATCCAGTGTGAAAACCGTAATGATGGTATTGATGCATGTGAAATCTGCAAATCATGTATGCAGGCAAAATCACACAACCATCCTGATATAAAATATATAACCCATGAAAAAGCAAGCATAAGCGTTGATGATATACGTGAACAGCTTAATAATGATATATCCATTAAACCATACAGCAGCAATTATAAAATATATATTATACCTGATTCCAATAAAATGACAGAACAGGCACAGAACGCATTACTTAAAACTATTGAAGAACCTCCTGCATATGCTGTAATAATCCTTATTACTGACAATATTTCAGGACTTCTTCCTACAATCCAGTCCAGGTGTGTTACATTAAATTTAAAACCACTCAGCAATAATGAAATTGCAGGATATCTTACAACACACCTCAAACTTGAACCTGAACGTGCCCAGATTGCTGCTGGTTTCTGCCAGGGAAATATGGGCAAGGCAATCCGCTTTGCATCATCAGCCGATTTCCAGGAAATGAAAGAAGAAATACTTTCATTATTAAAATCTATAGATAAAATGGAAATTACCGAAATTACCAATACAATAAGGAATTTCTCTAAGAATAATATAAATGATTATCTTGATTTAATGCTTTTATGGTACAGGGATGTACTTATGTTTAAAGTCACAAAAGACACAAACCTTCTTTTATACCAGGGAGAATATAAAACAATATCAAAACAGGCAAGTACACGCGGATATGAAGATATTGAGAAAATTATAAAAGCCATTGACAAAGCTAAAACCAGGCTTGATGCTAATGTAAATTTTGAAATCGTTATGGAATTACTATCTCTGGCTTTAAAAGACTAAACAATAATGGAGACTGATATGATATTAATAATAGGTGTAAGATTCCGTAAATCTGGCAAAGTTTATTACTTTGACCCTGCGGGTCTTTCAATAGATAAAGGAAACCATGTTATAGTTGAAACTGCACGCGGAGTTGAATATGGTACTGTTGTACTAGACCCGCGCAATATTGACGATGAAAAGGTAATACAGCCATTAAAGCCTGTAATACGCCTTGCTACTGAAGAGGATGATGAGATAAACGCAGAAAATATATCAAAAGAAAAAGAAGCCTTTGATATATGTTTAGAAAAAATCAAAAAACATGAGCTTAAAATGAAACTGATAGACTCTGAATATACATTTGACAGGAATAAACTGTTATTTTACTTTACAGCAGATGGAAGAATTGATTTCCGTGACCTTGTAAAAGACCTTGCATCAATTTTCCGTACCCGTATAGAATTACGCCAGATAGGTGTAAGGGATGAAACCAAACTTATGGGTGGCATAGGTATATGTGGAAGGCCATTATGCTGCCACACATATCTTGCAGACTTTGCACCAGTATCTATTAAAATGGCTAAAGAACAGAACCTGTCACTTAACCCGGCTAAAATTTCAGGTGTATGTGGCAGGCTTATGTGCTGCCTGAAAAATGAAGAAGAAGCTTATGAATATTTAAACAGTACACTTCCACATATAAATGATATAGTAAAAACTATTGACGGATACGAAGGTATAGTACACAGCATAAGTGTATTAAAACAAAAAGCAAAAATTCTTATTACAAAAGACAATGAAAAAGAACTACGCGAATACCATGCAAGTGAACTTACATTTGAAAAACGCAACAATAATCCAGATGCAAGTACCATTGCAATGCCTCTTCCAGATGAAGAGCTTGATGAAAATGCCCTTAAAGAACTAGAAGAAATGGAACAGAATGACTTAGAAGAACTTACAGGTACACAGGCACAGGAAGAAGAACAGCATATACATCCTGCACGCCAGCCTAAAAAATATCCTAAAAAACCATATAATAAGCAAAACCATAATGGCACAAGCCATAACAATACAAACCATAAGAAAAGTTATAATACAAACCATAAAGAATATTATGGAAGCAGCAGACCTTATAAAAACACACAAGATTCAAACCATTATAACAGCAAAAAAAGCAACCGTTATAACAATAAAACTTTTAACAATAACAATTAGCCCTGGAGATAATATATGTCCGCTGAAAAATTATATTTACAGCCTGGTGAACGGTTAGATGATTTACAAATAAACAATTACAAAATAATACAACATCCACAAAAATTCTGTTTTGGGATGGATGCAGTCTTATTATCCGCCTTTGCACAAATCCGCAAAGGCGGTAATGTTTTAGACCTTGGAACAGGCACTGGCATACTACCAATACTTCTCGCTGCCAAAACAGAAGCAAACCACTTTGATGCATTAGAAATACAGCAGGAAAGTGTAGATATGGCAAAAAGGAGTGTATTACTAAATAATCTTTCTGATAAAATACATATAACATATGGTGATATCTGCAAAGCATCAGAAATATATGGCAAAGGTATATTTGATGCAGTTACAGCTAATCCTCCATATATGAACAACAACCATGGGCTTAAAAACCCTGGTCTGCCAAAAGCAATCGCAAGGCATGAAATACTATGTACACTTGAAGATGTTATACGTGAAAGTTCCATTGTATTAAAAGAACATGGCAGGCTTTATATGGTACACAGGCCATTCCGCCTTGCAGAAATATTTTCTACATTAAACCAGTATAAACTTGAACCTAAAAGAATGTGCCTTGTACATCCATTTATTGATAAAGAACCAAACATGGTACTTATAGAGTCAGTAAAAGACGGCAACCCTATGCTTAAAATAGAACCACCCGTTATTGTTTATGATACTCCTGGAAAATATACAGAAAGAATTTTAGAAATATATGGCCCAAATATATAAGAAATGTTTTTAAAAGTACATTCTTTGTAATATCAGGCTATAAGCAGAAAGGAATGGATTAATTATGTCAAGTATACTATATTTATGTGCTACACCTATTGGAAACCTTGAAGATATAACTCTCCGTGTAATCCGTACACTAAGAGAAGTGGATATTATCGCAGCAGAAGATACAAGAAATACTATAAAACTTCTTAACCATTTTAATATAAAAACACCTATGACAAGCTACCACGAATATAATAAATATGATAAAGCCAGGTATCTTACCAGAAAACTTCTGGATGGTTCAGATATAGCCCTTGTAACAGATGCAGGTACACCTGGAATTTCCGACCCGGGAGAAGAAATAGTACAAGAGGCATACCGGGCAGGAATACAGGTTACATCACTTCCAGGTGCTTGTGCCTGTATAACAGCACTTACGTTATCAGGATTACCAACAAGACGTTTTGCATTTGAAGCATTTCTTCCCCATGACAAAAGGGAACGCAAAGTAATACTAAATTCCCTGAAAGAAGAAACACGTACAATAATAATTTATGAAGCACCCCACCATTTAAAAAACACCCTTAATGAGCTTTATTCTGTGCTTTCAGACCGTACAATCACTATATGCCGCGAACTCACAAAACTTCATGAAACTGTCCAGCTACATACAATTTCATCCGCAATAGAATATTATACACAGAACCAGCCAAAAGGTGAATATGTACTGGTTATTGAAGGGTGTTCAATAAAAGAACTTGAAACCATGCAAAAAGATAAATGGATTAGCATGGACATCCCCAGCCATATGGACATATATTTATCAAAAGGCATGCCTAAAAAAGAAGCAATGAAACAAGTTGCTTCTGACAGGGGGATATCCAGGCGTGAAGTATATAACAGCCTTATAAAACAATAAAAGCATAATTTCCGTAAAACTGGCAATAATTACTGTTAAATATATTTAATATATTTCAGGAGGATTGCCAGTTATGGAACTTTACAAAAAACATTGGCTTAAAAAAAGCCTGGGAGTATCTTTATGTATTTTTTGCTGGATAACTGCTGCCACACAATTTATATATAATTTAAGTAATAGCAATACACAGATTGTTAATGCATTTCTTGAAACTTCCAATATGCAACAATTAAATATTAACCAGACAACCAAAGAAATTAAATTACCTTCGGTTACAAGCTGCCAGGCAGAAGCATCAGGTATAATAACAACCTGCCTTAAAAAATATGATAAAAATATCAGGCTGGTTTCATCAAACAATGCAGGCAATTACTATGATTACTATTTTTACAGTCCACTGCTTAATAAAAGCCACGGCATAGCCCCGCTTTCCCAAGGCTCAAATATCCATATTGCCATTACAGATACACCAGTCCATATTTATATCGGAATACCATATATAGATTATGATTTCTGAAATTATTTAGAAAACATCCTGTCTTTATGGCACATTCTCCTGTTTCTCCTGTAGCCCATTTCATTACAAAGCATAACCTGTATAAGGGCAGTAAACCATTTTCTGTCCCCCTCAGCACAACAGTTCCCATAATTATTTCTGCTGCACATTTCATTCACAACTCTTTCAACAGTAACCTTGTCAGGACATTCATCAAACATCATGCTTCCATCATATTCCATTCTGTCACAGACTTCCTCAATTTCCATTTGTATATCCTTAATTTCAGGAGGATACAAATACTTATTATCCAGTATCTTTTCCTCTTTGCCTATCTCTGTTAATTCCAGTGGAAATGTCATCATATTACCTTTTAAATACTTCTTATTTTCCATAACAAACCTCTTTAAAATACTAATATAAGCATATAACAAATTTATATTATTATATTCAGGAAGCAGACAAAAGTGCATCAATAACTGGAAATTATCCCACACAAGTGTTGTTTTTTTTCCCTGAAAACATTATACTATACATATTATGCATATTAACAAAATGGAGGATTAAAGTGAAACACGTATATAAATTTATAGCCCTGTTGTTTATATTTGGCTTTTCTATATTTATATTTAAAGATGAAATACCAGACGCAACAGCAGGTAAAACTATTGCAACAAGCCTGCAGGATTCAACATTTCCAATTATTTCGCTACAGTTAGGCAAATACACTGTTAATACAATACATGGGTATAGCAGTGAACTTGACAGCGGAAATATAAGAGAGTCAATAACCCCGCTGGATACTTCAAAGTCTTTCCAGGTGAAAATTACAGAAAACGAAACTAAAATTAAGAAATTAAGTTTTGAATTGCGTGATATATTAAACAATAAAATAATTGAAACCAATACACTTACTGCTTTTGATTCTGATAAAAAAGATAAAATAATAAAATTAAAAATTACAGAAGCACTTGACACAAGTACAGAATATGGTATGCAAATAACTCTTACAACTAACCTTAGTAAAAAGATAAATTTCTATACAAGAATTAAATATTATGAAAGTGATTTTTTCCTGAAAGAAAAACTTGATTTTGTAAAAAGTTTCCATGACGCCACATTTAATAATGGAAAGGATTTTAATATTACCAATTACCTTGAACCAAATGCAGGAGATAATTCAACATTTGCAGATGTAACAATTAACTCAAGCTATAACCTTATTACATGGGGTAAATTAAAACCAAAAAAACTTACAGATACAATACCAGTTATAAAAGAAATAAATATAGAAACTGCTGCTATAGAACAAAAATATTATGTTAAAGCAGAAACCCCTACAGGAACAGAAACGTACTTTATTAAAGAATTTTACCGTATAAGGTACTCGGGCAGCCGTATGTACCTGCTTAATTTTAAAAGGTCAATGGAAGCCTTATTTAATCCTAAATTTATTTCAGTAAAGAAAAATGAACTTAAAATTGGTATTTCCAATGCAGAAGATTTAGAAATAACATCAAGTGACAAAAACAAAAAATTTGCATTTGTCAGGAACGGTTCATTATGGTATTATAATTTACCTGAATATAAGCTTCATAAAGTATTTTCCTTTGAAAATAAAAAGAAGGATTTAACACGTGAAAAATATGACCAGCACAATATTAAAATACTTAAATTAAATGATGACGGGACGATAAGCTTTCTTGTCTATGGTTATATTAACAGTGGTGATTATGAAGGCAGGGTTGGAATAATTCTTTACGACTATAACCCAGAAGATAACAGAATTACAGAACGTGTATATATACCTCTTTCAACAACATATGAACAGCTTGAACAAGACCTTGGCAGCTTCTGTTATGTGAACAATAAAAATATATTTTACTTCTCATTAAATGACGTAGTATATGCATATAATATCGCTTCAAAAAGATATGAAATACTTACAGAAAATGCCACCAAAGATAATTTTGTCATGCTGGAACAAGCAAAATGTTTTGTATGGTCTGATGCCTCTAATTCAAAATATGCTGGCAATATAACAATATTAAACCTTGATAACTCAAAAAAACTTGTTGTTTCATCTAAGAAAAAACAAAGTATTGCCGTTCTTGGTACAATAGACTCTAATGTAGTATATGGCTATGTAAGAAATAAAGATATTTATGAAGCAACAAATGGTGAAATAGTAAAACCAGCATACAAGCTTGTTATATCAGATTGTAATGGAAATATACTGCGTGAATATAAAAATAAAAATATATATGTAACAGGTGCAACAGTAGATGATAATGTAATAAGGCTTAAAAGAGTCAAGAAAGTTAATGGCAGCTTTAAACCAGCACCAAATGATGATATAATGAACCAGAAAAGCAACAAAAAACCATCCATAAATATAACAACACGTGTTACAGATAAAGCTTTAACAGAAAAATATATTTCACTTCCTGCTGGATTTTTACTTGAGAAAAAACCATCTACAGACGCAACAGAATATGTAATGGTTACTGAAAATACTACACTTCATTTAAAGAATACTGGAAATAATATAGAGAAATACTATATTTACGCATATGGAGGAATTACAACAAGCATGGCAGACCCTGCCGCAGCTATACAGCTTGCAGATGAACAAATGGGGGCTGTAATGGATAATAAATCCCATATAGTCTGGGAACGTGGTGGTAAATTTCTTTCAAAAGAACTTTCCAATATATCATATCCAGAAAACCAGACATCCAGTGTAAAAGCATGTACACAGATGCTTTTGCAGGCGGCACAGCATACAGTATCTGTTAATGAATTAAAAGGAAAGTCTATAATATCAATGCTTTCAAAATACCTTGACCAGCCAGTAAACCTGACAGGCTGTACACTTGATGAAATACTATATTTTGTAAGCGGTGAAAAACCAGTAATCGGAATGTTAGATAACTCACATGCTGTATTAATAACTGGTTATACTTCATCAACAGTAACATGGATGAATCCAGATACAATGCAGAAAACTACAACATCAATTATTAATGCCGACAGAATGTTTAAAAATGCAGGATATGTATTTGTAAGTTATGTATCTAATTAAAAGTTATATTAATAAAAGACAGCCCAGAAAAATTTTTCTGGGCTGCTTTGTATAATAGCACATATGTAGATAAAATTTTGTAAATTTTAGTAATATTCACAATAGACTTATAATATATAAAAAGTTACAATAGTTATTAATAAATACCTTAATGCACTAATAATTATATTTAAAGAAAGGACTATGCGTTAAATGAAAAGGATTTTTATTTTAATATCTTTATTAACTATTACTATTATTTCATTAATAACTGCTGCCAGCTACTGCTATGTGTCAGGTAATACTTTTACAATGCCATCAGGTAATAAAGAAAATAATCCATATCATACATATAACATAGATGATATAGATAATAAAACAAATAACAAGCAGAACAGAAAAAAACAGAATAGCCAAAAAGACAGCAGCCAAAATAATATTACAAACAATACTACTAATAATACTGAAATTAAGCCTTTTTATAATAATACTGGTTTGAATAAAAGTACCAATAATAAACCAAAAAATAATAACAATAAACATACAAATAAAAATATAATTCCCACCAGTAAACCAGCCAAAAAAAATTCTAATAAAACCAGTGAAAAACCATCCAGAGAAAGAACTTTTAAAAAACACAATCCAGATACTATAAAAAAGATAGAATTCCAAAACCACTTTATTAAGATAAAAACAGGCAGTTCTATAAATATTTTATTTAAAACTAATCCAGAAAAGCCTTCACATACTGGAATTATTTATAAAAGTTATAATAACTCTATTGCAATTTATAAGAATAATAAATTAACAGCAATTAAAAGAGGATTTACGACTATTTTAATAATGCTTAAAGATGGAACTGTCAAGGCAGCCTGTCCGGTAAAGGTTATATAACCTGGTATCATTTATATATTAAAGGAGAAACATTTTGAATAAAGATTTTAATATTTTATACCCGCCACTTCCGCCACAGTTAGAAAAAAACTGGCATATTACAGATATTTTAAATAGTTCTGGATATTCACAGGTATACATTATTAACCACAATATCCATTCTATTGAAACATGTAATAACCAGGATAAAAAGGTATTAATAATTGTTAATAATGAATTATTTAATAAAAATATTTATAAAAAAATCCAGCAGATAAACAGCCCATATATACAAAAACCAGTAGAGATTATTAAGTATAAACATAATTACTATATCTTGAATAACTACCAGGCTAATTTAACAGAATTAACCTGCAGTAATGGAATACAGATTTCTGATATTTTAAATATAGCTTCTGATATTTCCTGCTCTTTAACTATTCTTCATTCACATAAAATTCTCCATATGGATTGCACTCCTTCAAATATTTATTTAAATAATGATGGTTCTTACTGTCTTGGTGACTTTTCTTCCTCATTATTATTTAATAGCAAAAATACATCTGTAAGAACTACTCCAGGATATACTCCTCCTGAAATAACTCAAGGAAAAGCACCAGATATTTTATCAGATATTTATATTTTTTCATGCCTTTTATTTACACTTTGTAATAATGGTTATACATATGGATGTAATAATCCCGATGGAAATATTAAAGATAATATTCCAGCAGAGTTATACAATATAATTTTAAAAGGCTGTTCTATTAATCCTAATGAAAGGTTTTCCACATTTAATGAAATTAAAGAGGCATTAAGTTCTCCAGAATTACTTAATAATACATATAATTATGGCTACAGCCTTTATATCACAGATTTACAACATCCATTATATTATTTAAGAACTTCATTAATAAACAACCAGACATATATTATTAATAAAAAAAATTCCCATACACATTTTGGATATATAGTCCTGATAGCTATAACATGTATAATTTTTATTTTTTCTGTATCCAGGTATTATACAATAAATAATGTACATACATCTACTGGCGTTTCCCAAAATATAAATAATCCTGAAGAAATAGAAGAAATTAGCGAAACTGATATTAGCGGGACAGGTATTTCTTCACTTCCAAATCCACATAATGCAAGTTTTTCCTGTTCTAAATTAACAATTCTATATGCAAATGTTAATAACATTGATAATTTAGACAGCCTGGTATATTATACTTCCCTGGAAGAACTATATCTTGCGGATAACTTCATTACCAGCCTGTCCCCTTTGGAAATGTTACATAATATTAAGATACTTGTATTATCATATAACAATATAACTGACCTATCACCTGTTGCTTCTTTAACATCTCTCGACAGCCTGGATTTATCAGGCAATTATAATTTGCAAAATATTAATATGCTTTGTGGGTTATATAATCTTAAGACACTTAATCTTACCAATACAAATATAACAAAAAAGGAGATTGGAATTTTAAATTCCAGTCTCCCTGGCTGTGAAATTTTTTATTAATATTTTATAACACTGTCTTTTGTAATATATGCTATTATAGTTTTTTGTTTTTCTGGTCTGATACTGCCTGTCTTGTATGCATTTTTAATATACTTTGATGCCATATCCAGTTTTTCTTTACTGGAAGAATATAATTCCGCTATTATATCACCTGTCTGGACATAATCACCTGTTTTTTTATAAAACTTAATACCTGCTGTAAAATCAATTTTACTGTCTTTTACTTCCCTTCCTGCTCCAAGCATGACTGCTGCTTTTCCACATTGTTCTGTGTCCATCTGTATTATATACATATCTGAACCAGATATCCACTTATATGAATATGGAGCTTTATCAAATAAAGATGTATCATAAATATATCTGTCATCCCCGCCTTGCATCCTTGTCATTTCAGCCAGTTTGCCAAGTGCAGAATTATTTTCTATTGCCTGGGCTGCCATTGAAAGACACTCCTCCATGTTTCCTTTTCCTGCAAGGCTAAGCATAGCAGCAGAAAAATTCATGCATATTTCTTTAAAATCTTCTGGCCCGTTGCCTTTAAGTGTTTCTATAGCCTCTATTACTTCAATATTATTTCCGGTAGCAATACCAAGAGGAACATCCATATTTGTAATATATGCAACCGTATTCCGTCCAGCACCTTCTCCTATTGCAACCATTTTTTGTGCTAAAGTAACAGCATCATCTATATTTTTCATAAATGCACCTGTACCAGTTGTTACATCAAGTACAATTTTATCGCTTCCAGCAGCAAGCTTTTTACTCATTATTGAAGCGGCTATTAATGGAATACTGTCAACAGTTGCTGTAACATCTCTTAATGCATAAAGCTTTTTATCAGCTGGTGCTATTTCGCCTGACTGTCCTATAACTGACAATCCTGTATTATTAACTATATCAAAAAACTTTTCCTTTGGAATGGAAGTTTTAAAACCTGGTATTGATTCAAGTTTATCAATAGTACCTCCTGTAAAACCAAGCCCCCTGCCACTCATTTTTGCAACTTTTCCTCCACATGCTGCAACAATTGGTGCAACAGCAATTGTAGTTTTATCACCTACACCTCCTGTACTGTGTTTATCAACTTTTATCCCGTCAATTCCAGACAAATCTGCCATATCACCAGACTTTGCCATAATATCAGTAAGATTTAAAAGTTCAGTATCTGACATACCTTTATAATATATTGCCATAAGAAGAGCTGATACCTGGTAATCTGGAATATCACCATTCACATATCCATTAATAAAATATTCTGTTTCTTCCCTTGTAAGCTCCCCGCCTTTTTTCTTTTTATCAATTACATTATACATTACCATAAAAATCACCCTCTCTGTAATTATTCAAGATTTAACCTGCCAAAACCTTCAGGAAGCAAATCTTTAAGCAGCATTTCTTTATATATATCTTCTGATTTAACTAATATTATTTTAAAAGTTTCTGGATTACAGAATTCCATCATTACCTGCCTGCATACACCACATGGAGGACAATAATCTTTTACTTCACCAGCACCACCAGCTATGGCTATACCTTCAAACTCTTTTATCCCTTCACTTACTGCTTTAAAAAATGCTGTCCTTTCAGCACAGTTTGAAGGAGAAAATGCGGAATTCTCAATATTACATCCTGTATACAGGTTTCCATATATATCTTTAAGACATGCACCAACCTTAAATCCTGAATATGGAGAATAAGAATTTTTTCTTGCTTCAAGTGCCATTTTTATTATTTTATTATAATTATTATCCATTTTCCTGCCTCCTTTTCTTTTTATTTTAACATTTATGAATATTTTCCACAATAATTATCAAAAAATATATATACATAATAAATAATTAATAATTATTCCCTTTAAACTGGCACAATTTCATATTATAATAGTAAGTAATTGTAGTAGTCAAGCGGATATTTACAATCCGCAATGCCTGTTTGCAGGCATTAGCTACTTGATGAGGTTAAATTTAGCCCTGTTATTTTTAAAGAAATAATTTATATGGAGGTAAATATGAAACTTTTAAGCGTAACTATACCATGTTACAATTCTGCTGCTTATATGAGAAAAGCCATTGAGTCAGCACTTGCAGGAGGAGATGATATTGAAATACTAGTTATCAATGATGGCTCTTCTGATGATACACCAGAAATTGCTGCTGAATACAGCAGGCGTTATCCCGGTATAGTACATGCAATCAATAAAGAAAATGGCGGACATGGTTCTGCTGTAAACATGGGAATTGCCAAAGCAACAGGTTTATACTTTAAGGTACTTGATAGTGATGACTGGTTTGATAAAGACAGCCTTTCCAAAGTTATGGATTTACTTCGTAAAGCTGTGACAGACTCCAAAGGACTTGATATGCTTATATGTAATTATGTATATGAGAAACCAAGCATTAATAAACAAAAAACTATATCCTATAACAGGGCTATTCCTAAAGGTGAATTTATAACCTGGAATGATGTTAAGCACTTCCGCATGAGCCAGAACCTTATTATGCATTCAATAATCTACAGGACAAAGCTGCTGCGTGAATGTAATTTAAAACTGCCAGAGCATACATTTTATGTAGATAATATATATGCATATAAACCTCTGCCATATGTTAAATGTATGTATTACCTTGATACTGACCTGTACCGTTACTATATTGGAAGAAGTGACCAGTCTGTTAATGAGGCTGTTATGACAAAGCGTATAGACCAGCAGATAAAAGTTACCAAAATTATGATAGACTCTTTAAACCCTATGCAGATAAAAAACAAAAAGTTACGCAATTATATGATAAAATATCTTGCAATGATGATGATAGTCAGTTCTGCACTTTTAGTAAATGAAGGTTCTCCTAAAAACTTAAAAAAGAGGGAAAACCTTTGGAAATATTTAAAAGAAAAAAATAAGGCTGTATATAAAAATATTACAAGAAGAAAATTAGGTTATCCTATGCAGTTCTCAAGTAAATCAGGAAGAAAGATAATTGTATGGGGATACAACTTCTTTAACAGGATTTATGGTTTTAATTAAAATCTGTATAACAGAGTAAGGGAGGATAAAATGGAACAGTTAATATACTATGATGAGGAAGAAGAATGGAGCAAAGCACTGCTTTTATATAATTCAGCACTTAAAGAAATTTCAACCAAACTTGAAATTCTAAATAATGAATTTAAGCTTGCACACCAGTATAATCCAATAGAGCATATAACTTCCCGCCTTAAATCTGCACAAAGCATTGCAAGGAAGATGCGAATAAAGCAAAAAGAACTTACTGTAGAAAATATTATAAGATATATTAACGATGTAGCAGGTGTAAGAATTATATGCTCATTTACATCTGATATCTACCGTATAGCTGATGCAATAACAAAACAAAATGATGTAACAGTTTTAAAAATTAAAGATTACCTGGCACATCCAAAACCAAATGGATATACTAGTTACCATATGATTGTTTCTGTACCAATTTTCTTGTCAAATGATGTTATTGATACAAAAGTAGAAATACAGATAAGGACAATCGCCATGGATTTCTGGGCTAGCCTTGAGCACAAAATTTATTATAAATTTGAAGGAAAAGCACCTGAAGGAATACGTGATGAACTTCGGGAATGTGCCAATATTATCTCATTTCTTGACCAGAAAATGCTGTCAATAAATGAAAGCGTACAGAATTACCATAAAGATTTTAATGGTGGCACTGTGATTGATGATATTGATGTAAATATTGATTCTATTTCTAATTCTTTAAAACCTTTGTATGGTTCAATAGTAACTGAATAAATAACTAAATAAAAGTTAAAAATACAGGCATACAGTTTTAAACCGTATGCCTGTCTGTTCTTTACTCTTCTACCCTGTCTTTCATTTTACTTAATCCTATATCCTGTTTTGCTTCATTAAGTGCCTGTTGTTCTTCTTCTGATAAAGTTACAAATGTTTCACCATTTATTACTTCTTTTGCATAAGTATAACATCCTTCCCGTGAACTATGCATAGAATTTAAGATAAAACCATTATTTTCTGAAGTAAGCATAACTAAAACAAAACTTAACTTGCCTCCAATTTCCTGGAATGCATCATACTTTACTAAGGCAATTTTCTTATATGTTGTTGCAAGAATTCTGTTTATTTCTTTAATCTGGATATTAATATCACTAACATTATTCTTCAGCATATCAATAGCCTCAAATTTATCTAATAGTGCTTTTTCAAGATTTTTACCATCTTCCCCTTCCATAAACTCATCATATCTTACACACATACTATGGATTTTCACCATACTTATTATAACCAGTATAAAAAGGATTAGAATAATACATGCCATTCCAATAATTACATATCCAATATCAATCCCAAATGAATTTAATAACTCCATATTTATCAACGCCAGCCTTTCTTCTGTTAATATTATGTACTATTTATTAATTAATATTTGACATAATTTCAATTAATCTTTCAAATTCATCAGGAGAATAATATTCAATTTCTATTTTTCCTTTTCCGTCTGACTTACGGTTTATATTTACTTTTGTACCCATTACGAGTTTTAACTTTTCTTCGTATTTTTTAAATATTAATTCTTCCTGTTTATTTTCCTCTTCTGGTTCTGCTTTTTTCTTTTCTTCCTTTGAATTAATAATCATTTTAACCAGGCGTTCTGTCTCACGTACACTTAATTTTTCATCAAATATTTTTAAAGCAGCATTATATTGTTCATCACCATTTTCAATAGCTAGCAATGCCCTTGCATGTCCGCTTTTAATTTTGTCTTCTATTATCATATACCTTACTCTTTCATCAAGTTTTAACAAACGTAATGAATTTGTAACTGCGACCCTGCTTTTACATACTTTTTCTGCCACTTCATCTTGTTTTAAATGAAATTCATCAATAAGCCGTTTAAAAGCCTCTGCTTCCTCAATAGAATTTAAGTCTTCACGCTGTAAATTTTCTATTAATGCTATTTCCATTATCTGCTGGCTGTTATAATCTTTTACAATTACAGGTATATCTTTTAATCCAGCCATTCTTGCTGCACGCCATCTCCGTTCACCTGCAATTATACTATAAAAATCTCCATCAGTTTTTTTTACAATTAATGGTTCAATAAGACCATGCTGCCTTATTGAATCAGCAAGTTCCTGCATAGAGTCTTCATCAAAAGTCTTTCTTGGCTGGTTACTATTAGGCTCTATTTTATTTATATCTACTGTTTCTACCTCTTTTATAACTTCCTTAACTATTTCCTTTACTACCTCTTTTACTTGTTCCTGTTCATTTGTATTTGAATTTTTTTTTGCACTTTTTTCCGTTTCCGGAATTAATGCATCAAGACCTTTCCCCAATCCTCTTTTAGACATTATCCACCTCATTTCTGCGTTGCATTTATAATAAAGTAAATGGCAGGCAGCGCATTACCATTTACAAAAATATATAATACTGATATTATTCTAATTCGTTACCCCTTTCGATAACTTCTTCTGCCAAAGCCCTGTACCCCTCTGCCCCTGAAGACTTTGGTTCATATATATTAATTGGCAGTCCATGGCTAGGTGCTTCTGCAAGCCTTACATTTCTTGGTATTATACTTTTATAAATATTCTGTTGAAGATTATCCTTTACATTTTCAACTACCTGTAAAGAAAGACAAGTTCTTGCATCATACATAGTAAATACAACACCCTCTATTTCAAGTTTTGGATTTAATCTTTCCTTAACAAGTTCAATGGTATACATAAGTTCGCTTAAGCCCTCAAGTGCATAATATTCACACTGTATAGGAACTAAAACCGTATCAGCAGTTGTCATAGCATTAACAGTTAAAGTATTTAATGAAGGAGGACAATCTATCAGAATAAAATCATACTTATCCCTGATTTTATCAACCTGGTTTTTCAAAATATACTCCCTGTTATTTTTGCCAATCAATTCAACATCTACACCAACAAGTCCTCTTTCTGATGGAATTACTGCCAAATCTTCAACAACTGACGGAGTGATTGCTTCTTCAATACTTGCTTCTTCTAAAAGAATTTCATAACTTGTATGTCCAATTGTTTCTTTACTAATACCAAGACCACTTGTTGTATTTCCCTGTGGGTCCATATCAATAACAAGAACTTTTTTTCCTCTTTCAGCTAAACATGCTGATAAATTAATAGCAGTCGTTGTTTTACCAACGCCACCTTTTTGATTAGATACCGCTATTACTCTGCTCATTATATTTTATCCTTTCACAATGTTTCACGTGAAACATATCAATAGAAACAAATCTAAAAATAAATGTTTCACGTGAAACATTTATTTAATATAGTAATCCTTATTTAATTATATCACTATAAACGCCCGGCTTCCATAACAAAATTATAAAATTTTAGATAATAAATAATCTGTCCTGCTCTATATATTATAAATAAATTACTTGATAATCTGCTTTCCTATACCCGGCTTTATATATAATAATTATAAAATATCATACATCTTGTATATTTAAAAAATCTTTCCACAAATAATGTTTGAAAGTGTATTTTATGATAAAATAATACAAAAAGTTATATAGGAGGCGGAATATGAAAAAAATTATAATTATTGGCTGTCCAGGAGCAGGAAAAAGTTATTTTGCAAAGAAACTTCATAAAATAACCAAAATACCATTATATCACTTAGATATGATTTGGCATAAACCAGATAAAACACATATTAGCAGGGAAGAATTTGATAAAATACTTGAAAATATTTTTCTAAAAGAATTCTGGATTATGGATGGTGATTTCTCAAGAACAATGGAAAGAAGAATACAAGCCTGTGATACAGTTATTCTATTTGATTTACCCTATGAAATCTGTATGCAAGGAATTAAAGAGCGTGAAGGAACAAAACGTGATGACATGCCTTGGGAAATTGCCACAGCTGATGATATGCTTTTAAATGAAGTAAACAATTATATTCCAAACAAGATTCCCAAAGTATATGAATTATTACAGCATTATAAATATGGAAGGGAAATTATTATTTTTAAAACTAGAAACGAAGCAGAAAAATGGCTGTCAGAAATATAAATTATGCTCTGTAAAATTATAATCTATGCCAAGCGGATATTCACAATCCGCTTGGCTGTAATCCAAACATCAAAATGTTTCACGTGAAACATTTTTGTTTCACAGTGGATTTTTTTTAGGTTTTCCTGCCTGTCTTGGATAAGACTTGCCAAGTTTCCGGTATTTTTCAAATACATATAGTTTTCTTGAAATATCTGTACCTGGTAATTCAAAACTATATGTCTGTATAAATTTACATCCAAGTTTCTGCTGGGCACTTTCAGACTGTTTTACTTCGTCCTCTGAATTTTCTGATTTATATGAGATAAATTTTCCGCCAGTTTTTATAAATGGTATGCAATATTCCAGTAATACAGACATATTAGCTACAGCTCTTGATACACAGTAATCAAACTTTTCCCTGTAATTATCATTATGCCCTAAATCTTCTGCACGGCTATGGACTGTTTCTATATTATTTAACCCACATTTTTCTATCACCATATTAAGAAAGTTTATCCGCTTATTAAGTGAATCCATTAATGTAAAATGTACATCGTTATTAATTATTGCTAACGGTATTCCTGGAAACCCTGCACCCGTACCAACATCTATTACTCTCCTGCCATTTAATCTAATATACTTTCCTAATGTAATGCTGTCCATAAAATGTTTATTTACTACATCATTCTCTTCTGTTATAGCTGTAAGGTTCATAACCTTATTTGTTTCAATTAATAATTCATAATATATCTGGAATTTTTCAAGCTGCATATCACTTAAATCTATTCCTGTTTCCTTTGCAGCACTATATAATAATTCTTTCAATTTATTTCTCCAATTCTAATTTTTTTCAAGATATACTAATAAAACAGAAATATCAGCTGGTGATACACCAGAAATTCTTGAAGCCTGCCCAACTGAAGCTGGCCTGAACTCTTTTAATTTTTGTAATGCTTCTAACCTAAGGCTGTATACTTCATCATAATTAATGTTTTCTGGAATTTTTTTATTTTCAAGTTTTTTAAACTGCTCAACTTGCCTTAACTGCCTTTCGATATATCCTTCATATTTAATGGCAATATTTACTTGCTCTTTTACATCGTCTGGAAGTTCTGGCCTGTCTTTATCAACTGGTTCTAATTTTCCATATGAAAGTTCTGGTCTTTTAATAAGCTCTGCCATTGTTACTCCCGATTGCAGTAATGTGCTTCCATTCTCTTCAAGTATCTTTTGTATATCATCTTTTAATCCTATATTCAGGTTTTTAATTCTTTCCGTTTCCTGCTCTATAAGCTTTTCTTTTTCTATTAGTTTGTTATATCTGTCATTATCAATAAGCCCAATACTATACCCAATTTTAGTAAGACGCAAGTCTGCATTATCCTGCCTTAAAAGCAGCCTGTACTCCGCCCTTGATGTCATCATACGGTATGGTTCATTTGTGCCTTTTGTTATAAGGTCATCTATAAGTACACCTATATATGCCTGTGACCTGTCTAATACTACTTCTTCCCTTCCAAGAATTTTCATGGCAGCATTAATTCCTGCAATTATTCCCTGTGCAGCTGCTTCCTCATATCCTGAACTTCCATTTGACTGCCCTGCACTATAAAACCCGCTGATTTTTTTAAATTCTAGTGTAGCCTTTAACTGTACAGGATTAATACAATCATACTCTATAGCATAAGCATTTCTGACTATAGTAGCATTTTCAAGCCCTGGTACTGAATGGTACATCCTGTATTGTACATCTTCCGGAAGTGAACTTGACATTCCGCCTACATACATTTCATTAGTATAATTTCCTTCTGGCTCAATAAATACCTGATGTCTTTCTTTATCAGCAAACCTTACTACTTTATCTTCTATAGACGGACAATATCTTGGACCTGTTCCTTTTATATTTCCAGAATATAATGGAGACCTGTCTATATTATCCATTATAATTTTATGCGTTTCACTATTAGTATAAGTCAGCCAGCATGAAACCTGTTCACGCTCCAGTTCTTCTGGTTTATTTGTAAAAGAAAAAGGTACAATATTACTATCACCTTTCTGTTCCAACATTTTAGAAAAATCAATTGTCCTTTTATCAATTCTTGCAGGAGTACCAGTTTTGAACCTTCTTACATCTATACCAAGTTTTATAAGACAAGCTGTAAGATGGTTTGCAGCAGCAAGTCCGTTTGGTCCAGTATGCTGGCTTACATCTCCATATATACATCTGGCTTTAAGATAAGTTCCAGTACACATTATTGCTGCTTTACAAGGATAGACCGCATCTGAAACAGTCCGTACACCAGTAACCCTGCCTTCCTGTACAATTACCTCTGAAACTTCTCCCTGTTTTATAACAAGATTATCTGTATTTTCTAAAACATTCCTCATTGCCCTGCTATAATCTTTTTTATCTGCCTGCGCCCTTAATGAATGGACTGCTGGTCCTTTAGAAAGATTAAGCATTTTAGTCTGTATAAAAGTCTTATCAATATTTTTTCCCATTTCACCGCCAAGTGCATCTACTTCACGTACTAAATGTCCTTTTGAACTCCCGCCAACATTAGGGTTACATGGCATCATTGCAATACTGTCTATACTAACAGTGAAAACCAGAGTTTTAAGACCAAGCCTTGCTGCTGCCAGTGCCGCTTCACATCCTGCATGTCCTGCACCAATAACAACAACGTCATACGGTTCATATGTATAAGACATATTTCTAACCTCCATTCTGAAATTTCTACTGCTCTATTTGCCCATACAAAATTCTTTAAATATCTTATTTACTAAATCCTCTGAAGCAGTTTCCCCATTTATAAGCCCAAGCTTTATATATGCATCCATCATATCTATAGTAACAAAATCTTCTGGTAAACCTGCTTTCATAGTAGCAACTGCCTGCTTAAGACTTGAAACAGCATCCTCTACTGCTTCTTTATGGCGTATATTTGTTAAATACACCTGGTCATTAAATGTAATGTCTCCATTTAAAAACGAATTTTTAATATAGTCACTTAATTTATTAAGTCCCTGCTTCGTTTCATTAGAAAATACAATACAATCCCAGTCCAGCCTTGATTTTATTTCTTGTTCTGTTAATTTAACCTCCAGGTCTGATTTATTCATAAGTACAACTCCTGTTTTCCCCTTAAGCAGTTCTATAATCTGGAAATCTGCTTCATCAAGCGGGACACTTGAATCAACAACATAAATAACAAAATCCGCATTTCCAAGATAATCTATTGCTTTACCAACACCAGCATTTTCTACAATATCATTTGTTTCATGTATTCCGGCTGTATCTGCCAGGTTTAAGACAATATTATCAAGGTAAACTGTTTCTTCTATTATATCACGTGTAGTCCCGGCAATATTAGTAACTATTGCCCTTTCCTCATCTAACAGTACATTCATAAGGGAAGATTTACCTGCATTTGGCTTTCCTGCAATAACTGTATTAATTCCCTCTGATTTCATCCTTCCATCATTAAAACGTTCCAGCAGTCCCTCTAATTTACTAATCTCCTCTTCCATATCCTTTAATATGCTGCCCCTGTATTCATCTAAATCATAATGTTCTGGGTCGTCAAGCGCTGCTTCAATCTGGCTTGTATTTCTTAAAATTTCCTGCCTTATTTCTCCAATATATCCTGAAACGCTTCCTTCTAACTGTTTAACTGCACTGTTTAATGCAAAGCTGCTTTTAGAAGATATTATTTTCATAACAGCTTCCGCCTGTGATAAGTCTATTCTTCCATTTAAAAACGCCCTTTTTGTAAATTCACCCGGTTCTGCAGACCTTACACCATTTTTAAACAGCAGTTCCAGAATATTTCTTACAACAAAAGGTCCTCCATGTGCATCTATTTCTACCACATCTTCCTTAGTATAACTATTAGGTGCTTTCATTAAAAGTACCATTACTTCATCTACAACATTATCACCATCTGTAATAAAACCATAATTTATAGTATGTGTTTCTTTATTATTAAAATAATTATAATCCCATTTAACGTCTTTTTTTACTTTTCCAAGTTTCTTATCTATATATTTTTTAGTACGGAAAATCCTTCCTGCTGCCTCTAATGCTTTATCACCACTAATACGTATTATACCAATTCCTCCACCCATACCGCTTGCAATTCCTGCAATAGTATTATCCTGCATAAAATATTTTCCCTTTCTTTTAATAAAAAGGAGGCTGTAACCAGCCCCCTTTCCATTATTCATTGTTACCATAACCTCTACTGTGTAAACAGTAAAAGCTTAATCACTCTCTTCTACTACTTTCTCATTATATGCACTATTGTTCAGGTTTTCTTCATTCCTGTTATTATAATTTCTCTTGTTATTGTAATAATCATTACTTCTTCTTCGGTAATTACTTCTGTTATTACCATTATATTTATTGCCATACTGGTACTTTCCCCTGCGCTCATATCCTGTATCAACACCAGGTTTTAAAGTAATTACAACTTTACGGTATGGCTCATCACCCTCACTATGTGTCTCAACATACTTATCTTTCTGTAATGCAGAATGGATAACCCTGCGCTCATATGGATTCATTGGCTCAAGATATACAGGACGGTGTATTCTTTTAACCTTATGTGCAAGATTTCTTGCAAGGTTTTCAAGAGTTTCTTTTCTTCTTTCACGGTAATTTTCAGTATCAAGTTTAACTTTAACATAACTTTCTGCATTCTTATTAATAACAAGGCTTAGAAGATATTGTAATGAATCAAGCGTTGCTCCCCTCTTTCCAATAAGAATACCCATTTCACCACCACTAAGGTCTACATTCATCTGGTTTTCCAATTCATTATAATCCAGTTTTACTTCAACTGTTAAATCCATCGCATCAAAAACTTTGTTAAGAAAAGCGAGAGCAGTATCTTTAATATCAAATTTTACTTTTACACGTATTTTTGCTGGCTTGCTGAAAAGCCCGAGTATTCCAGGACTTTCTTTTTCTATAATCTCATACTCAACCTTGTCACTGGTAGTCCCAAGCTGTACCAGCGCATTAGTTAAAGCCTCATCAACAGTTTTTGCTGTAAATTCCTTCCACTCAGACATAATCTCCTCCATTCTGTCCAATAAACAAAAATCTTATCTTTTCCAACTATTTTTTATCATTTGAGTCTCTTGCCATCATATTGGCATACGAAGCAATACTTCCTTCTTTATACTTTTTATTTCCGCCTGTCTTATAATTACTTTTACTATTTTTTACGCTATTAACATTCTTACTGATACCACTTTTTGTATTTTTATTATCTGTTGTGCTTGTACTAATTGTACTTGTCCTTTTTCTTGCAATTTCCTGCATTGCAGTATTAGGGTCAACACCCATTTTTTCATAGCGCCTTTTTGTTTTTTCAACATTCTTTTCAAGTTCTGCATCCATATCCATATTCTTAAAATACAGATTTATTCCTAGTGACTGGAAAATCCTGAATATATTACCTGCAATCCAATAGATGCCTACACCTATAGGAAACATAAAGCACATAAGCCCCGATACAAAAGGCATTACATTATTCATCATTTTCATTGATGCTGCTGTAGGGTTATTCTGGTCCATAGACTGTGAAGTGCCAGCCATGCTTATTTTCATACTTAAAATCTGTGTTATAATGGAAAGTACAGGTATTATTATACTTACACTTTTAATACCTGGATTATCAGCAATATTTAATCCTAAAAATGAATTAATGTGTTTTGACGTATCTGATACACTTGTAATAACGCTTTCCAAATCAGGATAACTTTTTATAAGCTCTTTCCATGCTGATTCATTAAACTGCCCAAGTACATCTACAAAATAACTTAAATCACTGTTTTCTGCTGCTGCCCTGACTGCATCAGTTATAACATAAGTTTTTGCTGTAACCATATCAGAAAGCTGTTCAACTGTAATACCTGCTGCCTGTATCTGTTCTGCAAGCCCGCTGTAAATATCATATATCTGTGGAACATATGCAGGTATATTATAAATAACCCTGTACAGGGCAAACAAAATAGGAAATGTTATCAGCATCGGAAGACATCCGCTTGCAGGGCTTACACCATATTTCTGGTAAACAGCCTGTGTTTCTAACGACATCTTCTGTTGTGATGCCTGGTCTTTTTTATTCTTATATTTCTTCTGTATTTCCTGTAATTCAGGATTCATAATTGCAGACATTTTTGAAAACTTCTGCTGTTTAATCTGCATTGGAAGCATTAATGCATTTACTATAAAAGTAAAAAGTATAATACATATACCTGTATTCTCAATTCCAAAATTAGATAACAGGGAATATAACGCCTGTAAAATATATCCAAGCACTTTTGCAATAGGCCCTAATATCGCACCCTGGTATGTTGTCAAAATCACATTCATAGTTATAAAGTCCTCCTGCGCCATCTAAAAGCAACAGTTATGGTACTGGGTCATAACCGCCCTTTGCAAAAGGGTGACATCTTAAAATACGCCTTACAGCTAAAAAACTCCCCTTGAAAAAACCATACTTTTCAAGTGCCTCTATGGCATACTGTGAACAAGTAGGTGTATAAATACACGCAGGTCTTCCTTTTAAGGGAGATAAAAATTTCTGATATAAATTTATAATAAATACCATTATTCTTTTCATAAACTACCTTACTTCTTTACAATCTTATGAATCCTGCCAAGATGCAGGACTGCACTTTCAATATCTTTATACACTTTACCTCTGGCTGTATTCCTGGCTACTATAACAATGTCATAACCTATGGCGAACTGTTTCTCATTCAATCTGATACTTTCTCTTATCAGCCTGGTCACCCTATGCCTAATAACACTATTCCCAACTTTTTTACTAACAGTAATACCAAATCTATTAACAGGCAACTGGTTATCTAATATATACATAACCAGGTATTTATTAGCATAGGATTTACCATGGTGATATACATTCAAAAATTCATAATTCTTTCTAATTGATATAAACACAATAATTCCTCAGCCGCTAATGCGGGACTTTTACTATAGAAGAAAAGGCCACATAACTGCGACCTATGCGGATAACTTATGTCTTCCTTTTGCTCTCCTGTTAGATAAAACTTTTCTGCCATTAGCTGTACTCATTCTTTTTCTAAATCCATGAACTCTCTTTCTGGACTTTTTCTTAGGCTGGAATGTCATCTTCATCCTTAAAACACCTCCTTTTTATTAAATACGCAAAATCACGTGTATCTCATATTATATTAGTAAAATCCCATTTCGTCAAGTAAAATATGCCTAAAAATTACATCTGTTTCTTAATTTTTTTCATAATCTATGCTATAAAGACCAGATATGTTTTAAATACTGGTTTATTAATTCCAGCTTATCCACAATATTATCCACATGTTATTTTTGTTAATACCTGGAATTACCGGTTTGTTAATTATTACAGTTCCATTATAATAGGAAGAAACTATTTCAAAATATAGTTATTCTACATGTTAAGAACAATGAAATCCACAATATGCAGAAATAAGCCGGATTTAATAAATATAGCCATCTACTTTTGTAGATAAGATAGTTCTTTAACGTAAGTTATGAACAAATTGTGCACAATTTGTGGATAAGTCTGCTTGCTGACTGATAACTTTCCACAGTTATCCACAAAGTTATCCACAGTATCCACTTTTCAGTTAAAAATCCGGCATTTTTTTCACTTTTCAACATCTGTTATAGTTATCCACAATTTTTGTGGATTTAGTGTTAATAACTGCAGGAAAGTTGTTAAATCTCTGGTAAACATACTTATCAACAAAACAAACACTAAACTAAATTCACATATTAACAAGCTTTATTCTTCCATTTAGCTTGTATTTTCTCTTTATTTGATATAGAATGGAATATATGATGTGATACTTTCGCCTATCGCAGAAAACCAATTTACTTTAAAGATATTCAGACTGGGAAACGAGGTATAAAACTTTGGAAAATGAACTGTATCAAAGGTGGGATGAAATACTGGAGCATATGAAAGTCAGTTTTGATATTACAGATGTTTCATACCGTACTTTCATTAAAATATTAAGCATATATTCGGTAGAGGACAACAAAATTACTATTTTAATAGATGATATAAATATTGGCAACAGCAAATCCTTTATTGAGAAAAAATATAACAGGTTCTTGTCCGTTGCAATAGAAGAAATAACTGGTATACATTATGAACTTTCTTATCTTTCGCTAACTGCGCTGGATTTAAAAAATAAAGACCAGCTACAGGAAAAGGATTTAAAAAAAGTACGTTTAAACCCTTCTATAAATCCTAATTATACCTTTGATACATTTATCGTAGGTGATAATAATGATTATGCACATGCAGCATCACTTAAAGTAGCTGAAGAACCAGGGGATACTTATAACCCGCTATTTATATATGGAGGACCGGGACTTGGCAAAACCCACCTTATGCATGCAATAGCTAACTATATACTTGAAAATGACAAAAGCAAAAAAGTCATATATGTTACAAGTGAAACTTTTACTAATGAAATAGTAGATGCAGTGCGTGACAGTAAAAATGAACATTCAACAGCCCGCCAGGAATTCCGTAATAAATACAGGAATGTTGATGTTCTTTTAATAGATGATATACAGTTTATTATAGGAAAAGAATCAACACAGCTTGAATTTTTCCATACATTTAACCATCTGTATGAATCACAGAAACAGATAATAATATCAAGTGATAAGCACCCATCAACTATGACAATGCTTGAAGAAAGGCTGCGTTCACGTTTTGAGATGGGTCTCACTGTAGATGTAAAACCACCAACATATGAAACACGTATGGCAATTTTACGCAAAAAAGTTTCCGAGGAAAATATAATACTTGATGATAATATATTAGATTACATTGCAAGCAATATTGTTTCTAATATAAGGGAGTTACAAGGTGCAATTAATAAAGTAATATCTTTTTCTAACCTTTGTGATAAAGAAATTACTATGGAACTTGCAAAAGAAGCACTTGCAGACATGATTAACCCTAATATGCGCAGGGAAATAACTGTAGAATATATTTCTGAAACTGTAGCAGACCACTTTGGAATTACTGTTAAAGACCTTTTGTCTTCCAAACGTAATTCTAATATTGTATTCCCACGCCATATATGTATGTATCTTTGCAGGGAACTTACAGGGAATTCGCTTGCTGATATAGGAAGCAAGCTGGGCAACAGACACCACTCCACCATACTGCATAGTATTGAATTAATAGAAAAGAAACTTAAAAACAGCCAGGATAATGAAGAACTCAAGAAAACACTTGATGTGCTTAATAAGAAAATAAATCCACAATAGTGTGGATAAATCCACATACTGTGGATTTGGAATTAACAAATAAACATTTTCTGAGGAAACAGGAAATTCCGGCTTTTTTGGAAAATATTTACAATGTGTACAAATACAGGCTTTTCAACAGCTATCAGAAAGTTACAAAGACTGTTATCAAATCCGGATTTTTCAATGTTTTCTAAGGCCGGAATCACTTTTCAACTTTTCAACAGCCCCTACTACGGCTGCTGCTGTAATTTTATATATTTTTTATTTTATTTTTTTTATAAAAAACTGAAAGGAGTTATACACAATGAACATAATCTGTAGCAGGCAACAGCTTTTAGAAGGTATAAATATAGTATTAAAAGCAGTTCCTAATAAATCTACAATGGAAATACTTGATTGTATTGTTATTGATGTAAAAGAAGACAGAATTAAACTTATTGCCAATGACCTTGAAATTGGCATTGAAACTATTATAGAAGGCAGGATAATTGAAGAAGGCTCAGTTGCTGCTAGAGCTAAAGTACTGTCTGAAATTGTACGTAAACTCCCTTCTGACGAAGTAAATATTAATGCAGACAGTAATTATACCCTTAATATAAGCTGTGGCAAAGCCAAATTTAATATTTCAGCAAAATCTGCTGAAGAATTTCCATTCCTTCCACAGATATATAAAGAAAATAAGATTGTAATATCCCAGTTTACATTAAAAGAAATAATAAGACAGACTGTATTTTCAATATCTGACAACGAAAATACAAAAGTTATGACTGGAGAATTATTTGAAATAAATGGCAATGAATTAAAAGTAGTTTCATTAGATGGACACCGGATTTCTATAAGAAAAATTATACTTAATGAAACATATGGCAATATAAGTGTTATTATTCCGGGCAAAACCCTTAATGAAATTATAAAAATACTTTCAGGCGGCAGGGATGATAATGTAAATATTTTCTTTACAGATAAGCATGTTCTTTTTGAATTTGAAAATACAATTGTCTTATCAAGGCTTATAGAAGGCGAATATTATAAAATTGATAAGATGCTGTCAAGTGATTATGAAACTAAGGTTACAGTTAATAAAAGGGAAATGCTTGACTGTATTGACAGGACTACATTGCTTATAAAGGAGTCTGAGAAAAAGCCTGTAATAATTGATGTAAAAGACAACAGCATGGGCTTTGCAATAAATTCATCTATAGGTTCTATGGATGAAGAGATTGATGCATCAAAAGAAGGCAAAGATATACTTATTGGCTTTAATCCAAGATTTCTTATGGATGCACTAAGGGTCATTGATGAAGAGGAAATAACTATGTATATGATAAACCCTAAAGCCCCATGTTTTATAAGGGATAAAGAAGAAACATATATATATCTTATTCTTCCTGTTAATTTTAATATATAATACCAGGGTCAAAATACCTTTGGTTTCAACATTATATGTATCTCTGTAAAATGGAGGCAGGATTTATGGAAAATATAACAATAAAAGATGATTTTATTAAACTTGGGCAGGCACTGAAACTGGCTGGTCTTGTTTCATCAGGTATTGAAGCTAAGATTGTTGTACAGGACGGGGAAGTAAAAGTCAATGGTGAAACTGACACGAGAAGAGGCAGGAAGCTTTATACTGGTGATATTTTTGAGTACAATGGCAGTAAAGTAACAGTTAGTAAAGCATAAGGATTAAAATTTATGGAAATTAACTCTGTTGAAGTTGGCAGTTTCAGAAATTATAATAGTGCAAAACTTGAATTTCACAGCCATACAAATATACTTTATGGCGACAATGCCCAAGGGAAAACGAATATACTTGAAGCTGTCTTTGTGTGTGGGACTACAAAATCACATAAAGGATGCAAGGATAAAGAGCTTATAAAGATTGGGAATGATGAAGCACATATACGTATGTTTATTGAAAAAAAACATATACAGCATAAAATAGATATACACCTGCGTAGGGACAAGGCAAAGGGAATTGCAATAGATGGAATACCTATAAAACGTTCAAGTGAACTTCTGGGGCTTGTAAATATAATATTTTTCTCACCCGAAGATTTAAAAATTGTAAAAAACGGACCATCTGAAAGAAGGCGTTTTATAAACCTTGAATTGTCACAGCTTGATAAAGTTTATCTGTATGAGCTGGGAGAGTATAATAAAGCACTTATGCAAAGGAATAAGCTTTTAAAACAAATTAGTTTTAATCCATCCCTGTATAATACACTTGATGTGTGGGACAGCCAGCTGGCGGGGTTCGGTTCAAAGGTTATTATCTCCCGTGGTAAATTTATAAAAAATTTATCTGTAATAACTAAAAAAATAAATGAGAAACTCACCGGAAACAGGGAACATATAGAACTTTTATATGAACCAGATATAGAAGCAGACAGTTTCCTTTCTGCTTTAAAAAAAAACAGGGAGAAAGATTTGCATTTTTTATCAACAAGTACAGGGCCGCATAAGGATGATTTGTGCTTTATAAATAATGGTATAGATATAAGGAGGTATGGTTCACAAGGCCAGCAGAGGACTTGTGCTTTATCTTTGAAACTTGCAGAAATAGAACTTGTAAAAGAAGTAACAAATGATACACCAGTTCTTTTATTAGATGATGTTTTGTCTGAACTGGACAGAAACAGGCAAAACTATTTATTAGACAACATTAATAATATACAGACAATAATAACATGTACAGGTCTGGAAGAATTTATAGACGGGAGGCTTTCACTTGATAAAGTTTTCCATATATCGGATGGTACAGTTATTCCTGAAAAATAACACAGGCCTGTATACGTGCGCCCAGGCTTGTATTCTGTACAGGCGCACGGGAAAAGTGAGGTAATTATGGGAACAGAAGTAAATGGCAAATATGAAGCTGACCAGATACAGATACTTAAAGGGCTTGAGGCAGTACGTAAAAGGCCAGGCATGTATATTGGCAGCACATCAGCCCGTGGACTTCATCATCTTGTATACGAAATTGTAGATAATTCTGTAGATGAGGCTTTAGCAGGCTATTGTACAGAAATAGAAGTTACTATAAACAAAGATAATTCTATACGTGTAATTGATAATGGACGTGGTATTCCTGTTGGTATAAACCATAAAGCTGGCAAGTCCGCTGTAGAAGTTGTATTTACAATACTTCATGCAGGCGGTAAGTTTGGCGGCGGTGGTTATAAAGTTTCAGGAGGGCTTCATGGCGTAGGCGCTTCTGTTGTAAATGCGCTTTCTGAATGGCTTGAAGTAACAGTCCATATTGACGGGAAAAAGTACCACCAGAGATATGAGCGTGGAAATGTAATGTTCCCGCTGTCAGAAACAGGTGAAACTAATAAAACAGGAACAGAAGTTGTATTTCTTCCTGATAAGGAAATATTTGAAGAAACTGTATTTGATTTTGAGGTATTAAGGGAACGTTTAAGGGAAATAGCATTCCTTACAAAAGGGCTTAAGATAACACTTGCCGATAAAAGACAGCAAGAATCTAAAATCCGTACATTCCATTATGAGGGCGGAATAAAGGAATATGTTGAATACCTTAATAAAAGCCAGAACCCGCTTTATGAGGATATTATTTACTGTGAAGGGCAGAGAAAGGATATTTATGTTGAGGTTGCAATGCAGCATAATGACTCTTACCAGGACAGCACATACAGCTTTGTAAATAATATTATAACACCAGAGGGTGGCACACACCTGGCTGGTTTTAAAAATGCACTTACTAAGACTTTTAATGATTATGCAAGGAAAAACAAGCTTATAAAAGAAAATGAGCCAAATCTTTCAGGTGAAGACATAAGGGAAGGACTGGCGGCAATTATAAGCATAAAGATAAGTGAACCACAGTTTGAAGGACAGACAAAACAAAAGCTTGGCAACAGTGAAGCGAGAGGGGCGGTAGATTCTGTAGTAACAGAACAGCTGACATATTTTCTTGAACAAAATCCTGCCATAGCTAAAATTATATGTGACAAAGCAGTCCTTGCACAGCGTGCAAGGGATGCTGCACGTAAGGCAAGGGATTTGACACGCCGTAAAACTGCACTTGACAGCACTGCACTTCCAGGGAAGCTTGCAGATTGTAGTGATAAAAATCCTAAAAACTGTGAGATATATATAGTTGAGGGTGATTCAGCTGGCGGAAGTGCCAAAACTGCAAGGAACAGGGCAACACAGGCAATACTGCCTCTGCGTGGCAAGATACTTAATGTAGAGAAATCAAGGCTTGACAAAATCCTTGTTAATAATGAAATCAAGGCTATGATTACAGCCTTTGGCACAGGCATTGGTGAAGATTTTAATATTGATAAACTGCGTTATAATAAAATCGTAATTATGACAGATGCCGATGTAGACGGGGCGCATATTGCAACGCTTATGCTTACATTCCTTTACAGGTTTATGCCTGAACTTATACGCAGGGGTCATGTTTACCTTGCAAAGCCGCCTTTGTATAAGATTGAAAAGAATAAGACAGTACGTTATGCCTATGATGATACAGAATTAAAACAGATACTTGCGGAGATTGGACGTGACAATAATAAAATCCAGCGTTACAAGGGGCTGGGTGAAATGGATGCTGACCAGTTATGGGAAACTACAATGGACCCGGAAAAAAGGATACTTTTGCGTGTAAATGTAGACAGGGAAGAAGAAGCAGAGGTAAATGTAGTATTTAATACACTTATGGGTGATAAAGTTGAGCCAAGGCGTGAATTTATTGAGGCTAATGCAAAATTTGTTAAAAACCTGGATATATAGCAGATGCAGAATGGAGCGTTTTTTGTCTCTATTAATGCCGCTTAAGACGGCATGGAGGGATTAATAATGGATGAAAAGATATTTGACAAAATAAATGATGTTGATTTAAAGGACACTATGGAGGAGTCATACATAGATTATGCTATGTCTGTTATTGCTTCAAGGGCACTTCCTGATGTAAGGGATGGCCTTAAACCTGTACAGAGGCGTATTATGTATGCTATGATTGAACTTAATAATGGCCCTGATAAACCGCACCGTAAATGTGCACGTATTGTTGGTGATACAATGGGTAAATACCACCCTCATGGCGACAGCTCTATTTATGGTGCACTGGTAAACCTTGCACAAGACTGGTCAACAAGGTATCCATTAGTAGACGGCCATGGTAATTTTGGCTCTGTAGATGGTGACGGGGCTGCGGCAATGCGTTATACGGAGGCAAGGCTTAGTAAGATTTCAATGGAAATGCTTTCTGATATCAATAAAGATACAGTAGATTTTATACCTAACTTTGATGAAACAGAAAAAGAGCCAGTAGTGCTGCCTTCAAGGTTTCCAAATCTTCTTGTAAATGGTACATCAGGAATTGCAGTAGGAATGGCTACTAATATACCTCCACATAATTTAAAGGAAGTTATAGATGGCGTATTAAAAATTATTGAAAATGTACAGGCAGATAAAGAAACTGTTATGGAGGAGATACTTGGCATTATAAAAGGACCTGATTTCCCTACTGGTGCAGAAATCCTTGGTACAAAGGGGATAGAGCAGGCATACAGGACAGGACGTGGTAAAATACGGGTGCGTGCAGTCACAAATATTGAACCAATGGACAACGGCAAGAACAGGATAGTAGTTACTGAACTTCCGTATATGGTAAATAAGGCAAAGCTTATTGAAAAAATTTCAGAACTGCACCGTGACAAGAAAGTTGATGGAATAACAGACCTGCGTGATGAAACAAACAGGGAAGGAATGAGGATATGTATTGAGTTAAGAAGGGATGTAAACCCCAATATTGTCCTTAACCAGCTTTATAAACATACGCAATTACAAGATACATTTGGAGTAATAATGCTTGCCCTTGTTAATAATGAACCTGTTGTTATGAATATACTCCAGATGCTTAAATATTATCTTAAGCACCAGGAAGAAGTAGTAACGCGCCGTACAAAATACGAACTTAACAAAGCAGAAGAAAGGGCACATATTTTAGAGGGCTTGTTAATTGCCCTTGATAACATTGACGAAGTTATATCAATTATACGCTCATCAAAAAGTACAGCGGAAGCTAAGGAAAAGCTTGCCGGAAGGTTTTCACTTAGTGATGCACAGGCACAGGCAATAGTTGATATGAGGCTGCGTGCACTTACAGGGCTGGAAAGGGAGAAAATTGAAAGTGAATATGCAGAACTACAGAAGAAAATAGCAGAGTATAAAAAAATACTTTCAGACCGTAATGTGCTTCTTGATGTTATTAAGGAAGAAATTATTGAGATACGTAATAAATATGGTGATGACAGAAGGACATCCATTGGATATGATGAATATGATATATCTATTGAAGACCTTGTAACCAGGCAGAATACAATAATCACAATGACGAAGCTTGGTTATATAAAACGTATGTCTGTTGATAATTTTAAAAGCCAGCACCGCGGGGGTAAAGGCATAAAGGGCATGCAGACTATTGATGATGATTATATAGAGCGCATGGTTATGACAACTACACATCATGGTATTATGTTCTTTACTAATAAAGGGCGTTCTTATAAGATAAAGGCTTATGAAATACCAGAAAGTGGAAGGTCAGCACGTGGTACAGCTATAATTAACCTTATACAGCTTATGCCAGGAGAAAGAATTACTGCCATGATAACAATGAGTGAACTGGATGATGAAACGTATTTATTTATGGCGACTAAGAAAGGGTTAGTTAAGAAAACACTTGCCAGTGAATATAAAAATATAAGAAAATCCGGACTCCAGGCAATAAACCTGCGTGATGATGATGAACTTATAGAAGTTAAGGTAACTAATGACTCACATGATATAATTATGGTAACAAAGCATGGGCAGTGCATAAGGTTTAATGAAAAAGATGTACGTTCTACAGGCAGGGCATCTATGGGTGTAATAGGGATGAATTTATCATATGATGATGAAATTGTTGCAATGCAGTTAAGTTCCCAGGGTGACTATATGCTTTTTGTATCTGAATTCGGAATGGGTAAACGTACAGAAATTAATGAATTTCCTTTACAAAGACGTGGTGGCAAAGGTATTAAATGTTATAAAATTACTGGTAAAACTGGCAATGTTGTAGCTGCTAAAGCAATAAATGAAGATAACGAAGTAATGATTATTAACACTGAAGGAATAATAATACAGCTTATGGTCAGGGAAGTTTCAATATTAGGACGTATAACATCTGGTGTTAAACTTATAGATATGGACTCCGAAAAGAAAGATATTGTAGTTGCAAGTATGACAAGAGTACGTGATACAATTCCAGAAGAAGGGGAAGAAATATCAGGGGAAACAGAATGAAATTATTGAAGATGTATGTAGAATAAAGAAAGACAGGGTATAAGTATGAGAAATATTACGACAGATATAATTATAAGAAATATTAAAGAAATGTGTATAGAAGCTAATTATATACTTTCCCCTGATGTTAAGGACAGTATTATTTCATCTGCCCTGTCTGAAACAAGCGGGACTGGCAGGAAGATATTAGAACAGTTAAAAGAAAATATGCATATTGCTGAAAATGAAAATATACCAATATGCCAGGATACAGGCATGGCAGTTGTATTTTTGAAAATAGGCCAGGATGTGCATATAGAGGGCTGTAACATAGAGGATGCTGTTAATGAAGGAATACGGCAGGGATATAAAGAAGGATATTTAAGAAAATCTGTAGTAGGCGACCCTTTAATACGGAAAAATACGGATGATAATACTCCTGGAATAATACATTATGAAATTGTACCTGGCAGCCAGCTTGAGATTACTGTTGCCCCTAAAGGTTTTGGAAGTGAGAATATGAGCCGTGTCTATATGTTAAAGCCTTCTGATGGCATAGAAGGTGTGAAAGAAGCAGTAATTGAAACAGTAAAGCTTGCAGGACCTAATGCGTGTCCTCCTCTTGTAATAGGTGTTGGCATAGGAGGTACATTTGAAAAGTGTACATTTCTTGCTAAAAAGGCACTTGTAAGGAATATTAATTCACATAACAGCCTGGAACATATAAGCAGGCTGGAAGATGAATTATTAGATGAAATCAACAGCCTGGGAACAGGACCAGGAGGTCTTGGAGGAAGTACAACAGCATTAGGGATTAATATTGAAGTTTACCCAACACATATAGCAGGGCTTCCAGTAGCAGTAAATATGTGTTGTCATGTAAACAGGCATAAAACAAGGGTTATATAATTGTTTTGGAGGTCTTATAATGGAAAAATATATAACAGCCCCTATATCTGGTGATGTGGCAGACGGGCTTCTGGCAGGAGATTTTGTGTATATAAGTGGTACTATATATTCTGCAAGGGATGCAGCACATAAAAGAATGTATGAAGCATTATTAGAAGGTAAAGATATACCATTTGATTTAGAGAATAATATAATATATTACCTTGGCCCGTCACCTGCCAGGGACGGACAGGTAATAGGGTCAGCAGGTCCAACAACAAGCAGCAGGATGGATAAATATACACCACTTTTATTAGAAAAAGGATTAAAAGGAATGATAGGCAAAGGAAGGCGTTCAGAAGAAGTTATTAATTCAATGAACAAAAATAATGCTGTATATTTTGCTGCAATAGGAGGAGCAGGAGCTTTATTATCAAAATGTATAAAAAAATCAGAAGTAATAGCATATGATGACCTTGGTACAGAAGCTATAAGAAAACTTGAGGTTGAAAATTTCCCTGTAATAGTAGTTGTAGATAACAAAAAGAATAATTTGTATGATAATGTATAAAATAATTGCCATAGAAGATAATATAATATATAGCAGTTAAAACAAATTATAAGAATAAAACAGAATTTAAGAAAAAAATTAAAAAATTTCAAAAAAATGGTTGACAAGTAATAAAAATGTTGTTAGAATAGTTTTTGTTCGGCGGTAATAATGCCAAATACTGGAGAAATACTCAAGAGGCTGAAGAGGCGCCCCTGCTAAGGGTGTAGGCCGTTTGCGCGGCGCGAGGGTTCAAATCCCTCTTTCTCCGTTGCTACACTATTAGATATCTCTTTACTTAAAGAAAGATTGAGAAAAATGTTAAAAAAAGTAAAAAAAGGTATTGACAAGGTGTTGCAAAAGTAGTATAGTAATAAATGCTGGTGCTGGAAAGCGGCAGCATAAACAGGAAGACAAGCCTGTAACAGTACATTGATAACTGAACAGTAAAACAACCCTGAAAATTCTGAAAAATACCTATATTATATAGGAAAGAATTTTTAAGCATCTTTATTAACACATGC